>JBEBXK010000054.1:0-25470 GCA_040391605.1 Vulgatibacter incomptus
ATGCCATTGCGGCGCTCTCCCAGCTGAGCTACTGCCCCAGAATCGTTATTCTTTTTTGTATCGCCGTTGCCGACGAACCCCGCCTTACTACCACATTCCCGACGAGGTGGGAGATTTTTTCAACGGGGGCTTTCGCCCTCTCCCGGCCGGGACTCCGCCTCGACCTCGGCGATCTCCCGCTCCTGCTCCTTCAGCTCGCTCTCGTACTCCCGGATCTTCGCGGCGAGAGGGACCAGCTCCTCCGGCAGCTCCAGGGTCCCCTGCGCCACCAGCTCCAGCAGGCGCAGCCCCAGATCCCGGGCGAGCTGATCGCGATCGCGGCGCACAAAGGTCGAGTCGATCTTGATCTTGCCGATCTGGGAGGATCGGACGACGACGTTCTTCACCTCGTCCAGGGCCTCGGCCGCCCGGGCGAGGAACGAGGTGATCTGGCGCTTCGTCTCCTCGGCTTCGGTGGAATCGGGGGTCTCTGCCATGGGGCGCTCCTCTCGAGGATCCGCGATTGTCTATCCGCGGCGGGAGCAGGCTGTCAACTCGACCGTCCCTCGACCCCCGCGTCCCCGTTGGGGGGAGGGACGGCGCGCAGCCTGGCCTCGGGCCCCAGCCGCTTGACGACCCGGGCCGGGCTGCCCGCCACCAGGCAGTGGGCGGGGACGTCGCGGTGTACCAGGGATTTGGCGGCGACGATGGAGCCGTCGCCGATGGTGACGCCGCCCACCACCGCGGCGCCTTCGGCGATCCACACGTCGTCGCCGATGTCGATGCGGCGGAGCTCCTCCACCGGCGCCGCCTCCGTCCGCCTGCGCTCGGCGTCGGTCGGATGGCCAGGATCTCCCGAGAGGAAGACGTTGCTGGAGACGTAGCAGCGCTTGCCGAGCCGCAAGGAGGTACCCGCCCGCAGGACCACGCGATGGCCGATGTAGGTGGAGTCGCCCAACGAGATCCGCGGGGTCTCCACGGCGTTCCTCGCGCCTGAGAAGGTGGTGCGGGCGGAGAGCCTCACGCCGCGGCCAAGCTCCAGCCTGCAGTTCACCACCACGGGCACCTTGGAGTCCGGACAGACCTCCAGCCGGAACGGGCCGTCAATCCGATGGCAGAGTGAGGCGAAGATCGGCTGGTAGTAGAGGGCTCGCCAAAGCTCGTCGGAGAGCTGCCGGCGGGCGGTGCGCTCGGAGGCCAGCAGGCGATACAGGGCCCCGGGCTCCACCGACCATTGGGACCCCGCCACCAGCAGCTGACGAAGGTGGCGGCCCAGGCGCGTACGACGCCGGCTCGCGTCCAATAGCTGCGCCACCACGTCCATGCGGCCCTGCCCCTCCCCCTCTCGATCGAAGAGAAGCTAGCCAGCGAGCGGCCCGCCGCCTATCGCCTCCTCCGGGGCAGCCCATGGGCCAACCCGTCGAAGATCGGCGGAAGAGCCCGGCGGCTCAGGGCGACAGCGATCTCCGGCGCAGGCCGGCTCCCTGACGCTCCGTGCACTTTCCGTTCGGTTACGCCCAGAGACACGGGAACCCTGGGCCGCCTCCCATCGAGCCAGGCCTCGAGCGGCCAAGTCAGTAGGCGAGGGGCTCCGAGGCGGCGCCGATCTCCGCACGTGCGCCACGATGGCGGAGGACGGCGGCCACGCCGAAGTAATGATCGAGCAGGGGCTGCGGCTCGTAGACCTCCACCTCGCCGCCCTCCTGGATCACCCGCCGCGCAAGCTCCTCACCCAGCGCGACCACCTCGGTGGGGCCGCCGCAGTAGCGGCACGCCTTGGCGGTCTTGATCCCGAAGGCGTCGCAGTTGGTGCAGCGCCAGCCGGCCTGATCGAAGCCGTCCTCCAGGAGCAGGCGGTGGACCCTCCCCTGATTGGCGGCGAGGACCACGTCCTCTGGTCCCAGCTCGGCGAGGCCGCCGGCCAACGCTTCGCCGACCACCGCGTGGGCGCCGGACTTCTCCAGGGCCCGCTCGTGCTCCAAGACCTCCTCCACGGCGCTGGCGAGGACGTGCTCACGGATCTCTCCCTTGCGATCCCGCCGCGGCCCAGGCGCCGGCATCTTCGCCAGGATCCGCGGGCGGATCCACGCGGGCAACGCCCGCTCGAAGGCCGCCACCTCCCGGCTCGTCCCCACCAGGATGAGCTGGCTCTTCGGATCTTTCTCGAGGAGGAAGGTCACGGTCTTCGCCGCCTCCTCGTGGTTGCGCTCCACGAGCTGGTCGACGTGGCGCTGGTAGCGAAACTGCGACCAGCCGCCCATTGACTGCCGGGCGGGGACCTGATGCTCGATCCGCGCCTCGGCGATTACGTCGCCCAGCGCGGTCTCGAAGATCCACGCGCCCCGGGCGTCGACCACCGCCACCACCGCAGGCTGGTAGTCGAAGACGAATCGGGCGAGCCGAAGGAGCTGCGGCGTCGGACCGACGCCGAACTCGTTCTCGATCTCGTGCTTGAGCTCGAAGGTCCGCCACAGGCCGAGGCCCTCACAGGCGAAGATCGCCACGCCGTGGGCGCTCTCGTCGAAGGCCTGGCGCACCAACCCCTCCACGTGCTCCTCGACCCGCCGCAGGGTGCGCTCGAAGGCCTCGCCGAAGTCGGCAGGAGCCCGGGCGCGGGCGCGAGCCATCCGATGTCGGACGAAGAGGCGCACGCGTTCGCGCTGGTGGTGATCCGACCAGCGGGTGTTCAGGTAGAGCGTGACGACCGGATCCTCCTCCGATCGGATCCCTGCCAGCTCCAGCAGCTCGCTCTCGATAGCGGTCAAGCCCTGCCTCCTTTGCCGCTGGGCCTCAACGCCCACGGGTCTGGATGAATCCTGACCACGGCTGGCGCGGGCTGCGACCGATGAGGGCACGCCAGCCTGATAGCGCAGCAGCCGCTCGGAGCGTCCGGAGAGAGGGAGCGAAGAGGGTGGGGGCGCCGAGATCCGGCGATGCGGTGGTGCCCCCAATGCCCCAGCCTCGTCTCGTCGATTTCTCCGGAACTGCCGCCGTTCTCGGGCACGGGGCGAGGAGGGGATGAATCGTTGGTGGCCCGCCCCGGAATCGAACCGGGATGGGAGTTACCCGCGCGATTTTGAGTCGCGTGCGTCTACCAGTTCCGCCAGCAGGCCATAACGCGCGCAGCATCGCGGCATGATGCGGCGTCGTCAACGGTATTTGCATGGACGACCGCCCTTCCCTTGCGGGACCTTGCCCCGCTGTGTATGAGCAAGCCGCCCTCCGGCCGCTTCCGTGCGTCACCGAAGCCCTCCTTTCGGAAAGCCATGATCAACCTCCTCATCTCCATCCTGATCGCGCTCGGCGTCTTCGCGACCTTCACCGCGATCTTCTCTCCCTTCGCCGCGATCCTCCCGGGCCTGATCGCCTTCCTGGCGTCCTACATCGTCTTCACCAGCCGGGCGATGAAGCAGGTGAACGCCATCTCCGCCCAGGCGCAGAAGGAGATGCAGGCGCAGAAGTTCGACCGTGCCGTCGAGACCTTCAAGCGCGGCTTCGTTCTGGAGAAGCGCCAGCTCCTGGTGGGTCCGCTGATGCACACCAACCTGGGCACGCTCCTATATGCCAAGGGTGACTTCGAGGCCGCGAAGCCCCACCTGGAGCAGAGCAACCGCTGGGGCTGGCTCACCCGCACGATGCTGGGCGGCAACTACGCGATCCTCCGGGCGATGCTCGCCTGCTACCACTACCGCAACCGCCGCTACGACGAGATGCGCAAGGTCTTCGAGACCGCGGTGAAGCAGGGCAAGAAGGACAGCCTCGTCTGGAGCCTCTACGCCTACTGCCTCTCCAAGATCGGCGAGCGGGAGGAGGCGATGCAGGTGCTGGGCCGCGCCGCCCAGGCGAACCCGAAGGACGAGCGGATCAAGTCCAACCTGCTCGCCCTGCAGAACAACAAGCGCATGAAGATGAAGGCGTACACGCCGCAGTTCTACCAATTCCACATCGAGCCGCCGCCCCCCGAGGCGACAGGGCGAAGGGTGATCTGGCAGCGCCGCTGATCGGGACCCCAGAAACCTGCTACGCACCCCGCCTGCTTCGTTCGACCTGTGCTCCGATGCTCGCGTACCTGCGAGCCCAAGGCGAGCGAACACTAGAGGGCCCTTCGCGCGCAGCGCGCGTGAGAAGATCTCCTCCGGCTCGCGCGGAGGAGATCTTCTCACAGGCCCTACGTACGCTCCGCGTCGGTGCTCTGAGCCGGTGAAGGATCGCCCCCGCGATGCGGGCGCGATCCCTTCAACTCGCGCTCCGCGCGAGAGGGCTCCCTTGCCCTTGCTCGCCTCCGGCTCGACGCTCTCGCATCCGGGGCGCTCGCGACGTTTTCTGGGGCCCCGATGAGAGCTGACTCTCTGGACCCGTTCGGGGAATCCCCGGATGATCGTCGGCTGATGTGCCTATCTTCTCCATGGTCTCCTCTTTGACCGCGTGACGAGCTGAGGGCGCATCGTGGACATTCGGATCGTCGTGGTGGCTGACGATGAGGCTCGGCGGAGCGCCCTCCTCGAGGCCGTCGCGACGACCGGCTGGCCCACGATCGCCTACGAGGCGACGGACCCCCTCGTCGACGCCAGCGCCGTGATCGTCGATCTGGCCGGCTGTGATGGCGAGGCTGCGGAACGGACGGTCCACCTGGTCTCCTCGATGGGCCCCGTGCTGGCGGTGGCCGACCGCGCGGACCTCGCCTCCCTCGAGGCGGCCTTGCACGCAGGCGCCGACGATCTGGCGGTGGGTCTCGATCCCTCCGAGCTCGCGATCCGGCTGCGTCGCCTCGTGCGTTCGGGCCCGGAGCGAGCGCGGGCCCAGGCTGGCCTCCTGCCCTCTCCGGCTCCGGAGCGCACCCGCATCCTCGTAGTGGAGGACGATCCCGACGCCCGCTCGCTCCTCTGCGATCTCCTGGATGAGGCCCATCTGACCTGCAGCGCGCCCAACGCGGAGGAGGCGATCGCCCTGGCTAGGCGAGACGTCCCCGACGCGATCCTCATGGACCTCTTCCTTCCTGGTATGAGTGGCTTTGACGCCCTATGTGAGCTGCAGGCCGATCCACGGACCTCGTCGATCCCCGTGCTCTTCCTCTCGGCCAAGGCGGACGATCGCACCAGGGTCCATGGCCTGGAGCTCGGCGCGGTGGACTTCGTGGTGAAGCCCTACTCCGGTCCGGAGCTCCTGGCCCGGGTCGACAAGGCCCTGCGAGCCTTCCGCCAGGGGAAGCATCTGCGGGCCATGGCGGAGACCGACGCCCTGACGGGCCTGCCGAACTTTCGCGCGCTGCTGGCCCGGCTGGAGGAGGAGTGCAAGCGGGCCGATCGCTACCACCACCCGTTGAGCACGATGATGGTGGACATGGACAACCTGAAGGCCCTCAACGATCGGCTCGGTCACGCCGCCGGAAACCTGGCGATCGTCGCGATGGGGCAGGCGATCCTCGAGCAACTCCGGGAGAGCGACTTCGCCGCGCGCTACGGCGGCGACGAGTTCGTGCTGCTCCTCCCCCACGCCACCGCGGATCAGGCGCGACGCCTCGCCGAGAGGCTGCGGCGCTCGATGCGAAAGATCCGCATCGACGAAGCCCATACGTCGATCTCCGGCTCGTTCGGCGTGGCCTCCTTCGATCGGGTCGCCCGCTCCACCCCCGACGAGCTCCTGCGGGCGGCGGACGGCGCGCTCTATCGAGCGAAGCGATCGGGGCGGGATCGGGTCTGCGTCGCCGGGGTCGAGGGGCAGGACGCCCCAGGGAGGGAGGCGGCGCAAAGGCCATAAGCGATCGAGCCGGGAGCGAGCGGTCTCGACGGGGATGGGGGAGGAAGATTGCCGATCGATGGAGAGGGCTCGGTCGTCATCGGGGGATCCCGCATCGCCATCGTGGGAGCGGGCCCAGCGGGATCGCTCCTCGCCACCGCCCTCCTCGACGCGGGCCAGGCCGCGCATCGCACCCTCTCGGTCTCGCTCTACGGCGCCTCCACCCGCGGCAGAGATCAGCGGCTGATCTTCGTCGGCGTCGACGCCCTGCCACGCCTCGATGCGATCGGCTTCCCCGTCCCCACCGGTGGCGCGGCGCTCACCAGGCTGCGCTGTCACGTGGGCCGGGCCGCCACCGAGGCGCCCACTTCGATGCTTGCCCTGCCACGGGGCGAGGTGGTGGGAGGTCTCCGCGCTGCCGCCATGGTCCGGGGAGCCCGCGCCGTGGCCCGATCGGTCGACGAGCTCCGACGGACGGCAGACGGAAGCTGGGTCGTCCGGGCGGGTGGCGCGTCCGAGCGCGCCGATTGGGTCGTTCTGGCGTGTGGGGTCGGCGCCCCAGTGGTCCTGGGCGTGGCGGGGCATCTCCCTCCGCCGCTCTGGCGTGGCTGCGCCGCGGAGCTGGAGTTAAATCCGGACCTCGCGACGCACCTCGCCGGCACCCTCAGCTGGATCGGCGGTGCCGGGCGGAGACCCGATCTCTGGATCGTCCCCATGGGCCGGCGCGCCCGCGCCATCGCGCCCGGCCGCGACGTGGAGGCGAGCGACCTGGCCAGGGCCCTCCTCGCCGCCGCTTCCGACGGCAGTCTCCCCGGCGGCTTCGAGCTTCGGGGCATGGAGCGGATCTTCCTGCCAGCGGGGCGGTCGAAGCCGAAGCTCCCGACCCTCGGCAGCGCCCTCGGTGGCCCGCCCATCGCGGCGAACCTCGCTGATCTCGCGTCCAAGGCCCAGACCTTCGCGGCCTCCTTCGTCGACTGCGGGGCGGGCTCCCTCCTGGCACGCTCCCAGGATGAGGCGAGTCGCCTCGGACGTCAGGCCCGAGCCCAGCTCGCGCGGCGCCGCGCCATCCGGCGCTTCGGCATCCAGGCCGCCGAGCGAGCGATCGCCCGCGGGTCCCTGGTCGCAGCGCTCGTCCGAGAGGCGGCGGCGCCCACCTCCACGCCGCTCGCCACGCCCACCGCTACATCATCCGCTACCTTCACTTGGGCGAGCACCGAGGCGAACATCGAGTCGTACACCGAGGGAAACAGCGGGGCGCCTTCGGTGACGACGATCGCCACGCGAGCTCGCTTCCAGCGCCTCCGAGCGTTCTTTGTCTTGCTCTGGGCCGCCTGCGCCTCGCGGGTCGCCGCCTGGCTCCAGGGCCGTCGCCCCGCCCCGCTCCCCAGCAGCCGGCTCGTCTACGTCGTGGACGACGATCCCGAGCAGGCAGCGATGATCGGCGCCAGCCTGGACGCGAGATCCCTGGCCTTCCGCACCTTCTCCAACGGGATCGACGCGGCGGCGGCGGCGGCCCGCGAGAGGCCGGCGGCTATCGTTCTGGACGTAGCCCTGCCCTGGCTCGACGGCGCCGCGATCTGCCGCTCCCTCAAGCGCAGCTCCGACGTCCCCATCCTCCTGACCACCGCCCTCCCCGGCTCCCTGGCGAGGGCACGTTGGAGGGGCAGCCGGGCCGACGCGATGATCACCAAGCCTCTCGATCCCGAGGCCCTGGCCGCTCGGCTGGATCGATGTCTCCCGGCAGCGCCTGGCGCTCCATCGCGTCGGCGGCATAGCGGTTGAGTTTGTTATACAGCGTCTTCTCGCTGATACCGAGGACCTCCGCGGTGCGGGTCTTGTTTCCGCCGTTTCGCCGCAAGGATCCGAGGATGTACTCTTTTTCCACCTCCTTCAGCGGCATCCCCAGGGCGAGCTTGACCATCACCCCCTCCGCGGCGATGCCGGACATCTCGACGGGGAGGTCGTCTCGCGCGATCAGCTCGCCGTCACACATGATCAGCGCCCGCTCGATCGTGTTGCGCAGCTCACGAATGTTGCCAGGCCAAGCATAGGCCTGCAGCGCCTGCAACGTCCCCTGCGCCAGGCCCTGGACCTTCTTGCCGGACTCCGCGGCGAAGCGCTCCACGAAGTGCTGCGCCAGGAGCGGGATGTCCTCGAGGCGATCCTTGAGCGGCGGGAGATGGATGCGAAAGACGTTGAGGCGAAAGTAGAGATCCTCCCGGAACTGCCCCGCCCCGATCTGCTGCTTGAGATCGCGGTTGGTGGCGCAGATCACGCGGACGTCCACCGAGATCTCCCCCTTGCCCCCCAGGCGACGAAGCTTCTCCTCCTCGATCACGCGAAGGAACTTGGCCTGGAGCTCCACCGGGAGCTCGCCCACCTCGTCCAAAAAGATCGTGCCGCCATCGGCCAACTCGAAGCAGCCCAGCCGCCGCTGCTCCGCCCCGGTGAACGCCCCCTTCTCGTGGCCGAAGATCTCCGACTCCATCAAGGAGGCGGGGATCGCCGAGCAGTTGATCGCGACGAAGGGCTTCTCGCTCCGGGGCGAGAGCCGATGGACCGCCCGTGCCACCATCTCCTTGCCCGTCCCCGACTCCCCCGTGATCACCACCGAGGCCTTGGAGGGCGCGACCTTCTCGATCAGGGAGAAGACCGCGCGCATCGCCGCCGACTGGCCGATGAAGCCCCGATCCTCCCCCTGCTCGAGGCGGTGCCGCAGCGAGGCCACCTGGTGGAGCGTCGCCTTCGTCTCGAGGGCCCGCTCGATCACGATCCGGAGCCGATGCCGGTCGATGGGCTTCTCCAGGAAGTCGTAGGCCCCCTCCCGGATCGCCTCCACCGCGGAGTCGATGGTGCCCCGCCCGGTGAGGAGGATCACCGGAACATGAGGAAGCTCTTCACGAAGAGTGCGCAACAGCCAGAGCCCGTCCATCCGGGGCATCACCAGGTCCGTGATGATCACGTCGGGGTGGAGTTCGAGGGCTCGTCTCAGCGCCTCGTTCCCGTCCCGGGCCTCGTCGACCCGATGTCCCCAGCGGCTCAGGAGCTCCGAGAGGGCCTCTCTGCTGTCGGCTTCGTCGTCGGTGATCAAGATGCGCGAGCTGGCCACGTCGCTCCTCGGTCGATCAGCCGCCCGACAGGCCGGGGCGGCCGAAGTCGACGAAAGGCAGGGTTATCTCCCATCCCTTACCGACGCCGGCCATCGCCTGGAGCTCCCCGCCCAGCCCTTCGACGATCGGCCGCAGCGGCTCGAGGAGCTCCGAGTCTTCGGCGGGCGGCGAGACTACCCCAACGCCCTCGACCGAGATCCGCAACGTCACCGTCGGACGTTCACTGGTGGTCTCCAGCAGCACGCTGCCACCGGGGACCGCGTCGGCGGCCAGGAGTACGGCCTCCACCATGAGCTGGAGCACCAGGGAAGCATCGCCCGTCACCCACAAGCCGCCGGGCATCTCGATCTCGAGACCGGTGCCGAGGCGGCGGAGATGGTACGAGCAGAGGGCACCAGCCGTACGGGTCATCGCCGCCAAATCCCGCGACTCGGGCTTGCCCGTCGCGAACTCCCCGAAGCGGCGGATCGCCTCGTCCAGCCGGCGGACCTGGAGCCGCGCCGCCTGCAGGTTCTTCTCCAGATGCGACGGGACCTCGTTGCCCTCGGGCTCGCGCAGCTTGTCGGCCAGGACCTCCAGGTTGATCGCCAGCGCGTTCAGCGCGTTGCGGGACTCATGTGCGAGGCCGTGGGTGAGCGCGGAGACCAGCTCCGCCCTGCCCGCCAGCAGGGCCAGCGGATCTTCGACAGACGCTGCCGGTTCTCTGTCCGAACGGTCCTCGCTGGCGCGGGCCATGATCGGTTCCCCAAGGGCTCCCATCCACGTGGCTCCTGGCATGCTCGGGTGTGCGACCAGAGGTAGGGACTCGAGCAGGAGGTGTCAACTTGGGCCAAGCGGATGAGCGTGGCCCGGCGGTCGACGCCATCCTACCGCCGACGCCGCCGATTCGCGCGACGATGCGACGGGTGTTATAGGCAGCCAGATGCTGTCCCTGTCGCGGGCGACGATGCTCCGCCCCATCCTGGCCCTGCTGCTCCTGGCGCCCCTCGCCTCCTGTGCCACCGGCCACGGCGCGGGGCCCCAGCCCCTCGAAGCCGCCCCCAGCCGGTTGGACGAACGGGCGGCGCCGTCTCCGGCGCCTCCCCCGCCCACCGCCGAGCTGCTCGCCAGCGCGTCCTTCGCCGCCGTGGGCGATCTGCTCATGCATGGCGCGGTCAAGGACGCCGCCAAGGCCTGGGATGAGCGGGACGCAGAAGGTCGATCGCTGAATCACGAAGGCTACGATCCGCTCTTCGCAGGGGTGGCGGACGCGCTCCGGAGCGCCGACCTCGCCTTCGCCAACCTGGAGACCCCCATCGCGCCCACGACGAATCGAGGCTCTCGCTCCTTCGTCTTCGACGCGCCTCCCGCCCTGCTCCCCGCGCTGCGATCTGCCGGGATCGGACTGGTCTCCTTCGCCAACAACCACGTCTATGACCAGGGGCGCGCCGGCTTCGTGGAGACGCTGGGGGAGCTGGAGGCGGCGGGGCTCCCCTTCATCGGCGCGGGCCGGAGCTGCGACGAGGCCTCGGACTCCCGCATCCTGGATGTGAACGGCATCCGGGTCGCCTTCCTCGCCGCCACCAAGGTCTTCAACCAGAACCTCAACGCCGGCGTGGACGCCCCCTGCGCTTTCCTCCTGGACGAGGCGGTGGTGACCCGGCGGATCCGTGAGGCCCGGGAGGGTGGCGCCGAGCTGGTGATCCTCTCGATCCATTGGGGCGTCGAGTATGAGACAGCGCCACGCCGGGTGGAGGTCGACCAGGCCCATCGCCTCCTGGATGCCGGGGTGGACGTGATCCTCGGCCACCATCCCCACGTGCTCCAGCCCGTCGAGGTCTACGAGGCCCAGGACGGCAGGATCACCCTGGTGGCCTATTCGCTGGGCAACTTCATCTCCAACCAGTCGCGCACCTACAGCCACGGCGTCCACCCCGACAAGATGGGCTACACCCGCGACGGGCTGCTCCTGAGGTTCCGCGCGGTGCGCAAACGCTATCCCGGTGGCGAGGTCCGCATCGAACTCGCGGATCTGCGGGCCGAGGCGCTGTGGACCGAGAACAACGCGCTGTCGCGGCAACGCGATCCGGCGCTGGCCTCCCAGATCCGGGTGATCCACACCGACACCGCTCTGGCGGAGGCGCGGGCGGCCCTGCAGGCGATGTCGGACGGTGATCCGGACGCAGTGGAGCTCCAGCGGCGAATCGAAGGGCTGGAGGCCAGGCGGCGCCTCGTCGGCGCCATCGTAGGCGAGGACCTCCTGCCCTGAGAGAGGAGGCGAGCATATGCAAAATTATCGTCGCGTCGCGCGCGAGCACGTCCACCGCCAAACACTCTCGACAGATGGTCTTTACGCAGTGTCAGCGATCGCGTTAGAAGCCCCGCCATGAACGCGGCTCTCGCTCCGACCTCCCGCTCCTCCACCGTCCTCGTCGTCGAGGACGAGGGAGACATCCGCGAAGCGATCGTCGAGATCCTCCTGGGGGACGAGATCGATGCCGTCGGCGCGCCGGACGGCGAGGAGGCCCTCCGCATCCTCGAGGAGCGGCCGATCGGCCTGGTGCTCCTCGATCTGATGATGCCCGGGATGCATGGCAGCGAGGTCGTCGAAGAGATCCGGCGCCGCGGGATCGACGTCCCGATCGTCCTCCTCTCGGCGGGCCGCGATCTCCGTCGGATCGCCGGTGAGCTGGGATTGCCCGCGGTGGAGAAGCCCTTCGATCTGGATCACCTGCTCTCCACCGTCCACGCCGGCCTCCACCCCGACGAGCGCAGCCGCGCCTGAACGGCCTGCAGCTTTAGAGTGACCAGATCCGATTGGCCTTCAGGCCCAATCGCTTGAGCAGCGCACGGGCGAGCTCGTCGCCGTCGCATCCCCCCACCCGCTCCGGGACCACCAGATGCAGCTCTCCCTCGATGGCCTGGACGGCCGACGAGAAGAGCTGCAGCCGGCTCACGACGTCGGCCAGATCCACGGCGCCTCCCTCTACGAGGATCGTGTCCAGGATCACCGCCGTCCGCCGCGCGTCGCCGCGGCGGCAGGTCACCGACGGCAGATGATCCTTGATCGATCCGACGATCTTCTCGGGCGGCGCATAGCCGGGTGCGTCGGCCCGCACATCTCTACAGCCGTCCAATCGGAAGAACTCCGCCATCAAGGCGCAGAGCTCTTCCTTTCGGTTCCGGCTGGTGACGACGACCGTTTCAACCACGCTGGAATCGCCCCCTCTCCCGCAACCTCGCGGACCCTCCAGATCGAAACTACACACCGCCAAGGCGCGCAACTCGTAAGAAGGCGGGGCAAGCGAGCTGGCGTAAGGGAATCAAAGGCCCGCGCCGCAGGCCCTCCAGCGCCTCGAGAAAGAGCGCCGGTCAGGAGCCGGTCGCGGATCCCGGGCTGGCGGGGAGCTCCAAGGGGACCAACTCGATCGAGAGTCGGTTGGCGTATTGAAAGATCCTCTCGTCCCGGTAGAACTCACCGAAGACGATCCGCGCACAGCCCGCGTTGGCGATCAGCTTGAAGCAGGGCCAACAGGGGGAGGCGGTGGTGTAGATGGTCGCGCCGTCGATGGCCACGCCGTTCTTGGCCGCCTGGACGATGGCGTTGGCTTCGGCGTGGACGGTGGCAACGCAATGGCCGTTCTCCATCATATGCCCCTCGTCGTCACAATGGGGCAGCCCGCGGATCGACCCGTTGTAGCCGGTGGAGAGCACGGTGCGGTCGCGGACCAGCACCGCCCCGACATGCTTGCGATCGCAGGTGGCCCGGCTGGAGACCACCCGGGCCAGGTCCATGAAGTACTCGTCCCAGCTCGCTCGCTCGCGCTTCATCTCGATCCTTTCGGCAAATTGCTGCCGCGACGATCCCCCTGAGCGGCCAGCCTCGTCAACTGCGATCGATCGGCACGCGGCGAGGGCCTGCCCGCTGGCTCGCCCGGCTGGCACCCGAGGGGCTGGCGCGAACGCGTCCCCATCTTCCCGGGGAGACGATCCGGGGGAGGAGGGGCTGATGCGCAGGAGGATCCTATGGACGCTGGTGCTGCTGGGAGTGGGAGGCTGCGCGCTCGGGGGCGCCGATCGGGCACCGAGGAGCAACGGCATGGGCCGTCTCACCGTGGTGGACATCGCGCCTCTCGGGCTGCACCAGGTCGAGGGCATCCTGAAGTCGGTCGATCCGGCGACAGGGGTGGTGGTGGTCGAGCGCCCTGGCGGCGAGATCCGCCTCCTCGCGGAGGGTGACACCACGATCTACATCGCTGGTGGACCGGCGACCTTGGCAGAGCTGGTGGAGGGCACCCCCGTCCGCGCCTCCTTCTCCGAGGAGGACCGCGGCAGGCTCGCACATTGGATCGAGGTCCCCCGTGACGAGACGCCCGTCGAGCCGATCAACGAGCCGCCGGCTCCGATCCAGGCGGAGCCCGCACCCACGCCTCCTGCTACCCCGCCAGGTGGCGCGGCCCCTTGAGCAGGAGCCAGGTCCGCCGAGCCTCGATCGACGGGCCTTCCAACGAACGGCGGCATCTCTTCGCTTGGAGTCAGCCGGGACATCGGCGAGGCAGGCCGGGGACGCGGTCTTCGCTCAGGGGCGACGGGCGACGCTGGAGGGACCGCCCAGCCAATCGAGATCCTGGGCGCGGAGGAAGGTCCGGATCTTCGCGGCGGGCGCGGCGAAGGTCTCGCCCGGCATCGGCACGTCGAAGGAATAGCTCTGCTCCGCCACCGGGAACGAGACCTTCACCGTGCGATAGCCCTCCACCAGGGCCACCAACTTCCCGTCCGAGACCCGGAAGATCCCGCCGCCGGAGGTGCCGTAGCCTATGGGCGCGTCGGTCTTGAACTCCATCGCCGCCCCCGCATCGTCCAGGCCGAGCTGGCTGACGATCCCGCTGGAGACCGAGAGGCCCTTTCCGTAGGGCGCGCCGATGGCGATGACGTCGTCGCCCAACTCGACGTCCGCGTCCGCCACCAGGGACGCCGCGCCGGCCTCCAGCCCGGGCACCTCGATGACCGCCAGATCGAAGTCCGGGACCTGCCCCAGGGCGATCACCTTGCCGGGGAAACGCCGGGTCTCTCCCTTGCGATCGACCAGCACCTCGACGGTCGCGTCCTTGCCCTCCGGGAGCGCCGCCACATGGGCGTTGGTCATCACGTAGCCCTTCTTCTCGTCGCCGCTCCCCCGGATGGCCAGGACCACGCCGCTGGCGCTGCGCAGCGGCGTGCCGTCCACCGTCACCGAGATCCGCACGTTCGCCGGCAGGACCTCCTTGATCGCGAGCGAGCGCGAGCGGGCGGGCGGCTGGCGCTCCGGGGGCGATCCCTCGGACTCCGGCTTGCGCTGTGTGGCGGAGGCCTGGGCGCCCCAGGCGGCGACGGAGCCTGCCGCGACCAGCAATGTGATCCCGATAGTCGGGAGAAGACGACCCTTCATGCGGCAACTCTCCATGGATGACCGGCCTGCCCCGGCGCACGAACCCGATCGCAACCGGGCGCCCATCGTCCCTCTTCCTCGGGCGACGGAGAAGCGGCAGGCGGGCAGGCGATCGCCTGCGTCACGCGTAGCGGCGCTGCATCAGATAGGCGATCGCGTCCCGGGAGCAATGCTCGCAGTAGCCGTAGCGATCGCGCATCTCCGTCAGCGTGCGCTCCACGGCCTCCACGTCCTTGGGCTCGAGCTGCCCCCGCTCGTCGACGGAGAGGTATTTGAGGACGTTCTCCTTGTTCCGCCGGATCGTGCGCTTTCGCTCCTCGAAGAAGTGATCGCGCATCCGCCGGAAGAGGTCGGGGAAGATCCTCGCGTAGACCACCTCCGACTCTCCGGGATGGTCGAGTCGCCACGCCCCCACCGTCGAGATCAGCGCCCGACGGAACTGCGAGCGGTCCTCGTCCTCCGGCTTGACGATCCGCTCGATCTCCCCCATCCGCTCCTCCTCGGGGAAATCCGAGCGGCCGGTGACTCGATCGGTGATCTTCTCCCCCTTCACCCAATGAGAGACATTCAGGAGGTAGCGCTCGAAGAGCTCCTGATATTTGTTTTCGGTGATCAGCCCCATCGAGTCGCGGATCTCTTCGTCGATGTCGTCCAGATAGACTGCCTCCACCAGATCGGCGAAGCCCTCCGGATCCTGATAGCCGTCGCTGGCCTCCGCCTGGAGGAATTCGTAGACCGACTTATCCCTGCAGAGCTCCCGGATCTCCTCCAACACGGCGAGCGGGGTGAGGCATTCGTGGTTGTCGCTCTGCGCCGCGTTGAAGATCACCGTCTTGATCTCGCGGGCGGACGCGCCGGACATCCCCTCGTAGCGAGGGAGCTTGTCGGTCTCATGGTAGAGATCCGAGACGGATTTGCGCAGCGTTCGGGCCTTGGCCCCCGGGAGTCGATCCGGCGCCCGCCCCTCCTCGTAGAGGCGCAGCTTCTCCAGCGGGGAGAGATCCTCGATCAGATCGCGCTCCTCGCCGGTGTAGTTGCCGGGCTCCGGCCTCCGCAGCCGGGTGAGCACAGCCCAGAGGGCCGCCACCTGGGTGGCATGGGGGGCGATGTGCTTGCCGCCCACCGCGGCCCGCGTCACCTGCGCGTCGTAGATCTCCTGCTCCACCTTGGCGCGGCGCAGGTAGGGCACCCGCACCAGCTCGATCCGCCCCTTGAACGAAGCGAAGTCCGGCATCTGCTTGAAGGCCGCCAGATGCTTCTCGTTGGAGGTGGCGATCATCACCTGGTCCAGGTGCAGCAGGAAGTGCTCCAGCGGTAGCACCCCGCTCTCGGTGGTCCCCAGCAGGTATTTGTAGGTCTCGGGCTGGCGCTTGAGCAGATCGGAGTACTCGATCATCCCCCGGTTCGCGTAGACCAGGGGTCCGTAGGGCGAGAAGAGGTCGAGGTTCTGGAGCGCAGGCGGGAGCTGCCCTGCCGATCGATCGGCGGTGAGCTGCATGTAGGCCGCGTCCACCGAGAGCTGGGGTTCGACGGTGACGGCGCCGCTCATATAGCGCTGCGAGACGTAGAAGCGCTCCACCTGTACATGGCGCAGCACCTTGAGGAAGTCCCCGTTGTAGGCGGCGAGGAGCCCCGAGTAGATCTGCCTGCATTTATGGCAGAGCTCGCCGTCCTCGATGTACTCGGAGACCACGAAGTCCGACTTGCCTCTGCGGCCCAGCGCGTCGGCGACCAGCTTGCGGCGCTCGCGGTGTGGAACCAGGAAGAGCGGATGATCCTTGAGCTCGCAGGGGATCCTCGCGTCCAGCGACTCCGAGTCCAGGTGGGCGAAGGTGGCCAGCTCGCCGTGGGGCCCGATCTTCTCGCCGAAGCCGATGGAGCTCTTGGCGATCTTCTCGGAGGGGAAGACCCAGTTGATCTTGTAGAGCACGCCCTCCGCCTTGCGGCTGTATACCTCGAGGCCCCGGCCCAAGGCGTCCACGATGGAGCTCTTGGAGGAGCCGTTGGGGCCGTGGAGGAGCACGAGCTTGTTGGCGCGACGGGCCCTGACGAAGTTGGCCAGGATCCGGTAGATGGCGCCCTGGGCCTCCTCCTGCCCGGCGACCCGACCGACCCCTGCGTCGAAGGGGCGATCGAAGAGGGCGAAGCGGCGCACCTTCCCTTCGGGCGTGTCGATCATCTCGCTGCCGAAGTGGTCGAGGGCGGCCAGAAGGTATTGGGCCGACGAGCGCGCGTGCCTGTCGGGTTCCTGGAAGAAGGCGTCGACCCACTCCTCGAAGGAGAGGATCATCCGATTCTCGATGAAGATCCCCTTCACTTCGGATCCGACGGTTTCCAGGTAGCGGCGAGCGTCCAAGGAGGCTCCTTTGGTCGAAAGACGGTCTCTGCCGGCAACCCGCCTGCCGGCGCCCCTCATTCCCGGTTCGTCTGTCGAGGCCCGAGCCGATGGCCTGTAGAATCAGCTAACCGCCAGGCGCTTCGTTCCCAACACTTCTTTACGCGGGGCCATCGTCGGATAGAATCGAGGGGATCATGAAAAAACGCGCGCCGATCATCGGCATCGACCTCGGGACCACCAACTCCAGCGCCGCCATCGTCGAGGCGAACGGGAAGGTGAAGCTCATCCCATACAAGGGCGGAGACTTTACGATCCCTTCGATCTTCGCGGTGGACGACAAGGGGAACGAGCTGATCGGCCACGAGGCCAAGCGCCAGTGGCAGCTCAACCCCCGCAACACGATCTACGCCTCCAAGCGGCTGATCGGCCGCACCTTTCGCTCCGACGTGGTGGCGGAGATGGGCCGGCAGGTCGCCTACGCCATGAAGGACGAGCAGGGCGAGGTGATGATCGATATCGCCGAGCGATCGTATCGGATGAGCGACATCGCCGCGAAGATCATCGGGAAGATCCAGGACGTCGCCCAGGAATATCTGGAGATGCCGGTGGACCGGGCGGTGGTCACCGTCCCGGCCTATTTCAGCGACAGCCAGCGGCAGGCGGTGAAGGAGGCGGGGAAGATCCTGAACCTCGAGGTGGTGCGGATCATCAACGAGCCCACCGCCGCCGCGCTGGCCTACGGCGTCGGCAAGAAGCTGCGAGAGACGGTGCTCATCTACGATCTCGGGGGCGGCACCTTCGACGTCTCGATCATCGAGATCCGCGATCGCATCTACGAGGTGAAGGCGACGGGGGGCGACGTCTTCCTCGGGGGCCTCGACTTCGACGCCGCCATGATCGCCCACGTCCTCGACGGCTTCCATCAGAAGACCGGCATCGACCTCTCCGCCGATCCCGTGGCGATGCAGCGGATCAAGGATCTGGCCGAGCGGACCAAGATCGATCTCTCCACCCGGCACGAGGCGCCCTTTCACATTCCGTTCATCGCGATGACCCCTCAGGGGCAGCCGCTGAACATCGAGACCTCCTTCACCCGCGAGCTGGTCGAAGAGCTCACCAAGGATCTCCTCGATCGCACCCTGGCGACGGTGGCGCGGGTGATGGTGGACGCCGAGGTCTCCACAAAGGACATCGACGAGGTGCTGCTGGTCGGCGGCCAGACCCGGATGCCGCTGATCCAGGAGCGCCTCGGCCGCTACTTCGGCAAGCCGCCCTCCAAGGGCGTCCACCCCGACGAGGCGGTCTCGATCGGCGCCGCCCTCTACGCCCACTCCCTCGAGGACGACACCGACCTCAAGGTCCAGCTCCTCGACGTGATCCCCATGGCCATCGGCCTGGAGCGGGCCGGGGGCGACATGCACGTGGTCTTTCCACGGAACGCCGCGATCCCCAACGCGACGGTGTTGCCGGTAACCACCAGCTTCGACGGCCAGACCGAGGTGATGGTCCGCCTCTTCCAAGGGGACCACGGCCGGGTCTCCGGCAACGAGCTGCTGGGCGAGTTCACCTTCGGTGAGATCCCGGCGGGCCCTGCCGGCCGTGCTCGGGTGGAGATCACCTTCGACGTGGGGATCGAGGGGATCCTGCGGGCCAGCGCCAGGGACCTCAGCACCGGCCGCGCCTTCACCTCGGCGATGCGGGTCACCGGGGGGTAGAGGTCGCGAGGCGGCGTCGGGCCCAGCCGACGGCGCTCGCGATCGCCCCGATCGAGAGGATGATCAGCAGCGGATCGAAGGGGACCCTCATCCGCGGATCGCCCAGGAAGAGGTAGAGGGTCGCCAGGGTCGACGCCAGCAGCAGGGCCAGGAGCAGCTTGCTTCCGTGCTCGGGCAGCAGCAGTCTGCCCCGCGCCAGGAGCCAGAGGAGCCACGCCATCCCCGGCAGGATCCCCCAGAAGAAGAAGGCGCGAGAGTAGGTGCGGAGCAGGATCTCCCGACCGCTCCAACCGGGCCAGTAGTTCTGGACGCCGAGGCCTGCCCCCTCCACCACGTTGCGCAAGGACGCGATCAGCCGCAGCGGATCGTCCGCCAGCTGCCGCAGCCCCTCGCGGTAGAAATGCGACTCCTCGTAGAAGGGCACGGGAGACACGTAGGTCTCGTCGTAGCGGACCATGTTGGGGATCGGGACGATCTCATGCCGCGCCCCCCCCTCGCGGTAGAGCGCACCTCGCACCTCGGAGTGGGCGAGGAAGAAGTTGAGCCCTCCGTTGCTGCCCAGCCCAGCCGGATGGCCAAGCAAGCGGGAGTTGTGCGCGGAGGCCGCCAACAGCAAGGGCAGCGCGCCCAGCAGCGCACCTGCCACCAGGGGGATCCCTTGGGCCAGGCAGCCGTCGCGGGCAGCGCGCGTGAGCAGACCGCCTTCGCCTCCAGCGGGCGTGATCGCTTCCCCGTCTCTGCGTACCCGTCTCCCCGACGCCGAGCGGGTGGCGGCCCAGGCCCAGAGCGGCAGGAGCGGGAAGAAGATCAGCAGATTCGGCCGCACCACCGTCGCCGCGCCGAGGGCGAGGCCGGCGAGGATCGATCGGCTCCAGCCCGGCCGGTCGGCGGCGCGGAGCAGGAGCCAGGTCGAGAGGATGAGGAAAAAGGCGAAGGGCACCTCCGAGAGGAGGAAGCCGCCGTATAGGACCAGGGGGAGGTGGGCCGTCACCAGGACGCCCACGGCCAACGCCAGGATCCCGGAGCCGAGGATCCTCCGGGTGATCAGGTAGGAGAGCGAAGCGGTAGCTGCTCCCATCACAGACTGTACGACAGCCACCAGGCCCAGGCTCTTGCCGCTCATCGCGTAGAGGAGCGCGAGGATCGCCGGATAGCCTACGGGAGTGAAGCTATCCCAAGGCCCGAGCTCGCCGGAGCGCAGATGCTGCGCCCGCAGATCGTAGACCCACATATCCGAGGTGACGAAGCCGGCGGGGTGGTGCAGACCTAGTGAAAACCAAAGCCTCACGAGCAGAGCGACGGCGAAGATCCCGACCGTCACCAGCCCTCGTGACCCCTCGCCCTCGAGCCAGGCCGCCGCGGCATGGAGGGCTGGCCGAGCCTTCCCCGCCTCCGCCGGCCCAGCCGACGATCCCTCCGCTGCCGTCATCCGCGCGCTCCTGCTCATCGCCTTGAGAAGCCGGCGACGATAGCACGCACCGGCCGCCTTCCTTCCCCCAGCTTCCGAACACGCCTCGTCTCGTTGTCTCAATCGTCCAGGACGGCGGTCTCTACCTTGGGGAGGGCCCGCTGGGCCTGGAAGGTCTCCCAACCCTGCAGCGTGTCCAGGGCCGCCCGGAGCTGCCCGTCGGGGCGAGCTGTCGGAGGCGCCACGGGCGGGAGGCGGTCCTCCGAGCTGGAGGCGACGTTGGGGGGAGGGGCGTCTCTCTCGAGCGGGGCGATGGGCCGGGGCGCGTCTTTCGCGGCGGCCTCTTCCTCCGCCACCACCACATCCGGCGCGACCCCCTTGCCGTGGATCGAGCGATGCTTGGGGGTGTAGTAGCGCGCGATGGTCATCTTCAGCCCCGAGCCGTCCTCGAGGTCGATCACGGTCTGCACGCTCCCCTTGCCGAAGGTCTGGGTCCCCATGATCACGCCGCGCCCATGATCCTGCAGGGCGCCAGCCACGATCTCGCTGGCCGAGGCCGAGCCGCCGTTGACCAGGACGATCAGCGGATAATCGGCCTCGGTCCCTGGGGCGTGCGCACGCTCGACATCCAGGAGCTTGCCGCCCCGCCCCTCGGTGGAGACGATCACGCCGCTCGAGAGGAAGCGATCCGCCACCCGCACCCCCTGCTCCAGCAGGCCGCCGGGGTTGTTGCGCAGATCGAGGACGAGGCCCTGGAGCTCGGCGCCGTCGTTCTCCGTCCGGAGCCCGTTCAACGCCTTGGCCAAGGCGGCGTCGGTTCGCTCCTGAAAGCTCTTCACCTTCACGTAGCCGTAGCCGCCAGGGTAGAGCCGGGCCTCGACGCTCTGCACCCGCACGCGATCGCGCTGCAGCGCCAGCTCCCGCGGCGCCGTGAAGCCCTCCCGCATGATGGTGAGCTTCACCTTCGATCCCGGCGCGCCCCGCAGCCGCATCACCGCGTCGTGGAGCGACATCTCCCGGGTGGCCTCGCCGTCGATGGCGAGGATCCGATCCTTGGCGACGATCCCCGCCCTCGCGGCAGGGGTGTCGTCCAGCGGGGCCACCACCACCAGGCCGCCGCCGTCCCCCGCGCTGAGCTCGACTCCCAGGCCGCCGAACTCCCCGGCCGTATCGGAGCGCATCTCGGCCAGCTCCTCCGGCGGCAGGAATACAGTGTAGGGGTCGAGTACCGATAGCATCCCCTTGATCGCGCCGTAGACGAGCTGGTTGCCGTCGATGTCGTCGACGTAGCTGTTCTCCACGTAGGCCAGCACCTTCGCGAAGACGTCCAGCTTCCGATAGCCGGCGGCCCACGCCGTCCCCATGGAGGCGTTGCAGAGGCCTCCGGCGCCGAAGGCGGTGAAGGCCACGAGGACGAGGAGGGGGAGGCGACGCTGACGCACGAGTTCGACCTTCTTCAAGAGACCCGCCGATCCTACCACCCCTCTTTGGGGCGGTCGCACCAGCCGGGCCAGCAAGCGCTTCTCACGCACTCTGCGAGCCGGAGGCGAGCGATCGCCAGCCAGAAGAACCCGTAGCGCGAAGCGCGGGTGAAGAAGCGCCCCGTCTCGCACGAGGGCGGTTGCTTCACAGGCTCCGGAACCCGTCAGGTGGCGATCAATGCCGCTCGAACCAGGGGAGGGGATCCACGGGCTTTCCGCTCCGGCGGAGCTCGAAGTAGAGGTAGGCGCCCTTGATCGAGCCGGTGTCGCCCACCTCCCCGACCATCTCGCCGGCGGCGACCTGGGCCCCCTCCGGCACCTCGATCGAGTCCAGGTGTCCGTAGAGCGAATGGTAGCCGTCGCCATGATCGAGGATCACGAGGTTGCC
The DNA here is from genome assembly GCA_040391605.1 of Vulgatibacter incomptus. Lineage (GTDB taxonomy): Bacteria > Myxococcota > Myxococcia > Myxococcales > Vulgatibacteraceae > Vulgatibacter > Vulgatibacter incomptus_A. The sequence goes on from JBEBXK010000054.1 coordinate 21,563, forward strand.
GTAGGCCCGAAACCACGCGGCGAAGGCCACGATCCCGGGGCCGACGGCGTCCACCCGCGATCCCTTCGGCGCCCGCAGATCGAGGCCGTTCTGCTGGACCTCGGTCTGGAAGCGGGCGTTGAGCACCCGCCCGAAGAGGACCTCGACCACCGCCCCCCGCACCGGCAAGGGGAGCGATCCCCGCAGCGCGCCGAAGCCGGAGCTGGCGGCAGGCGCCTCCCGGCCCAGGCGCTCGACCTCGTCGCCGAGGCGGGTCTGCGCCCGGCTCCATGAGTCGATCAGCCGCTGCTGCAGCCGCCGCTCCCTCCGCAGGGAGGCCAGGAGCTCCTCCCTCCCCTCGGCGGCCAGCGCCGCCGCCTTTACCTGCGCCTGGGCGAAGGCCGCCAGCGAAGCCGCCTCCGCTACCGCGCGCTCGCGCTCGCCCCGGAGCCGGGCCAGCTCGTCCGCCGCCTCTCCCGCCAGGCGCATGGCCATGAGATCCCCCTGGAGCACCCGATCCAGGGCCTTCTTCCGGCGGGCCATCCTCGCCTGCCCACCTTCGAAGAGCCATGCCGCGCCCTCCCCCCGCCGCAGCAGCCGGTATCGGATCGCCAGCCGGCGAGAGAGGGCCTCCTCCAGCCGCTCCACCTCGCGCCTCGCCCCCAGCGAAGCCTCCTCGATCCCCGCCAGCCGCTCGTCCGCCTCCAAGCGATCCCGCTCGGCCCCTGCCGCCGCCTCCCGGGCGACCCGCAGCTCAGCCTCCGCCCTCTCGACCTCGGCCGCGATGTCCCCCTCATCCTCCAGGATCCTCTCGATCGCCGCCCGTGCCTTGGTGATCCGCTCCTCCTCTGCGGCAGCTCTCGCTGGTGCGAGCGCGATGGAGACCATCGCCAGGGCCATGGTCGCCGCACGCCGGATCATCGGAGCTGCCTCTCCACGGAGACGGCGGTGGCGACCAGCCCCAGCGCGCCGCCGGCGGCGATCACCAGCAGGAGCCGCGAGGGGCTGGCCAGGGCGGCCGGATCCAGCTCAGGGGGAAAGGCGAGGACGAGCTGGGCCGAGAGCTGCGCCGCCAGGATCCAGAGGCCCGCCGCCGCCGCCAGCCCGCCGGCGAGGCCCGCGAGGACCCCCTCCACGAGGAAGGGCGCGCGGATGAAGGCGTCGGTGGCGCCCACCAGCCGCAGGATCTCGATCTCACGCCGCCTCTCGTGGATCGCCATCCGCACCACGCTCGCGGCGAGGACGGCTGCGCCCAACAGCAGCAGGGGCAGGAGGATCATCGCCGCCGCTCCGGCTGCCGTCGTGATCCGCTCCACCCGATCGGCCCACTCGCCGCCGCGATCGACCTCCTCCACCCCCTCGAGGCGTACGAGGCTGGCGGCCAGGCGCTGAAGCGCGGCCCCGTCCAGGCCCAGGGGCCGGATCTCGATGGATGCCGGGAGCGGGTTGCGCGGCAGCTCCCGCAGCGCCTCCCCCGGCTCTCCCAGGGCCAGGGCCAGCCGCTCCAACGCCTCCTCTGCCGGGACGAAGCTCACCTCGCCGTCGACGAGGGCCCGCACCTCCTCCATCAGGCGATCGTGGCGCGCGTCGCCAAGCGCCGGCGCCAGATAGAGGGTCAGCTCCCCGCTGCGGCTCCAGGAGTCGAGCAACGCCCCTGCGCCCATGGTGACCGACACGGATACAGCCGCAAGAAAGAGCGCCGCCGCGAGGCTGCAGCTCGCCACGAGGTGGGTGAAGGGCGCGTGGCCGATGGAGCCGAGGGCCTGGCGCAGGGCGTAGCGGCTCCGGCTCAGCAGCGAGCCCCGCGCGCTGAAGGCGTGGGCCATGCGGCTCATGAGGGATCCTCGACGACGCGTCCGCGATCCAGCCTCACCACCCGCCGGGGGAAGCGCTGCAGCAGCGCGTGATCGTGGGTGGCCACCACCACCGAGGCGCCCCTGTGATTCAGTCGTGTGAGGACCTCCATCACTTCGAGCGTGAGCTCCGGATCGAGGTTCCCCGTGGGCTCGTCGGCGAGGAGGATGGAGGGCTCGCCGATCACCGCCCGGGCGATGGCCACCCGCTGCTGCTCCCCGCCCGAGAGCCGCTCCGGCATCGCGTCCAGCTTATGGCCCAGCCCGACCTGCTCCAGGACCGCCCCGGCGGCCTCCCGCACCTTGCCCCGGGGGAGCCCCATCACCTCCAACGAGATCCCCACGTTCTCGAGGACGGTGCGGTTGGGGATCAGCTTGAAGTCCTGGAAGACCACGCCGATGTTGCGACGGATGTAGGGGATCGACCGGCGGCGGATCCTGGCGACGTTCCTGCCGGCGATGAGGATCTGCCCCTCGGAGGGGAGCTCAGCCGACATCAGCAGCCGCAGCAGGGTGCTCTTGCCGGCCCCCGAGGGCCCGGTGAGGAAGACGAACTCCCCCTTGCCGATCTCGAGGTTGATGTCGCTGAGGGCGGCGGCGTCGCCGGCGTACGACTTCGAGACGTGGAAGAGCTGGATCAAGCCGCGCCCTCCTTCGCGATCCAGCGCCACCAGGGCGCGCTCGCGCGCCCGTCTTTCACCCGGCCCTGGACTCCGAGACTGCCAGGAAGTCCCGGACCTGCCGCAGGATGCCGGCCTTGTCCAGGCCGTGCTTGGCCACCAGCGCCTCGGGCTCTCCCGACTCGCCGAAGACGTCCTGCACGCCGATGCGCTTGATCCGCGAGGGGAAGTGCTCGCCGAGCGCCTCGGCGATGGCGCCGCCCAGGCCGCCGATCACGGTATGATCCTCCACCGTGATCACCCTGCCGCCACAGGCGCGGGCCGCCGCCACCACCCCCTCGACGTCCAGGGGCTTGATGGTGTGAACGTTGACCACGCGCAGCGAGACGCCGCTCCCGGCGAGATCTTCGGCTGCGTGGAGCGCCGCCGCCACCGGGCCGCCGGACGCGAAGATCACCGCGTCCTTGCCGTCGCGCAGGGTGTCCACCTTGCCGAATTGGAAGGTGTAGCCCTCCGGATGGACCCGCTCCACGTTCTGCCGGGTGAGCCGGAGGAAGACGGGCCCCTGATGCGAGGCGACGTACTCCACCGCGGCCGCCGTCTCCAGATCGTCGGCGGGCTGCACCACCGCCATCGTCGGGATGGCCCGCATCAGGGCGATGTCCTCGAGGCCCTGCTGCGAGTAGCCGTCGTCGCCGATGGCCACGCCGGCGTGGGTCCCCACGATCTTCACGTTGGCGCCGGAGTAGGCCACCGACACGCGGATCTGATCGTAGCGGCCGGTGACGAAGCAGGCGAAGGAGCAGCAGAACGGCACCTTCCCCGCGAGGGCCAGGCCCGCTGCCGTGCCCACCATATTCGCCTCCTGGATCCCCATCTGGAAGAAGCGATCCGGGAACTTCTTGGCGAAGAGCTCCGACTTGGTGGAGACGGAGAGATCGGCGTCGAGGACCACCACGTCGGGGTGGCTCTCGCCCAGCTTCGCCAGCGCCTCGCCGAACGCCTGCCTCGTGGCCTTCTTGATGCTCATTATCGAATGTCCATTCACGAATTGAGTTCGAGATCAGCGAGGAGGCTGGAGCTCCGCCACCGCCAGCTTCACCTGCTCGGCGCTGGGCGCTGCGCCATGCCAGTTCACCTTATGCTCCATGAAGGAGACGCCCTTGCCCTTCACCGTATCGGCCACGATGAAGGTGGGCTTGCCCTTGGTGTCGTGGGCCTTTGCGATGGCGCCGAGGAACGCGCCGATGTCGTGGCCGTCCACCCGGAGCACGTGCCAGTTGAAGGCCTGCAGCTTGTCCAGGATCGGCTCGAGGCTCATCACCTCGTCGACCGTGCCGTCGATCTGCGCCTTGTTGTAGTCGAGGATCCCCACCAGGTTATCGAGGCCGAACTTGGGCGCGCTCATCAGCGCCTCCCAGACCTGGCCCTCCTGCATCTCGCCGTCGCCCATCAT
>JBEBXK010000055.1:0-24483 GCA_040391605.1 Vulgatibacter incomptus
CGTGCTGATGGTGAAGCCCTCCCTCGACTTCTTCTCCCTCACCTTCGCCCTCTTCAAGGTCGGCGCCGTCCCGGTGCTCATCGATCCCGGCATCGGCCGCCGCGCCCTCCTCGGCTGCCTGGACGAGGTGGAGCCCGAGGCCTTCATCGGCGTCCCCGCCGCCCACCTGGCCCGCCTCCTCTTCCCGCGCCCCTTCCGTTCGGTGCGCGCCCTCGTCACCGTGGGTCGCAAGCTGGGCTGGGGCGGACACGACCTGCGATCCCTCGCCCGACTCGGCGAGGCCCGAGGCGCAGGCGGCGACGTCCCCTACCCCATGGCCGACTCCTCCCCTGACGAGATCGCCGCCATCCTCTTCACCTCGGGGAGCACCGGCATCCCCAAGGGCGCCATCTACACCCACGGGATCTTCGACGCCCAGGTGCGCTCGATCCGCACCCTCTACGGCATCGAGCCCGGCGAGATCGACCTCGCCACCTTCCCCCTCTTCGCCCTCTTCGATCCCGCCCTGGGGATGACCGCCGTCGTCCCGGACATGGACGCCCGCTTCCCCGCCAAGGCCGATCCCCGCAAGCTCGTCGAGGCCATCGAAGCCTACGGCGCCACCAATATGTTCGGCTCCCCCGCCCTGGTGGACAACCTCTCCCGCTACGCCGAGGCCCAAGCCATCCGCTTCCCCTCCCTGCGTCGGGTCCTCTCCTCCGGCGCCCCGATGCGCCACGACATCCTCGCCCGCATGCACGGCCGCCTCGACGGCGACGCCCAGGTCCACACCCCCTTCGGCGCCACCGAATCCTTACCCGTGGCCAGCATCGGCAGCGCCGAGCTCCTCGCCGAAGCGGCGGAAGGGCTGCACCTGGGCAAGGGCATCTGCGTGGGCCGCCCCGCCCCCGGCGTCGACGTCCGGATCATCCGCATCGACGACGAGCCCATCGATCGCTGGAGCGACGATCTCCTCCTCCCCCCCGGCGCCATCGGTGAGCTCGCAGTCCGGGGCCCGGTGGTCACCCCAGGCTATTGGGCCCGCCCCGAGCAGACCCGTCTCTCCAAGATCCGCGACGGCGACACCATCATCCACCGCATGGGCGACCTCGGCTGGATCGACGAGCAAGGCCGCATCTGGATGTGCGGCCGCAAGAGCCACCGCGTCCCCGTCGAAGGCGACACCCTCTTCACCGAATGTGTCGAACCCATCTTCAACCAACACCCCGACGTCCACCGCTGCGCCCTGGTCGCCGTCCGCCCCAAGCGCGCCGTGCTGGTGGTAGAGCGCACCCCCGCCAGCCGCCGAGACGACGATCGCCTCCGCCAGGAGCTCCTCGTCCTCGCCTCCTCCAGCCCGTCCACCCGCGCCATCGACACCATCCTCTTCCACGACCGCCCCTTCCCCGTAGACCGCCGCCACAACGCCAAGATCGAGCGCGAGCGCCTCTCTTGCTGGGCGGCACGGGCGCTGGCGTGAAGGCGCTCGTCCCAGCCGGCGCATGCCTCTCCGGAGACGAAGCCATGGACCATGACGGCCGCGCGGCCTCGAGAAGGCGTGACAAACGAGCGATGGGCGGCAGCCGCCATCACGAGGCCCTGCCATGAGGTCCTTGGTCACCGGCGGCGGCGGCTTCCTAGGCGAGGCCCTGGTCCGCGCCCTCCTCGCCCGAGGCGACGAGGTGCAGATCCTCGCCCGCGGCGACTATCCGGCCCTCCGCGCCCTCGGCGCCCGAACCATCCGAGGCGATCTGCGGGATCCGGCCGCCGTGGCCGACGCCTGCCGCGGCGTCGAGGTCGTCTTCCACACCGCCGCCAAGGCCGGCGGCTGGGGATCCGCCGCCGACTACCTCGCCATCAACGTCCACGGCAGCCAGAACGTCATCGCCGGCTGCCGCCTCCACGGCGTGCCCTCCCTCGTCTACACCAGCAGCCCCAGCATCGTGCACCACGGCACGGGCATCGAGGGTGGCGACGAATCCCTTCCCTACGCCCGACGCTTCCTCGCCGCCTACCCTCGCACCAAGGCCATGGCCGAGGCCCTGATCCGCGAAGCCAGCGACACCTCCCTGGCCACCATCTCCCTCCGCCCTCACTTCATCTGGGGCCCCGGCGATCGCCACCTCCTCCCCCGCCTCGTCGAGCGCTCCAAGGCAGGCCGCCTCCGCCGCATCGGCGCCGGCGATCCCCTGTCCGACACCACCTACATCGATAACTGCGTCCACGCCCACCTCCTGGCAGCCGACGCCCTACGAAACGCCGCGCCCCTAGGCGGCAGCGTCTACTTCATCAGCGACGACGATCCCCGGGGCGTATGGACCATGGCCAACCGCATGCTGGAGGCCGCCGGCCACCCGCCCATCGAGGGCTCCGTCCCAGCCTGGCTCGCCTCCGCCGCCGGCGCCACCCTCGAAGCAGCCCATTGGCTCCTGCGCAACCAGCAAGAGCCCCTGATGACCCGCTTCGGCGCCTCCCAACTCACCCACCCCCAATGGTTCGACATCTCCGCCGCCAAGCGGGACCTCAGCTACCACCCCGTGGTCACCGTAGACGAAGGCCTCCTCCGCCTCGCCGCCTGGTGCGAGCCCGGCGGCCCCGCAAACCCGAGCCGGCTCAGCCCATATCCCTAATGTCGTCTGCGAGCCGGCGACGCGCAGGCTCTCGTCAGAGTCATCCTCAACGCACGGCCAGTACTCCCAAACATCAAAAAACCAGGAGGCGGTTCGCTGCTTTACGGATCGGTGGGAATCATGGTTTGGTGCCAGCCGGAGGAGCATCGATGAAGTTCGTATCCTGGATCCCTGCTGCCATCGCCACGTCCGTGGTCTGCCTCGCCGCGTGTTCGTCGGAACCGCTGCCCGAGGTCGACGGCGATCCCGTGCGGATCGAGGCCTTCGCCGCGGATCCGGAGGTGTTGGAGATCGGCGAGTCGACTTTGATCTCGTGGGTGACCCGCGACGCGTGGTCGGTGCGGATCACCGACGATGAGGGCGGCCTCATCGATCTGGAGGAGCAGCGGATCGACTTCGGCACCAAGACGCTGCGGCCGCGCCGGACCACGACCTATACCCTCGCCGCCAAGGGGGCGAGCGGGGCCGAGGTCTATCGGGAGCTGGTGGTGCGGATCGACTCCACGCCTCCGAAGATCGAGTTCAAGGCGGAGAAGGAGCGCATCGAGGTGGGTGGCGCCACCAAGCTGAAGTGGAAGGTCGGAAACGCCACCCGTGTGGAGCTGCGGCATGGGACGAGCGCCATCTTCCGCGATGGGGAGAAGTCCGGCTCCTTCGAAGTGAAGCCGGAGCACACCACCACCTATACGATCGAGGCGGAGGGCCCCGGTGGCCACTCCTCCGCGGAGGTGAAGGTCGAGGTCGCCGCGTCGATCCTCGCTTTCTACGCGAGGCCAGAGCCGCCGATCCCGGTGAACGCCGAGATCACCGTCTCCTGGTCCACCGTCGGCGCCGACTCCCTCGTCCTCGCAGACGCCAAAGAGTTCCAGGTGGAGATCCCGGAGGATCGGATCGCGCTGGGGAGCTGGACCCTGCCACCCGCGAGCCCGCAGCCTTTTCGGCTGATCGCCAGGCGGGACGAGGTGATCACCGAGAAGGAGCTCTCGCCGGAGCTCCTCTCGGCGCCTGCCATCGAGACCTTCGTCGTCGAGCCCACGCTGGTCACCGCCACGCGGGAGAGTCCGGCGACGGTGGAGGTCTCCTGGAAGGTCGACGACGCCGACTCCGTGGTCCTCGAGACCGACGACTCCCTCCTGGTCCTCGACGGCCCGGAGGGGAGGATCGAGGTGGAGGTCGTGGGCTCCACCGCCTTCGCCCTCCTGGCCCGAAATGCGGCGGGCGAGGCCTCTGCGAAAGCGGCGGTAGAGAGCATCGCGCCTCCGGTCATCGTCTCCTTCGAGTCCAGCACCCCGCATCTGGGCATCGGCGAGCGCTTCCGCCTCTCATGGAAGACCAGCGACGCCATCGCCGTCTCCCTGCAGCGCGACGGCGTCGATCTCGCGACCGGCCCCCTCGCGACCAGCGACGAGAAGACGCTCCAGGCCACCGGCTCAGCCACCTACCTCCTGACGGCCAGGAATGCCGCCGGCGCCGAGGTGCGTCAGGCCCTCGAGGTCACGGTCGGGCCGCCGATCATCGAACGCTTCGAGCCCGACTTTGATCCGGCGGCGCCAGGGGAGCGCATTCGCCTCGGCTGGATCGTCCGCGGCGCGACCTCCGTCAGGATCGAAGATTCTGAATGTACGAATTCCGCCGACGCCACCCTCCCCGTGGGCGGCTGCGAGCTGACGGTCCCCGACGAGGTGGGCGAGGCCGAGTTCCAGCTCGTCGCCACCAACTCCTCGGGGGAGACCGTCGCCGACACGCAGGTCGAGGTGATCGCCGACCCCATCGTGCGGCGCTTCACCGCGAGTCCCGGCAGGATCTCGACGGGAGAGTCCGTCACCCTCTCTTGGAGCGTCGTGGGCCCCACGCCCGTCCACCTCGAGCTGCGGGACAGCCATCCGCTGGGCATCCCCTATGATCTCGGCGCGCTCGAGGACGCCCCCGAAGGGAGCCTCGAGCTGATCCTGCCGGCGGCCGGGCCCGAGACCTTCACCCTCACCGCCACCGCGCCGGGGTACGGAACTGCCATCGGTACGGCGACGGTGGAGGTCTTCGCGAGGCCCACGGTCAGCTTCGCCTCGATCCCGCCGATCTACGATCCCGAGCTCGCCAGCCGGGTGCAGCTCACCTGGGACGCGAGCGACGCCGTCCGGATCTCGCTCTACGCCCTGGACGAGGAGGGCGCGCCGATCCTGCCGGCCATTCGCGTAACGGATCGCAGCAGCGGCTCGATCGACGCGGCGCCGACCACCGAGACCACCTATCGTCTCGTCGCCGAGAACGAAGCGGGCGGGATCACCGAGGCAGACGTCGTGGTACCCGTGGTGCGCCCAGTGATCGACGACTTCACTCCATCTTCCTTCACCGTCGCCGCTGGCGGCAAGGTCACCCTCTCCTGGGCCACCTCCAACGGCGAGGTCAGCTTGAGCCCGGCCCTGGAGATCACCGGCGCCGCCCCCCTGGTCGATCTCAGCGGCAGCGGCGCGCCTTTTTCCCCAGGTGGCTGCGGCACCTCCATGCCCCTCGATGAAGGCTGCGGCATCATCTCCTTCCCCGACGGCTTCCTCTTCCCCTACGCCGGCGTCCCAAGGGCCGCGGTCCGGATCTTCGTGAACGGCTTCGTCAGCTTCGCCGTCGAGGCCGAGCCCGGCGCCACCGCCCTCCCCCATCCCCTCCCTTCGGTCCCCCACGCCTTCGTGCATCTGGCGCCGTTCTGGTCCAACCTCTCCCTGGATCCCACGATCGCCCCGACCGCCGCGATCTTCACCGAGCTCCGCGCCCTCCCCGAGGGCAGGGCCCTCTTCATCCAATGGCGCGACGCCTTCGATCCGAAGCTCCGCGATCTCTACAGCGTCGACTCCTCCTTCAATCTGCAACTCGTCCTCTGGGAGTCCGGCGCCTTCGAGTATCGCTATGGCTCCATGTCGGCAGGCGTCGACACCCAGCTCGGCGTCGACCACCAGCCTCGCGCCGACGGACAGAACGTCACCATCGGACACCAGGGCCCAACCTCCTCCTTCGGCTACAACCTCAACGGGGGCGCCGCCCTCCCCGGCGGCCTCAGCCACCGATCGTGGCGCATGGCCGAGAGCGCGCCGTCGACCGGTTCCATCGAGGTCACGGTCCACGAGACCACCAGCTTCGAGCTCTGCGTCACCCGGGCGGGGTGGATGAAGAGCTGCCGCTCGACCACCGTCCTGGTCCCCTGACCCTCGTTGACATTTCGTTCTCGTCCGGGTTTTGATCGGAACACCTAGGGTTTCACCCAGGGGTTGGAGGGATTGAACCGGATGCTCGCTCGGGCATGGCCATGGCTCCTCGCCGCCCTCGGGCTCGCCTGTGCACGCGGCCCCGAGCCAACTGAACCGCTCACGTCGGAGGCAGTCGCGATCCGCTCCTTCGCGGTCTCGGCGGCGAGCCTCTCCGAGGGCGAGACCCTCGAGGTGAGCTGGCGCACCGATGGTGCGATCGCGCTGCACCTCCAGGGCCTGGGCCAGGGGCCCCTCTCCATCGAGGGCGCGGCGGTTCGCGAGGGGAGCGTCTCCGATCGCCCCGGCGGCACCACCACCTACCGCCTCATCGCCGTCGGCGTCGACGGCGATGAGGTCACGGCCACGGCCACGGTGGAGCAGCGGCCCCGACCTCCGGAGGCCACCCTCCAGCTCACGCCCTCCCGGGTCGCGTTGGGTGAGACGATGCGTCTCGGATGGACCAGCGCCCACGCCACCCGCCTACTCCTGCGGCAGGAGCCGTCCACGCTGCCTCCCTTCGACGGCTCCCTCTCGGGCGAGCTCGATCTCATCCCCCAGCGCACCGCGACCCTCGAGCTCATCGCCCTTGGCCCCGGTGGGATTACCACGACCACCGCCCAGGTGGAGGTCGAGCCACGGATCGTCGCCTTCGCCCCCCTCAACCCCTCGCCGGGCCGGCTGCCCCCCGGGGCGCGGATCGAGATCGGCTGGGAGATCGAGGGGGCCGACGAGGTCACCCTCTCCTCCGACGGTGGCGAGAGCCTCTCGATCCCCGCCGCCGATCGCGAGGCGGGCCGCCGTTGGATCGTCATCGGGAGCTCGGGCGTGATCCGGCTCGCCGCCCGTCGGGGCCCCACCGAGGCCTCCCGCACCTGGAAAGCCGAGCTGCTGGGACCGCCGATCATCCTCGAGGCGACGGTATCGCCATCGGGCACCACTGCCTCCCCCAGCCACCCGATCCCTATCTCCTTCCGCTGGAAGGTGGAGGACGCGACCTCGGTAGAGTTGGAGGCGGAGCCGGGTGGCGCGATCGATCTGGCCGAAAAGTCTGTCCATGGTGACTCGGTCGAGTTCGAGGTCCGGGGCGAGACCACGCTTCGCTTCGTGGCCCGCAGCCCCCGAGGCGCCTCCGAGCGCGAGCTCATGGTCGCCTATGTCCCCCCTCCGACCATCGAGACCTTCGTGGCCCGTCCCGCCCGGGTCGGCGTCGACGAGCCCTTCGAGCTGAGCTGGACCACCCGCAACGCCTCCTTCCTCACCCTCGACGCCAGCGGCGCCAAGCGAGTCGTCCTGGCGAACAACGGCAGCCTTCGGGCGAAGATTGGAGCGGATGTCGCCTACCGCCTGGAGGCGATCAACAGCACCGGCATCGCGGTATCCGATGAGCTGCAGGTCACGGTGGGACCACCCGTGGTCGACACCTTCACATTCGAGCAGCGCCACGTCGCCCCCGGTGGCCTCCTCGACCTCCGCTGGTCCAACCGAGGCGGCACCTCGCTGATCGTCGAAGACCCCTGGGGCATGGCCGTCGCCGCCTGCACCAGCCAATCGCTCTCCACCCTCGCGGCAGGCGGCTGCACCTTCGCCGCGCCGTCGGCGACGGGCGTTCTCACCTACCGCATGATCCTCACCAACGGCGTCGGCGATCGCACCAATGCCGACGCCACCATCAGGGTCACCGCCGGCCCCTGGATCGAGTCGTTCGAGGCGGCGGTCCAGCGGCTCACCCAAGGCGAGGCCTTCTCCCTCTCGTGGCAGATCGATCGCGGCCCGGGTGGCTCCTCGCCCAGCCTGCGCCTCGTGGACGATCTCGGCGACACCTACAGCCTGCAGGGCAAGGATCCGCTCCGGGACTCGATCCTCATCACCTCGAGCTACGCGGGAGCGCGCACCTTCACCCTCACCGCCTCCGACGATGGCGGCGCCTCCCACTCCGCCACGGCCGTCGTCGACGTGCTCCCGCCGCCCGCCGTGCGCCTGACCGCCACGCCAGCCAACTTCGATCCCTCTTCCCACACGGACGTGATCTTGAGTTGGGAGAGCGACGACGCCGTCTCCCTCGTCCTCCACCGCCTCGATCCGGCTGGCCGGCCCCAGGCACCGCCCCTCTTCCAGACCAGCGCCGCCTCCGTGATCGCGTCGGGAAGCTACTCCGTCGCCGCCCCGACCCAGCCCGAGACCCGGTTTCGGGCGGAGGTTCGAAACGCGGCCGGCGGACCGTCGTCGTCCGATGCCACCGTCGTCCTCGCCTCGCCCGAGATCGTATCCTTCACCGCCACCCCCCGAAGCGCCGCCGGGACCTCGACCCTCTCCTGGGTGACCCGAGGCGGCGGCATCTCCTTCAGCCCGGCCCTCGAGGTCTCCACCGTCGCTCCCTTCGTCGACGTCTTCGGCGCGACGGAGACGGCCCCGATGGTCCTCGGACCCTGCGACAGCTACTTCTCCGTTGCGGACGAAGGCTGCGGGGACCTCGACTTCCCCAACGGCTTCAGCTTTCCCTACGACGGGGCGATCCGCGACGGCGCCCGCGTCTTCGTCAACGGCTTCCTGGGATTCGACACGACGTCGCCGCTGCCCGGCGGCACCTTCACCGTGCGCCCCCTCCCCGCGCCATTGGCGCCTTATGTCCACGTCGCCCCCTATTGGGCAGACCTCCAGATCCCCGCCCTCCCCGGCTCCGGGATCTTCTATCGCCTGGGCTGGGATCCCGTCTGGGGCAGGCAGCTGATCCTGCAATGGAGGGGCATGGGCCCCTATCCGGGCTATGTGGCATCATACGACTTCCAGGCGGTCCTCTTCGAGAGCGGGACCTTCGACGTTCGATACGGCGCCATGAACTCATCGACATCCTCGACCAGAGGATGGCAGAATACCGCCGCAACCGTGGCGATCGATCTCGCGCCCCGACTCGCGGTCGGCGGTCCGAGCCATCGCTCGTTCCGAAATGTCGTCGACGCACCGCCCGTAGGATCCATCGAGGTCGACGTGCGGCAAACCACGTCGTTCGAGTTGAAGGTCACCGCTCCCGGGGGCAGCTCCGCGGCGGCGAGTCGAGTCGTCACCGTCTGGGTGCCATAGCTTTTCATCCTCCCGTCTTCTAAGGTTCTGCGATGCTCAATCCGATCAGGCCACGAATCCTCTTCCTCCCGATCCTGGCGATCGCCTCCCTCGCCGCCGCCTGTGGCAGCGACAAGCCTCCCGTCGACTTCGGAGTGGTGGGTATCCTTTCGTTCACCGCCGCTCCGACAGAGATCCTCCCTGGCGCAGAGACCGAGCTCTCCTGGAAGGTCCAGGGTGCCAAGACCATCGAGATCTTCGGCGCGGGGGGCGTCCCGATCGAGTTGGGTGACGCTGGCGTCTCGTCGGGGAGCGTCCGTGTCGCTCCATCCGAAGAGACCAACTTCCAGTTGGTGGCCAAGGCGGGTCATGTTCAGGACGTGGCGTCCGTCCTAGTGACCTTCAAGAGGGACGGCCCGAAGGCGTCGATCACCGCGGCGGAGACCCGCATCGCGTGGGGCGAGTCGACGACCCTGGATTGGGAGGCGAGCAACGCCAATCGGGTCACCATCCGCTCCGGCTCCAGGGTCCACCTCGACCAGACCAACGTCTTGTCCGGCACCCTGGACGTGACGCCGGACAAGACCACCGAATACGAGATCACTGCCTTGGGCGCGGGTAAGGATAGCGCCAAGGTCATCGTCGAGGTGGCGCCGGTGATCCACTCCTTCGAGGAGGTCGATCCCAGGCGGGTCAACCCGGGCCAGCGCATCGAGCTGAAGTGGCAGACCGAGGGGGCGGAGACCCTCTTCATCCGTAACGCCGACGGCTTCGAGCTGGAGGTCTCGCCCGGCGCTCGAAACGAGGGCACGGCCCGGGTGACCGTGGGCTCGGACGGCCTCTTCACCCTCACCGCGGCCCGCGCCGGAACCGAGGAGTCTCGGGATCTCCAGATCGGCGTGCGGGGCCCGCCGACGGTCACGACCTTCGAGATCAGCCCCGCCGCCGTCACCGCCTCCCCCGAGGCGCCCGTCACGGTCAGCCTGCATTGGGTCGCCGTCGACGCAAACAAGATCCAGATCGTCGCCGATCCACCCCAGACCATCAACATGTTCCAGAAGGATCTCGTCGAGGACACCATCGAGCTCGACATCGTCGGCGAGACCACCTTCACCCTCACGGCCTCTAGTTCCCTGGGCGAGGCCGTCGAGGTGGCTACGGTGCGGAACATTCCGCTGCCGGTGATCGACTCGTTCCGGGCGCTGCCGTCGCGGGTCGGCGTCAACGAGGCGGTGCAGCTCGGCTGGGAGACCACCGGCGCTACCTCCATTCGGCTGGAAAAGGACGGCAGCGAGCTCGCGGTCGAGGCCTCCCTGGTCGACGGCCAATTCGAGGATCGCATCACCGCCGACACGGATTATCGCCTGGTGGTCGTCAACGAGATCGGCGTCGAGGTCGAAGCAGAGATCAGCGTCACGGTGGGCGCCCCCATCATCGAGTCTTTCGAGATCGCCCAGGCCAAGGCCATCCCCGGCCAGACCCTCGGCTTCTCCTGGGTCAACCAGGGCGGCACCTCCCTGGTCCTCAAGGATCCCAGCGGCGCGTCGATCCCGGGCTGCTCCACCGACTCCCCTCTCCTGGTGGCCGCCGACAGCTGCACCGTCGCCGCGCCCACCATCCTCGGCGTCGCCACCTACCAGCTCGAGGTGAGCAACGGGGTCGGCGCGAAGACCACCCGCTCGATCAGCCTCCCCGTCACCGACGGTCCCTGGATCACCTCCTTTACCCATAGCCCCGAGCTGGTCTCTGCGGGACAGACGGCCACCCTCTCCTGGACGGTGGAGAACGACAGCCAGAACCGGCAGCCGACCCTGGCGCTGGTCGACGGGAGCGGGACCCCCATCTCGGTGGTGGGCAAGAATCCGAACCGTGGCTCGGTCAACGTCATCGTGGGTGCTGCCGGCCTGCGCAGCTACACCCTCACCGCGTCGACCCCCGACACTCCGCCAGCCACCGCCACCACCACGGTGGAGTCCCTCGCCCTGGCGCAGATCGATCTCCAGGTGACGCCCACCCTCCTCGATCCTTCGGAGTCGACCACTGCCAGCCTGAGCTGGACGTCCACCGGTGGCACCCAGCTCGAGCTCTTCCTCCTGAACGCCGACGGCAGCCAGCCGGCCATGGCCTTCTACGTAACCACGAACCTGGAGCGGGTGAGGGCGGACTCCACCACCGTCTCTCCTCCGATGCGCTCGCCGGTGGTCTATCGGGCACGGGTCCGAAACGCGCTTGGCGACTACACCACCCGTGATGCGACCATCCAGGTCGCCGTGCCTGCGATCCAGTCTTTCACCACCTCGGCGAGCAACGCCCCCGTCGGTGGCACCGTCACCCTGAGTTGGATCACGTCGGGGGGCGTCGTCTCGATCGACGAGATCCTGGATGTCTCCACGTCGGAGCCCTTCGCCGATATCTCCGCCCTGCCGAACCAGACGATCGCGATGACGCAATGCAACTCGGCGCTTCCCAGCCCTGCGGCGGATCCCGACGAGGGCTGCAAGAACTTCAGCTTCCCCGCGGGCTTCACCTTCCCTTACGACGGCTCCAACTTCACCTCGGCCCGGGGCTTCGTGAATGGCTTCCTCAGCTTCGATACCCTGAGCGCGATGTCCTCGGCGGCGCATCCGAGCTCGCCCTCGCTCCCCAACTCGACCGCCTGGAAGTTCGTACACCTCGCCCCCCTCTGGGCGAACCTCAAGCTCTCCGCGCTCCCTGGCTCCGGCGTCTCCTACGCCCTCGACACCGATCCGCTTTGGGGTGACGTCCTTCACATCCAATGGAGGCAGATGATCCCCGTCCCCACGTCGGGCAACCAGGGCCCCTTCAACTTCGGCGTCTCGCTCTACGAGGGGGGAACCTACGACGTGCGCTACGGCAACATGACCGCGGACACCACGATCACGAGCGCCTTCCGCGGCTGGCAGAGCATGGCGGGAGGGCAGCCGTCCACCAACCTGGCCAGCCTCGTCACCGCCGCCCAAGGCGGCGCGAGCAACCGCTCCTTCCGGCGGGTGGTGAACGCTCCATCCACTGGCTCGGTCACGATGAACGTACGGACCTCCAAGAACTACACCCTCAAGGTGACCTCGCCCGCCGGCGCCGCCCAGCAGACGGTCCGGGTCAACGTGCCCTGATACGGCCTTCCATCGTGAGCGCAGCCACCTATTTCGTTGGGGCTGCGCTCACGTCGCTGCCATGACCTCCGGATGGCGGTTTCGCTGGCCGATACCGCTATCCTGCTGGTAGATTGGCCTCCAAGTGTCGGAACGCCATCTTCGGCTCACTTTGGAGGGTTTCAAATGCGACATTCGAAGTCATTGCTGCTTCTCCCGGCCTTTTTTGCGGGGCTCCTCGCCGGCTGCGCCTCCGATGATCCCGAGGGTCCCGGCAAGGGAGACGGCGAGAAGGTGACGATCGTCTCCTTCACCGTGGACCCTTCCTCCATCGAGGCAGGCGACGAAGTAGTCCTGCGTTGGGAGACCCGCGGCGCCATATCGGTGACGATCACCGACGATCACGGCGGCGCCGTCGCCATCGGTGACGACCTCAGCGGCACCCGCAGCCTGCGCCCCGCCCTCACCACCACCTATACCCTCACGGCCAAGGGCAAGAGCGGTGAGGCGAGCCGGAACGCGACCGTAGAAGTCGAGGTCGGCGACGCGCCGCAGATCACCTTCCAGGCGGCGGATCCCCGGATCGACATCGGCGGCGAGACCACCCTGAGCTGGACCACCACCGACGCCACGAGGATCGTCCTCTCGGCAGGCGCGGAGGTGATCCTCGAGTCGGACGATCAGCTCTCCGGCGAGCTGAAGGTCTCGCCCATCGAGCTCACGATCTACGAGCTCGAGGCCATCGGCCCAGGCGGCCAGGTCAGCGCCTCCGCCCAGGTCGAGGTCGCGCCGCGGATCGACTCCTTCGCACATGGCGCCACCGCGCCCGTGGCCAAGGGAGGGGACGTCGTCTTGAGCTGGGAGACCGCCGGCGCCGAGACCCTCGTCCTCTCCAACCTCGACGGCTTCGAGAGCACCATCGAAGCCGCGGATCGCGACGCCGGCTCACTCACCGCCCCCGCCGGAGACTCCGGGACCTTCCGCCTCGTCGCCACCCGCGGCGGGATCGAGGTGAGCATGGAAGCGAAGGTCAGCCTCCTCGACGCCCCGACGATCCGCGCCTTCGAGGTCTCACCCACCGCCGTCACCGCCTCAGCCGAGGCGCCGGCGACCGTCACCATCTCCTGGGAGGTCGACGGCGCGGAGACCCTCAGCCTCACCGCCACCCCGGGCGGCGACATCGACATCTCTACCAAGTCGCGCGAGTCCGGCTCGATCCAATTCACGGTGGACGCCACCACCTCCTTCGAGCTGCGGGCCCAGAACGGCGCAGGCAGCGACGTCGGCAGCGCCACCGTCCAGGCTGTCCTGGCCCCGACCGTCGACACCTTCACCTCGGCCGAGCCCTTCGTCGGCGCAGGCGATCCCCTCGAGCTCGCCTGGACCACCTCTCATGCGGCCTCGGTGCGGATCGAGCTCGCTGGCGTCGACATCAGCGACGAGCCTCTCCCGCCCAACGGCAGCCTCAGCCACCCGATCGACGCCAAGGCCGTCTTCACCCTCACGGCGGTGAACGAGGCCGGAGCCGAGGCAGCCCGCCTCCTGGTGGTGGACGTCAGCTCCCCCGCCATCGACTCCTTCACCTCCGACGCAGAGCAGCTCCCGCCCGGCGCTACCGTCACCTTCTCCTGGACGACCCGAGGCGCCACCTCGGTGCAGCTCCTGGACGACGACGGCGCCGCGGCCTGCGAGGCCGCCACCCCCGCCGAGCGATCGGCAGGGAGCTGTGAGGTCGTCGTCCCTTCCGCGGGCGGTGTCTTCACCTACGAGCTCCAGGCGATCAACGGCTCGGGGATCACCTCCGAGGCCCTCGAGATCATCGCCTCCGCCGGCCCCCGCATCGTCAGCTTCGAGGCCGCCCCCTCCGTGATCGCCCCTGGCGGGAGCGTCACCTTGAGCTGGATCACCACCCCCGACGCCGCCTCCGAGGCGGGTGTCCTCGAGCTCATCGACGATCAGGGGGGCCCCGCTTACGATCTGGGCGCCGCCGATCCCCTCGACGGCTCCGTGACCCTCGTCCTCGACGACGAGGGCAGCTACGTCTTCACCCTCACCGCCTCCACCGCCATGGGGAGCGTCTCCAACTCCGTCACCGTAGACGTCGTCGAGTCCCCCACCGTGGAGGTCTTCGAGGCGACGCCCGCCGCATATCAGCCAGGCGATCCCTCCGGCGTCGCGCTGAGCTGGGAGACCACCCACGCCACCACCGTCTCGATCTTCCAGCTCGACGCCATGGGCAACCCGATGGGTGCCGCCGCCTTCACCAGCGCTGATCCCTCCGTGGTCGCCCAGGGCAGCTACGCCGTCTTCCCGGCCGCCGAGACCAGCTATCGGGTGGTTGCGACGAACGCCGCCGGAGTCACCGCCGAGGCAGACGTCACTGTCTCCGTCCTCTCCGGGATCTTCTCCTTCGACGCCTCGGACCTCTTCGTGACCGCCGGAAGCACCGTCACCCTCTCATGGTCCACCGCCGGCGGGACGGTCGCCCTCTCCCCCATGCTCGAGCTACCCTCGGCAGCTGCGCCCCTCATCGACATCTCCTCCACATCTTCGCCGATCGATATGCAGGACTGCGCAACAGGCTATCCATTCGACGAAGGATGCATCGGTCTGAGCTTTACAAATGGTTTCACTTTCCCGTTCGAAGGGACGGATCATACCGGCGTTCGCGCATTCGTAAACGGCTTCGCGAGCTTCGATCTCGGGGTCTTTCCTGGGATGACCTACGACAGGTTTGAGCTCCCTGATCTCGCATCTTCCTTCGTTCACATCGCACCATACTGGAGCGACCTCTTTTATCATCCGACAATCTCGGCGGCCTCGGGGCTCTACTTCGAGCAGCGTTCGAGCGCCGATGGAGAGCAGGCGATCCTCCTGTGGAAGGAAGTAGTGGACGCTGAGATGGAATACTACGGACTCTACTCCGACATGAACTTCGAGCTCGTGATGTGGGACTCGGGATCGTTTGAGTTTCGATACGGAATCATGTTGGCCGATCCCTGGTACGATCTTCAACCATATGCCGATGGTCTCGATGCGACAATCGGCTACCAGAACACCACGGGAACCGCGGGTCATATGCTGAATCCAGGCCAGAGCGAGGTCGCCGGCGGACTCAGCAATCGGTCGTGGCGAGTGGAGCGGAACGCACCGGCCGATGGAAGCATCGACGTCGTCGTACGTCAGACCACCACCTACGAGATCTGCGTCACCGCGGCTGGCGGCCAGAGTTTCTGCAACCAGCTCACCGTGACGGTCAACTAGACAAGCATCCGCAAGCCATCCGTCTGAACAACAACAGAACTACCGAGCCATACGGAGAAGATTGATGAAGCTCTTTCGTAAGACCACTTCGCTTCTGCTCGCATCCGTCCCGCTTCTCATGGGCAGCACTGCCGCCGCTCAGCAACTTCCTGCACTCCCAGGGTATCCGATGGCGGTTTCTCGCTGCGGGTCTCAACTCGAACCGGTAGTGACCAATGACTGCATCAACGGTGGTTACCGATCTTTCTTTACTGAGTCGGGTGGTTCTACTGGAGGATACGACATCTGGAGCCATTCCATGGCTGCCGGAGTAGTACATCGCCGAAGCAGCACTCTGGAGTCCATGCACCCAGCCGCCGATCAGGCTGTTGTCTGGGCCGACTCCAGTTCCAGCCAGTCAAGCATCATTCGTGAGTTTGATGACTTCGTCATCGCCGCTGGCAATTTTCCCGACGTGGTGAGCCTTGGTTGCTGCAAAACCATCATTGTGTGGCAGGTCAGGAATCCAAGTGGCGACTTCGACATTGCCCTTCGTGTAATTAGCGACGGTGCTCAGTCTACGACCTTCCTCACACAAACCGCCTCCCGCGATGAAACCAAGCCGGTCATCTCAGTCTCTGAGGATTCTGTCTACGTCGCCTGGCAAGGAGTCGATCATCCCTCTCCCGTAGATCCAGATCCAAGCAGTTCGGTCGAATACGCCGAGTTGGACTTTCACGGCAACATCCTGAATTCCGGGATTTTGCCATCCAACAGCCGGATGTCCAATCCCGCCATCGGCGGCACAGTCGTCTGCTACGAGGCGTGGGTCTACCCAAGCATGAAGCGCATCGCATGTAGAGATCTTGAAGTTGCGGCCTCCCTCTCGGATCCAGACGAGGCAAACTTCACGCTAACTATGGATCCCAGGAGAATCCGACCCATTAGGCCTCGCGCCATTAGGCCTCGCGTCGGCAGCAACGGGCGCCATGTGCTTTTCATGGCAAAGAATAACGTAAGCAACAAGACGGATCCGGCAGAGCCCAGCGTTAAGAGCCTCATGCTGTTCGATCGCTCAACAGAGCTTCTTTACGTAGTTGAGAATGAATTCGGAAACGGGATTGGTGACTGCCTTCTTTTCCCGTCGTCATGCAATCCGCTCGACCCAAGCTACCTTTTCGACGACGACTCAGACGCATTCAATACCAGATACGACATTGAGTCGAACATGATTATCTACAGCAACGAGAACTCAGAGACTGCGAAGTCCTGCATACTTTCAGGGCAGTATCCTGCGGACTACCGCGACGTAGACATTTTCTATTATCAGTTCGACGAGAGCGCTCTGTAGTAGGTGATGATCAGCGACCGCCAGGCAAACGACCTCGCTCCTCGATGGAGCGGGGGCTAGCGCCTTCGAATGCGATCATTATTTCGAGTGTGAGACTCTGGTTAGGGCTACGATGAGCCCTTCCCGGCGGTCGGCTCGGGCCTCTACCTGGAACGGGCCCTCGCCCTGGTCCAGGTGGAGGATGACGCTCGGCGGCTGCTTCGCAACCAGGTCGACGTATGCCTCGGAGAAGCGGACGTAGCGGTTCACGTGGGGGTGAAGGGCCTTGTACACAGCCTCCTTTACGGCGAAGCGGAGGATCACCTCCTCCCAGCGGCGCTCGGCGGGGAGGGTGAGGATCCGCCGCTCCTCCTCGGGGCGGAGGATCCGGCTGGCGATGGACATCCGCTCGGGGGAGGGCTCCTCGAGGTCGAGGCCCAGGGTCCCGGCGGCGGCCGGGGCCAGGAGCGCCGCTGCCATGCCTCGTTTGTGGGCGATGGTGCCGCTGAGGGAGGGGGGCAGCAGCGGCTCGCCCCTGGGGCCGCGCAGCACCGCGCCCAGCTCGAGGCCCAGCTTGTGGGCGGCGAGGCGGAGGGCCAGCCTGCCCCCGGTGAACTCGATCTGTCGACGTCCTGCGAGGGAGCGGGCCACGGCCTCCTCCTCGGGGTGCAGGGTCCGGAGCACGGCGGCTGGGACGGCGTCGACGCCCTGAGGCAGGTGGACGGCGACCAGCGTCCCGAAGGGCGTGACCTCGGCGAAGGCAGGGCGGAAGGCCTGGGAGGCGGCGGCTCTCATCGATAGATTCCGGTGGAGAGAATAACGTGCCCAACGCCTGCGGGCCGCGATAGTCTTCGTTCTGACGGTTCCAGGAGTTCCCGTCGGCTGCCGGCGGTTTGAGGGTTTGAGAAAGAGCACCTGGCCGGATCCCGTCCGGCCCCGAGGCGATCGGAGAACAGCGCTCGTTGGAACAGCTCCTCGATAGACGACTCATCCTCATCACCGGAAAGGGCGGCGTAGGCAAGAGCACGGTGGCTGCCGCCCTGGCCCTCGTCGCCTCGCGCGCCGGCAAGCGGGCCGTGGTCTGCGAGATCGAGGGCCCGTCGGCGGTCTCCAGGCTGCTGGGGATCGGGGGGGCCGAGAGCCACGCGCCCCAGCCCATCGGCGACGGGGTTCACCTGGCCGTCCTCACGGCTGACGACGGCCTCCGCTCCTACCTCTCGGACAAGATCCGCCTCTCCGGCGTCGTGGACCTGGTCTTCAAGCAGCCTGCGGTGGGCCGCTTCTTCCGCGCGGCGCCGGCCTTCGCGGAGATGGGCCTCCTCTACGCCATCTCGAAGCTGGTGGATCAGAAGGACGAGGCGGGGCGCCCCCGCTGGGATCATGTGATCGTCGATCTCCCCGCCTCCGGCCACGCCATCGGCATGTTGGAGGCCCCCTTCATCGGCAAGCGCATCTTCCTCGCCGGCCCGGTTCGGACCCTCTGTGAGTCCATGGAGCGGATGCTCCTGGACCACTCCCTCTCGACCTGCGCGGTGGTGACCCTCCCCGAGGAGCTCCCGGTGAACGAAGCGTTGGAGCTGGCGGCCAGGCTCCGGGGGCGAGGCCTGCGGGTGGAGGCGGTGCTGGCCAACGCCGTGGAGTCTCCGGCCCTCTCCCCCGAGGAGGAGGCGATCGTGGAGCGGCTGCGGGCCGCGGCCCCTCGCCCGATCCTCGAGGGGGCCGCCGTGGCGGCGAGGCGCGCCGCCAGGGGGAGCGCCATCCTCGGCAGGCTCGCCGCCGGCCTGCGCAAGGCCCCGGTGCCGATCCCCTTCCGCCAGGAGCGCGGCCGCGAGCTGGTGAAGGCCATCGCGGAGGAGCTCGAGGCCTCCGCCAAACCCCCTGCTATGCCGGCCGGAAATCAGCTATAGGTACTTCCGCCAGGCGCCCCACCCCTCTCCCTCCCACTCTCATGGAGACCCCGACGACGCGCCCTTGTAGCGGCGTCCGCCTCGCCACCACATGAACGACAACCTCGAGCTCCTCCTGGTCGACGGCATCGTCGACGAAATCGTCTCCCGTCTGAAGAGCGGCAAGGAGGCCGACGTCTGGCTGGTCCGCCACGGCGGCGAGCTGATCGCGGCCAAGCTCTACAAGGAGCGGGCGACCCGTAGTTTCAAGAACAACGCCGGCTACACCGAAGGCCGGAGGTCGCGGAACTCCCGCACCCAACGCGCCATCGACAAGGGCTCGCGCTTCGGGCAGCAGGCCGCGGAGGACGCCTGGAAGTCCGCCGAGGCCGACTCCCTCTACAAGCTCCACGCCGCTGGCGTGCGGGTGCCGACGCCGGTGATGTTCTACGAGGGCGTGCTCCTGATGGAGCTGATCCTCGGGGCCGACGGCCAGACCGCGCCGCGCCTCATCGACGTCAGCTTCACGGCGGCGGAGGCGGGCGCCCTCTACGCGGACCTCCGCTCCCAGATCGTGAAGATGCTCTGCTGCGATCTGATCCACGGCGATCTCTCGCCCTACAACGTGCTCCACGCCGCCTCGGGTCCGACGATCATCGACTTCCCGCAGACGGTGGCGGCGGCGGCGAACAGCCAGGCCGCCTTCTACTTCCGCCGCGACTTCGAGAACATCCGTCAGTTCCTGGCCGGCTTCGATCGCAGCCTCCTCGGCCGCGCCGGCGACGTCCGCGAGATCTGGCGCACCTACGAGCGCCGCGAGCTCACCCCCGACTTCGAGCCCACCGGCAAGATCCCGGACGAGCCGAAGAAGGCGGCGCCCAACGCCAGCGAGCTGGAGTCGCTCCTCGACTTCCTGCAGGAGGACGACTCCGGCACCGGCCGCCGCCGCGATGGCTTTCGCGGCGGCCGATCGACTCGCTCCGGCGCCGGTGGAGGCCGCGACGGCGCGCCACGCCATGGAGGCGGGCCGGGCCGCGACGCACCGCGGGCCGCCGACGGGAGGCCCGTCTCCCACGGTGGCGGGCAGCGACCCCTAGGCATTGGGGGCAACGCGACGGCCCAACCACGAGGCCCCGGCGCCGACGAGCTGCCGCCCCGCGATCGAGACGTGCGCCGCAGCCACGCAGGTCCAGGCGATCGCCCTCCTCGTGAACGAGACACACGCCGCGGCCACGCGGGACCGGGCACAAGTCCCCCACACGAACGAGAAGCACGCCCCAACCACGCAGGCCCAAGCGATCGCCCCCCACGCGAGCGAGATAGGCGCTCCGGCCATGCAGGCCCAAGCGATCGGCCCTCGCGCGAACGGGACGCACGCCCTGGCCACGCAGTCCCAGGCGATCGCCCATCGAGCGAACGAGGCGCACGCCCCGGCCACGCAGGCGGAGGCGATCGCCCGCCTCGCGATCGAGACGAGCGCCGGGGCCACGCGGCGCGGGGCGATCGAACGTCCGGTGAGCGCGACGAGCGTCCCAGCCAGGCGCTCCCGATCGATCGGCCGCGGCACGAACGTAGCAGCCGACGCGACCCTGCCTCCGGCGATCGGAATCGGCGACAGGATGAGAGCGGCAGGCGCCGCGACTTCGGCGATCGGCAGCCATCGACCCATCCCGATGGCGGCGGGGGCGATCGTCCGCCTCGCAGGCCCGAAGGGGAGGATCGGCCGCCCCGTGGCGGCGCAGGCGGTGGCCGACGAGGTGCCGTGCCTCCCCCCGTGGTGGTGCACGTTCGCCGACTGACCCCGCCGAATTAAGGAGCTGCGGCGAAAGAAGAGCTCCGGGGTTAAGTAGCTCCCTTTGCCCTTGCGACAGCGGGAAGATGCTCCGACACCTTCGCTCCAATTTTGCGCAGGCCCCCCGCACGCTGGCGCTGGTCTGGCAGAGCTCCCGCTGGACCACCATCGCCCTGGCCGCCCTCACGGTGGCGGCGGCGATGCTGCCGCTGCTGGTGGCCTACCTGGGCAAGCGGATCATCGACGCGGTGGTGGCCGGCTCGCCCTCCGAGGCGCTGCGCTGGGTGCTCCTCGAGCTGGCGGTGATCGCGGCCCAGGCCATGGCCCAGCGCGGGCTCTCCCTGCTGCGGTCGGTGCTGGGGGCCAGGCTGGCCCTCGACGTGAACCTGCAGATCCTCGAGAAGGCGCAGACCCTCGAGCTGCGGCACTTCGAAGATCCCACCTTCTACGACCAGCTCACCAAGGCCAGGCGCGAGGCGTCGTCCCGGCCGATCTCGGTGGTCACCGAGCTCTTCCAGCTCTTCCAGAACACCCTCACCCTGGCGGGTTACGGCGTCCTCCTCCTGCAGTTCAGCGGGCTGGCGGTGCTGGGGCTGCTTGCCGCCACCATCCCTGCCACCATCGCGGAGATGCGCTTCTCCGGTCAGGCCTTCCGCCTCCGGAACTGGCGGGCGCCCGAGGGGCGCAAGCTCAACTACCTCGAGCACGTCCTGGCCAACGACGGCCACGCCAAGGAGGTCCAGCTCTTCGGTCTGGGCCCCATGCTCCTCAGCCGCTACCGGGCGCTGGGCGAGACCCTCTACCGGGAGGACACCGCCCTGGCCCGGCGGCGGGCGGTCTGGGCGTATCTCCTCTCGCTCCTGGGGGTCGGGGCTTTCTACGCCTGCTACGCCGTCCTCGCGCTGGCGGCCGCCACGGGCTCCATCACCCTGGGTGAGCTCACCCTCTATGTGGTCGCCTTCCGCCAGGGACAACAGGCCTTCCAATCGATCCTCACCGCGGTGGGTGGCATGTACGAGGACAACCTCTACATGTCGAACCTCTTTCAATTCTTCGCCATCCCCACCGGAGCCGGCGCGCGCGAGGCCTCCCTCAATGGCGCCGAGGCGGAGGCGATCCCGCGCCCCGGCGAGGAGGGCATCCGCTTCGAGCACGTGAGCTTCCGCTATCCGGGCCTCGATCGTTGGGCCCTGCGCGACATCGACCTCTTCATCCCCGCCGGCCAGAGCCTCGCCCTCGTCGGCGAGAATGGCGCCGGGAAGACGACCTTCATCAAGCTCCTCTCCCGGCTCTACGAGCCCACCGAGGGGAGGATCCTCCTGGACGGCAAGGATCTCGCCGACTGGGATCCCGCCGCCCTCCGCAGCCGCATCGGCGTCGTCTTCCAGGACTTCAACCGCTACCAGCTCACCGTCCGTGAGAACGTCGGCGTGGGCAGCGTCGACAACATGGCCGACGATCTACGGCTGGAGCGCGCCATCGAGCGCGGCGGCGCCACCGACGTGGTGGAGACCCTGGGCGACGGCCTCGAGACCCAGCTCGGCCGCTGGTTCCACTCCGGCGCGGAGCTCTCCGGCGGCCAATGGCAGAAGATCGCCCTCGCCCGGGCGTTCATGCGGGACGAGGCCGACATCCTCGTCCTCGACGAGCCCACCGCCGCCCTGGACGCCAAGGCGGAGGCCGCCGTCTTTGAGCGCTTCCGCACCCTGGCCAAGGATCGGACGACCATCGTGATCTCCCATCGCTTCCCCACGGTGCGCGCCGCCGATCGCATCGTGGTCATCGAGCAGGGCCGGATCGTCGAGGAGGGATCCCACGACGAGCTGGTGGCCGCCGACACCCGCTACCACCGCCTCTTCACACTCCAGGCCTCCGGCTATCTGTGACAGGGCCGTGAAGCACAGCCTTGGGGACATCTACGGAGAAGGATTCTTGCAGCCGCGTCGGGCGTTCCTCCCTGGATCCGGTGCGGCCCTTCCCTCGCGGCCCGGCTTCCTATAGACAGCGCGCAATGAAATTCACCGACCTCGAGATCCACCCCTCCTTTCTTCAAGCACTCGCAGCCCGCGGTTTCGAGGAGTCGACCCCTGTCCAGGAGGCGGTCCTCGCCCCAGAGCTCCGCGGCCGCGACCTCCTCGTCTCGTCACGGACGGGCTCGGGCAAGACCGTCGCCTTCGGCCTGGCCATCGCCGATGGGCTCCTCGCCGGCGGATCGTTCCTGAAGAGCACCGATCGCCCCCTGGCCCTGGTGGTGGCGCCCACCCGCGAGCTCGCGCTCCAGGTGCAGCGCGAGCTGCAATGGCTCTACGGCCCCGCCGGCGCCAGGGTCGCGTCCTGTGTCGGCGGCATGGACATCCGCCGCGAGCAGCGGGCCCTGCAGGACGGCGCCCACCTGGTGGTGGGCACGCCGGGGCGCCTCTGCGATCACCTCGATCGCAAGACCCTCGATCCCAGCGGCCTTCTCGCCGTGATCCTCGACGAAGCCGACGAGATGCTCGACATGGGCTTCCGCGACGAGCTCGAGCGGATCCTTCGCGACGCGCCGGCCGATCGCCGCACCCTCCTCTTCTCGGCGACCCTCCCCAGGGCCATCGACGAGCTGGCGCGGCGCTACCAGCGCGACGCCGCGCGGATCACCGCCACCTCCACGGACACCGCCCATCAGGACATCGAGTACCGCGCGCACCTCATCGCCGCCCGGGAGATCGAGCGCGCGGTGGTGAACTGCCTCCGCTACCACGACGCCGCCCGGGCGCTGGTCTTCTGCGCCACCCGCGACGGCGTGAGCCGGCTCTCCGCCAGCCTCACGGAGCGGGGCTTCGACGCCGTCGCCCTCTCCGGCGAGCTCTCCCAGGCCGAGCGCACCCGGGCGCTGAAGGCGCTGCGGGACGGCCGCGCCAACGTCCTCGTCGCCACCGACGTCGCGGCCCGCGGCCTCGACCTCCCGGAGGTCGGCCTGGTGATCCACGCCGATCTCCCAGTGGACGCCTCGGTGCTCCAACATCGCAGCGGACGGACGGGGCGCGCCGGACGCAAGGGCATCAGCGTCGTCCTCTCGCCGGTGAGCAAGCGCGGCACCGCCGAGCGCTTCCTCCGCACGGCGAAGGTCCAGCCGCAGTGGACGCCGATCCCGGGGCCCGAGGAGATCCGCGCCCTCGATCAGGAGCGGCTCCAGCGCGAGATCGCTTCGCTGACCCAGGAGCTCTCCCCAGAGGATCGGGAGGTCGCGGCGCGCCTCCTCGAGGAGCGCTCCGCCGAGGAGCTGGTCGCGGGTCTGGTGAAGATCCATCGGGATCGGCGGCCGGCGCCGGAGGAGCTCCCACAGACCACCGCGGCCCTGGAGAGGTCAGCCTCCTTCGCGAAGACCAAGGGTTCCCGCGCCACCGCGCCCCGCGGCGATCGCGAGTGGCCTCCTGCCTCGACGCCCTACGGCGTGGTGCGCAAGGGAGCCAGGGCGACGAGCCGCCCACAGGCGGCGAGCGGCGGCGACGACGGCGTCTGGTTCCGCCTCAACGTGGGCCGGGTGGCCAACGCGGATCCCCGCTGGCTCGTGCCGCTGCTCTGCCGCCGCGGCAGCATCTCCAACCAGGAGATCGGCCGGATCCAGATCCTCGACCGCGAGAGCCGCTTCCAGATCTCCGCCGCGGTCGCGCGGGACTTCGAGGCGTCGGCGCGCCAGCCCGACTCCAAGGATCCCTCGATCCGCATCGAGAGGCTGCCCCCCGGCGAGTCCCAGCCCGCCCGCCCGCCGAGCATGGATCGCGGGGCACCTGCCCCCCGCCCCGAGCATCGGGAGCGAGCCGGCCGCGGCACCTCCGAGTGGCGCGAGGCATCCAAGGGCGCCGACTCCAGCAGCGAGCGTCCCTTCAGCCCGGTGAAGGGATACGACACCGACAGTCGGCGCCCCTTCAAGACGGCAGCGAAGAGCTACGGCACCGGCGCTGAACGCCCATTCAAGCCGGCGGATAAGAGCTATGGCGCGGGCGAGCGCCCGTACAAGCCCGCAGCCAAGAAGTACGGCGCGGACGCGGAGCGCCCCTTCAAGCCGACGCCCAAGAGCTACGGCACCGCCGGAGAGCGCCCCTTCAAGCCGACAGCCAAGAGCTTCGGTACCGCCGGAGAGCGCCCTTTCAAGCCGACGGCCAAGAGCTTCGGTACCGCCGGAGAGCGCCCTTTCAAGCCGACGGCCAGGGGCTACGGCGCCGGCGAGCGCCCGT
>JBEBXK010000056.1:0-24117 GCA_040391605.1 Vulgatibacter incomptus
GCGAGCCCGGCGCAGGCGGCATGGGCGGCGAGCCCGGCGCAGGCGGCATGGGCGGCGAGCCCGGCGCAGGCGGCATGGGCGGAGAACCCGGCGCAGGCGGCATGGGCGGAGGACCCGGCGCAGGCGGCATGGGCGGAGAGCCCGGCGCAGGCGGCGTGGGCGGCGAACCCGGCGACGGTGGCGCGGGAGGTGAGCCCGACCCAGGCGGCATGGGCGGCGAGCCCGGCGAGCGCGGCGCGGGAGGTGAGCCCGGCACCGGTGGAACCGGCGGAACCGGCGGAACCGGCGGCGTTCCCATCGTCACGATCTGCGGAGACGGCATCACCGAGGGCAACGAGCAATGTGACGACGGCAACGTCATCTCCGGTGACGGCTGCTCGTCGCTCTGCATGTGGGAGGCCGCGATGATCGCAGAGCCAGGCTCGGGCTCCATCTATTTCAGCGGAACCATCGACACCGACTCGAGCCAGTGGCAGCGCGCAGTCGAATGCTACGGACAGTATGTCCGCTCGGGACACCACTATGAGACACATGCGTTCGTGAACGCCACCGGAGCGCCGCAGACGGTGCGAGCGTACACACGGTTCAACTACCCCAACAGCGCCACGGGCGCCACGGGCATCACGTACCTTTACAACTTCCCCTTCGATCCGACGCTCCCGCTGACCAATTGCCTCACCTCGCACGCGGCGTTTGCAGCCCATACACGCATCGACGACTTCGTGATCCAGCCAGATCAGATCGTCGTCGCGGTCGTGACCTCGTCCGACGTGAACCTGGTCCTCGGACCGTACATCCTCGAGATCTCGACCCAGGATCGCTGCGGTGATGGAGTTCTCGGTGACGAGGAGGCGTGCGACGACGGCAACACCACCAGTGGGGACGGATGTAGCGCGGATTGTCATACGGTGGAGCCCGGATTCGTATGTCCGACCCCGGGTGAACTCTGCGAGAGCACCTTCTGTGGCGACGGCCAGGTCGGCGGCGGCGAAGAATGTGACGACGGGAACACCACGTCTGGCGACGGCTGCTCCGCGACCTGCACCTTGGAAGCCGGATTCGCCTGCTCGCCAACGGGAGGCACCGCGTGCTGGCCGGTCGTGTGCGGAGACGGGATCATCGAGCCGCCGGAGACCTGTGACGACTTCGGCACCTCGGTCGGCGCCGGATGCAGCGCGACCTGCCAACTCGAGTTCCTCGACCCTCAAGACGTCTACGGATACCAAATCCCCGTCGGTCGCTGGATCCAGACCTCTACGATGATCGGCAACTATGCGTTCCAGGCGACCGCCGGGATCAGCTACACCATCGAGACGTTTCTGGGGGCCCCCTACGAATGCTTCATGGGGAGCGGAACCACCGACACGCCCACGATCAGGGTGACCGATCCCTTCGACCCGAATCTCAACTTGGCGAGCGACCACCTCAGCGGCGTCGGCACCTGCGCTCGCCTCGAATGGATACCTACGAACAGCGGCACCTACGGCATCACGGTGTTGGGCCAGCCCTTTGGGATGCTGGATCCGTTCTACCTCTGGATCCACGAGACCTACTGAGAGCTCGCAAACAAATCCGTCGAATTCAAGAAAAGAAAGACCATGCGCTCATTTCCCGTTACGCTTCTCCTGACGACATTTTTCGCGGCGTCACCTGCGATCGCATCTACCGCCCCTCTGAAGATCAATCCAGGATTCCCGACCGTCAAGGATTGCAGGGGGGCCGCAGCGCCCTCAGTGGGCAGAGGAACTGATGGATTTTTCCGCGTTGGATTCTTTTGCGGTGGAACGGACGTATGGACTCCTGAGACTGGAGACATCTGGCACGCATTCCCATGGCGTGGAAAAATCACGAACGCACATCGCGACTTCCTCGTAGCGGATGAGCCGTGGTCATCAGGCCACAGGTTTAACATGTTAGCTCAGACTATAGAGCCCTTCACCATGGAGACTCAGGTTTTCAACATATGGGAAGGTATTGTCTTCTGGAGCGACCACGGCTCGTCCGTGGCTGGGACGTGGTCAAGCACGGTCATTCAGTCGAGCATCATCCCCATGGTCCCATACGAGAAGGTCGGCATCTCGTTCCTATTCTCGAAGCCAGGATTCGTCACGACATATGTCGCTGACGATCACACTACGGAAGTAAACACCCTGCCCGCGGCCTTGCCCGTCAGGTACCCCACACAGTTCTCGTACGCGCCGGACATCATGGGAGACATGGTCGCACTTGAGCTTGCCGGAAAAATCATGTGGTGGCAATGGATTACTCCCTTTGGCACATCCCCGACGGGAGAAGTGCTCACCTCTCAGCTTTGCAACAAATACTCCGACCCGATCCTGGGAGGCTACGGAGGCTACGCTGAATACGTAATCTACCGTGGCGAAAAATGTGGAGTGGACGGAAATTCCGTCCTCTACCTGACCGACATACGAGACCTACAGAATCAACACGTGTACCGGATCGACGAAGTTCTCCCCCCGAATGCTCCATACAAGGCAGAGTACGACGCAGAGCTGGATGGTATTGCCTACACGTCATCAAGCGGCAATGCCATTAAGTTCATCCGTTTCAGTTTGTGATGGCAGCCATGCCTCAGTCCTCTCCCACTCAGATCCCAGCTGACAGGAGGAAGTTCTCCGCACAAGACGAGACCCTCCCCCGGAAGTCGATGGATGGTCTGAGGATTGCTTTCAAGCCTTGAGCGGGATCGGTTGGTCCTGCTGCTTTCGGGGGAGAATGATCTAGTGACACCCGAAACCAAAGAATCCCTTGGCGCCGAGCGTGCGTTGGGCCTCGCCGATCCGAAGCTCGGCCACCTGATCGATCGCGTGATCGAGAAGGCCGGGGTGCAGCGCTTCGTCCCCTCCCCCTACGCGACCCACTTCGAGGCGCTGGCGCGTTCGATCGTGTACCAGCAGCTCTCGGGCAAGGCCGCCGCCACGATCCACGGGCGAGTGGTAGGGCTCCTCGGCGGCGGCGTCGCGCCTGATTCGATCCTCCGCGTCGGCGACGAAGCGCTCCAGGCGGCCGGCCTCTCCAGGGCCAAGGTCCGCTACCTGCGCGCCCTCGCTCGGGCGGTGGTCGAACAAGAGCTCGATCTCGAGCAGGTGGAGTCCCAGCCCGACGACGAGGTGATCGAGACCCTCACGCGCGTGCAGGGCATCGGCGTCTGGACGGCGCAGATGTTCCTCATGTTCCGCCTCGGACGGCCCAACGTCCTCCCCACCGGCGACCTCGGCATCCAGAAGGGCCTCCAGCTCGCCCACGGCCTGAAGAAGCCCGCAGCGCCAGGCTACGTGAAGCGCGCCGGCTCGCGATGGGCGCCAAACCGCAGCCTCGCCTGCCTCTACCTCTGGGCCGCGCTCGACGCCAAGATCTGAAAGCTCCAGAGCAGGGGCGGGCGAGACTGCAGGCCGGACCTTCGCGCACTTGAAATGCGAGAAAGCCCTCTCCTGCTTCCCCTGGGAGAGGCCTGCTTCAGCTCTTCAGGAGTTGGCGGAGGACGTAGGTGAGGATGCCGCCGTGGCGGTAGTACTCGGCCTCGTCGGGGGTGTCGATCCGGGCGACGGCGGGGACGGTGCGGGCCTTGCCGTCGTCGGTGGTGATGCGGACCTCGACCTTCTTGCCGGGGCTGAGGCCGTCGGCGATACCGCCGATGTCGAAGGTCTCGCGGCCGGTGAGGCCCAGGCTCTTGGCGTCGGTGCCGGCCTCGAATTGGAGCGGCAGGATGCCCATACCGATGAGGTTGGAGCGGTGGATGCGCTCGAAGCTCTTGGCGATCACGGCGCGGACGCCCAGGAGGAGCGGGCCCTTGGCGGCCCAGTCGCGGGAGGAGCCCGAGCCGTACTCGGCGCCGGCGACGACGACCAGGGGCGTCTTGCTCGACTGATAGCGCATGGCCGCTTCGTAGATGGTGAGCTTGTCGCCGCTGGGGACGTGAACGGTGTAGCCACCTTCCACTCCCGGCACCATCTGGTTGCGGAGGCGGATGTTGCCGAAGGTGCCCCGTACCATCACCTCGTGGTTGCCGCGGCGGGAGCCGTAGGAGTTGAAGTCCTTGGGGGCGACGCCGTGGTCGATGAGGTACTTGGCGGCGGGGCCGTCCAGGGCGATGGAGCCTGCAGGCGAGATGTGATCCGTGGTGACCGAGTCGCCGAGGATGGCCAATGACCGCGCCCCCTGGATGTCTGCGAGGGGCAGCGGATCCTTGGGGACGTCCTCGAAGAAGGGAGGCAGGCGGACGTAAGTGGAGGACTCGTCCCAGGCGTAGGTCTCCCCCTTGGGGATCTCCAGGGCGCGCCAATGCTCGCTCCCGTCGAAGACCGCGCCGTACTGCCTGGCGAACTGCTCGGCGCGCACCGAGGTGCGGATCGCCTCGTTGACCTCCGCCGCCGAGGGCCAGATGTCCTTGAGGAAGACGGGCTCGGAGTTGCGATCGAGGCCGATGGGATCGTTCTGCAGATCGATGTCCATGGTGCCGGCCAGGGCGTAGGCGACGACCAGCGGCGGCGAGCCGAGGTAGTTCATCCGCACATGCGGATTGATCCGCCCCTCGAAATTCCGGTTGCCGGAGAGCACCGCCGCCACCGCCAGCTCGTGGCGCTCCACCGCCTCCGCGATGTGACCGGGGAGCGGCCCCGAGTTGCCGATGCAGGTGGTGCAGCCGTAGCCGACCAGGTGGAAGCCCAGCGCCTCCATGTAGGGGGTTAGGCCAGCCTCCGCCAGGTAGTCGGTGACGGTCTTGGAGCCTGGCGCCAGGGAGGTCTTCACCCAGGGCTTGGTGACGAGGCCCCGCTCCACCGCCCGCTTGGCGAGGAGACCCGCGGCGAGCATCACCGCTGGGTTCGAGGTATTCGTACAGGACGTGATAGCAGCGATCACCACGCTGCCGTGGCCCAGCTCGTACTTCACGTCCGCGTGGCTGAGCTTGATCTGCTTCGCCTGCTCCTCCGCCGGCACCATCTCCGAGAGCGACTTTCGATAGGCGCCCTTCGACTCCCGCAGGGCGATCCGATCCTGGGGCAGCCGCGGCCCGGCGATGGAGGGCTCCACGTCGGCGAGATCGAGGGAGAGGGTGTCCGAGAAAGTCGGCTCCGGCATGTCCTTGGTGTGGAAGATCCCCTGCTCCTTGCAGTAGGCCTCCACCAGGGCGACCTGCTCCGCCGTGCGGTTGGTGAAGCGCAGATAGGCGAGGGTCTCGGCGTCCACCGGGAAGAAGCCGATGGTGGCGCCGTACTCCGGGCTCATGTTGCCGATGGTGGCACGATCCGGCAGGGAGAGGCTGGAGATGCCGGGGCCGTAGTACTCAACCAGCTTGCCGACCACGCCCTTCTTCCGGAGCATCTGGGTGATGGTCAGGACCAGATCGGTGGCGGTGGCGCCCTCGCGCAGGTTGCCGTGGAGCTTGAAGCCCACCACCTGGGGGAGGAGCATCGAGAGCGGCTGGCCGAGCATGGCGGCCTCGGCCTCGATCCCGCCGACGCCCCAGCCCACCACGCCGAGACCGTTGATCATCGGGGTGTGCGAGTCGGTCCCGACGAGGGTGTCGGGGAAGACCGTGCCGTCCTCGCCCTCGAGGACCACGCCGGCCAGGAACTCCAGGTTCACCTGATGGCAGATGCCGGTGTCGGGCGGCACCACCCGAAAGTTGCGGAAGGCCTGCTGCCCCCAGCGCAGGAAGCCGTAGCGCTCCTTGTTGCGCTCCATCTCCCGCTCGGAGTTGAAGGCGAAGGCGCCGGTAGACGCGAAGCGATCGACCTGCACCGAGTGATCGATGACCAGATCCACCCGGGAGAGCGGGTTGATCTTCTCGGGGTCGCCGCCCATCCGCACCATCGCCTGGCGCATGGCGGCGAGATCCACCACCGACGGCACCCCGGTGAAGTCCTGCAGGAGCACCCGCGCCGGATGGAAGGCGATCTCCTCCTTCGGCTGCGCCTCGGGATCCCAATCGAGGATCGCCTGGATCTGCTGCTTGGTTACGGTGCGGCCGTCCTCGTGGCGCAGCAGGTTCTCCAAGAGCACCCGCAGAGAGATCGGCAGGCGCTCGAGCCCCTTGGCCTGCAGCTTCCGGAGGCTGAAGAAGGGATGGCTCTTGCCACCCACCTGCAAGGTGGACTTCGTCCCGAAGCTGTCGACCATCTCCAAACCTCCAATTGATCTGTGTGGCCCAGACCGTAGCCGCCCGCCCGTTTGCCAGCAACACAAAGGGGCGACCGATCGTTCGCATGCGGACGACGACGGAGGCGCGGCGAGATGACGGGAATCTCCGAGGGCCTGAGAGGTTATCGGGCGACCCGCCCCTTGGATTCCACCGCTGGATCCGCGCTTCGGTCTATGCCGATCCGGCGGATCGGGTAGGATGCGCCTCGAATCTGGAGGTATTTCTTCGTGATCGCCGATCTTCCCACCCCCTGGCCGCGGCCGCGCTACGTCTCCGCGGGCCCTGCGCGGATCGCTTTCGTGGTGCTGCTCCCCGACGCTGGCGAGCTCGCCCAGAAGGGTCATCCCGTCTTCGAAGGCTTCGACATCACCGTACGTTATCGCGGCGAAGACGAGGCGTGGTTCGACGGCTGGGTGGATCCCAAGCGCCTCTTCGGCTCGCTCCTCCTCCGCACGCCGGGGGTCGACATCGCCGCCCTCACCTCCTGCAAGGCCGCGCTGGTCCTCTCCGGCGAGTTCGCCGATCCCAAGGACCTCGGCTACCTCCAGCGCGCCTTTCGGATCTTCCAGCTCCTGCTCAAAGCCGGCGCCGTCGCCGTCTGTGACGTGGAGGCCATGTTCTGGTGGACCGCGGC
Source organism: Vulgatibacter incomptus (assembly GCA_040391605.1). Taxonomy (GTDB): domain Bacteria; phylum Myxococcota; class Myxococcia; order Myxococcales; family Vulgatibacteraceae; genus Vulgatibacter; species Vulgatibacter incomptus_A. The sequence goes on from JBEBXK010000056.1 coordinate 6,798, forward strand.
GGATCTCGAGGGCCTCGACGATAGCTGGACCTTCGAGCTCTCGGACCACGTGCGGATCGTCTTCGAGGCCCAGGAGCGGGAGCCTGGCGGCGGCCACCTCTGCCATACCCTCGGCATGGCGAAGTTCGGGAGGCCGGATCTGGCCATCGGCGGTCTCGCGCGCGAGCACGCCGAGGCCGCCGGCGAGATGCTGGGCAACGTGGCAGGCGCCATGGTCGAGGGCGACGTCTTCGAGACCGGCGACGTCCTGGATCCCGACGGATTTCCGCCGCTGCGCTGCGAGGAGGTGGGCGACGACAGCGGCTCCCCCGACGCGATCTTCGGCAACCGATCGATCTGGCTGGTCCCGGAGGGCGATTGAGCCTGCGCGCCCCACCAGCGGTTGAGCGGCGGCCTCCTCGCCTCCGCCCCCGCAGCTCGGGCGCGACCGCCGTCCTCTTCACGTTCGCGCTTCTCTTCTCGACGGCCGCCTGGGCACAGGAGCCGAGCGCCCCGACCGCGTCCGTCACCGCGCCGGCCGTACCTCCTCCTGCCACAGAGGCCGATCGGGAAGCCGGACCTCACGAGGGCCCCTCACCAACCGCGACTCGGTCAAACACTCCCACACCGTCCGCTGACCTTTTGGGACAGACGGCGGAGGTCGTTCCCGGTGTCGCCCCTCCGGCGGAGGCATCCGCTGTCCAGCTCTCTGCCCCTTCCCCGGCGGAGGCACCAGCGGTCCCGCCGTTGGCGCCCTCTTCCGCTCCCGCGCAGGTCCCGGCGGAAGCGAACGCGGTCCTGCCATCGCCTCCCGCTCTGGAGCAGCCCACGACCGAATCGGCTGCGGATCCGGCGCCCGGCGATGGGAACACCGGACTCGCACCCACCCCGCCGGAGGCGGAGGGCGGAGGCCTCGCTCGTCTAGGCGAGCCCGGGGAGCCGCCTGCCAAGCCTGCCAGCACCCCCACCGCTCAGCGGCCCGAGGTGGTGATCAAGACCATCCTCGGTCTGATCGCCCTCCTCGCCCTGGCGTATCTCGGCGGTCATCCCCGCATGCGGATGGTCGAGCGGCGGCTGCGGATCTCACAGGTGGTCACCGCCGGCTTCCCCTTCATCGCCCTGGGCGTCGTGGCCAACCTCCCCAGCGTCGGCATCCTCACCGACTCGGTCCTCGACGAACTCACCCCGATCCTGCGCTTCGGCCTGGGCTGGATCGGCTTCGCCGCCGGCTTCCGTTTCGACGCCCGCGCCTTCGACGATCTCCCCGACGGCACCGCCCGCGCCGTGGGCTTCGCCGCCGCTCTCCCCTTCCTCACCGTCCTCACCGCTGCGAGCCTCCTCCTCCTCGCAGCCTCCGATTGGACCGAGGCCACCTTCCAGGATCCGATCTTCCTCCGCGACGCGCTGATCCTCGGGACCGCCGGCGCCATGACCGCCCGCAGCGCCACCCGGATGGCCACCGGCAGCAGCGACCTCTCCCTGCGCCGGCTATGGAAGAGCATTCAACTCGAGCAGCTCGCGGGCATCGCGGGGCTGGCCTTCATCGCGGCCTACTTCCGCCCCCAGGGACCGGGCCTCGGCTGGCAGCTCCCGGGCACCGCCTGGCTCTTCCTCACCGTGGGCTTGGGCGCCACCATCGGCATCGTCGCCTACATGATCCTGCGCCGTCAGGCGACCGGCGCCGAGTCGGTGGTGCTGCTCCTGGGCACCATCGCCTTCGCCGCAGGCTCCGCCAGCGCGCTCTTCCTCTCCCCCATCGTCGTCTGCTTCGTGGCGGGCGTCCTCCTCGCCAACTTCCCCGGCGCGGCCAAGGCCAAGCTGGGCATCGCCCTCGATAAGTTGGAGCGCCCGATCTACCTGCTCTTCCTGGTGATCGTCGGCGCCCTCTGGGAGATCGACGATTGGCGCGGCTGGGTCCTCCTCGTCGTCTTCGTGGCGGCGCGCTTCCTCGGCAAATGGCTCGGATCCAACTTCATCGCCCGCTACTCCGACTTCGATCCCCACGCCGGCGAGCATTGGGTCGCCACCCGAGGTCCCATCGGCCAGCTCTCCATCGCCATCGTGATCAGCGCCCAGCTCCTCTTCCCCCACGGCTCGATCCCCATCGTCGTCACCGCGGTGATCGGCGGCGCCATCGTCACCGAGATCCTGGTGCAGATCTTCGCCCGCGTCCCCAAGGCAGACAACGGCGCGAGCAGCGCCCCATCGAGCGTCGAGGCGGCGGCGCCGGCCTCCGGAGCCGACTCCGATGAAGAGCTCCTCCTTGCCATCGACAGCGAAGGCGAGGTCGATTAGGTGACTGGTGCCAAACGGAGTCCCTGCTGCGACGAACGATCCGGGGCTGCGGCCGACGTGCTCAGTCCTCCCTCCCTCCGTCGCAGCTACGGCTACGACTCAGTCAGTCGTCCCTCCGCGCGCCGCCCTCGCTCCTCGCCTCGCTCGTCTCGCGACGGGACCGTTCGGCACCAGGCACCTACATGAGCATCCTCCTCATCATCGCCCTGGCCGCGCTGATGCAAGCGGCCCGATCCTTCACCGTCGACGGCACGGCGCCCATCGGCTCGGGCACCACCCTGGCCTTCGGCTATGTGCTGCTCACCGCCTTCTTCGCCGGGCGGATCTTCAAGCAGATCCGCCTCCCGAAGCTCACCGGCTACATCGCCGCCGGCATCGTCATCGGCCCCTCGGTCTTCGGCCTCCTCAGCCATGAGATGGTCGAGAACCTCAAGATCGTCAACGGCGTCGCCATCGCGCTGATCGCCCTGACCGCCGGCAACGAGCTCGACTTCCGCTCGTTCCGCCCGCTGCTGCGATCGATCCGCTGGATCACCCTGATCGCCGTGGTCGGCACCTCCGTCCTCCTCGGCATCGCGGTCTTCGCCCTCAAGGGCCTGCTCCCCTTCATGGCCGACATGCCGCTGAGCCACGCCATCGCGGTCTCGATGGTCCTCGGCGTGACCATGGCCGCCCAGTCGCCGGCGGTGGTGGTGGCCCTGCGGGACGAGATGGAGGCAGACGGCCCCGTCAGCCGCACGGTCCTCGGCGTGGTCGTGATCGCGGACCTGGTGGTGATCCTCCTCTTCGCGCTGGCCTCCTCCGTGGCCAAGTCGACCTTCGGCGCTCCCGGCGACGCCCTCGACACCATCACCCGCCTCGCCTGGGAGATCCTGGGATCCCTCGGCGCCGGGGTCGCCATCGGCGTGCTCCTCGCGATCTATCTGCGGAAGGTCTCCAGCGGCGCGGCGCTCTTCGTCGTCACCACCACCTTCGTGATGGCCGAGGTGGGCACCCGCCTCCACTTCGATCCGCTGCTGATCGCCCTGGCCGCCGGCGTCTTCATCCGCAACCTCACCTCCACCGGCGACAAGCTCCACCACGAGATCGAGGCCTCTTCGCTGCCGGTCTACGTGGTCTTCTTCGCGGTGGCGGGCGCCAACATCCACCTCAGCGTGCTGGCAGTGGTCGGGATCCCCGCCGCGATCTTCGTGCTGGTCCGAGGCGCCGGCCTGCTGGCTGGCACCAAGATCGGCGCTCGGATCGCCCACGCTCCGCCGGAGGTGACGCGCTACGCCGGCATGGGCCTGCTGCCCCAGGCAGGGCTCGCCCTGGCGCTGGCGCTGCTCTTCGCCAAGACCTTCCCCGAGTTCGGCGACGACGCCGCCGCCCTCACCCTGGGTGTGGTGGCCCTCAACGAGATCTTCGCCCCGGCGATCTACCGCTACGCCCTGGTGAAGAGCGGCGAGGCGGGGGCCCGATCGGCGACCGCCGCGCCTGCCGCGGCCTCGGCGGATTCCAACGATCTCGTGGATCCCGCCGCCGTGAGCTGACGCTGCGCTGCGAATGCGGGAGCGACGCTAAGGAGAGCCCCTCGCCGGCAGCTCGAGCCGAAGGAAGGTTTCCGCTCCTCCCAGGAGCGAATCCCTCCCAAGCGCCGGAGCGATCGCCGGCTGAAGGAATCGCTCCCATCTCTCGCAGGAGCGAATCCTTCCGACCTCCGAGCTATCGCCGGCGGCTGGGCCTGGCCTTCTCGACCTTGAGCTCGGACTCGCCGTGGGCCTTGCCGTTGGCGGCGAGGAAGGCGTCGGCGTCAGCAGGCCGCACGTAGGCGAAGGAGTGGGAGGTCCGCAGATCAACCCGCTCGATGGCGCCGACGTCCGCGCCCGCCAGGGAGGCCAGGGTCGATTTCACCCCCTCGGCGTCCAGGCCGCTCTCCTCCCCCAACGAGACCCAGAGCTTGACCTGCCTGGGTCGCCGCACCTCCTCCGTCGGAGGCGTGGCAGGCGTGTTGACACCAGACACAGTGGCCACGTGGTCGGGGGGTGTCATCGCCGCCAGATCTCCCTCGTCCTTCTTGCGGCTCCTGCTGCCCTCCGACGCGCGCTCCCTGGCGGCGGGCTTGCGCTCGCGCCGCGCCGGTGGCTCCCCGGCCGCCTTGCGATCCCGGGCCTTGGCGGGCCTGGGCTTGATCGGCGCCGGCGCCTGCTCCTCGAGGCCCTCCGCCTTGCGCTGGAGCGCGATCTTCTCCATGCGGCGCTGGGTGAAGAAGTACTTCAGGGCGTACGCGATCAGGAACTCGCCGTCGGCGCGCTTCTTCAGCTCCTGGGCCAGGGGGATGAAGGCCTCGAAGACCGAGGAGCCCATCCCCTCCCGCAGCTCCACCACGTGTCGCTCGGTCCAGAGCCTGCGGGCCTCCTCCGCGTTGGGGAGGGTCCGCTTCTCGAACTCGATGCTGAACTGCCTCTCCAGGGTGGCCTGGGTGAGGTAGTCGCGGCCTCCCACCAGGGAGATCGCCGTGCCGGTCTTGCCGATGCGGCCGGTGCGCCCCACCCGATGGAGGTAGACCGCGGGATCCTCGGGCAGCGAGTAGTTGATCACGTGGGAGAGATCCGAGATGTCGATGCCGCGGGCGGCGATGTCGGTGGCGACCAGGAAGCGCACCTCGCCCCGCTTAACCTTGGCCATCACCCGCTCGCGCTCCTTCTGCACCAGCTCGCCGCTCAGCATCTCGGAGTCGTAGCCGTTGCGGTTGAGCACCGCCGCCACCAGCGCAGTGTCGTCGCGGGTGTTCGCGAAGATGATCGCGTTGCCCGGATTCTCCAGCTCGAGGAGGTAGAGGAGATTCCGTGGCTTGGGGTAGTCCTCCACCATCTTGTAGGCGACGTGGGCGATCCCCTCCACCGTGTAGACATCGCCGGAGAGCAGCAGCGTCTCCGGCGACTTGAGGTACTTGCGGATCATCCGCTCGATCTCGAGGGGCACCGTGGCGGAGAAGAGCAGGGTCTGCCGGCTCTTCGGCAGACAGTCCAGGATCTTCGTCACCTCCTCGAAGAAGCCCATGGAGAGCATCTCGTCGGCCTCGTCGAGGACGCCGAAGATCGCGCCCGAGAGGTCGAGGGTGCCCCGGCGGATGTGGTCATAGACCCGGCCAGGCGTCCCCACGATCAGCTCGGCGCCCTCCTGCAGCGCGGTGAGCTGCGCGCCCATGGAGGCGCCCCCATAGATCGCGGTGACCCGCAGATCCTTGTACTTCGCCAGGGCGGCGGCCTCCTCGGCCACCTGGATCGCGAGCTCCCGGGTCGGGCAGAGGATCAGCGCCAGCGGCTTGCGGCTCCCCGCCGGGATCTTCTCGATCAGCGGGATCGCGAAGGCGGCGGTCTTTCCGGTGCCGGTCTTGGATCGAACGATGACGTCCGCCCCGGCCAACACCCTCGGGATGGCCTGGGCCTGCACCGGGGTTGGATGGGTATAGCCATGCTCCGCGATGGCTCGCTGCAGCTCGGGCGAGAGGTCCATCTCGCTGTAGGGGAGGCCGGCGACGTAGTCGCTGGTAGCGGCGGCGTCGGGACCGACGGCTGCGTCTGCCGAAGGTACATCGGCGGGGAGGTTCGTTTCGTCCATCGGGTGCGAGGCCCCTCATTCGGGATTAGGTGGCGCCCTGTGTAGGAAACGATCGATCGGGCTCTTTCCCAATGGTCCCTAATGTGACGGGCGCTTGATCAGCCAGCGTGGGGCCTATATCAGAGTCGAGTTTCGACAAGCAACGACAGGAATCGGTATTGAGCTCCCCCAAGAAGACCGCCAAGCGAAAGCGCGCCCCAGCGGCGCCCCCTCGGGCGAGGAAGCCCGAGCCGCCGGAGCCGATCGAAGACGCGGAGCTGGTCGAGGCCGAGGGCGAAGACGCGCCGAAGGCGCTCCTCGAGCTGAGCGGTGAGGCGCTCGAAGAGGAGGACGAGGCGCCTCGGCGCGGGCGCCCCTCGCCCCTGCCGCTGGAGGAGGAAGAGGAGGCCGAGGTGGAGGCCGGGGAGGCGGTCGCCCTCTCCCGCTCGGATCCCCTGGCCCGCTATATGCGCGAGGTCTCCCGCCATCCGATCCTCAGCCGGGAGGAGGAGCACGAGCTGGCGGTCCGCTACACCGAGACTGGCGATCTGGACGCAGCCTACGGGCTGGTGGCCTCCAACCTCCGTCTGGTGGTGAAGATCGCCTACCAATACCGCCGCGCCGCCTTCAGCGTCCTCGACCTGATCCAGGAGGGGAACGTCGGCCTGATGCACGCGGTGAAAAAGTACGATCCCTTCAAAGGTGTGAAGCTCTCCTCATACGCTGCATGGTGGATCCGCGCGTACATCCTCCGCTTCATCATGGACAACTGGCGGATGGTGAAGCTCGGGACCACCCAGGCCCAGCGCAAGCTCTTCTTCAACCTGCGCAAGGAGCAGCAGCGCCTCGCCTCCGAGGGCTTCGACGTGGGCCCCAAGCTCCTGGCCGAGCGCCTGGGCGTCACCGAGCGCGAGGTGATGGACATGGATCTGCGCCTCGCCGGCGACGAGACCTCCATCCACACGCCGGTCGGTGGCGAGGACGGCGAGCTCACCTTCGGCGATCGGCTCTCCCTCCAGGCGCCCGGCGCCGACGAGGCCCTGGCCAGCGAGCAGATCAAGGAGCTCCTCCGAACCGAGCTCGCGGCCATGGGCAAGGAGCTCGAGGGCCGCGAGCTCTTCATCTTCGAGAAGCGGATGATCGCCGACGAGCCCCTGACCCTGCAGCAGATCGGCGACGAGTTCGGTGTCAGCCGCGAGCGGGCCCGCCAGATCGAGGCCAAGCTGGTGCAGATGCTCCGGGAGCGCCTGCAATCGAAGGTCCCCGACTTCGACTCCCTCTCCCTCGATCACGACTGACCGATCAGACGTAGCCCCAGCGGCGGCGCAGGATCCACTCGCTGCCGAGGCAGGCGGCGAGGACGGCCAGGGGCCAGAAGCGATCCCAGATGGGGCGATCCTTGGCGCGGCCCACCTCGACGACCTCGGGAGGCGTGAGAGAGAGCGCGGGGAGCTGACGATCGGAGGCCTGGACGAAGGCGCCGCCGGTGAGCTCGGAGATGGCGCGGAGGAGCTCGGGGCGGGTCTTCACGTCGGAGCGCTCGAGGGACGCGGCGCGCACCGCGACCACGTCCTGGCCGACGCCCAGGGGGCGACCGTCGACGGAGGCCTTCGCCTCGAGCTTGTACGCGCCGGGCCCCGGGGACTCGAACTCCACCCGGGCGGTACCGTCGGCACCTGCGGTGAGGGGATCGGCACGGAGGGTGTGGCCGCTCTCGACGTCGACGAGGCTGACCTCGACGGCGGCGCCAGACGCCGGGCCGTAGTCGGCGCGACGGACGGTGATGGTGGCTGCCACAGGCTGCCCCGGCTCGAGCGACCGCTGGACGGCCTGGACCAGCACGGGGGTGAGCTCGGGATCGCGCACCAGCCAGCGGATGGAGTTGGACCAGATCCGCTCATAGGCGCGGGAGGTGCCGCCGCCCTCCCCCGACGCCACGATGGACCAGAACCAGGACGAGTCGGTGGTCAGCGCCATGGAGCGCCCTCTGCCGAACTCCCCTACCGCCAACACCGGCGCGTTCTCGCCTCCCACCGTGAGGTGCGGATGGTCGAGGAGGACGCTGGCCCCCGGCTTGGCCTTGGTGACGTTGAGGCCGGGGAGGCGCGGTAGTCTGCCCCAGGCGCCTTGGTTGGCCTCCGCGCTCGCGGCGAGCTCCGTGATGGGATGGCGCAGCCCGGAGTCGGTGAGGCGGGGGGCGAAGAGCTCTTCGTTGGGGCCCGAGCCCGCCGGCTCCACCGGGAGGATCTCCCCCAGGGGCGTGAGGTCGTAGCCCCCTTCCCCGAAGGAGTTCTCTCCGCCCAGCATCACGAAGGCGCCGCCCTCCTCCACGTAGCGGCGGATGTTCGGGAGGTAATGATCCATCCGATACGGCCGGTAAGCGAAGTTCTGGAAGATCACCAGATCGAAGCTCTTGAGCTGGCGATCGAAGATCTCCTCCACCGGGAAGGGGATCAAGGAGAGCTCGGACTCCGCCGCTTTCGGCTGATCCTGCGGGGTGCGGAGGATGAAGAAAGAGATCAGATCCACGTTGGGATCGTTCTTGAGCATGGTGCGCAGGAAGCGCTGGTCCCAGGACGGTCGGCCCACCACCAGCAGGGTGCGGACCCTGTCGCGGATCACCTTGAGCACGAAGCTGCGGCTGTTGTTCGACTCGATGGCCTCGCCTTCGTAGACGGGCGCCCCGAGGGTGAAGACGAACTCGCCGATCTCGTCGGGGACGAAGGAGAAGTCGAGGCGATAGCGGCTCTCCTCCGGGACCACGTGGAGGGTCTGCTGGGAGACCACCTGGCCCTCGCGGCGGAGCACCACCGGCACGTCGAGGCGGCCCATGCCGCTCGCGACGATGGTCGCCTGGAGGTCCACCGTGTTGCGGACGAAGGCGAAGTCCTCCACCGCGATGGACTCGATGGCGAGATCCTTCACCTCGCCCGCGCCGACGGCGACGGTGGAGATCGGGATCTGCAGGGACTCCAGGGTCTTCCGCGCGGCGCCGACCAAGCCGGACTTCAGATCCACGTGATCGGCGCCGTCGCTGATCACGATGGCGCCGGCGAGCTTGCGCCCCGCCTGCGAGGTGCCGCCGAGGGATCGCAGGGCGCCGAGGATATCCGTGCTCTCTCCGTCTGCGTCGATCCCCGCCTGGGCCGCGCTCCCCTCGATCGGCGTCAGCGCCTCGTCGAAGCGGTAGTACTCCAGCGAGTAGTCCGACTCGAGGGCGGCGAGCCTGGGCGCGACGGCGGAGAGCCAGGCAGCCGCCTCCGCCGACCGCGAGCTCCCCTTGGCCGCGGTGGGGAGCTGCATGGAGGCCGAGCCGTCCACGAGGATCGCCAGGCGGCTGCGCACCTTCGACGTCTGGAGGAGGCGCACACCGGGCTCCAGGACCACGAAGAGGGCGGCGAGCATGGAGATGGTGCGCAGCGCGAGGAGGCTCCACCGACGCCCCGTGCGCCGCTCCTTGCGCAGGCCCCTGGCTGCGAGGACGACCCCGGCCACCGCCAACAGCCCCAGCAGCGCCAAAGCCCACGTCGGCCAGGGTGAGAGGCTGACGATCCGCCAATCGTCGTAGAGCTCTCCCACCTATCTGCGCCTCTTCATGATGAAGGGGAGGTGGACCTGATCGTCCTTGTAATCCGAGCACATCGAGTACATGGCCAGATTTACACCCAAGCGAAAGGCGTACTCGCGCTGCGATTCGCCGCCGGGGACGACCTCGTACTCCCAGCTCCCCAACTCATCACGGGCCCAAGCGCCACCGAGATCGTTGGCCGAGATCACCACCGCGATGCGGCTGCCGTCCATGAAGGCGGAGAGGTAGGGCCTCGCCAGCGTGCGGCCGGCCGGCCGATCGATGAGGTAGAACGCCTTGTAGAGCACGTGATCGGAGGGGATCCTCCCGGCGGACTGGCCCGGCAACATCCTGGCGACCTCCCGCTCGCAGGAGGCGGCGAAGCGGCCGTCGCCCGCGTCGTCGCAGAAGATGAAGCCGCCGTAGTTCACGTAGCGCCGCAGGTTGTCGAGCTCCGCCTGGGAGAGCGAGGGCAGCGCGTCCGTCCCTGCCAGGTAGAGGAAGGGGAAGCGGAAGAGCTCGGCGGAGTCCAGTGGAAGGATCTTCTCCTCCGGCAAGGTGCTGATGCTGGTGCGGATGCCGATCTCGAAGGCAAGCCGACGCAGCGCCGTGGGCCTCGGATTCCAATTCCCGTCGTAGCGCCCCTGGGCGATGACCAGGCGCGAGGTCTCACCGAAGGCCTCCGCCCGGAGCGGCAGACCGGCCAGGACCACGAGGAGGCCCAACGAGAAGAGGAGCCTGCGAGCCGGAGGCGAGCGAACGCCAGAAAGAGCCGTAGCGCGCAGCGCGGGTGAAAAGATCACCTCCCCCTTACGCGGGGGTGAGCTTTTCACTGGATCTGATCGAGGGTCGCGCCTGTCCATGCTGCCTGCCCGATCGCGGGCGCCTTTCATCTTGGAGGTCTGAGCCTGGAGTCCTACCGCATCCGCACGCACACCGGGCGACCAACCGCCGCCTGCCAACGGCGATTCCCGTTGAACGGTGGAGAGACCGCCTTGCGAGGGCGGGATCCCGGTCGTAGAGTCCCGGTCATGGGTGCAAAGAGTGAGCTGATCGAAGGGGTGGAAATCGTGGCCATCCGTGGCACCTACGCCATGGGCGACGCGAAATCCGCCCGCCGTCTGGCGTCGGCCGCGGCGCGGGATCCTCGAATTCCAGAGGAGGTCCGGGCTCGGGCGGAGGCGCTCCATCGGCACCTCGGGATCGATCCGCAGGCGTTGGCCATCGGGATCTTCGCCGTGGCCCTGGCACTGGTCTACATCGGCCTCTTCCTTTGAGGCCGACGCCGATCCTCCATCGGCCCAGACGACGCGACGATCTCCGATGACTCTTTCGACAATGACTGGATTTTTGCATCGGGCGCTGCAGCTCGATCTCGCCGTCTTCACCGACCTCGCCAAGCTCTGGCCGCTGTGGGTCGCGACGCCCCTCCTGATCGTGGGGCTGAGCTTGGCTGGCTTCGGCTCCCGCGGCGTCGGCAAGCGGCTGATGATCGCCGGAGTGGCCGCCCTCGCCGGCTGGGCGATCGCGGCCCACGCGCCGGGCTGGCTCCCCTTCAGCGTCGCGTCGTCGGTTCTGGCCCTCTCTCTCGGTGCGACGAGCTTCCTCGCCCCCACCTTCGGCGCGATGATCGTCGGCGCGGGCGGCGGCGTATGGCTCGGCGCCAGGTTTCATCCCGCCGACCATCGACTCCTGACGCAGGTAGTTTTGGCGACGATCGTCGGGATCGGAGCGGGCTTCGGGGCCCGGCGGATCGCCGCGCTCCTCTCTGCCGTCTGTGGTGCGGTCCTAACCACGGTGGCGGCCATCGCCCTCCTCCCCTTGGCGCAGCAGGAGTCGCTGGCCGAGTATCCCGCCGCCCCCCTTCTCCCTATGGTGGTCATCGCCACCGCCGGGGCCGCCTTCCAGATCGCCTGGTCGCCGCGCAAGCGCAAATCTGATCACCGTGATGTCCATCAGTCGGATGCCGATCGGAGGGCCGCCTAGATGAAACACTCCTCGCTCCCGCTCTTGGCCGTAGTCTTCCTCCTACCTCCGGCCTTCGCTCCCGCGACCCCCGCTGGGGAAGCCGCTCCCAGTTCGCAGCCCGCCTCGTCGCAGCCCGCCCCTTCGCAGCCCGCGGGATCAGCGGGCGTGGCCAAGCGTGCGGTCGTCTCCGACTTGGTGGAGGTCCAGCGGCTGATCCCCGATGCGATCCTCGAGCTGCGCTACGCCACCGCCGACAACTTCATGAAGCGGGCGGTCTACCCGTCAGGGGCGACGTGTCTACTCCGCCCAGCCACCGCCGAGCGGTTGCGAAGGGTGGCAGATAGCCTCCGCGCCGAGGACGGCACCCGGCTGATCCTCTACGACTGCTATCGGCCGCTGTCGGTGCAAGCGATCATGTGGGAGGTCATGCCGGTCCGCGGCTACGTGGCGCCTCCGAAGAGCGGCAGCATCCACAACCGCGGCGCCGCCGTCGATCTGGGCCTCGCCTCCAAGGAAGGCGCGCCTTTGCCGATGCCATCGGACTTCGACGAGTTCTCGAAGCGCGCCTGGCACGCCAACGAGGAGACCTCCCCGGAGCGCAAGCGCAACCGCCAGCGCCTGCGGGAGGCCATGCTCGCCGAGGGCTTCCAGCCGATCCGCATGGAGTGGTGGCATTACGAGGACGCGGAGGAGCGGAGGGCGTCGCTCCTCGACCTCCCCTTCGACGCCGCAGCGCCTCCGCGAATCGACGCTTCGCCACTCGCTCGCGCAAGCCGAGCGGATGTGGGGCCGGATCAACTCGAGGCAATGGAGATCGTCACCGAGCGCGCCCAGGCCACGCGAGGGTTGCGCGCCGCTACCGACAACGCCGACGCGGACCCGTCCTTTGGTGACTTCGGTTTTGATTTCCTTCGTGTCGTCGGGCCACCTTCCGAGAACGTCGTGCTATCGCCTGTGACTCTAGGGGTGGCGCTCTCGCTCGCATCGGCCGGTGCCAAGGGAGAGACCCGGGAGGAAATCCGGCGCGCGCTACACGCCCCGCCCTATGCCGTACCCGGCGTCTTCGCCATGCAGAAGGACAACGCATGCGGCGTCCACGGTGCCATCGCGGTGTTTCTCAAGTCGACGCTCGCCCTCACCGACGGCTACTCTCAAATACTCTCGGACGCCGGGATCGAGCGTCACCGCTTCTTCGAGGACCCTGAGCTGACGCGGGGCGAGATCAACCGTTGGGGGAGCGAGCAAACGAGAGGCGCGATCAGCGAGTTGGTCCCTCCAGGCGGTGTCCTACGGTCCTCGCAGCTCGCGCTCGTCTCCGCCACGGACCTGAAGATTCGCTGGGCGACCGAGTTCGATCCAGGGCAGACGCGGCGAGGTCGGTTCCGTCTCATGTCGGGCAGGGAGGTCGAAGCCCCGAGCATGAGGGGGAAACAAGAGGCTCGCGTCGCATTCCTGGACGACGTGAGCCTCCTCGAGCTGCCACTCGCTTGCGGACAGTGGACGATGCTGGTGCTGATGCCCCCCGATGGCGCCGACCGCATGCTTCGATCAGGAGAAACGGGCCTGGGCCTCCAGGGCCTGCTCCGCCCCTCCGTGCCAGATTCCGGAGGGGCTGCCGAACCGCCGACCGATTGGCGCGAGGCGCTGGGCAGGCTCGAACGATCGCTCTCCAGCAAACAGCTCGCGCAATGGCGGGCGAGCGCCATTCAGAGCAGCGTCTTCGTCGAGCTGCCATCCTTCGAAGGCAGACAAGCCGTGAACGCCAGCGAGACTCTACGGAAATTAGGCATCCGAAGAGCGTTTGAACCGGGAGCGGACTTCAGCGGCATCTCTGAGACGACGCGATTGTTCATCGAGAACGTGTTCCACGAGTCTACCGTGAAGGTGGGAGAGCGAGGCGTCGAGGCGACGTCGGGAGCGGCCGTCATCTTCGGGGCGCGGGGAACGGGGCCTTCGCATCCGGTATTTCGGGTCGACCGGCCGTTCGTCTTCCTGATTCAGGATCAGCGCACCGGCGCGGTAGCGTTCGTCGGACGCATCGTCGATCCGCGACGCTGATACCGGCGACCGAGCTGGGCAGCAGCGCTGCTGGCAGATTTGGGCTCACGGCCCAAGCGATCCGGCCCCCCTTGGCTCAAGTCCCGGGGAGGAAGAAGAGCTGGCGGGTCTGGAAGATGGTCACCTCGTCCATGAGGCGGTGGCGCTCGAAGCCCATGCCGCTGCCGTCGGTGACGTCGTCCGGGCCGAAGCCCTCCTCCAGGAAGGCGTAAACCTCCCAGCCACAGCCCTCGCCCTCGGTCAGGCCCCGCCCCCACCCGCTGTAGTCCGGGAGGGTCATCGAGTTCTCGTCGCCGGGGAGCACGAAGATCATCCCGTTGATCGACAGCCAATAATTCTTCGCGCCAGGCACCGCGGTCCATCGCAAGGTCGGCGTCACGGAGACGCCGGTCGCGCCATGGGCAGGCTCCAGCCCCTCGAGCCCGACGGGGGTCGGGAGCACGAGCTCGGTGGCGTCGTCGGGCCGGGCCCTGGTGCTCAGGATCACCCGATTGTCCCAAGCGTCCGACGCCCGCACCGTGAAGCCGCCGCCCTCGACCGGGAGTTCGATCTCGGTGGGCTCCGAGCGGATCTCCTCGGCCGACGGGAAGAGGAAGCGGGCGCCATCCAGGTAGAAGTAGCCGATGTTCTCCCACCACGAAGTGCCATAGGCCCCACGATCGAGGCTCACCGTGGTGGTCATCGTCTCGACGACCACATCATCCTCGAGCTCTACCTCCAGATCCGCCAGTCGGCCGCGATCTACGATCTCCAGGGCAGGTCCGTGGCCCGCGGCCAGGAACTCCACCACCCCCCCGAACTTCGAGCGCAAATGCACCACGTGGAGCCGTCCCGTCCGCTCCTTGGGGCCGTACCAGAGGAGCTCGGTGTCGAAGGAGCCCATCGCGTCGGCCTCGATGGCCATCGCAGGATCCCCATCGACGGTGAGGAGGAGCTTCTCGTCGCCGCCGATGGGGAAGGCGATGCCGCTGACCTGCCCTCGCACCGACGCCCGTCTCGCCACCTTGAACTCCGCCACCACCGGGATGATCGGATCGCCCCGGCGCAGGTCACGCAGCTCCACCAGAGCCGCAGACGTCCTCACCGTGAGGACGTAGGGGAGATCGACGGCGTCGAAGGAGAAGCTGCCGTCCGCGCCGCTATCGACCGCGCCCTCGAGGTCGCCGTTCAGCGCCACCTTCAACCCCGCCAACGGCTGCCCGGCCCCGTCCACGAGCGTGCCCCGAACGTCCAGGATCGTGGGGAGCTCCTCGCCGCCACCGCCACCGCCACTTCCGCCTTCACCACCGCCGCCGGAGCCTCCGCTGCCGCCATCCCCGCCGCTGCCTCCAGCAGCGCCTGCGCCTCCCGATCCATCCTTCCCGCCGTCGCCATCGCTGCTGCAGGCGACCGCCAGGAATAGGGCCGAGAGGACGGCTGCGATCCGGATGCTTCTCATGGTGAACGCCCCTAAAAAAGAGAGGAGGGAAAGCGGACAGAGGACTAAAGCAGGCGGCCGATGTCAACGCCCACGAGAGCCCATGGGGGCTGTGGGCCGGAGGCCGCCTGGCGGCCTCCGAGCGGGTCGCGGCCCCGCGCTCCGTGTGTTAGGCCATGGATATGGGCGACTTCGTACATCTCCACCTCCACACCCTCTACTCCCTCCTCGATGGCGCGATCCGAATGAAGGATCTGATGAAGGGAATCGAGGAGAAGAAGATGACGTCGGTGGCCGTGACCGATCACGGCAACATGTTCGGGGCGGTGGACTTCTACAAGACGGCGAAGAAGCACGGGATCAAGCCGATCTTCGGCTGCGAGGCCTACGTCGCCGGCCCCAAGGGCCGCGGCGATCGCAGCGAGCGCGTCTCCAACCACCTGGTGCTCCTCGCCAAGGATCAGGAGGGCTGGCGCAACCTGCGCTACCTGGCCTCCATGGGCTATACCGAAGGGCATTACTACCACCCGCGGATCGACAAGGAGCTGCTGAAGAAGCACTCCAAGGGCATCTTCGGCCTCACCGCCTGCCTGGGCGGCGAGGTACCGCAGCTCGCCAAGCGCGGGGATATGGACGGCGCCCGCCGCGCCGCCCTCGAGTACAAGGAGATCTTCGAGCCGGGGCATTTCTTCCTGGAGATCCAGTCGAACGGCCTCGCCGATCAGGCCATCGCCAACGACGCCCTCAAGCAGCTCTCCCGGGATCTAGACATCCCCCTCGCGGCCACCGCCGACTCCCACTACGTCCAGCGGGAGGACGCGAAGGCCCACGAGATCCTGATGTGCATCGCACAGGGGAAGCTCTACGACGATCCCAAGCGGATGCACCACGACACCGAGGAGCTCTACATCAAGAGCCCCGCGGAGATGATCGCTCACTTCACCGACGTGCCCGAGGCCGTGCACAACACGGTGCTCATCGGCGAGCAATGCAACGTGGAGCTCGAGCTCGGCAGCACCTTCCTCCCCAAGTTCCAGGTGCCGGAGCGCCACGACGACGACAGCTACCTCGCGCTGCTGGCGCGCCAGGGGCTGGATCGGCGCTTCCTCGAGTTGGAGAAGCGCTACCCGCTGGATCGCGACGAGTACCGCAAGCGCCTGGAGATGGAGATCCAGGTGATCAAGGGGATGGGCTTCTCCGGCTACTTCCTGATCGTGCAGGACTTCATCAACTGGGCCAAGGAGCACGGGATCCCGGTGGGGCCGGGCCGCGGATCCGGCGCGGGCTCGCTGGTGGCGTACGCGCTGCGGATCACCGACCTCGATCCCCTCCCCTACGCTCTGCTCTTCGAGCGCTTCCTGAATCCGGAGCGGGTGTCGATGCCCGACTTCGACGTCGACTTCTGCCAGACTCGGCGTGGTAAGGTAATCGACTACGTCACAGAGAAGTATGGCGAGGCCAACGTCGGCCAGATCATCACCTTCGGCCAGCTCTCGGCCAAGAGCGCGATCAAGGACGTCGGCAGGGTCCTGGGGCTCACCTTCGGGGAGTGCAACGAGCTCACCAAGAACATCCCCGCCCTCATGGACGGCAAGCCGCCCACCATCGAGAAGGCGTTGGAGGCCGATCCGGCCCTCCAGGCCCGGGTGGCCGCCGACGATCGGGTGGCGGAGGTCTTCCGCATCGCCAAGGCGCTCCAGGGGCTGAACCGCCAGGCCGGCATGCACGCGGCCGGCGTGGTGATCTCCGACAAGCCGCTGTGGGAGTACGTGCCCCTCTACCAGCCGTCCGGCGAGAAGGTGCTGGTCACCCAATACGCCAAGGACGAGGTGGAGGAGGCCGGCCTGGTGAAGTTCGACTTCCTGGGCCTCAAGACCCTCACCGTCATCGACGACGCCATCGCGATGCGCAACGTCAACCACCCCGACGAGGTCCCGATCAGCCCCGAGGTCCTGCCGCTGGACGACGAAGCGACCTTCGAGATGCTGACCCGCGGCGACACCCAGGGCGTCTTCCAACTCGAGTCCTCCGGCTTCACCGAGCTGCTCAAGAAGCTCAAGCCCGACCGCTTCGAGGACATCGTCGCCGCGGTGGCCCTCTACCGGCCGGGGCCCCTCCAGTCGGGGATGGTCGACGACTTCATCGAGCGCAAGCACGGCAGGCAGAAGGTCACCTACCCCCATCCGGCCCTGGAGCCGATCCTGCGCCCGACCTACGGCGTGATCGTCTACCAGGAGCAGGTGATGCAGATTTCACAGGTGCTCGGTGGCTACACCCTTGGTCGAGCCGATCTCCTCCGCCGCGCCATGGGCAAGAAGAAGGCCGAGGAGATGCATCGGGAGCGGGTCGGCTTCGTCGAAGGCGCGATCGCCAACCAGGTCGAGCCCAAGCTCGCCGCCGAGATCTTCGACCTGATGGAGAAGTTCGCCGCCTACGGCTTCAACAAATGCGTG
>JBEBXK010000057.1:0-23633 GCA_040391605.1 Vulgatibacter incomptus
CCCCAGCTCGGGAGCCTGGCCGCAGCCTCCACGGCGATCTGCGGCATCACCGCTACCATCGCCATCGCCCCCTCGATCGAAGCTGACGACAAGGAGGTGGCATACACCGTCGCGAACGTGACCGTCCTCGGCCTGCTCGGCATGTTGGTCTACCCCTACCTCGCCCACTGGATCTTCGGCGACGGCTCAGGAGCCGCCGGGCTCTTCCTCGGCACCGCCATCCACGACACCTCACAGGTGATGGGAGCGGCGCTCTCCTATCGAGAGGTCTTCGCGGACGAGCGGGCGATGCAGGTGGCGACCGTGGCGAAGCTCAGCCGCAACATGATGCTGGTCCTCGTGGTGCCTCTGCTGGCGCTCCTGCACGCGCGGCGATCGGGCGCCGGCTCGATCAGGAGCATCTCGCTCGGGAAGCTCTTCCCGCTCTTCGTCCTTGGCTTCCTCGTCCTCTCCCTGGTGCGCAGCATCGGAGATCTGGGGTTGGACCAGGGCGGCGGTCTCGCGTTCGGACTTTGGTCCGCCTCTGCGTGGACGGGGCTGACCTCCCTCCTCGGCGAGAAGGCCGCCCTGCTCGCCCTGGGGACCGCGCTGGCTGGCGTAGGTTTGACGACCCGGCTCTCGGCCTTCAAAGGCCTGGGATGGACGCCCCTCCTGCTCGGGAGCGTCGCGGCGTTGGTCGTCGCGATCGCCTCGCTCCTCCTCTCTACCTGGGCGGGGCCACTCCTTGGTTGAAGGTCATCCGCATGCGAACTCTCTCCCTCGCTCGAGAGACAAGCTGGACGCGATTCACCGTCACGCTTCCGAGCACCCACAGAGGCATACTTGTCGAAACATATAAAGACATCGATATTCTTTGCGCTCCTCATGACGACCCTCGCCTCCTGTGCTGCCACGATTCACCACGGCAGGCCGGCTCGAAAGCACGTCACGATCCTCTTCGCGGCGGATCTTCACGCGCAGCTTCAACCCCACCCCGAGCTCTTCTGGCAAGGGGATGAGCAGCGGGTCGAGGAGGCCGGGGGGTTCGCACGCCTGGCCTCGGTCGTCCACGAGATCCGCCAGACGCGAAGAGGAGATGTCCTGGTGATCGACGGAGGAGACACCCTCCAGGGCTCAGCCGAGGCGGCCTTGACCCAGGGGAGCGCGATCGTCCCGGCGCTCAACGGGATCGGCTTCGACGTCGGGGTCCCTGGAAATTGGGAGGTGGCGTTCGGGCCGTCCGCCCTGCGGGCGCGCGCCGCCGAGATCCATCACCCGCTGGTTGCCGCCAACGTTTGGGACAAGGCGAGCGGGGAGCGCCTCTTCGCTCCCTGGGTGATCCGTGAGGTCGGGGGCGTCAAGATCGGCGTGATCGGCTACACGGATCCCGACGTCCCCTTCCGACAGCCGCCTGCGTACAGCGAGGGCCTGCGCTACGAAGGGGAGGACGAGCTCGCCGAGTTGGTGAAGACGGTGCGGGGGCAGGGGGCGGAGATCGTGATCCTCGCCTCCCACGTCGGGCTCCACAAGGCGGTGGAGCTCACCGATCGCCTCCCCGGCATCGACCTGCACCTCTCGGCAGACACCCATGAGCGCACCTATCAGCCCATCGATCGGGGCGGCGTCTGGGTGGTCGAGCCCGGCTCATTCGGCTCCTTCTTGGGTCGCCTCGATCTCTGGGTCGAGGATGGACGAATCGCCGACAAGCGCTGGGAGCTGATCGAGCTGACCGCCTCCCGCTTTCCCGACGAGGATCCTACCGTTCGCGCCCTCGTCGAGAGCTCCCTCCGCGACATGCGCGAAGAGCTCGACCGTCCAGTCGGGAGCACCTCCTCCTACCTGGGGCGCTATTCGGTGGTGGAGACCAGCCTGGACAACCTCCTCTCCGACGCCCTCCGAACTGCGACCGGGACCGAGATCGCCCTCTCCAACGGCTTCCGTTTCGGCACGCCCCTGCTCCCGGGGCCGATCCTCGAACGAAACCTCTGGGACTTCTATCCGATCTCCACGCCGTTGATGACCGGCGTCCTCAGCGGACGACAGCTCCGGGACTTTTGGGAGCAGGAGCTCGAGAACGTCTTCTCCCCAGATCTGAGCAGCCGCTTCGGCGGGTGGCTCCCCAGGCCCTCGGGGATGAGCGTGCGCTTCGACCTCCATGCGGCAAAGAGCCAGCGGGTCCGCGAGATCCTGGTGGGTGGGGAGCCTTTGGACGACGAGCGCGACTATCGGGTCACCGCCTGCATGCGTGACGGCGACGCGCCCGACACCCTCTGTCGTATTCCGAGGGCCCGCGACGTGGAGGTCCTCGACTTCGATGCCCACGAGGCGGTCCGGCGCTACCTGAAAAATCATCCAGGCGTGAAGTTCGGTTTGGAAGGTAGAGCCGTCGGGGAAGGGCTCCCGACCATCCTGCGGAGCCAGATGCCGGAGGCCTTCATGGGCCGACCGCTCGACGAGTAGATCCCCAACTCATGGGTGGAGTCCGGGCGCGACTCGGATCTCCGGACCGTGCGGCGGAGGAAAAGCCCCCTCCATCTCGGCCATTTCATGAAGGAATGGCATTCGACCACAAAAGGAAACCAAGATGATCCGCAAATTCATGCTCATGCTCGCTCTCTCGACGCTGCTCGCCCCGATGCTGGCGTCCGCCGAGACCCCGGCGCGACCGGCGGGCCCCAAGGGAAAGCTCGTCTTCGTAGCGATGACCGGACCCGAGGATCTTTCGACCCTCTCCAGCTCCTTCCGGCATGCCCTGGCAGCGAAGCGCTCCGGCTATCTGGAGGACGTCGTCTGGCTGAGCTGGGGACGCGCGGTGGTCGCGCTCGATCCCTCTCTCACCTCGATCCCCGCCGATGTCCGCAACCAGGCGGAGGCCGCACAGAAGGGCGGGGTGCGTCTCGTCGCCTGCGGGCAAGCCCTCAAGAAGTGGGGCATCGATCCCGCCACCCTCAGCCCCAAGGCGGAGGTGGTCTCCAACGGCGTGGACGAGCTGGCGCGCCTGATCTCCCTCGGGTACGAAGTAATCCGCTACTGAGCGTGCGTGCCCGGCCGCATGGGTCCACTACCTCGGTCGCGTACTCGCCCACCGCGGCGACGACGGCGGTGGAGCCGGGCGGGACCGGGATCGGGCGTCTTGCGGCCAACACTCGCCGCTCACCTGCCGTCTCCGCCGCAGCTCATCCGCACCGCGCCCCGCCTTCATCTTTCGCACAAACGACAGAAGAATCATCGCAACGAACGAGAGATCGTGTCTCCCGCTGGTCGATATCGCAGCCGATCTCGAGGCCGATTGGTAGAACTGACGCCAGACGTATCAACCGCCCCGACTCCTCCCTGGTGGAATGAGTACGGGTTCCCACGCAGACGCGACGCCCGAGCGTATCGCCGGGTCATCGCCCATGCGCGTCATCGCGGCTCCATGCGACCCGGCTTCGGACCGACGCAGCCGCTCGCCCGCGTCAGGAGGAGCTCCCTCTCGCGGACATTGGTCGCCATCCGCGCCGCAGCTTCGAACTCGACTTTCGCTTCGTCTCTCCTCCCCAACTTCAGGAGGAGGTCGGCGCGAACCGCAGGGAGCAGGAGCTCGCGGTGGTCATCAGCCACGCGCCGGGATTGTCAGGGATCCCGGTCGCAGGCCATCGCTGGAGAGCCGCCAGCAGCGCTTCCTGCGCGAGGTCCTCTGCGCGATCGACGTCGCGGACGAAGCGCACGAGGCCGCCGATGAGTCGGGCGGCCTCGATGCGCCACACGGCGTCGATCGCTTCACGCGTGGCAGCGGCTTCGCGCATAGGGCTGCGCTACGCCTTCTGCTGCCGCTCGAGCTCCGTACGCAGGCGCTCCTCCTGCGCACGGAGCTCGGGGGTGAGCGCCTCGCCGAAGTCCTCTTCCTCAAAGATCGGGCGAATCTCCAGCTCGGAGTCCTCGCCCTCCATCGGGGACGGACAGCGGCGCGCCCACTCGACCGCCTCCTCCATCGACCGGACCTGCCAGATCCAGAAGCCGGCGATGAGCTCCTTGGTCTCTGCGAATGGACCGTCGACCACGGTGCGCTTGCTCCCGGAGAACCGGACCCGCTTGCCCCTCGCGCTCGGGTGGAGGCCATCTCCGGCGAGCATGATGCCGGCCTTGACGAGCTCCTCGTTGTACTTGCCCATCTCGGTCAGGAGCTGCTCGCTCGGCATCTCGCCCGCTTCGCTGATCTTCGTTGCCTTCACGATCACCATGACTCGCATCGGTTGGTCCTTTCGCTGCGGCGCCTCTGGCGCCGGGGGTTGTCCGTACAGGCGACGAATGAGGTCGAGCGAGATCGACATAGCCCGCGAAAACGATCAAGTCGGCGGCAGCCAGGCCCTCCTGTGGATTCATCCCACCTGGGGTCCAGCCCGGAGGATCGTTCGCGACGACTGGGTGGACTCGAATGCGATGCCCCCCTTACAGCGAGGTGTAGCCACCGTCGAAGGTGGAGGGAGCCGGTGATGAAGGAGGCTTCGTCGGACAGCAGGAATCGGACTAGGCGAACAGGACCGGGCGCCCCGGAACGAACTGCGGTCGGCCGGCAGAGCGGCTCCGTCAGCTCCTCGTCGACGTGAACATCCAGTCGATGCCGAAGCGGTCCCGGACCGCGCCGAAGAGCCCGCCCCACGGCGCGTCACCCAGCGGCTGGGAGACTGTGCCGCCTTTCGACAGTCCGTCGAAGCTGCTGCGGGCCTGTGCGGCGCTGTCGAAATCGAGCGCCACGTCGACCGTGCCACCGGGCAGGGCCTTCGCCCCCTCGGGCGAACCATCGCTCAGATAGATGGTGGCATCGCCGACCTGGAGGGCGGCATGCATCACCTGGTTCTTGAGCGCAGCAGGGCAGTCGGGCATCGCGTCGCCGAACCGCATGAGCGTCGTCACCTTCGCTCCGAGCGCCTGCTCGTAGAAGGGGACTGCCTCGTCGGCCTTGCCGTTGACGTTGAGGTAGGGGGTTGCGGTCCTGATTGCCATGGCGGACTTCCTCCGGAGCTCGAAGCCCCGATCAGTTGGACGCTCAGTTAGACGGCCGCTGGACTCCGAAATCATCGTCGCTCGGCTCGCATAGCGATGGGGCCGCGGATGAGCCCCCGAACTATGCCATCGGCTCGCGACCACCTGCCCGGTCAAGATCTTTTGCCCACGCAGGGTGTTGTGGGAAGGTGAACCCCATGACGCGCTTCGCTTTCTCGGTCACCTGGCTGCTGATGGCAGCCAGCGGCCACTCTGTCAGCTATCGCGTGCACGGCGCGTCGGTATCGAGCCGATCCTGAAGGTAGAGTCGGAACTCGGACGCGGGCCTGCCGGTCGAAGCTGCGAGCCCTTCACGGCTGAGGATGGAGCCCTTCCGGCGACGCACTCGGCGCTTCGGCGGACTCGAGCTTTTCGACGCGCAGCGAGACCTCCGTTCCGTTCGAGACCACGTCGAGGACAGGAGAGAACCGGATGAGCTCGGCGAGCTCCTCCTCCGTTCCATCGCCCTCTACCCGGAAGGTCGCCTCGATGTGCTGGAAGCCCTTTCGGACCTGATCGGAGAGACCCAGGAAACCACGGAGATCGATCTCGCCCCGGAGCTCCGACTCGATCCGATCGAGGCGGATGCCGAGGGCGGCGGCATGATAGGCCAGAGAGCCCGTCATGCAGGTCGCCAGCGCGTTCAACAGATGCTCAACAGGTCCCGGCGCGCGATCCGTACCGAGCAGGATCGGGGCCTCGTCGGCCTCGAGGGTGAACGGCCGATTGTCGGAGCTCTGCTCTGCACCCGCACCGTAGAAGCCTGCGATCGTCGTCTCGCTGTGCGCTCCCTCGTCCCATCGATTGGATACGCGAAACCGGAACCTCGCGAGCGACGGATCCGTGCGAACCCCCTCCACGAGCTCGCCCAACGCGTGGACGTCGACACCGTTGATGACCTCAGCCATGGCGCCTCCCCTCCTTCGAAAGCTGCGGCAGAGGTCCTCGGTCCGCAACGAAGCGCGCCGGGGCAGAGGCGAGGTCGCGTGACCAGCCAGCCAGGTGCCAGTCCACCTGAGCATCGAGCACTTGGTTCGCGCGCCCCGCCTCCAGGAGCGCGGAGCCTCACGGCAGGGAAGGAGGTCGCCGCCCTAACTTCTCCAAGAGATGCGAACCGTGGCGCTGATGGGGGACGTGATGCTGGGGCGAGGCGTGCGCCAAGCCCTGGCGGGGATGGGGGCGGAGGAGCCATGGGGTGATGTCTTACCCATCCTGCGATCGGCAGACCTACGGATCCTCAACCTGGAGTGCGCGGTGACCTCTTCCCGCCGCCGGTGGAGTCGCGCGCCGAAGGTCTTCCACTTCCGCGCCGATCCCGCGCTGGCTCTCCGAACCCTCGAGGCAGCAGGGATCGACGCTTGCTCTCTCGCCAACAACCATGTGCTCGACTTCGAGATCGAGGGTATGCAGGACACCATCGAGTCTCTGGATCGCGCCGGGATCGCCCACGCCGGTGCGGGCGCGGACCTGACGAAGGCGCGGCGGCCGGCGATCCTCCCCCACGGCGTCGCGCTGATCGCCTGTACCGACAACGAGCCTGCCTTCGCTGCGGATGGGCACGCCGGCACCCACTATCTGCCGGTTTCGACGGACGACTCCACCTTGGCGGAGGTAGAGTCATGGATCGAAAGCGCCCGGCGTGAGGGAGCCCGCACCGTGATTGTCTCCAACCATTGGGGGCCGAATATGGTCGAGCGCCCGCCGCTGCTCTTCCGCCGCTTCGCCCGCGCGGTGATCGAGCGGGGGGCCGACGTCTACTACGGGCATAGCGCACACCTCACGCAAGGCGTCGAGATACACCAAGGCCGTCCGATCCTTTACGACACGGGCGATTTCCTGGACGACTACGCCATCGATCCGACCCTTCGCAACGATCGCTCGTGCCTCTTCCTCCTGGGCCTGGAGGCCGGCGTTCCCGCCCGACTGGAGCTGGTACCGGTATCGCTGGAGTACGCTCGGGTGCGTTTGGCCGCCGGGACCGAGAGCGAGGCGATCCTCGCTCGGATGGAAGCGCTCTCACGAGAACTTGGGACGGAACTCTCGCGGGAGGGTGGCAGGCTGATCCGGCATCGACCGACTCGGCCCGCATCGCCATGAGCTCCCGAAACGACCCGCCCTAGGGGTCTCTCCCGATCTCTCCGTGTTCGCGGCCCTTCAGAAGCCACAGCGCGAGGCCCCAAATCACCCCCTCAGGTTCGAGCGGGTGAGCGGACCGACAGGGGCTTGGGTGGCGCGTGGATCGGCGCCTTGAATTGCTGCGACGTGGGGTCCTGAAGTAGCCTACCGGGTCGCGTCGGGCGATCCGGAGCCCCTGGTGGCTCCGCGGGAAGCACATGAGACGATGGAAGCTGCCCCCCAACGAGAAGACACCGCGAAGGAAACCACCGTGACCAACGCATCCGGGAAGAAGAAGGCCTCCGTGAAGAAGACCCCGGACCAGCCTCTGACGACGAAAGCGGCCCCCAGGAGGCCGGCCACGAAGGCGCCAATGGCAACAGCGGCCAAGAAGGCGTCCACCACCAAGACAGCGACCACGAGGTCGGCTCCGGCCAGAGAAAGACCCCTCCAGGAGCCACCGACGAAGAAGGCGCCCACGAAGAACACCCGAGCGGCGAAGAGCGCCGCCCCCAGAACGACGGCGAAGTCGTCGTCCAAGGCTGCCGCCGCGAAGGATCCCACCAAGCGCAAATACCCCCGCCGCTCGGATCTCGGCGCACCGGCGGACGACTTCTTTGCACGGCAGCCACCGGAGCTGCGTTTGTACCTCGACGCGCTGCGCGCCTTGGTGAAGGAGACCGTGCCCCAGGCCCGAGAGTCGATGAAGTGGGGCATGCCCTACTACGAGCTGAAGAGCGGCTTCTCTTCGCTCTACGCCTCGAACACCTACGCTGCCCTCAACATCATGGCGCCGCCGGAGACGCTCGACGACCCGCAGGGGAAGCTCGAAGGCACCGGGAAGACCATGCGTCACTACAAGGTGCGCAGCGCCGCAGACCTCGCCGACGAGGCGAGCATCGTCCGTTGGTTGAAGACCGCCGCCGCGCGCCACGGCTGACGCACCCACCGGGGTCCGAGCTGATGGACAAGGGAGAGTGAGATCGTCCGTCACTGACCAGGCAAAGAGTCAGACGCGGCAGATCGATGCCTGGTGGAGGAACAACCGCCGAACGGAGAGAAGTGACGACGATGAAACGACCGGCCCTGGCAGGCGTCGGCCAACGCTCTTTCGAAGACGGACGAGGCGGCGAACGCGGCGGAGTTCGATCTCGACTTCGTGATGACGTCTTTCGAGGAGTGGGGGTTCTTCCCCCAGCTCGACGGGCTCTCCACCTACCATCTGGCCCGCGAGAAGGGCATGCCCGGCGTGTACTCCGGGCGGTTCATCTGGGATAGGAAGGAAGCCAGGCGGGAGCGGGAATGAGCCTTGAGCGGATCCGATCCCTCCTCGGCGCTCCGCCTTACGCGGCGCTCTTCGCCGAGGTGCGCAAGCGGCTGGAGGAGGACGGCGAGCTGGCCAGGACCGCCACGCTGCGGGACGCGAGCGACGAGGAGCGGCAAGCGGTCGCCGATCTCTTCGGCTGGCGCGTGATCCCCGAGGGAAGGATCTCGGTCTCGCTGGAGAAGCTCGACCGCGAGCTGCGCGACGGCGAGCCCCAGCGCCTCACCTTGCGCGAGCTCGCGAACGGAGCGCTCCTGCCTCTGGCTGACGAGCCCCTCTTCGTCTGCGAAAACCCGAGCGTCGTCGCCGCCGCCGCCGATCGGCTCGGATCCCGCTGCCGCCCGCTCGTCTGCACCGAGGGCATCCCCTCCACCGCGGGCGCTCACCCTCCTGCGCGAGCTCGCCCGCCAAGGCGCCCGCCTCCACGTCCGTGCAGATTTCGATTGGGCGGGGATTCGGATCGTGAACCAGCTCCTCCACGACGCAGGCGGTATACCCTGGCGCTTCCGCGCCGCCGACTACTTGGGAGCACTCTCGGGAGATCGAGATGGGGTGGACCTGGAGGGCGCGGCTGTGGTCGCGTCGTGGGATCGGGAGCTGGCAGCCACGATGCAGGCCCATGGTCGCGCGGTGTACGAAGAAGAGGTCCTCGCTCGGCTCCTCGAGGATCTCGAGCGCTGATCGGCGGTCGGGCACTCGGCGAGATGGTGCTCGTCGAGATCCGAATGGCTTGCCGGCCAAGCACCCGCGAGGCGGAGAGAGCCCCAGTTGGAAGTGTCGGTCTACGCGCGCCGTCCGGAGGACCTCTGGAGAAATATCGCCAGAAAGCTTGGTCCCGCGGATGTGGACTACGCGATCACGGGCGTTGCAGCTACCGCGCGGATTTCGTTGGCCAAAGCCGCCTGGCCTCCCGGCCAGGACTCGGCGAGCCAGACGATGTCGTAGGCGCCCTTGTTCTTGTTTCGGCGGCGCAGCGCATCGGCTTTGGCGGCGAGGTATGCTGCAGGCCCCGCGACCTTTACCGGCTGGCGGGTTGACCCGCCGCCGCCGGGCAACCGGACATCCAACTCAACGTCCCGAGTATCGGAGTCGATGAGCTTTCCCGCCGCGAGGACCATCGCGGACAGCTTCCCACCCACAACGCCGCCCGGCCCGTGGAGCTGCCCGGGGACCCGGTTCGGCCCGCCGGACAAAAGAACTCGACCACCAGTGGGAGCTCCACGCCGCCAATCCAGCGCCAGCTGAAGGAGTGTCTATCCTCCTGCACCATCTTGAACCCGGCGTCCTTCAGGCGCCCGTGCGAAACGAGGCGGAGTTCGTCGATGCTCTGCAGTTGATCGAGAACGAATTCCGCCCATCCTCCTACAGCGCTTCGCTGGTCGGGGGTGTCCACTAGATCGGGGCAGGTTCAAAGTGCCGATCCCCTGCCTCAGTACTCGCCCTTGATCACGAAGAACGAGCCGCGGATCGTGCCCGCGAGCTTCGACTTCTGCCTCGCGAATTTGAAGCGCGACGCCAGCTCCTGTGGGACCTCCATCCCGTCGGAGAGCTTGAAGCCGACAGCACGCTTTTTCGGGTCATCGAGCGTGTAGAGCACGTTGATCGCGAGACCGCTCTCGTAGAACACGTGGGTCCAGCGGATGTTGTCGACGTGGAGCTCCGTCGCCTCGAGCGGGCGCGACTCGATCACGATGTCGCGCTCCTCCTTCAGGATCCGGTGCACGTAGTCGATGAGCTTCTTCGCCTTCGTCGCCGGCTCGACGACGAAGGCCTGGTCGTACTTATTCCTGAAGTAGCGGGCCTCGTTGGCGCGCAGGCCCGCGAGTGCGGCCGCCACCGGCGACGATTCGAGTCCGACCGTCGACACGTTCTTGAAGTCCACTTCGTAGGCCATGCCGCATTCTACCTCGGACTCCTGCCGCCTCAATTGGGATTCGAACGCGCCCCCAGTGGGCCTATGAGCACGGGCAAGCTTGACGAGGAACGCCCGCGATCGAGGCATCGGTCTGGTAGCTGCGCGGGTACCGTTCGACGACCCGGGCGCCAGGATGGTGCTCGGTCCGACCGTGTCCGGAGGCTACCTCTTCACGTCTTTGGGAGGCCTGCACCAGCGCGTGATGGGCGGCGCCTTCATCCCGGTCTACGGCGACCTATCCCGGCCCGTGGCGAACGTACAGCTCGGCCTCGGCGGCCTGCTCCAATAGCGCCGAATCGAGCGAGGAGACCGAGCCAGCCGGCTTGGTGCACGTTGGACCCGCCGGGGTGTTTGCCGACTTCAGTTGAAGGGCCGGTTGGTCGTAATCGCGGTCGAGCGCCGTACCCGATCGCCGGGCCGCGCCCGCGATCTCCGCCGAAGATCTGCGACGCCCTCACCTACATTCCGACGGCAACCGCCTCGTGTGATACCCAGGTGGCATCCTGGAGGTCTCTTCGTGAACGACACCATGGTCGCGACCCGCGATCAGCTCAATCGACGCATGCTGCTGCTCGCCAGCGGCGCAGGGATCCTGCTCGACAGCACGCTGGATCTGGACCAGCCCGAGACAATCGCCATCGTCTCGGTGGTCCTCCACCTGGCCTGGGCGTCCCAACCCTTCTTCCTCGCCGCGATCGCCCACCGCCTCAGCCCCCGGGGGCTGGAGTGGGGATACGCGGCGGTGGCACTTGGCACCACGATCTGCTGGTCCCTACTGTCGTTCTTCATGGGCGGCAGCTCGGGCCAGTACTTCTGGGCGATGATGTCCGCCCCGTTGGTCTTCGGCGTGATCGCGCCTGGTAACCTCGTCGCCACGGTGACCGCCTCCGTCTTTACGGTGCTCTCCAACCTCCTCGTCATGTTCTTCGAGACACCCGCGAGCCGCGCCTCGGACCGGGTGAACTGGGTGGTGGCCGCGTCGATGATGGGGTGCGTGGCGGTCCTCGGGACACTGACCACCCGCCGTCTCCGCGAGTCCCAGGCCGAAGCGGAGAGGTTCCGGGCCAAGGCCCTAGAGGACCTCGCCACCAGCGAGCAGCGCCGCCTGCAGGCGGAGAAGCTGGTCCTGGTCGGGAAGGTCGCCGCCGGCGTCGCCCACGAGATCAACAACCCGCTCGCCTTCATTCGCTCGAACCTGGATCACGTCACCGAGCTTCACCGCTGTCCGTCCCGCGACGAGCTCCTTCCCCTCCTCAACGACTGCCAGCTCGGCATCGATCGAATCGCCCAGATCGTCACGTCGTTGAATTCGTTCGCGCGACGAGACCTGAACGACCTGGAACCTTGCGACCTCGCCAACCTCGTGGCGGAAGCCGCCAGACTCTCCGCCCCGAGCGTCCACGGCGCCGCTCGGCTCCAGATCGACGTCGCCGCCGATCTCCCTCGGGTCCAGGCAAACCCGCTGCGACTCGTTCAGGTCCTGATCGGCCTGCTCAACAACGCCAGCGAAGCGATCGGTGAGGGCGGGCAGGGCCGGGGCAACATCGCGATCGAGGGGCGGATGGCGGGGCAGACCGTCGTGCTCACCGTGAGCGATGACGGTCCCGGCGTGGCCCCGCATCATCGCGACCTCATCTTCGATCCCTTCTTCACCACCAAGACCGCCGGGAGAGGGCCCGGCATGGGCCTCTCCATCGCGCGCGAATACCTCCAGCTGATGGACGGCTCCATCGTCCTCGACGAGCGACAGGGAGAGGGCGCCTGCTTTCGGATCACCCTCCAGGTGTCGCCTCCCGCTGTGAACGCCGAGCCGCAGGCTGCCTGAACGCTCCACTTTGCGTTCATGCAGACTCCAAGGCGTTCCGCCAGTGCCTGTCGTCTCCTTCACCCGCTTGCACATGACCCCCGCCCTTCGGGCGGCGAAGGCAAGGGGCGCACCAAAGAGATTGCCGATGTTCCCTGAGATCACCGAGTACGACGTGGTCTGGGCAGACGGTCTCGAGACAGCAGGCGGATATTCTCCTCTGATGCACCAGGCTTCCGCAGCTCCCTTGACCATCTCGCCCCGCTTCGGTTGGGGGCCGGAGGGCGAAATCTTCATGAGGGGACGTCTGGCCACACAGGTCGCCAAGGACCCGCGGATCCATCTCGTAGGCTACGGGCCTTCGGCCTCAACGATCGGCGCGAATCGCGCGGAGGTTGCCCCCGCGCGGGAGCTTCTGGCCTTTCTCCAGCCGCAAGCGCTACCACAGCCCAAGGGCTCTCCGCCCGGGCGAGAATGAGTCCGGCACCCGATCGCGGCGGGACTGCAGCGCCGCCGACGCCGCTAAGCCTCCTCACCAGCAAGAATCCGGGTCTCGTCGAATCCTCAGTAGAATAAGCAGGTCCACCTCACGTCGAAAGATGGATTCCTTACGACGCGAGGTGGACATGCGGGCATGGGCGATCACGCTACTGCTGATGGTCGGGTCAGGATGTACGACGGCTTTCGATAAGGCGATGCGACGCGCGGAAGAGGCCAGCGCAGCGGGGGATCGGATCGGCGTCGCGCTCGCCTATGAGGAGGCGTGCGCGCTCCGAGCCGAGGGCTCCGATGTCTGCGAGAGGGCGACGGTCGCGACCCGCCTCGCCGTCGACGAGGCGATCGCGCAGGCCGCTTGTGAAGCGCCTGACGTCGCCCTCTGCCTCGAGCGATTGCGGGCGGCGAGGAACCTCGCGCCGGAGGATCCCACCCTCCTGGAGGTGATCGACGCTGCGGCCGATCGTCATGCCGAGCGCTGCGGACACGTCGACCGGCTGGAGCAGCTCGTCCCCGTGCTCGGCTGCCTGGAGCGAATCGAGCGCCAAGTGAACCGTCACACCTACGCCGCAAGGATCGACCGTGAGGCGCGCCATGCAGCCGCGCTCGTCGGCAACCTCCCCTCCGGCACCGCAGGTGGCGCGTTGATCAAGGCCTCTATCGCAGCATGCCTGGGCGACTCCGAAGCGACGATGCTCCTGCGGGAGAGACTCGATGCGTTTCGGGCAGAGGTCTCCATCTCTGTGTGGCCACGGCTATCGGTGTCGGGGGCGCGGATCAAACCAAGAGATCTCTGCGCCAGCCTCCCTGCCGCGGCGCGCTGCGAGCCGAACGCGGTCCTCTTTCTCGACGTGCGCGCCCTGATCGGCGATCTGCGCCACGTCGTGGAGACAGAGGAGCGCTCGATCCGCTACGCCGCCGGAGAGACCTACGTGCCCAACCCCTCTTTCGCCGCAGCGGAGGCGCGCCGGCAGGAAGCGCAGCGGACGGTGCAGAGTCTGGAGCCCCGAGTGATCGTGGCCCGGACCCGATGCGACGCCGCGAGCGTCGACGCGATCGGCAGTGACATGAACAGCCCGGCCCGCAGGTTCGCCGAGCGCGCCTGTGAGGAGTCCCGCGGACTCGAGTCCCTCCTCAGCGAGCGCCAATTCGAACTCCGCAGGGCGGAGTCCGAGGTCTCCATGACGCCGGCGGCGCGCTCCGAGACCTACTACGCCGACCACCGGTACATCGTCGAGCATCACTCGTGGTCCCTCGAATACAAGGCGAGCGTCGCCGGTCAGGCGTGGTCGGAGACGCTGCGTGAGGATGACTCCTCGCACCCCGCCTTCGCACCGGCGGGGCTCGTCGGCGACCCACTCTCCATGCCCGCGCCTAGCACCTTCACCCGCCTTGTCGCCCACCGCCTGGGAGACGCGTTCCGGGTCGCGGTACAACGAGAGCTCACCGCCCTCTCGGAAGTGCGACGCCGAGACTGCGAAGGATCACCACGATGGACCGATGAGTGGATGGCGTGCTGGGCGGAGGCGACCTTCCTCGGCGGTCGTGGGCCCGACGCCGACCTCTTCCTTCGCCAACTCGAAGACATCGACCCAATCCGTTGCCGATCGACGTGACACCCACACCAGGAAGGCGATGCGCACGGCAGATCGTGAACCATGCAAAAGTCCCTCGATCTTCTGGTCGTTGCCATGGGATCAGTAACTTTTGCCATCGAACCTTTCGATTGGAAGGGCCTCGACGTCGAGCCCCTCGATGCACCGGAGGTTGATGACGACCTGCTCGACTTCGCCGGCCGCATAACGGCCAAATGATCGTACACCGCAGGTGGTGCAGAAGAAGTGATGCATAGCCTTCGCTCCGAACTGATAGTCGGCCTGCGCATCGGCCCCCGCGAGCACGACGAACTGGCTCTCCGGGACCGAGGTCATCACCCACCCCACGCGAGAGCAGATCGAGCAGTTGCATACGCCGCCCCGCTCGATGTCTGCGGTCACCTCGAACCGAACCTTTCCGCAATGGCAAGAACCCGAATACTTCCTCATGGTGTCGCTCCTTTCATCGAAGGTCGCGTTCCTACCTCGCTCTTGGGGCCGCCGTATTGTAGAAGTGCGCCATGGGCCGGAGCGGCACGCGCGGAATCCTGAACCCTCACGTCGGTCTCACGCAGTTCACACTTGAGCGGGAGTTGCCTCCAGAGGACCTCGCGCCATTCGTCGAGGGTTTCTGGACGGTCGCCTGGGTGGTCGATCGGATCCCGTTCGAACAGGAGGTTTTGCCGTATCCCTGCGTGAACCTCTCGTACGGGATGCAAGGCTTCGAAGTGCACGGGCCCGGGACTCGCCGCTTCGTCGCGCGACTTTCCGGACGAGGCCGCGTTTTCGGCACAAAGTTCACGCCGGTCGGGTTCGCGGCGTTCTCCCACATCCCGATGCGCGCGCTCGTGGATGCTGTCCTCACCGTGGAAACGGCGACGGGCCGGGTGCCCCCGCTGATCGCCGGATTCGATCCGATCGTCGTCCGCGGCGCCGTTGAAACGTTCCTCCGCAGTTTTGATCCGAAGGTCGACGAGGATGCCAAGCTCGCCGAGCGCCTCGTCATCGCTGCGCAGGAGGACCGAACGATCTGCCGCGCTGAGGATCTCGCATCCCTGGCCGGGCTCTCCGTGCGTTCGCTGCATCGCCTGTTCTCACGTTACGTTGGCGTCGGACCCAAGTGGGTGGTGCGTCGATCGCGCGTGCAAGAAGCGGCGGATCGCGTCGCGCGCGAAGAACGAGTCGATTGGGCCCAGACCGCGCAGGATCTCGGCTACTACGACCAGGCACACCTCATTCGAGATTTCCGCGCCCAAGTGGGATTCACGCCGGCGGCATACGCGCGGCGATGCGCTGCCCGTTCCGCTCGTGCCAAACGACAGTAGGAACTGACCCATCGACGTCAGAGGACCTGGCTCTTCCTCGACAGTGGGGGCTCGATCCGGTGCAGCTCTGGTGCTCCTCGGCCTGGATGCGCTCCTCACCATGCGCGTCGAGCCTCGGACGGCCTTCGAGCCGCGGGACGAGCTCCCAGAGCCGTACTGGGTCCAGATGGTGCAGCCGGTGTACACCTCCGTTCGAATCGACGAGTCGATGGAGATCTCTGCCGACGCGACGGAGGCCCTGCGCCTCGAGGAGCACCTCGCCACCTTCTTCGCGGCGATCACCTCGTCCTTGCCCTCCGATCACGACCCGGCCCCGACCCTCGTCGAACGTCACGAGCGCCCTCTTCACGTCGAGGAGGCAGGGAAGTGTTGTGATTTCATTGGACTAACGGCGGCCAACTCCTTGAACTTCGTTTCCCGCATGCCGCCTCCGACCTGCGCCCGCGCGGCACGGGGCCAGCGAATTCTGGGATCCAACTACGCCGCCAAATCGTCGTGCATCGGCAAGGCATTGAGGACGGGCTTGCTCCGGTGTCGGCGCTGCGGGCGAATGCTGCAGGTTGCGTATGGAGGGGGCTACCCAAAGCCTCGATACTCCTGCCGTCGCGGTCGGCAGATGCACGGTACCGCTCCGCGCATCTGCTTCGGGGCGGGGCGCGTCTACGCCACGGTCGGCGGCGAAATTCTTCTCGCCGTCGCCCAGGTTGATGAATGACGGCTGGCGCTCGAACTCGAACGCCAGCAGACCGAGGACGAAGCAAGCCTGGCGACCCGCCGCTACGAGAACGTCGATCCGGCCGCGCAAGGCGCGCGCGGGATGGCGAGCCGCCCGATGTGAAGATCCTCTCGCTGCGCCTCGAGGCCGAGGTCGCCTACAAGGTGGACGAGGCCTGGCGCACCAAGGGCATCAGGAAGCGCATGGAGTTTCTTCCGGCGCGCGATCGGCGCGTACCTCACGCAGCTCGGCGTGCGCGACGTCCGTGCGCTCCTCGCGAGCGCTGGCACTACGACGAAGGGCCAGCGCGCTCGACGAGTCCCTTTACGTCGTTGAGCGCGAGCCGCGCGCGCCCTCGGCGTGGGCGCGCGCGGCAGCCGAGATGTTCGGGTCCTGCGTGACCGCCACGCGCGTGCCGCCCCTTCATCCGACAGCTCGATGATCGCGCGGTGGACGTTGTCCTTGCCGAACACATCGCGCGAGTGCGGGTCGGCGTAGTCATACTCGAGCAGCGACGCCCGCCTAGGCCGCGACGCCGCGGTGGTGTTAGACTCGCCGGCCATGGGACTCCTCACCTTCAGCCTCAACCTCACCCTGGACGGTTGCGTCGACCACCAGGAGGGGATCGCCGACGACGAGACGCACGCCTACTTCACCCGTCTCATGGACGAGGGCGGGGCGATGCTGTGGGGTCGCGTCACCTACGAGATGATGGAGAGCTACTGGCCGGCCGTCGCCCGCGGCGACGAGGAGGCGCCGCCGGCCATACGCGAGTGGGCGGTCAAGCTGGAGGCCAAGCCCAAGTACGTGGTGTCGTCGACGCGCAAGGACTTCCCGTGGACCAACAGCCACCACATCGGCGGCGATCTGCGCGAGGGCGTGCAGAAGCTCAAGGACGCGACCCCGGCCGGGGTGCTCCTCGGAAGCGGCAAGCTCGCGACCGAGCTCGACCGGCTGGACCTGATCGACGAGTACAAGCTGCTCGTCCATCCCAGGATCGCCGGCCACGGCCCGACGCTGTACCAGGACGGGTTGCCTGGCACGCGCCAGCTGGAGCTGCTCTCGGCGAAGCCGCTCCGAAACGGCGCGGTGGCCATGCACTACCGCCGCGCGGCACGACGGCAATGTTCGGCGTGATCGCGCCACGGATGACGCGGCCGGCCCGCGCGGCGTACAGCGTCGGAGGTTCGCCGGCGATGGCGAACCAACCGCGCGGCGCACGGCGCAGCTCGGCGGGGACGATGAAGGCCGTGAAGACGCTGACGGGCTGAGCGCCCGCCGCGTTCGGTCCCAGCCGTACCAGGCGTCGCGCAGCGCGCCGACCTCGTGACGAGCGACGGCGGCGTCGACCGCGAGGGAACACTGCAAGGGCAGTGTGACGATCCGGGCTAACTGACTGCCCGGGATCGGCGAAACTGATCGGCTCTGGCTCGGCCAAGCTGACCGGCCTCTGGTCGCCCAAGCTGACCGGCCTCTGGTCGCCCAAGCTGATCGCGATCCGGCGATCGGCCGCCGCTCTGGGGTCGGTCGAGCTGAGGATCGCGTACAGGTGCCAGAACGTGCCGCGACGCTGCTCGTCGGATGGGGTGTCACCGAGCGCTCGTGCACGCAGGCGGCCGTGCACGACGTGCAGGCCGCGATACCCCAGGAGGATCTCGCGGCGCGTCGCAAGCTCACGAGCGCGGCAGTTGAGCTGGCGTCACCGCGGGAGGTTCGCGACCTCGTGAGCGCGTCGAAGAAATAGCCCTTGCATGCCGCGGAAGCCTGTGGCCAAATACTGAACCAAATGGTTCAGTATTCGAATGCCCACCTCGATGCCTCCTTCGCCGCGCTGGCGGACGTCACCCGTCGCGGCGTCCTCGAGCAGCTGGGTCGTGCGGAAGCGTCGATCACGGACCTGGCCGAGAAGTTCGACATGACCCTCACGGGCATGAAGAAGCACGTCGGCGTCCTCGAGGAGGCGGGGCTCGTCATCACGGAAAAAGTCGGCCGCGTACGCACCTGCCGGATCGGCGCGCGCCGACTGGAAGAAGTGGCGGCGTGGATCGAGCGGTATCACCAGCTCTGGGACGCTCGGTTCTGCGAGCTGGACAAGGTCGTCGAAGAATTGAAACGGAAGGAGAAGCTGGATGGAAGAGAGAAAGAAGAGTGAGCCTGTCATGAAGCGCACGACGGTGCAGAGGAAGTCCGATCGTGAACTCGTCGTCACGCGCACGTTCGACGCGCCCGCGCGCCTCGTGTTCGAGGCGTGGTCCAGGCCCGAGCTGTTCCAGAAGTGGTGGGTGCCGAAGTCGATGGGCATGACGCTCCGGTCGTGCGAAATGGACGTGCGCACCGGCGGCAAGTACCGCCTCAACTTCGGCGACGGCATGGACTTCTTCGGCCGCTACATCGAGGTTACGCCGCCCTCGCGCATCGTCTGGACGAACGAGGAAGGCGGCGAGAACGGCTCCGTGACCACCGTAACCTTCGAGGAGAAGGGCGGCCAGACGCTGCTCGTCATGAGCGAGCTCTATCCATCGAAGGAAGCGCTCGACGTGGCCGGCACTGGCGCGGCAGACGCTACGCACGAAACGTTCGCGCAACTGGACGAGCTGCTCGCCACGCTCCCTTGAGGATTGGTGGACCTGCCTGGGTTCGAACCAGGAACCAAGGGATTCGCTTTACCGGGGAGTTTCGCCCCTGCGCGGACTATCCCTTAACCCACCGGGTAGGTAACTTTGCTGACTACCACGTGGGGTGCGGGACGCTCTGGCCTGTCATCAAGGGCACTCGAGCCCACCAGCTGGCGCGGATCGTACTGCTCGTCGCGCGCCGCGTCGGTTGCGGATCCGCAGCTCGACCCAATCGATCGCGAGCACGTCGACCCCGAAGCTGTTGACCAATGGGGCGAGCGGCTAACCGCCCGGTACGCTGTTAAACGACTCTCCCGAATTCTCTCCCCGGTGGGACGGGAGAGAGCGCGGGAGAGCATCCCACGAGCCCCTCATCGCGCTCGCTCGACGCTCTCCGCGAGCCCCCCAGGAGAGCACCACCACCAGCCTCGCAGCGCGCAAAGCCCTTGGATTTATGGCGAGAAAACGCGCCCCCCCGGCTTGCGCCGCGAGGGCTCCGTGTAAAATACCCGCCGCGAAAGTTCGCGGTGGGCGAAAGGTGGCTCCGCAGGCGGGACAGCCAACGAACCGGTAGTAGGCTCGTGATGCGATTGGCGGTGCCGTGGGACTTCCGTCCTGCTGCGAGACGCCGCCGACGGGCCCGGGCGGCCCATTCCGCCTTCGACCCGCTGGAGAAGGCTCGCAGGTATCTCGACGCGCTCAAGCGAAAACCGGGCCTCTCCTCCGGTGACCTTGCCGGGCGCTTCGGCGTCACCCACACAGAGGTCTGCAACTACGTCACCGTTGCCCGGCGGCTTGCGCCGGATCTTGCTGGCCAGGGTTGAGGCAATGCCGGCCGAGCGACGGCCGTCGCTGCGTACGCTCCTCAGAGTGGCCCGATTGCCTTCGTTGGCGGCGCAGCACGAAACCTTTGTTGGCATCGCTGAACAGTGGTGAGAGGACGCCGTGCTCCTCCGCGACCCTGGTCGGCAAGGCACATGGCGCCGCGAAGGGCGTCCCGCTGCTCAGCGGGGCCCACACTCGAGAGAGAGACAGCAATTCGTCGCTACGCGGCGGCATGAGCGGCTCGCCAGCCGGGCGGACCAGGCGCTCCGGCAGATGCTGACGGCTGGGCGCTGCTGGCCGTGGAGTGGTGTTCGCGGTGACGGGTTGAGCCGACATGGGCTCTCTCGGAGGGTAGCGATGGACGCCCAAATCCAGCGAAACTTTGAGGTCACCAGAAGGCGCTATCGTCGCCGGTACCACGGGCGCTTGTACCATTCCGCGCCTTGAACGGGGACGGCCCCTGACTGACCTCGGTCGGTCTGCTCGTGCAGGTCATCGACTCGTTGGCTGCCTACGGAACCCAGCCGCTCTTCGGCCGTTCTCCACCGCCGAAAGTGTCCTATCGCATCGGGACCGCCGAACAGCTCGCGGGCATGGTCAAGCCGTGCCTCTAGAGCACCCCGCTCCACCTGGTCGAGCGTCACCGCGCCTCGTGCCACCTCCGCAAAGAATTGCTCGAGCCGAGTGGCCAGAGCCCAGCCATCCACGATTGTGAGCAGCTCCTTTCGGCCTTCTTCAATCGCTTGTTGGTACCGGCGCTCGGCCTCTCGTCGCATCCGCTCCCGATACTCGGCCTCCGCTCTTACCCGCGCTTCCTCGGCTTGGCGCTGGGCTTCTTCGACCATTCGCACAATTGCAGGAGCCTGATCCTCAAGAGCAGCGGCGATCTCGTCAGCCTGCCGCTTTAGATCCCCGACCTTGGACTCGCGCCATTCACGCTGCCAGTTGGTACCTGGATACGGCGACCATGCTCGGAGGCAGAAGCGCCCCGTCGGCATGTCCTTCGAGTATGCCCGGAGGTACCGCGTGTCGTCGTAGCTGGCCGCAGTCGGCTTGGGAAGCGTGACCCACGTGTCGCCCTTACTGTAGCCGTGGACCTCCACCATGTACTCGTAGATCGCGAGGCCGATGGCCACATCTCCTACGAAGACGACTGTGGGGCGGTCGGGGCTCCACCCACCGTAACAGTAGCCATGCGGTCTGCTCTTCTCCCGCACATTGATTACCGGACGGGAGAAGTGCTGGTCCCATGGCGCAAGAACAACCCGGAACTCGCGTTCCTCCAGCGTCTGAAAGACCTTACTCGCCGTCTCCAGCGCGCGGGGAAGTGCCTCCTTGGTCGCGAACACATCGACGATGCGGCGCTTGTAGGGCTGCAGGTAGCCCTCGTAGCTCATGCGGACCTTCTCGAAGTGCGGCGTCGCTTCGACGATAAGAGGGTGCCTCCCAGAGCGGCGTGACCGGCGTGGTTGCACCTCCAGAGGGTCGACAATGCGTGGCGGCGAGGGCCTGCGAGGCATGCGGGGCCTTGGGGGCAGATCGCCCGGCTGCGACCAGGTCTGCTCGTCACCGGGTCCTGCTTCAGGAAGAGTTGGACGCTCGGCCTGCTTCCCGACCTTGAGCTTGGCCCAATAACCCCGAGGTGGTCGGGGTACGCCGAGCCGCTCGCAGA
The DNA here is from genome assembly GCA_040391605.1 of Vulgatibacter incomptus. Taxonomy (GTDB): domain Bacteria; phylum Myxococcota; class Myxococcia; order Myxococcales; family Vulgatibacteraceae; genus Vulgatibacter; species Vulgatibacter incomptus_A. Next base: position 21,405 of record JBEBXK010000057.1, read on the forward strand.
CCCGGGCGAGGAAGTTGCCGGAGATGCCGTACCGCGCTGCGACAGCGGTCATCGGCTCGGCCCAGACCTCCTCGAAGAGCTGTTCGCGAGTGACGGCCATCGAGTCAGCCTACCACCTGGCTCGGCTCGGGCGGACGGGCTGTCGTGCCAGAGCACGATCATGCAAGTGAACTACAGGGGATCCCTCCGTCGGCCTTCAAGCCGTAACCATAGCAATAACAAGACCTTAGCAAGGAAAGACCAGCACCGAAGTGGTAGCCCTTGGCCGCCTACAGAGGGCGATGTCAGACCCCTGTGCGAAGCTCCCGTGAAGCCGCCAACGAGAGTCGGTGGGGATCGAACCAAGATCTTGGCCCCGTCGAGCCTCGACTTGACAGATTGCGAGGCCTGGTTACGTCGAGAGTGATGTGCCTCAACACTGCGGCATGACAGCCGCAATGGAGTTTGAAATGACGAAGCCTTTGAAGCCGGGGACCAGCGCGCCTCGTTCCGGGCAGTACGAGATCACCGGGCCACGCGGAGGTGGTACCGGCGTAGAGCGGACCGCCGTGAAGGGAAAACCGCTGCCCCCAACCCCGAATCCGGGACAGGGCTATCGGATCGCCGACCCTACAAAAAATGGAGCAGGCAAGGGCAAGTAGCTTCCCATCAGGACTAGACCCTAGTCGCCCGCTCCTCGATCCCCTTAACGTGCGCCCGCTGGGGCTGACCACAACCTCTCACCGGGAGCACGCCAAGACTCCCGTCCTGGAACTGCCATGGCGAAGGGAAAGCCACACTTCCTACAGGTCCTTCTCAACAAAACCGACAGCCGCTGTCACCTCTGCCGTGGAGCACTCCAGCTCCACCACTATGGATACCTCGGCCCCCTTGGCTGGGAAATCGACCACTCGGTACCGCGCGCAAAGGGCGGTACCGACCACGTCAACAACCTCCTGCCCGCCCACGGCTCTTGCAACCGTGAGAAGGGAACCCTCGCGAACTCAACGATTCGAAAACGGAATGGGTTCACTCGCCGACCGCTCTCGCGGAGGGCTCAAGAAGCAGAGCGGATTCGGAACGCTTTTCACGGCGGAGGATTGGGCGCGCTGGTCGGACTACTTTTTCCCGGGGGCTGGCTCATCGGCGCGTTGGCCGGGGCTCTGATCGGGCACTCCGCGGATCCGGAGTAGGTCGAGCGAGCGAACCGCAGACCGAATGTACGTCAGAAGCATTGGGGGTCATAGCAGTAGGCGTCAAACGGTGCTGTCTCGTCATTGCTTAGCGTGCGGCCGGACTCCCCCTTGTGCGGGTTCCGGCCCATTCCGATCACCGATTCCGGTTGAAGCCGATCACTGATTCCGGTCCAAGTCGATCGCTGAACGGACGGCCAGGAGTTACGTCGTTAGGTCGCGCTTGAGCGTTGCCGCCGCTGGGTAACTAACGCCACATCGCAACCCCCTTGAAGGAGGTGGTGATGGCGGCAGAGAGGTTGCCCATGCGCAAGCTGCGCGAAATTTTGAGGTTGAGGCTGGAGCGCGGGCTCTCGGGGCGAACGATCGCACGAAGCCCCTCTATGAACTATGAACCGCCCCGAAATCTCCGGAGGCTCTGGTAATTGAGTCAGGCCGCCGTTCTCTGGGCCTGGCTCGCGGCGAACGCCTCCTCGAACTCAGCAGGAGAAACATACCCCAGAGGTTCGAGTAGGCGGTGGGTGTTGAACCAATCGACCCACTTGAGAGTAGCGAGCTCCACAGCCTCGACTCCTCTCCAGGGCCCCTTCCTCCGGATCAGCTCGGTCTTGTAAAGGCCGATCACGGACTCGGCCATCGCGTTATCGTAGGAGTCCCCCGTGCTTCCAACCGAGGCCTCGATGCCTGAATCCGCCAGGCGCTCGGTGTACCGAATGGAGAGGTATTGCGATCCACGATCGCTATGGTGAACCAGCTCCTTGAGATCAGGACGCTGATGGATAGCCTGCTCAAGAGCGTCGAGAACGAGGTCCGTCGCCATCGTGGTGGCAACCCGCCAGCCAACGATCCTCCGCGAGAAGACATCGATGATGAAGGCCGCATAGGCGAACCCCGTCCAGGTCGGTACGAACGTGAAATCCGCCACCCAAAGCTGGTTCGGCGCCGACGCGTGGACCCTCTATGTCAATGTCGGTGAGACAGTCCTGGCAGGGTAGTTTAGTGTAGAGGGCGACCAAGGTCTGAGCGATGAATCCGGTAGTGAAAGTGCCTTCGGTCA
>JBEBXK010000058.1:0-22618 GCA_040391605.1 Vulgatibacter incomptus
GACGCCGGTGGTGCTCTCGACGCCGGTGGTGCTCTCGACGCCGGTGGTGCTCTCGGCATCGGTGGCGGACTCGACGGCGGACGACTCGAGGGCCACGGATTGCGCAGGGGCGGTGGATGGGAGCAGGGCGGCGCAGGCGAGCAACGCCATCGGGAGGAGGGACCTCAGCGCCATGCGAAGGACCAGGCAAAGTGAAGGGATCTATGCCGCCAGGTGGTCGGGGGGCGGGGCGGCTCCCATCTCGGTGGAAAGTCGGTCTCCATGTACCCGACGTCAGAGTCGCTCCGATCGGGACAGCGGGTCCATTGGAGGTCGGCTTGGACCACGGGACCCATGGCGAAGACATCCCCCAGGGGGATCAGCCAGCCCAGCCTGCCTACCGTTGCCAGCCCCGAGCCCGTGCAGCTCACGTAGCCCTGGTCGTAGCTGCCGTCGGCCATGATGCCGGCGTAGCCGAAGCCGGCCGCCACGAAGAGGCCGCCCGCTGGATGAAAGCTCACGTCCCCCGTGCCGCTCCAGCGCAGCCCCTCCAGCTCACCCGAGAGGATCGTGTAATGCAACGTCGCCGAGAGTGAGAACCACCGGGAGAGCCGCACCCCCGGCTCCGCCGAGAGGCTGATGCCGCCGCCCTCAGGGACCGTGTTCAGGCCGATCAGGTCCTCGGTGCCGACGCGGAGCTGGATGCGGAAACCGGGTTGCTGCCAGGCCTCTCCCGCCGAGAGGAGCTGCTCCGAGATCCGATCGATCGGCGAATCGGCGGCCGCGTTCGCCCCGGCCAGCAGCGTGATCAGGCATGCGAGCGCTACGGACCCGCGCCCCCACAATCTCCGGTGCTGTTCGAACTGGAGCCTCACGCGGGAGCCAGAGTAGCAGTTTGGCAGGCTACAAGTACGGGGGCCGAGGGGCTGGGGGGAAGAGGAGGAGCCAGTCTTTCCTGGAATCGAGACGGGCCGCGATCCCTCGTCGAGACAGAGCGAGCCGGCTGCCGATCAGGGAGCGGGCGGCGCCTCGGCGTTCGCAGATCTGGGTTGCATCACGCTCTTGCCGTCCGAGCCCATGGCGTGGAGCTCCAGGCCGATCTGCGAGGCCAGCTCGAGGCGCACCAGGCCGAAGAGGGGGACCTCGGAGGAGAACCAGGCCTTCGTACCTTGTCGGCCCCCCGGGCCCAACACCGCGAGCTGCGACTCGAAGGAGCCGGCAGGCGTGAGGACGGCGCTCTTTTCTGGCAGGAGGCGCGGCACCGAAATGCAGCGCCCGCCTCGGCAGCCGCCCCCCGAGGTCGGATCCGGCGGGAGGAGATCCTCCGGTGGGATCTCGCGGATCTTGCCGCCCAGGAGCCGCATCGCCGCCTTCCGGATTCCACCAGGCTGGGAGGGATCTCCCGTGACCAGGAGGCGGTAGGCCTGCGACGCGCTGCCGGGCCGCTGAGAGATCCAGATCTCCACCCAGGTCCCCGCGACGCCATCCACGACCTCTGCTTCCATCACCAGGAATCGCAGGTATGGCCCCATAGGATAGCCACCGACCAGGAGCGCGTACTCCACCCACCGTCCTGCCTCCCCGTCGACCAGCTTGCTCCAGGGCAGGTGGGCGCCCACCCCTGCCAAGACCGCCTCCGCCCCGGCCGAAGGCCCGGCCACTGCCCCTGGGGCGGGAGCCGTTGCCTCAGAGTGGGTCGACACGATCCTCGTGACCGCTGTCGTCGATGCGCGCGGCGCGGTCGACTCCGCCGGAGGGTTCACGGGACGCTCGGCCTCAGCGCCCTTCGACGCGATCACGACGCCGGACTCCGACGCCTGCGGGCTCCGCGTCTCCGCCCGGGCCTCGGAGGTGAGGAGCATCGGGACGGCCAGGGCCAGGAACGACGCGAGGAGGGATCGGGCCAGGCGAGTGGTCGGCGGAGAAGCTTGTGTCTTCATGAGAGACAAATCGTATCCGACGCGCCCTGGAGCAAGGGAAGGAAGCGACACTTGGGAGAGGGCGCGCGACGTTCGTCGTCTGCTCGCTCGAACGTCGACCTCAGGGCGTGTCGGCCTGTACTCGGAGGGTGACGACGGTCTCGTCGGCGAGGGTGCCCACGGTGGCGAATACCTCGTCGCCGCCACGCTCGAAGCGTAGTCCGATGGGGTCTTCACCTCGGTCGCGATCCAAGACGATCTCTCCTCCCTCCCAGCCCGCGGCCCGAAAGCGCGCCCTGAGGTCCTGGGCTAGCGCCTCGGCGCCGCGGGGAGCAGCGGCGCTCCATGTGATCACCGCCGAGCCGCCGCTCCGATCGTCCACCCTCGAGAAGGCGACGAGATCCGCCGGGAGCTCGGGGAGGCCTGCTGGCGGTTCGGCTGCGTCCCCTGCCGAGAGCGGCGAGGCCGAGAGGAGCACCTCGGTTTCACTCCCGCTCGAGCGGGCGGTGACGAGGAGCTGGCGATCCCGAGGCACGTCGAGGATCGCGAGGGATCGGCCATCGGGCAGTGGATCCTCACCGAGGTCGACAGGCTCCCGCTCGAAGTGGGTCCGATAGAAGGCGATCACCTCGGCGGGTGCGCTCCGGGTCCGAAAGATCGAGGTATCGAGGGAGCGGCCGTTCACAGAGATCGAGCCGTCCAACGTGATGGGGACGGCCGCGGGAAACTTCGGGAAGACGTCCAGCGTCTTAGGCCCTGATGCCGCAGCAGGGCCCGCATCGTCTCCGTTCGTGCGGGCGGAGAGGCTCCCATCGGGGTGGCGGCGTCCGGGCTCATTGCCTCCAGCGTCGGCGGTCGCCTTCGGTCTCTCCGACTCCGACGCAGTGGACTCGCTGCCCGAGATCCCACCGGACCGCAGGTCCATGGCGAAGGTGGCCAACGCGAGAGCGCCCGCCGTCGCAGCCAGGGCGACGAGCAGACGTCGCTGACGTGGCGCTGGAAGGGAGGTCCCGGTGTCGTCCATCTCTGCCTTCCTCCCGGTCTCGCTCATGAATCTCGGCCCGGGGAGGCGGCGGGGAAGCGCCCTCCCATATAGGAGTTTCCGCGGCTCTCCAGGATGCGGAAGTTCGGATCGCCGCGATAGCCCGCCCCGATCCTGTTGGCGTTGATGGGGAGCGTGTCGAAGCACTTCTCCTTCGACATCTCGTCGGCGGGGGTGCCGGAGCCCGGGGCGCCATTCCTCCACTTGCCGGTGCGGGCGAGGGGGTTGCCGCCAGGGCAGGATCGCAAAGGGCTGGAGTCCGAGTCGGGGTCGCCGTATTGCTGACTCACCACCTGTGCGCGGACCTGGATCGGAAACCACTCGAGGACCTTCGCCACCTTTCCCGCCCGCCGGGAGAGCTCGGCGCCCAATCCCAGGAGCGCGATCCGATCGACCTGGCGCTGCAGAAGGGAGCTGCTCCCCAGGCCGGCGTCCCTGCCGTCGGGGAGGTACCAGCTATCGCTCTGGAGCATCATCGGCGTCGGCGCGAGCTCCAGGCGATCGAAGCGCTCCGGGAAGAAGTCGGGCCACGCCCCAGCGAGGCTTCGCGGCATCAGCCGGTTCTCGATCACCACGCGGACGGAGGACGTGGCCCCGATGTGGTCGACGTTGAGGTGAAAGCGCTCCAGCAGCGGACGCTGGGCGGAGCCGACCACGCCTACGATCTCGTGAAAGGAACCCATGGGATCGCCGCCGGCGAGCGCGATGCGTCCCGTGGCGTCGAGGCCCACCGGCTCTGCGGAGACTCCGTCCTCGGCCAGGGTGGCGCGGGCGACCATGCCTCGTGACTCCGAGCGATGGCTGTGGCCGGCGAGGACCCGATACCTGCGGATCGTCTCCGCGACGCTCGCGTCTCTGGCCCGCCGGAAGCTGGCGGCGTGATCGCCACCCACGAGATCGGAGAGCGGGTGGGAGGCGATCTCCCAGGCGAGGAAGCGGGTCACCTCCTGCTGCTTGATCCGCGCGCCCGCCACCTCGAAGAGGTAGTTCCCCCAGAGGATCAGGGCGACGAAGAGCGGCGCGACAAGAGCCAGCTCGACCATCGAGCTGCCTCGCTCGTCCAGGAACGTCGAAGGCACGTCGCGTCGCCGTCTGGTCGAGTCGACACGACGGCTGCAGGGATCGGCGCATGGCGAGGAGCGCCCCTGGCCTCCGGTCGAATTGGAGTCGCGATCGCGACGGGGATCGAAGAGCGAAGGGCCTGCCGGAGATCCCGAGGCAGCAGGGAGGATGAGCCACCTGTCTGTGCCGTTCACTTTCACCTTCAGGTCCTCGGCCCCTTGAACCGGCAGCTTCAATGGGTGAGCACCTTGCCGCTGAGCTCGCGGGGTACGAGCTCCCGCAAGCCGAGGACGCCGGCGTCCCCCGCCAGTCGGTCGAGGCCTTGCTCCACGGGTGCGAGCTTGGCGCGCCAGTGGGGATTGAAGAAGTTGGGATGCTCCCGCCAATTGCCGGGGCGGTGGTAGTAGGCCAGCGCACGGGAGACGGCCTTGGCGCCCGCCTCCTCCCGGCTGACGTTGCTGGCCCGCGCCGGCCCCCCGGGGGGGGCGACCTGGACGTCGACGGCGGCGGTCTCGCCCCCGGCCGTGAGGTTGAACTTCGACTTGGGCAGCTCGAGGGCCACCCAGACGTCGGGCTGGCAATGCTCGGAGGCGCCGGACTCGCAGCCCTCCCTGGAGGGGTCGAAGGCCATATAGGGCGTGATCCCCCACCAGGGATGCTTGCCGCGGTTCACGGCGCAGGAGAAGCGCGGGACGTAGATGCTCAGCACGTCGGTGACCCCGAGCTGGTAGTAGGGATCTTTCACATCCCAGGTACAGGCCCAGCCGCCGCCGCTCTCCGTGCCGGTGGAGGTCACCGAGCCGAGCTGCTTCTGGCCGAGGCCGAGGGCGTCCGCGATGGTGCTCGCGACTCCTGCGTGGGGATAGAAGTTGGCGCCGATGGAGCTGCCGGTAGGGTAGCGCGCCACGTACTGCCCGCTCCCCTCCATCTGATCGTAGTAGCGGCCCATGGAGCCGGCGGTGGGGCGCAGATCTTCGGTGGAGTGGAGGCGGGTATGTCCACGCAGGCCGAAGCCCGGGAGGAAGTCGCCGACGGCGCCGAGGTGCTCGGCGCCTATGACCTGGCCCAGGCCGGAGGCCAGCCCGTGGGGGAAGCGGCGATCGTAGACCGACGAGCCGTTGCGGGTGGCGTGGATTAGCTCGCTCATCCCGCGGCGGGCGTAGTTCTTGCGCCCCTCCGCTCCATCTTCGAGGCCCAGATGCGACCTGCCCTTGGTGCCTCCCAGCCGTGAGGCCTCCCCGAGGTGCGCGCCCAGAAAGCGCGCCGAGTTCCCGATGGCCTGGAGCGCGCCGCCGCCCCAGAGCCTAGCGTGGGGTGAGGTGGCCCTGGCGATCCGCAGCGCCTCGCCGTCGGCGATCCCGCCGAGGACCGTGGCCTGGAACGTGGTCTGACTGGCGAAGAGGAAGAGGTTGGCGCCTACCAGCAGGGGGACCATCACGCTCCCGACGAAGAGGTCGAAGGCCAAAAAGAGCGCGCCCGCCGCCCGGATCGCCACCTCCACCGCCAACGCCGCTACCGTGATCGCGTCCAGGGCCCAGCCGATGAGGGGGATCCCGAGGCAGATCACCCGCTTCACGCCACCGCAGAGCTCACCGATCGTCTTCATCACCGCAGAGAGCACGCCCAGGGTGTTGAGCACCCCGAGGAGCATCGAGTCCACGGTCAGGAATTGCATGATGGTGACGTACTGCGAGATCTGGGCGCGGTTGGTGTATGCGTAGAAGTTGAACGCCCGGGCCTCGCGGGCGGCGAGGCTGTAGGCGGCGTTGTCGGCTGCGTTCTGGAGCTGGATCCGGGAGTGGATGGCGTGGCCGAGGTTGGCGGTGCCCAGCACGCCGAGGGCCACGGCGAAGAGGAGGAGGGCGGCGAGCACCAGGGCCTGTCCGTCCTCCTCCCTGCAGAGTCTGCGAAGTCGAACGAGCATGATGCCTCCCTACCAAGCCTTGCACTCAGAGGAGCAGCCGCTGCCCTCGAAGCAAGAGCAATCGCGGATGTACCGTGAGTAGAAGTTGGACTGCATGTGCATGGAGTGGTGCGCGACGATCGGGATGAAGTAGCCGCGGCGCTGGCGGTCCTTGCCGGCGAGGCCCGAGAGGAGCATGGCGCGCAGGGCCGCCGGGCGGATGAGGAAGTAGCCGTCGCCTCGGTTGATCTCGTCGTCACGAAAGGTGTCGGCCAGGAGCGCGGCCCTGGCGGCGAGGGGCGCCTCGCTCTCATGCTCGACGATGGAGCGTCCCCCGACCTCCATCCCCCCGATCCGCTTGGAGACGCCGGGGTTCTCGATGGAGCCTGTGGCGGAGAGGCCACCCAGGGCGGCGACCCATGCCTGCCAGATCAACCAATCGGCGAAGGGGATCTTCAGCTCGAACCAATATTGCACCTGGGTGGTGAGGACGTTGGCCACCCGCGCCTCGTCGGCGCCCACCGCGCCTTCGCTCCGGCTCGGCGAGAGGCTGTCGAAGTCCATCTCCTCGCGATCGGCGCCGACGGTGAAGAGCGAGTGGTGGGCGGGCCAATAGGGATTGAGGATGTGGACGTGGACGCCGGGGAAGGTGAGCCCGTCGGCCAGGGAGAGCGCCTGCAGGGTGGCCACCCCTGCCGCCTGCCTCGACCACTCCTCGCCGCCTGCCGTAGCTGCGCAGAGCCTCGAGAGCTCGGGGACGCGGGTGGGGCAGGCGGTGGGCGCCAGCGCGAAGATCGCCGCGTCCTTCATCTTGCGCGGGTCGCCATTCCAGACCACGCCCGCCCTGGCGGCCTGGAAGGCCGCGTACTCGGTGAGGAGTCGCGCCTGATGAATCAGCGCGAGTTGGAGGACGCCGAGGAGGGCCGCCAGGAAGAGGGGGAGGACGATGGCGGTCTCGATCGCCGCCGCCCCCGCCTCTGATCGATGATCGCTGCAACGCATCCGACGACGCTAGCCCGCCTTCCATCGGCGCCCCATCGGTCGGGCGACCGATGCTTGGAAGGGCGGGAGGCTCAGGGCGTCGGAGGACCCCCTGCGAGGGATTTGAAGACGCCGTATCCAATGGTCCCTGCGTACACGGTGCCAGGATCGCTTGGAGCGACGGTCGCCGACGGGATCGGGCCCGGGGGGAGGCCGTCTTGGAGGAGGCTCCAATGGCCGCCGCCGTCGGTGCTGAGGTAGAGCCCGGAGCCGGTCCCCGCGTAGAGGAGGTCCTCCCCCGGGACGGCGACGAGGGTGGTCACGTTCTCTCCCTTCAGGCCCGCCGGCTCCCATTGGGCAGGGCCGCGACGAAAGACTCCGTCTGCGGTCCCACAGTAGGTCCGGCCATCGAGACGCGCCAACGACCGGATGCGACGTTGATCGCCGACCTCCAACCCCTCGGCATAAGCCGCCCAATCGCCTGAGCCGGACTTGCGGTAGAGGCCATTCTGCGTCCCGGTGATCAGCTCTCCCGAGTCGGACGAGAGGAGGCTGAAGAAATTCGCAGGAGGCAGCCCCGATCCCCAAGGCGCCCAGGTGGCGCCGCCGTCCGTGGAATGCAGAATGCCGATCTTGGAGTGGAAGAGGGCTGCGTACATGGTCTGCGGATCCAGGGGATCGATCTCGAGGGCCGTGACTTCGTCGTTTGCGTAATTTTCTCGGTGGTTCACTTTTAGGCCGCTCTCGATCCATGTCATGCCGGCGTCAGCGCTCACGAAGAGGGCGTTGGAGGTGCCCACGAAGACCGTGTCTCCGGCTGGCGCGAAGCGGAGAAAGGAAGGCGTCCCCATCAGCCGGGTGTCGATCGCCGTCCAAGTGGTCCCGCCATCCACCGATCGGGAGAGAGAGTCGGAGGCGATCGCGAGGACGAGGTCGGGGTTCGCGGGGCTCACCGCGATGGCGTGGACGTCGCTGGCGACGAGCCCCTTGTCGATCCTCGTCCAGGTACCGGTCTGCGTTCGTACAAACGGTCCCTGCTCGGTGGCAGCGTAGAGGCTTGGCCCGCGCATGCTCAGCGAAGCGATCCTGCCTCCGAAGTCGTCCTCGCTCGCCGGAGCCCAGCTCGTCCCCCCATCCAGGCTCTCGAAGACGCCGTTCTGCCAGACTCCGACATAGACGCGAGAGGGCGTGTCCGGGTCCACGAGCAGCGCCGTCACGAAGTTGGGAAGACCCTCGAGCAGCACCCAGGGGGTGGCGCCTCCATCAGTGCTCTTCCAGAGCCCATCGTAGAGAGCGAGGTAGAGGGTCTCTGCGTTCGTCGGATCCACCTCGAAGACAAGTGGATCCGCCTCGACATCGAGCATCGTCCAGCTGGCGCCACGATCCCTGCTGCGATGAATCTCGCCGTAACCATAGCCGTAGATCGTCGAGGGATCGCTGGGAGCTACGGCGAGCTGCTCAAAGTCCACGTTAGCCAGGAGCTGTGTCCAATTCGCTGCGCCATCCTCGCTCACGAAGAGGTGGGAGCCCTCCTCGTAGCCTTGGACGGTGTAGAGGCGCGCCGGATCAGAGGGATCCAAGACCAGGGAGCGGGTCTCTGCCCCAGGGGGAAGGCCGATGGCAGACGCTTGCCAGGTCTCGCCGCCGTCGGTGCTCTTCTGCGGGGGAAGATCCCAACTCGCCGCGTAGAGGACCTCCGGATCCGATGGATCGGAGAGCAGCCCGCTGAGGTACGCGGGAGGGAGGCCTCTGTGGCTCGGTCGCCAGAGCTGCCCGCCGTCTTCGCTCTTGAACACCCGCCTTTGTGTCATGGCGAAGAGCGTGCTGCTCTCAGCGGTTGGAACGATTCGCGTTACCTGGCCCCCGTCGGGACCAATCCCGAACCACGAGACGGCCTGGAGCTCGAGGGTCGCGCGATACGCTCCGGAGGTCGCCACGAACGTGTAGTCTCCCCTGCGATCGAGCATGAGGTTCGGGAAGTGGGCCTCGCCTTCCACGGTGCTCCCAACGAGCTTGCCCGTGAGCGTCGCATCCACCGGCGCGTCCAACAGACCCAGGGTGATCTCGTCGGAAGCGGTCGGGATCACGTTGCCTCTCGAGTCGACCACGCCTACCGCCAGCGCAAAGGGCCGCCCTACAGCCACGTCCTGGTGGGCAGGGAGAAAGCGCAGACCCGCCGGCGGGCCGGCGACGAACTCCAACTCCAAGGTCGCGTCCAGCGGGATCGAGCCCTCGTCCCGGACCACGGAGACCGTGACGATCTTCCGCTCCGCCACGGTGGAGGCGAGGCTCGCCTGCGCGCTGCCGTCCTCGCCAGTGGCCATGGGCTGGGAGATCACATTGCCCTCTCCGCTCGATGCGATGACGACCGCGAGGCCCGACGCCGGCTTGCCGTCATTCGTCAGCCGTACGGTGATCGTGGCCTGCTCCATGCCATCGGCGACCAACCCGTCGCTTCGATCGGCTTGGAGCGTCGCGACCAGGCCGACATCTGCAGGCCCCCCCGATGTGCTCGAACTACAAGCTGCGAAGAGGAGCACCGCGGCAACGCTCAAGAGCTTCTTCATGATTTCCCCGTGGTCACTTCGCCCGACCGCGAGGATGCGAGCTCGGCGGAAGTGAAACCGGAGCCATCCTACCCGTGCCATGTGCGCAAGTGAAAAAACATGACGCCGAGGGCGGAAGGAGGTGCCCGGAAGGCCCTGCCAGAGAGGGCCCTGCAGCCTGTGAAGAGTCGCCTGCAGAAGGCGGGACCGTCTTCGCCCATGCACCGTCCGCGGAGAATTCTTCCGGTGTTCCCCTGCCTCCGGCACGCGCGCGCCACACGAGTGGGGTCTTTTGCGGCATGCCTTCCGCGGTTCAGGCCTGCATCTCGCCCACCGGACGCACCAGGACCTCGCGGGGCCTGGCGCCGTCGGCGGGGCCGACGATGCCGTCGCGCTCCATCCGCTCGATCATCCGGGCGGAGCGGTTGTAGCCGATCCGCATCTTCCGCTGGAGCATCGAGATGGAGACGCTCTTCATCTCGGAGACGATGGCGATGGCCTGATCGAAGAGCTCGTCCGAGAGATCGTCCTCGCCGCCTCCGCCCTCGCCCTCCTCGTCGGGCGCCTTGAGGATCGACTCGTCGTAGAGGGGGCTCCCCTGGGCCTTGAGGTGATCGACGACCTTCTTGATCTCGTGCTCGGTGACGAGCGCGCCGTGGACCCGCTGCAGGTGCGCGCTGGTGGGGGGGAGGATCAGCATATCGCCCATGCCCAGGAGCTTCTCGGCGCCGGCGGTGTCCAGGATGGTGTTGGAGTCGATCCGCGAGCGGAGGGCGAAGGAGATCCGCGAGGGGAAGTTCGCCTTGATCAGCCCGGTGACCACGTCGACCGAGGGGCGCTGGGTGGCGACCATGAGGTGGATGCCGGCGGCCCGGGCCTTCTGCGCGATGCGGGCGATGTAGGTCTCGACCTCCTTGGACGCGACCATCATCAGGTCGGCCAGCTCGTCGATGATGATCACCACGAAGGGGAGCTTCTTCAGCTCGAGCTCCTCCTCGTGCTTCTTCTCGAGGAAGGCCTCGATGGGATCGAGGGGCTCTTCCACCTCCGACTCGTTGGTGTCGGCTGTGATGGCGGCGAGCCCTTCGGCCTCGCTGCGGATCAGGGCCTCCTCTTCGGTCTCGCCTTTCTCCACGTCGATGAACTTCACCCTCCGTGACGCAGGCTTGGAGGGCGGCGCGGCTGCCGCCTCTGCCGCGGCGGCGGCGTCGCGCTCGGCGCGGGCCTCGATCTTCTCGCCCATCAGCTTGTTGAAGCCGGCGAGATCCCGGACCCCGTTCTCGGCGAGGAGGGCGTAGCGCCGCTCCATCTCGTCCACCGCCCAGCGCAGCGCCAGCGCGGCCTTGCGGGGATCCGTGACCACGGGCAGGAGCAGATGCGGGATCCCCTCGTAGATCGAGAGCTCCAGCATCTTGGGATCCACCATGATGAAGCGGACCTCCTCGGGCGTGGCCTTGAAGAGGAGACTCATGATCATCGAGTTGACGCTGACCGACTTGCCCGAGCCGGTGGTGCCGGCCATGAGCAGGTGGGGCATCTTGGCGAGATCGGTGACAAAGGGCAGGCCCTCGATGTCCTTGCCCACCGCCATGGTCAGCCGCGACTTGGAGTGGCGGAAGGCGTCCTGCTCGATGATCTCCCGAAGGTAGACCGTCTGCCGCTTCTTGTTCGGGACCTCGATCCCCACCACGCCCCTCCCCGGGATCGGCGCGACGATCCGGACGCGCAGCGCCTCCAGCGCCATGGCGAGGTCGTCGGAGAGCCCGGCGATCTTCGAGATCTTCACGCCGGGGGCGGGGGCGAACTCGTACATGGTGACCACGGGGCCCGGGCGGATCCGCTCCACCACGCCCTGGATGCCGAAGTCGGCGAGCTTCTGCTGGAGCTTCTCGGCGGTGGCGTGGAGCAGCGATTTGTCGATGGAGGGCTTGGCGTCCTCGGCGTGCCCCTCCAGCAGGGAGATCGGCGGGAGCGAGAAGCCTCCTTCGGTGGCGATCAGATCGAAGGGGGAGTCGGTCTTCCTCGGCTTGGGCGGCGCCTTGGGGAGCTCGATCACCGGCCCGATCCTCTCGGCGGGGCTCGCCTTGGCGGCAGGCGCGGCGTCGGCAGGCGCGGCAGGCGTGGGCTCGGCGGTGGCCTCGACGTCGGCCGGCTCGTCGAGCGCGCCCTCCTCGGGATCGCTCGAAGGGAGCCGCACCACGTTGGTGGGCGGGAGGCCTCCGGCCCAGGCGGGATCGGGAGGCAGCAGGGTCGACGCCTCCTCTTCACTCTCCTCCGGCGCCGCTTCGAGGCTCGCTCCCGGGGGGGCCACCACCGTCGGCAGGGTCTCGGCCTTGACCGGCACCCTCCCATCCGGATCCGACTCGAGGCCGTCGTCGCGGCCGGCGCGCTTGCGACCCCTGGCCTTGGTGCGAGGCGCCTCCTCCTCGGCCTGATCGATGGCGGCAGCGAAGGCGGCGGCGGCGATCGCCTCCTCCTCCTCGAGGGCGGCGGCCTCCTCCTCCAGCCGGGCCTCGCGTTCGGCGCGATGCTGTTCCACCTGGGTGCGGACGAAGGCGCTGAACCAGACGCCGAGCTTCCTGCCGGTGGCCGCCGCGAAGATCGCGATCCGGCTCACCTTGAGCCCGGTGGCGATCACCAGGGAGGCAGCCATGGCGGCGGCGATCAGGATCGCTGAGCCGACAAGGGAGAAGACGCCGACCATGCCGTCGGCGGCGGCGCCACCCAAGGAGCCCCCGGGTCTGGCGCCGAAGGGCCGAAGCGCGGGTACCAGGAGATCGACGAGGACGGAGGCGCCCACCAGCAGCGCGAGATAGGCGAGGGCGCTCACCAGGCCCAGCCGCTTCTCCTGGGGGCGCAGCAGGGAGACGAAGGCGAGGAAGAGGGTGAGGGGGAGCACGAAGGCTCCAAGACCAAAGACGCTGAAGACGTGCCGCGCGAAGAAGGCGCCGGCCATGCCGATGAGGTTGGCGCCGGTCTCGGCGTCGTAGGAGACGAGGGCGAGGCCGAAGACCACCGAGGAGGTGATCAGCAGCACCGCCAGGATCTCTTTGTGATCGCCCAACGGCCTGCGCGGGGGCTTGGCCATGGGGGCGTCCGAGCCGCGGCGGCGGGCCTTGGCCGGGGCGGTCTTGGCCTTGGGCTCCTTGCCCACCCGGCGGTTGCCGCGCGCTTTCCCACCGGTCCGAAGCGGGGTACGGCTGGATCGGGCGCGTTCCATGTAGAGAGACCTCCGGACGCGGCGCGAGCGTGGACGCCCGACTTGGGCGCCTTCAGGAGAATCGTCGCCGCGAAAGCCCAGAATCGCGGGATCGCGCCCTGCGTCAATGATTCGGAGGTTTCAGACTGTGAAGAACTCGCTCCCGCTCCTCGCGGGGGCAGTTCATCCGAGGTGGGGCTCAGCCGATCTCGATCTTGGAGTTCATCTCCTTGGCGACCTGCTGCAGCGGCTGGATGCCCGCCTTCAGCTCCTTGTCGAGCTCGGTCGCGGACTTGTTGATCGCCTTGGGATCGTTGAGTTGGTTGGTCATCGGCTGGAACATCGACTTCGCCTTGGTGAGGTGCTGCGAGAGCTCCTTGAGCTGGTTCTTCTCCTCCGTGGTGGTGGCCATGGGCTGCAGGTGGGCGAGGTGCGCCTCCGCCTCCGTCACCGATCGCTTGATGTTGCCCAGAAAGACCTCGCCGTGGGTACGATCGTAGCTCCGGCTGTCGGCGGAGATGTCCGCCAGCATCTGGGAGTTGAGCGCGCCGTCGCGGAGGCCCGCGTTGATCACCGCGATATGCTTCGCGGACTCGTAGGCCTTGTTGGCGCTCTGGGCGCCCGGCGCGTGAGATCCCTGGTGCTGGCCCTTGTTCTGCCCCTGGTTCTGCTGGGAGCCCTGGCCCTGGCCCTGGCCCTGGCCCTGGCCCGGCCTGGCGGGCGGAGGAGCCGAGCCCTGGGCTGCGGCGCTGGATGCCCCGACGAGGCTCGCGAGGGCGATGGCGATGGTCCACGTTCTACGCATGATCGATCTCCTGCCTCGGCGAAGAATGACGAGGCGCTACCGGTTCACTGCGGCCGCCGGTGCGGTCGACGATCAGCATCGATCTTCGATCTGTCGCCCCCAACGCCCCGCAAAGGGCGAGGAGGACCTTCGGCTTCGGCGCTTGCCGGGGCGACGGCGTTTCGTTAGATGGGACGGCTCGAATCCGAAGCGGCCGCCGCATCGAGAGCAGGAGAGCGAGATGACCGACACGCCCAAGCCATCCACCAACGAAGACGAGTACTTCGCCCGCGAGAACCTGGAGAAGGTGCGCAAGCTCGCGTTGGAGCAGAGCAAGCTGCTCCAGCGGGAGGAGAAGGAGGCGCTGAAGAAGCTTCATTGGATGCACTGCCCCAAGTGCGGGATGGAGCTCCAGACGGTGGAGTTCAAGGGGGTGGAGATCGAGCGCTGCTTCAGCTGCGGCGCCACGGTCTTCGATCATGGGGAGCTCGAGAAGCTCGGCCTCACGGAGAGCAAGGGTGGCGCCGTCATGAAGAGCATCCTCAACCTCTTCCGCTGAATTTGTTTACTCACCGTGATCGGTGAGATGAGCGCCCGGCACCACGGGAGGCGCCGCCCGGAGATTTGCCGTGGCGAACCGCCCCTCGATGAGCGAGCCAAGCCAGGGCGCGCGAGGAGCCGAGGTTCCAATGGCGTTGACCAACGAGCAGATCGAGAAGGTGGCCAAGCTGGCCCGGCTCTCCCTCAGTCCCGACGAGACGGAGGAGTTTCGACAGCAGCTCTCCACGATCCTCGGCTACATCGAGAAGATGCAGGCCCTGGACGTCGAGGGGATCTCGCCCACCGCCCACGCGGTGGAGGTGGATTCCACCCCCCTGCGCGAGGATGTCGTCGCGCCGAGCCTCTCCCCCGAGGAGGCGCTGGCGAACGCGCCGGCCCGCTCGGGCAACTTCTTCCTGGTCCCGAGGATCATCGAGTGAGCGTGATCGAATCGAGTCTGGCGGAGCTCTCCCGGCGCCTCGCCGCGAAGGAGCTCTCCGCCGTGGAGGTGACGCAGGCGAGCCTGGACAGGATCCGCGCCACCGATACGAAGCTGAACGCCTTCCTCCACGTGGACGAGGCGGGCGCCCTGGCCCAGGCCCGGGCGTCCGACGATCGACGCGCAGCGGGCGGGAGCCTGGGCGCCCTGGACGGCGTGCCGTTGGGGCTCAAGGACAACTTCCTGACCAAGGGGATCCCCACCACCTGCGGCTCGAAGATCCTCGAGGGCTTCGTGCCGCCCTTCGACTCCACCCACGTCACCCGCCTGTCCGAGGCGGGGGCGGTCCTCCTCGGCAAGCTCAACATGGACGAGTTCGCGATGGGATCGTCCAACGAGACCTCGGCCTTCGGCCCCTGCAAGAACCCCTGGGATCCGAGCCGGACCCCGGGCGGCTCGTCCGGTGGCGCCGCCGCCGCCGTCGCCGCGCGCCAATGCTTCGGCAGCCTGGGCACCGATACGGGCGGCTCCATCCGCCAGCCCGCCGCCTTTTCCGGCGTCACCGGCCTCAAGCCCACCTACGGACGCTGCTCGCGCTATGGCGTGATCGCCTTCGCGTCGTCGCTGGATCAGGTCGGCCCCTTCGGCCGCACCGCCGAGGATTGCGCGATCCTGCTGCAGGCGATCGCCGGCAAGGATCCCCGGGACTCGACCTCCCTCGACGCCCCCGTGCCGGATTGGGTCGGAGGGATGGCGGGCGCGACGATCGCCGGCATGCGCCTGGGCGTACCCAGGGAGTACTTTGTCGAGGGCCTCGATCCCGAGGTGGAGAAGGCGGTGCGGGAGGCGATGGCGCTGCTGGAGGCCCAGGGCGCGGAGCTGATCCCCATCGATCTGCCTCATACCGAGTACGGCATCGCCACCTACTACGTGATCGGTCCCGCGGAGGCCTCGTCCAACCTCTCGCGCTTCGATGGCGTGCGCTACGGCATGTCCAAGCGCGAAGAGGGTGGTCTGCGGGAGATGTACTTTCGCACCCGCGCCCAGGGCTTCGGCAGCGAGGTGAAGCGGCGGATCATGATCGGCACCTTCGCTCTCTCTTCAGGGTATTACGACGCGTACTACATTCGGGCACAGAAGGTTCGCACCTTGATCAAGCGCGACTTCGACGAGGCCTTCCGGAAGGTGGACGCGATCGTGACGCCCACCACCCCCGGCGTGGCCTTCGAGCTGGGGGCGAGGGTCGCCGATCCGCTGCAGATGTACCTCGCGGACGTCTTCACCCTGGCCTGTAACCTGGCGGGGCTGCCGGGGATGAGCCTCCCCTGCGGCTTCACCTCCGCCGGCCTGCCCATCGGCATGCAGATCTTGGGGAAGCCGCTGGACGAGGCCTCGCTCTTCCGGATCGGCGCCGCCTACCAGGCCGCCACCGATTGGCATAGTCGCTCGCCGGAGGTGGGCTAGACATGGCACGCAGCGATTGGGAGGTGATCATCGGCCTCGAGGTGCACGCGCAGCTCCTCACGGCCTCCAAGGTCTTCTGCTCGTGCAGCACCGCCTTTGGCGGCGAGCCCAACAGCCAGACCTGCCCCGTCTGCCTGGGGATGCCCGGCAGCCTGCCCGTGCTCAACCGCAAGGTGGTGGAGCTCGCCGTCCGGGCGGGCGTCGCCACCGGTTGTGAGATTCGTCGCGAGAGCGTCTTCGCACGGAAGAACTACTTCTATCCGGATCTCCCCAAGGGCTATCAGATCTCCCAGGCGGACAAGCCCCTCTGCGAACACGGCCGCCTGGTCTTCGATACCGCCGAGGGCGAGAAGACCGCGGGGATTACCCGGATCCACGTAGAGGAGGACGCCGGCAAGAACACCCACGATCCGGAGGGCGGGCCGTCCCGCGTCGATCTCAACCGCGCCGGGGTGCCGCTGATCGAGATCGTGGGCGAGCCCGATCTGCGCTCATCGGAGGAGGCGGCCGAGTACCTGAAGGCGCTCCGTGACATCGTCGTCTACCTTGGGGTGAACGACGGCAACCTCGAGGAGGGATCGTTCCGCTGCGACGCCAACGTCAGCGTGCGCAAGCGCGGCGAGACGGAGCTCCGCAACCGGGTGGAGCTCAAGAACATCAACTCCTTCCGCTTCGTGCGCCAGGCCATCGAGTTGGAGATCGATCGGCAGATCGAGGTCTGGAGCGAGGGCGGCACGGTGGTCACCGAGACCCGCCTCTTCGATCCGCAGAAGGGCGTGACCCGGGCGATGCGGACGAAGGAGGACGCCCAGGACTACCGCTACTTCCCCGAGCCGGATCTGCTGCCGCTGCGGATCTCGGACGAGTGGATCGAGTCGATCCGGGCGAGCCTCCCCGAGCTGCCGCGGGCGAAGGCGCAGCGCTTTCAGGCCAACTACGGCCTCTCGGCCTATGACGCCGGCGTCCTCGTCGCGGAGCAGGCGATCGCCGATTGGTTCGAGGAGGCCGTCGCCGCCTATGGCGGCAGCGCCAAGACCGTGGCCAATTGGGTGATCAACGAGGTCTTGCGCCTGGTGAAGGACTCCCGGGAGGGCATCGCCGCCTCCAGGGCCACGCCGTCCAAGCTGGCCGCGCTCCTGGCGCTCCTCGACGCCCGAACGATCAACGCCGCCGGCGCCAAGCAGATCCTCGAGGAGGTCCACGGCACCGGCGCCGAGCCCGCCGAGGTGATGGCCGCCCGCGGCCTCGAGCAGATCTCCGACACCGGCGCCATCGACGCCGCCGTAGAGAAGGTCCTCGCCGCCAACCCCGATCCGGTGAAGAAGTACCAGGAGGGCAAGAAGAACCTCCTCGGCTTCTTCATGGGGCAGGTGATGCGCGAGCTCAAGGGGCAGGGCGATCCCAAGGTCGTCACCGAGGCGATCAAGGCGCGGCTCGGGGACTGACGATCGCGCGCCTTGGCCCGATGCAAGGCGCGCGCTCCGGGCGGAGCGGCGCCGGCTTCGCCAGGCGTGGCGGTCCATGCCAGCGTTGTTCCCTCGCCGTGCTCGAGCGGCCGATCGTCCTCGGCTTGGGAGCCGGATGCGCACGCGGCTGCGGGGCATGATCGCCATCGCTCCGGGCGCTCCTCGATCGGGCGAGGGCCGGGGCGCTCCGGCGACCCGATGCTTCGACGTGAATCCGAACGAGCTTCGGTGCGTTGAGCGATCGGCAGCTACCGTTCTCTGGAAGAAGGCAGGCAGAAAAGATGCAGATCGGGCTCTCAGCGTTGGGTGGATTCCTCGGATTGGCCGGCGTGGTCTGCGCCTCGTTGGCGGTCTTCCTGAACGGCCCCCCGCTCCTCACTCGAGGGGCGAGGGCCTTGGGTGTCGGCGGCCTGCTAGTGGGGGCCGCCGGCTTCGTGCAGGAGCTCGCCGCCAACGGCTTCGCGTGGGATCCCTCGAAGCAGGGAGGCCGAGGCTCGCTCCTCGCCTCGGGTGGCATGCTCCTGCTCATCTTCGGCGCCGCCAGGGCCGCGGAGCGGCGGCGCATGCGCCGGGTTCGGGAGCGCCTTGCGACTGAGCGGAAGTCCGTCGCCGCATCCCGCACCCCAGGCGCCAGACGCGGCAGCGTCGACGAGTCGTGCATCGAGCGATAAGTCGCCCTGACGAGTGCTCAGAGTGAAGAAATAGAGGGGCCCTCTTTGAATGCTTTGAGTTGAAACCAAATAACTCGATCCCGACTCGTCAATTGTCTGCATGGTTCGTCAACTGAGCCTCTGCCCAATGGTTTGAGTTCATATCTATTGCCCTGATAGTGTTGTTCCATTGCACTCCACTCAACGCTATTCTTCCGGGCGAAACTCTCATCGATCGTCTCTGCCGTCGCGAATTGGGCGGTCCACCGGCTCCATCTTCGCGGTGGCAGAGACCTTCGTCGTGCCTGGAGATGGAGTGCTTCACTATGCGTAGCCGCAGACTTTACCTCACCGACGCCGTTGTACCGCTGCTTCTCGGGCTTCTCGGAGCCTCCGGTCTCGTCAGCTTCCCTGCTCTTGCGGGTGCGCAGACCTACGCGGCCATCCTGGACCCGCACCCCTTCCAGCCGATGCCGCTCCCGGATGGTGGCCCTGTCACGAACCAGAATATCCAGGGTTGGGGCTACGCGCCGAAGGAGGAGACGGTCCAACTGCCGTTCCCCTTCACGTTCTACGGCGAGAGCTACACCGCCGTGAACCTGCTGGGGATGGGGATGGTCACGTTCGGACCAGCGAATGCTGTCACCCCGGCGTCAACTGGGAGGCGGGTCATCCCAGGCAGCGCCGGGATTCACAACTTCATCGCTGCCTGGTGGGACGAGAGCGTCTGCAACAACTCGCCGGGTGGGCCGTACAACACCCAGACGGTCACCCCTCCCAGTGGGCCGAGCGCCTTCGTGATCCAGTGGACGAACTGTCGAAAGTACGCTGGTACAGGGGAGTTCACCGCACAGGTCTGGCTCTTCGAGAACGACGCGATCGAGGTGCACTACGGGCCCGTCACAGGAACGTGGACCGGGGCGATGGGCATCGAGAACGATGATGGCTCCGACGGCACGCCAGGGATGACGGCAGCCGGTGTCGACTGCAACCCGAGCTGCACCACCGCGAACTTCCCATCGGGCTACCGCATCACCTATAGCGCGGGACCGCAGATCAGTATCGACTCCGTCAGCCTCGGCTCCGAGGCCGTGAGGGGCCATCCAGTCACGATGTCCGCCTCGCTTACCAACAGCGGGGGCAAGCCGCTGGACAACGCGATGGTGCGCTTCTGGATCAGTCCGACGACATCGCTCCAGGAGGGGGTGGATCTGGGGATCGTCGCTGGGACCGCCGTTGCCGAGAGGAGCACGGTCGAGGTCAGCTTGACGGCGACCCTCCCCGAGGACTTCCTCACCGGCACCTACTACATCCTGGCCGAGCTCGACCCCTTCGGCATGATCATCCCCCTCGATGAGCCACGGATCGTCGTGCATGACGGCCCGTATCAGGTGAGGACTCCGGCGGCGAAGCTGCGGGTCCTCGGTGGCAGCGTGGTGGCGCCGGAGTGGGTAGATTCCGGCGCGACCTTCGACGTGGATTGGAGGGTCGATAACGCCGACGTGCTGGCGGCGACCGACGTCGACTACTTGGTGGTGCTCTCCTCGGACCGCTTGGTGGACGGCGATGATCTGGTGCTGCATGCCGGCACCTTCTCTGCCCTGGCTGGGCAGAGCGTGACGATGGTGGACGAGGTGATGCTGCCTTCGTCGGTCTCCGACGGTGTCTATTGGGTCGGCGTCTGGGTCGATCCCTATGGTGCGGTGCCTCATAGCGATCGCTCGGGGAACCAGCGGATGGCATCCAACACCACGGTGGTGGGCCTGGAGCTGGCGATCCTGACCGGGAGCCTGCCCGACGGCATGGTGGGCGTCCCCTACGACGAGGTCTTGGAGGCCTCGGGTGGGAGCGGGATCTACGAGTGGTCGCTGACGTCGGGTGCGCTGCCTGCAGGGATCAGCTTGCAGGCGACCGCGCAGGGGATGTCGCTTCGGGGCGCGCCGAGCGTCGCGGGCAGCTTCGACTTCACCTTGGAGGTGACGTCGATGCAGTTCAGTCAGAGCGCGGACTACACGCTCACGATCCTCCCCGCGCTCCTGCCGCTGGAGATCGTCGCCACCGCGCTGCCTCGGGGCTACGAGGGCGTGGCGTACGAGGCGAGCTTCGAGGCGCGGGGTGGCGTGCCGCCCTACGTCTGGAGCGTGGACGCTGGCGATTTGCCGGCAGGGCTGGCCTTGAGCGCCGCCGGGATCCTTTCGGGCACTCCTACGGAGGCCGGGCCGTTCCCGCTCCACCTGACGTTGACGGATGCCGCCGAGCAGACGGCCACCACCTTCGTGCTCCTGACGGTGGAGGCGGAGGGCACGGTGGATCCGCTGGTCTGTGGCGCTGCCCCCACCATCCCGGTGCTTGAGGTGGGCCAGGCGATGGTGCCGGTCTCGCTCGTCGCTGCCGGCGGCGTGGTCCCCTACCGCTGGACGGCGACCTCGTGGGCGGACGTGGGCCATGGGAGCGAGCCGACCGGGGAGGGCGCTATCCCCGGCCTGTCCCTCTCGACGGGCGGAGAGATCTCGGGCACGCCCACCACGGCGGGCTCCTTCCTCTGGACGGTGGAGGTGCGAGATGCCGCGGAGGCAGCCGTCTCCTGTGAGGTCATGGTGGAGGTCTTCGCCGAGGTGGTGGATCCGACGAAGCTCGTGATCGGCACGTCCAGCCTGCCTCGGGCGAAGGTGGGCGAGACCTACGAGGCGACGCTGCGGGCGAGCGGGGGCGAGGGCCCCTACGTCTGGAGCCTGGCCGGCGAGAGCGCGCTGCCCGAGGGCCTGCAGCTCAGCGCGGACGGCGTCATCTCCGGCGTCGCCGCGAAGGAGGCCTTGGGCGGCGAGCCCACCCGACTCTTCACCCTCGAGGTGCAGGTCGAGGACTCCCTCGGCCAGAGCGAAGGCGCGACCCTGAGCCTCGAGCTCTACGAGGACGACAGCGAAGATCCCGAGCCGGAACCCGAGCCTGAGCCGGAACCGGAGCCCGAGCCCGACGACGAGGGCACGCCAAAGAAGAAGAAGAAGAGCGGCGGCGGCTGCCAGGCGGCAGGGAGCAGCGATGGCGTCCTGGCGCTGGGCCTGGTCCTGGGCCTCGCAGCCCTGGGCCGCCGCTCACGGCGCTGACCCGAACTCAGTACCTGCTGCGCTCGTAGGAAGACGAGCGAGCCACGAGACGAGGGCGCTCCCCCGCGAAGTTCGAGCGGGGAGCGCCCTCTTCTTTTTTTCGGGACCGCGCCATGGCGCGTCTCGATTCAATGTTGACGAAGCCGCGGGGCGAAGGCGACTCAGCCTGCTCGACCTGACCTCTGAGCCCCAAGGCGGCATGGCGGAGCTCCTGTCTGCGGCGCCGCGTTTTCAGCCGCCTTGACACGCTGACGGCGCCGCCGGGCGATGCAGTTCGGGTCCCGCGCCGCCTCAGCCTTCAGGGCGCTTGGCGCCGGCTCCTTGCCTTCGGGCGCGGCGGTATCGAACCTTGTCCTGGGATCTGCCGTCGACCGGCGGAACCTCCCGCGCTGCCTCGGTGCCCTCAGGGCGCTTGGCGCCGGGTCCTTGCCTTCGGGGGCCGCGGTATCGATCGTTGTCCTGGGATCTGCCGGGCGGCGGAATCTCCCGCGTTGGCGAGGGGAACGATGGACGAGGTGCAGCCGGAGAGGCGGGAGGCGATCCAGGGGATCGTCCTGGCCGATGCACTCGAAGGGGGGCTGATCGCGGGGGTGATCTCGATCGTGGCGCAGATGGTGGTGGCGGCGATCGGCGGGCAGTCGGTGGCCTTGCCTTGGACGATGGCCTCCTCGATCATCCTGGGGAGCACGGCCTTCGCGGGGCGCTTCACCTGGGGCATCTTCATCGTCGGCTTCGGGGTCCACTTCTTCCTGTCGGCGCTCTTCGGCGTGGTCTGGGGGGCGGTGGTGAACCGGCTGCCTCGACGGACCCGCGACAATCTGGTCGTCCATGGCGCGCTGGGGATCGCGTATGGCTTCGTGCTATGGGTGTTGATGATCCGGGTGATCGCCTTGATCGTCTACCCGTGGCTCGTGCAGGTGCCGGCGATGACCCCGCTGCTGATCCTCGCGCTGGCCTACGGCCTGCCGCTGGCGTGGTTCGTGGCGATCCGACTGCGTCCAGTGGAGAAAGAGCGGCGGCGGGCGATCAGGATTTGAGGGGCGGCCTCAGGGTAATCGTTAGTCGATGACGGGCGCCGGAAAAACCGCTGTGGCACGCAGGCGCTCGATGCCCAGTACGACGCTTATCCCGAACGCTCTGTCCGAGGACGTCCCACTGTGGTCTGTCCCCCCATCCGCGTGCACATCAACTTGCGGGCTCTACCTCACTGAGGAGATCGCTGGCTTTCACGAGTGGGACCACCTTCAAACCGTTGCACGGGTAACGTACGAAAAGCACCACCGAGGGACTGGGGAGATCATCGAAAAGGACGAGCGCTACTATATTTCAAGCCTCGTCGCCGGGCGGTTCACACCCAAAGAGTGGATGCGGTCGATCCGAGGCCACTGGGCCGTGGAGAACAACTGCCACTTCATCTGGGACGCCATCTCCCGCGAAGACACCCGCCCGTGGATCGAGCGCGACCCGAGAGGCACGGTTGTGATGCTGACCTGCCCCCCATCACTGGCCCACTCGTAGCGTGAGCTCGGTGAACTTCTTT
>JBEBXK010000059.1:0-21865 GCA_040391605.1 Vulgatibacter incomptus
AGCTCCTCGGCAACTTTCCGCAGGCCTTCAGCCACATCGGCCTGATCAACGCCGCGTGGACGATCTCGAAGGCCCGGCAGTCGCTCCAGCGGACGCCTTCGACCTGAGGCCGGCTATCAGCGCCCGATTTGATCCAGCGCCGCGCGCAACGGGGCGCTCGACACCTTGATGAGCCCGGAGAGAGGGACGTTCATCTCGAGGATCAGCAAGATGGCCGCGGAGACGGAGAGGGCGCTGAGGAGCACGGCGGTGGCCACCGTCGCGTTGCGCGGGGCAAACAGGCCGATCTCGACGAAGAGGACGCAGAGCCAGAAGACGAGGATCACCAGGAGCCGGAGCGGCAACGGTGATTGGGCCCGCTCGACGAGCTGCCAGAACGAGAGCGTCAGCTCCGTGCTCATGGAGAGGGTCTGTGATTGGAGGGCGCGCTGCTGCACATCTCGGACGGGCAGGCCCTCGATCCGGTCCACAACCGCCGCCATCTCCTCCATGGGCGCCACCTCCGGCGGGCCCGGACCCTCTTCGGGCCACACCCGCGCGATGGTCGACGCTACGGCGGTCTTCAGGTGGCGCCGGGCGTCCGCGGCGGCCGGGCCATAGTGCGCGAGGAGCCGGTCGAGCGTGATGACCCTGGCACCCGTCTCGGCGAGCCCCGAGTTGAGCGCGTCGAACGAGCTCTTCGCCGAGCTGACCAGCAGCCCGAGGACGAGCGCGGTGAGCGTAGCGATCAGGCCCGTCCCCAACTTGAGCGCGGCTCTGGATTCGTCGCTCAAGTGGTGACGGGGGAGCACCACCCGCAGGAGCGATCCGAGCACGGCGGCGCCGGCGATGAGCGCGAAGGCGATCAGCGCGGTGGCGATCGGGGACAGGCTCGGCTCCTTTGCCAGGCGGACGGCCGCGCGAGGAACCGTAGGTGCGCGGGTGCCGCCTCGCACCTCCCCAAAGGAGGCAGAAAGCCGCTCGTCAGCTCTTGCGCGGCGCCTTCAGGTCTACCTGGATCAGGACGTTCTCCTTGATGAGATCGTCCGGCTTGCCGGGGTACTCGATCCCGAAGTCCTTGCGGTTGATCCCGAACTCGGTCTTTGCCTCCACCGAGTCGTCCGCGACCTCGATCCGCGCGGGGAAGGTGACGCTCCTCGTCGTGCCCCGCATGGTGAGGTTTCCCGTCACCGTATGGGTCATCCCGGCGGTTTCGCTGCCCGCCTTGATCTCCGTTGAGACGAAGCGGGCGGTCGGGTGCTTCTCCACTTCGAAGAAGTCGGCGGACTTGAGGTGCCCCTCGAGCCGAGGGAGGCCGCCATCCACCACGACGGAGTCGGGCTTCACCTCGAACTCCACCTGTCCCCCCTCGACCTGGCCGGAGACCAGCGAGATGGTCCCGCTGAAGTCCTTGAACTCACCGACGTGCTGCGCCGTCACCTTGGCGCCGACGAAGCCGATCTTGGAGGCGGCGCGAGAAACGGCGAGGCTCTCCGCGCTCTGGGGAACCACCTTCACGGCCTGGGCCTCGGCGACCGTCGCCGCGGACTTGCCCGCGGTGGGATCCTTGGCACACGCTGCCGCGGAGAGGACGGCGAGGGAGAGAGTGGTGAGAGGGCTGGAAACTATACGTCGCATCAGATGCTCCTCGAGTAGGGATTGGCGTCGCCAACAGCCACCTCGGCCGGCCATTCCCGTGGCGGACGAGCGCGCTGGCGTCAGGGCAGGTGGATGCGAACCCCGCGTGAAGCCGCGATCGAGGAGTCCGAGCACCGCATATCCCTGGTCTGGCTTGCGTACCTCACGCACGTGTAGTCTATAGGCTCTCGCACTCCACGCTCCCTGGGGCTCGCCCATGACCCGATACTTCCGCCTCCTTCTCGCGTTCGCCGGATCGGCCATCCTCATCTCCTGTGCGTCTACGCGCCCGACGGTCGACGCGCCGATCGACGGACCACCCGAGACCATCTCCCTTCGCTTCGGCTGGCGGGCGGGAGAGACCATCGAGGTCGACGAGAGGAGGGAGACCGTCGGCCTCGCCATGGGCACACGAACGGTGAGGTCCATCGACACGACATGGACGCTGGCGACCGAGGCGGTTGAGAATGGGATCGCCCTCCGGGTGCAGGACTGGATGGTCCAAGCCTCAGAGGGATTCGATCCCCAGGCTCTCACGCTCATGAACATCGCCGGCAAGCTCGGTGAGGCGGTGCGCCTCGTCGTGGACGCCCATGGCGCGGCCGTCCGCCTGGACGGAAGCGACGCGCTCGAGGAGGCTCTGTCGGGGACCGCCCTCGAAATCGGGGCCGACTTGCCGGACGCCGTGAAGGACAGCCTGCGCGCGATGGTGTCGCCCGCCGTAGTCGAAGCTCGGGAGATCGACGAGTGGAACCTCTTCATCGGGTCGTGGTCTGGCGCCGACCTCTCGCTCGGCACACCGGTCGAGGTCACCGAGCACGCCCCCTCCCCGCTTACCGGCGAGGCCATCGAGGTCACGGTCCGCTTCGTCGCCTCCGGTCGTGTCCCCTGCCGGAACGGCGAGACCGAAGCGCACTGCGTCCGTCTCGAGCTCGAGTCGACACCCGACGCCGCGACGGTGAGCGGGATGCTCCGGAGGATGTTCGGCGCGCTCCTGGATCGGCCGGACGTACAGGTGCTCTCCGAGTCCTTCCGTATACGAGCGGCCCTGATCGCCGAAGCCGACGGCCTCATTCCCCATCGCTTCGAGCGTTCCCGCGCTGCGACCCTCCATGTTCAGGTCGGCGCTCAGATCCTCGACCCGATCTCGCACGAGGAGACGATCGTGCGCCGATTCAACCAAACGCCCCCAAAAAACTAGCAGTTCGGAGGACCGCCCGAGGACGACGGTCGCTGCCGCGGTGTGGACGCGGGCTGCCTCGACGATTCCTGGCGACAGCAGCCCGGCACCCCGTCTACGTCACCGATCATGACGCCGACGGGGTTCGTCGCGCGCTCTCCGAGGCGAGCCGCGAGCACCGCGCCGAGTTTCGCGCTACGACAGAGAGCCCCGGGAGCTTTGCCCATCCCGAATGAGCGCCAGCGCGGCGGCGCAGTCGTCGTCTTCGCCTTCGAGTTGGCGGATCAGGACTCGACGAGGGAGTGGCCCGCCGACCTCGACCGGAGCGAGCTTGCCTTGCGCGCGCCGGATGGCACGCTCTGTCTGACCTCCGTCCTTTCTCACCACGACCTCCCGGTCGCCCGCTGAGGCGATGGGGAGACTGATTGGGACGGCCCCCTTGCTTGCAGCCGGTACGATATGCCGGTACTTTCTGCGTCGAGCGCGGGCCCGCTGCCCCATTGGGGGACATCGCTCCGTCGAGCGGCGCGTCCGCCCCGGCGGCACGCGGCGCGACGGGCACAGGCAGAAGGAAGCGATGAAGACCAACGCCGCGCGCCTGCTGGATCGGCTGGGGATCTGCTACGAACTCCGGGTGTACGAGATCGATCCGGACGATCTCTCGGCCCCGAGCGTAGCGGCAAAGATCGGCATGCCACCCGAGCAGGTGTTCAAGACCTTGGTGGCTCGAGGCGATCGCCATGGCGTCTGCTTCGCGGTGGTTCCCGGCGATGCGCACCTCGATCTCAAGGCCCTCGCCCGGCTCTCCGGCGATCGAAAGATCGACACGGTGCCGCTCAAGGAGGTGCAGCCTCTCACCGGTTATGTCCGAGGCGGCGTCACCGCTCTCGCGGCAAAGAAGGCCTACCCGGTGTTCATTGACGAGACGATCGGGCTCTTCGACGCTGTCGCGGTATCGGCGGGGGCACGAGGGACCCAGCTCGTCCTCGCGCCTGCCGACTATCTCCGCGCCGTGGCGGCCGGAAGAGGTGACGTATCCTCCTGCTCAGGGTGTCTCGCCCTTCGCTAGGGGCCTGCCGCTCCGGCTCCACTCGCTCCATGAGCCCACGTAGAGGCTGGCGCCGTGGAGGCCGGCCAACTCGAGGGCGAGGAGCGTCTGGCAGGCGCTGACACCCGAGCCGCAATGAACCACGAGCCGCTCCACCGGCACGTCGCCGAGGAGCCCGCCATATAGGCGGCGCAGCTCGTCGGGAGCGCGGAACCGGCCGTCCTCTCCGAGGTTGCAGGCGAGGGGGAGGTTGCGCGCCCCCGGGATGTGTCCGGCCGTCTGATCGATCGGCTCCGCGTCGCCGCGGTACCGAGGCGCCGCCCGCACGTCGAGGACGCAGTCTTCCGCGGAGCCCCTGCGCCGATCGACCTCGTCGAGGGTCGCGGTGGGCCAGGCGAAGGGCCGCGGCGGATACGGTGGGACGTCGGCGACCTCTGGCAGGTCGGTGGTCATGCTCCACCCCGCCGCGAGCGCCGCCTGGAGCCCGCCGTCGAGGACGAAGGCCCGCTCGTGTCCGCTGCTGCGCAGCATCCACCACATCCGTGCGGCAGCGTTGGCCCCTCCCTGATCGTCGTAGATCACCACCGTGGAGTCGGGCCGAACACCCCACTCCGTCAGCCGCGCCGCCCAGACCTTCGGATCGGGGAGCGGATGCCTCCCGCCCCGCGACGGATCGGGCGCCGGCGCCGCGAGGTCGCGATCGAGATCGGCGTGCTGGGCACCCGGCAGGTGCCCGGCAGCGTAGGCCGAGGCGCTCCGGGCGTCGAAGAGCATGAAGGTTGGCTGGAGTTCGGAAGGGGAGATGATGGGAGAAGGTCGCATCCCACCAGCCTATCGAAGAGAGGGGCCCGTAGCGCAAGCCCGAAAGGGTCTGGCGCGCCATCCCTCGGAGCGTTCAAGGCCAGGGGGCTTGAGGGGCCCTTGGGCTGGCGAACGGCCGAGTCTCATCTCTGCTCCGCACCAGGCGGAGCACGCAGGACAGCGGAACTGCGTCCGCAGACGAGAACGCCGATGCGCCGCGTCGTCGGTCGATGACGAGGAGCAAGCCGCGGACGCGCGAGGCAAGCTGGCGCGCACCCATCGAGGCGCAAAGGCCACTCGGCGACGCGCGCTCCCTCGACGCCCAAAGCCACACCTTCGTCCTGACCGCCGTCAAGGAGCGCCTCGCTCCGATCCGGTTGGCAGGGAGGCGATCAAGCGGGAGCCGCCCCATTCCACCCCACGAGGTAGAGGCGCTCGCGCATCTCGATGCCGCTCGCGCGGGACTGGGGGCCCTCGGTGCGGCGATCTTCGAGGCATTCCACCGAGGCGTAGTACCGACGCAGCTCCTCCTCGCCCACCGAGAAGGGGGGACCTGCCATCCGCTCCTGCGGATATTCGAAGGAGATCACCAGGCCCGGCGCGCCCTCGCCCGCCAGCTCGCGCAGGTGTGCGACGTAACGCGGGCGAAGCTCCGGCGGCAGCGCGACGATCGCCGCTCGATCGTAGAAGGCGGTGATCGCTCCGACGTCTTCCGGGTGGGTCTCGAAGAAGTCGCCCTGGAGGATGGTGATCCCGCCCGCCGAGCGCTCCACCAACGCGCCACGTGGCTTTGGTGCGGCCTCGAGGTCGTGCTCGCGAAAGAAGTCCTCCGCCGCGGCCTCCGCCAGCTCGATCCCCACGACCTCGTGACCGAGCGACGCCAGGTACGCCATGTCCTCCGTCTTTCCGCTCAAGGGGACGAGCACGCGGCCCGGTGGGCCGAGCGCCCGGGCGTGGGCGACCAGGAGATCGTTCGGGTGCCCTTCGTGAAAGCCGATCCGCCCCTCGCGCCAACGTGACAGCCAGAATTCCGTATCCATCCCCACAGCATAACGACTCCTCTGCCGGGGATCGACGCTGTACGGAGACGATCGGGCGTCCTCGGTGGTCCCGACCAAGGTCGGCGAAACCTGGTTGAGTTCCCGATGGGAACCGTCGATCTTCGACGATGTGACGATGTCCGCCCACGAAACGAGGACCTTCGCGGAATGGCTCATCGAGGCGCCCTTCGCGCTCGCGATGTCCTCCGGATTCTTCTCCTTCTACGCGCACACCGGCTTCCTGGCGGCGCTCGAGGACGCCGGGATCGTGCCCGCGCGCGTCTCGGGATCGAGCGCAGGCGCGCTGGTCGGGGCCGCCTGGGCCGCTGGCGTCGACGCCCCGGTGCTGGCCGCCGCCCTCGAGCGGCTCGAGCGACGCGACTTCTGGGATCCGGGCCTGGGCCCCGGGCTCCTTCGCGGCCGGCTCTTGCGCGAGCGGATCGAAGACATCCTGCCCACCGATTCCTTCGACCGTTGCCGCGTGCCGGCGGCCGTCTCCGCCTTCGACCTGCGCTCACGCAGGACGCGCGTGCTCGCGAGCGGACGAGTCGGCCCGGCGATCTGCGCGTCGTGCGCGGTCCCCTTCCTCTTTCAGCCGGTACGGATCGACGGCCGGTCCTACTTCGACGGCGGCATCCTCGATCGGCCAGGGTTGGCGGGGATGCCGCCCAGCATCCCTCGGGTGCTCCATCACCACATCGCCTCGCGCTCGCCGTGGCGGATGAGCGTCGAGCCGCCATCCAGGCAGGGCATGCTCACCTTCGTCATCGAAGGGCTCCCGCGATCCGGCCCCTTCCGCCTCGAGGAAGGGCGGCGTGCGTTCCGCGTCGCCCGAGAAGCGACGAGGCGGGCCCTCAACCAGCCCGTGAGGGATGGAATCCTCGTCGTGCGGGCCTGACGGCGACCGGCTTGCCCTCCGTCGGAGCGCGCTGAGACCAGGTGCTTCGGCTTTCAAGCGCTATCGGTCCGGGCGTACTGCTACGAGTGGTGTGCCATCGCAGCCTTCTCCCAACGCAGGATGCTCGCCTCGTCGATGTCCGCGACGTTGCGCAATTGAGGTGGCGCATGGCCCTCCCGGTGCCCTCGAGCCTTCCCTCCGGGCCGTCGAGCTTCTCCGGCGGCGTGAATTTGTTCACGACCCCCGCGAGCCGGAGGCGAGCGAACGAAATCGAGCCCTCTCGCACGGAGCGCGACAGCGCTCGAGCCGGCGGAAGAGCGAATGGCGGCGTGCCGAGCTCGTCAGCGATGCGGGAGCCCGCGCTCCTCACAGACCGCGGCGTTTTGGGCCTGGGCGCGATGCAACGCGGGGCGATCTGCCAGGCGCGCAGCGTACGCCTCGAAGATGGGTTCGGGCTGGAGCATGCCGAAGGTGAGCATGTAGCGGATCGTGCCGCCGAAGATCACGTCGGCCATCGAGAACCGATCGCCGAGGACGAACGACCGGCCCTGCAGCGCGCTCCGCATCGACTCGAGCATCGCATCGTACGCGCCCCACCCGGCCGCTCCCTCCTTGTAGGTCCAGCCGGCGGCCTTCGCCATCGATCCGGGCTCGATCACCGAAGGCGCGAAGAGCGACCAGCGCAGGTACGCACCGCGCGCGGGATCGTCGAAGTGGGGCGCGAGGTTCCCGGCCGAGTAGCGATCGGCGAGGTACAGGCCGACGGCAGCAGACTCGGTCACCACGACCTCGCCGTCGGTGAGGATGGGGAGCTTGCCCATCGGGTTCAGCGCGAGGATCTCGGGCGATTTTTGGCCGACCGCGACGAAGTCGACGAAGCGAAGCTGGTACGGGACCCCAACCTCCTCGAGCATCCAGACGGCGTTCGCCGCGCGGGTGTACGGGTGGTGGTAGAGGACGACTGACATGGCGGCTCCATTGGTTCGTGGGCGGTCGCTGACGGCCCTGCCGTCGGGACGACGGCGACCCGCCACTTCTTATCACGCGCCGATTCTCTACCCGCCCACCCGAAATCGATAGTCGGCATGGGCCGGAGCCCACACTCGAGGCGAGAACCTCCTTTTGGGGGCGTCGAAGGCCTGTTCACGGACATCCCGCCCCCATCTCCGGTCCGCTACCTTGGACCCATGAACGACGCCCCGGAGCAGCCACCACGATCGGAGTCCGAGCTGTTCGCGCTCGAACGGACCCACATGGCCTCGGTCCGGACGCTGTTGGCGCTGATCCGCACGGGCTCGGTCATCGCGGGCGGCGGTTCCCTCGCCACCGAGATCCTGGTGAAGGAATGGCCACGCTGGGTGGCGGTCGTGATCACGGCCGCGTTCGTCCTCCTGGGCTACGGAATGATGTGGTCGGCCGTCGCCATGGGAAGAAAACTTCGAGCGCGGCTGCCTCCGGGAGGTCTCCCGGACGTCCCGATGCTCTCGCATTTTCAGTTCGTCGTGATGACCGTGTCCCTGCAGGTCTTGATCGCCTTGGTGGTGGTCCTCTCGTTCATCGGGCGATGAGCAAGCCGCGCCGCCGCGACGGGCGGGTGGCGCGGCGAGGCGGATCGCCGGATCCTCGGGCCACCGCCTTCTTCACGAGGGCGCCGATCTGCTCCTCGGCGGCGGTCAGCTCCCTCAGCGCGAACGACGTCGGCCACATGGCGCCGTCGTCGCGCCTTGTCCTCGTGCGAATGCGGTAGGGGAGGCGTCAGTCTATCGCGCGCCAAGCCCTTCGCTCGCGCGGCCAGGGGGCGAGCATTCTCGCGATGCGTGAAGGCGATGATGCGGTCGAGTCCAAGGTGAGACACCGCTCGCTCGTGCGGTCTCAATGCGATCCATCAAAGCCCATCTCTGCACCGCCGCAATTCGGCCGCAAGTGCCTCACGAGCCATCCCACTGCCGTGTCGATCACCTGATGGTATGCCTCGCCGAAACCGTGTGGAGCGCCTGCGATGACCCGAAGCCGCGAGCCATCGGGCAATTGGGGCAGGGCTCGCCGAGCGTGCTCCAGTAGCTGTCGCTCCTCGTCATCTCCGTCGCCAAGCCCCGGCTCTTCTGGCACCTCTCTGGACGAGATGATGAACGAGGGCCTCTCAACGCGCAGCTCGGTAGGCGAAGAGCTCGCGCCTTCGGCGAGCTGCGGACCAACCGCGAGCTGGTCATCCCTGTCACGACGGACCAACAGCATGCCGTGCCCGTTCCCGTCTCGAACGAAACCGAATCGCTCGTAGAAGGCGTGCCCTTCTGCGGTGCCGAGCCAGACCGTCCGCACGCGAGCGACGCGTGGATGGTCGAGGAGCCTCTGCACGAGCTGCGAACCGATCCCCTGCCGTTGGAAGGCCGGGTCTACCACCACGTCGTAGAGGTTTGCCCAGCGCACGAAATCGGTAAGCAGGCGGGCGAACCCGACAAGCTGCTGGTCCTTCCATGCGGTCACGACGAGCGGGCTATGCCGCAGGAGGTCGCGCCAATCCTCTTGCGCGAGGGGCATCTTCCAATTTGCACCACGAGCGAAGAGACGAACGAGGTCTCCGAGAGAGATGGCCTCTTTCTCGTGGCTGAACTCGATCACGCGATCTCCGTCTCGCCATCCTGCGGGCTCATCTCCCAAGGAGCAACGGCTGGAGCCTCTGGACCGAGAGCTGATCGCCGTTCCCAGAGCCGAGCCTCCATGCAGCCGCATCGATGCGTGACGCCACCACCGACACCAGCTCCGTGCCCTCGAAGTGCAGCGCCACGCCATCGTCAGCGGCCCAACCTGCGGCAAGCTCTCCCTGCTGGACGAGGTGCTCGTATGCAGGCCTTCGCAGCGGCTCGCCGTCGTAGTGGGGACAGAAGCTGCCGGGCAGCAGACCCAGCCCGTCACGCAGCGGCGCGAGCCCCTCGCCGAAGGAGTCGGTGACGCCGCCCTCGA
The DNA here is from genome assembly GCA_040391605.1 of Vulgatibacter incomptus. GTDB lineage: Bacteria > Myxococcota > Myxococcia > Myxococcales > Vulgatibacteraceae > Vulgatibacter > Vulgatibacter incomptus_A. The sequence goes on from JBEBXK010000059.1 coordinate 9,546, forward strand.
ACCAGCAGAGCGCCCCCGCAGAGAGGCCGCAGAGGATGGTACCTCGCCGCCATGCGCTGCGCAGGATGGCGTCGAGTCCGTGGACACGCCACACGGCCAGCATATTCGCCGTGTTGCCACCGCCCACGTAGATCACATCCTGCCGAGCGACGAACGCCGCAAGATCGGCCTCCGAGCGCCGGAAGAGCTGGAGCACGGCAGTGCCTGCCCGACCCGTGAACGCGGCGTCAAAGCGTTCGATGTAGCCCTCGGCGTCGCCGCTCGCGGTGGGAACGAAGCAGACGCTGGGGCGCTCCTTCCCCGTGAGGGAGAGGACGTAGTCGTCGAGAAGCGGGTTCTCCGGCTCCATACTGAAGCCCCCGCCGCCCATGGCGATGATGGTCGGCTTGCGCATCGGTTCTCCTGGCAGTGAGTGAAGGAGCGTACTACAAATCATTTTGCAGATGTGGCGTACCGATGCAGCGGAGCGAAGTTGGTGCCTCGCGGGGGGTATTCGGGAGCGCTCTCCCCTTCTCGAGAGGCGCCGCGGCCAGACCGCGTCGATGAGAAGGCGGTGCGCGCTCGCGAAGATTCACGCGGTGAAACCTGCCGACCCCAAGCGGCAGTCCGGTTCATAAGTATGGGTCTTTTGCCACCGGGCCGAGGCGGCGCTCGACCAGCACGCGGAGCGGGAAGTTGCCCAGGAGCCAAATCGCCAACGCGAAGGTCGGAGACGATAGGAGCCCGATGGGGATCGCGAGGAGAAAGACGATGACCGGGATCGACACGACCAGGACGGAATAGCGGACCACCCGCTTGGGCGGCCGGGACGAGAAGAGCTTCGCGCGATGAGCGCGGGCGAACAAGATGAGCTCCATCAGGCTGATGAGGAGCAAGGTGGAGACGAATAGGACCACGGTGATCGACTGGCGCGAGTACCTATCCAGCAACGCTGTGGGCAACGGCAGGAATGCCACCATCGCCAGATAGATCATGTTGAGTCCGAAATAGACGGAGTCCACCGCCTCGAGGTGACGCACGAAGTGGAGGTTCGAAAGCCAATAGAAGCCGAGGACAGCCACCGCGATGAAGAAGGTGAGGAGATCCCCGTGGACGGAGAGGAGCTCGCGACTCAGCTCCTCCGGCTCGACCCTGGGGACGCCGATCGATACGACCAGCAGCGTCATCGCGACCGCGTAGATGCCGTCGGTGATGGTGACGAGGCGATCGAACTCGACCGACCCCCGCTCGAACCGGTTCTTCCTCATTCGTCGAGCACCCTTTTGACCACGGCGGCGGCGACGCTCGCCATCCCCCTCCCGGGCCCCCTCGATCCACGCCGCCCGACGAGGTCGAACCTCCTGGCATGAACGCTGGGCGGAGCGGCGATCCCGTCGAGCCCGCCGCTCAAGCTGGGCCACGGCCGCCAACGTCGATTTGCGGAGGAGAACGACCCGTGGGCAACGGCCGGGACCCCGCCCTAGGTGGACTGGAACCCGCTCGGGCTTGGTATAGTGTACAATCCGGCAAGGTTCAATTGACGTAGGGTCGAGACATGACCATGAGATACATCGCGACGACACTGCTCCTGCTGTTCCTCTCGGCGTGCGAGACCGAGACGCGACCAAGCTCGGGTCCGGAAGCGCCACCTGCCTGCTCCGGCACCAAGTACGCAGGAGCCTCAGGAGGGCTCGGCGGCGCGACAACGTGCACTTTGGTCGATTGCGACAATCAGTTCTTTATCGATCTCACTAGTGTATTCCAACCCGATCGGCCTCTCTCCGTGCAGGGTAGCGCGGACGGGGAGCCGTTCACCTGCGAGGCCGACGAGTCGACAGGTTTTCGACGTGAGCCCCTCTGTTCGTCGGAGGCGATCGCCCTCGGGTACTCGAGAGTCCACGGAGAGCCGCTGGTCCATGTGGGCCTGACGTTTCGAGGGGTCCCGTGCGTGGTAGACCTCCGGGTGGTCCAAGACGACACCATCCTCGCCGAAGCGAGCTTCTCGCCCGAGTACCAGTTCTCTGCACCCAACGGCATCGAATGCGGCCCGCTCTGCTGGAGTGCGAGCGCGTCGGTGGCCCCGCAGGACTGAGGCCTGACACGGTCGGCCGTCTACGCGGGAGGCGTACGGAGAGGATGCGCATCATGCTGGAGGGCGTGAACTGATTCGACGCACACCTCCATGGCCGCCGCAGGGTTTCGGCGCGCCATCGAAGCGATCCTCCAGGCCAAGCCGTAGCCGACTCAATCGCCCTCGGCCTCGAGGACAATCGAGTGCGGCGCGAACGAGGCGAGCGATCGGGCATCCGACCGAACGGGATCGCGGCTCGTTGGGTTGGAAGCGAGCTATTCGACATTCAATCCAGCTTTCGAGCCCTCTGGGCTTGTAGTTCGTTGCGTCGCTGAGCAGGTGCCCTAGAATGTGCCGGCTCGACTCCAGTTAGGGGAATCATGATCCTTTTGATTACGCTGCTCGTCGCCGTCCTTCTGGCTACGCTCCTTCTGTGGCACCGTACCTCCAATGAGGCTGAATCGAGGGGAGTGCGAGTTCGGTCCCTAGAGGCAGACCTCGCCGAAACCACGGCAAAAGCGGAAGGGCTCGAAGCGACGCTGCGAGCGGTGGATTTCGAAGCGCAAAGCGTTCGCGAGTTGAACGCCAGTCTGATGGATCGCAACGCCAAGCTGGGCCGGTTCGAAGCGATTCTTGACGCCACGGAGGCGGCGGCTCGGTCGGTTGCCGATGCCGAGCGCAAGGCTGCCGACCTGATCGCGCGGGCCAAAGAGGAAGCGGATTCCATTGGACAAGCGGCGCTCGAGATCATCGAATCCGCCAAAGCGGAGGCCGAGGACGCGAAAGCCCGCACCGCCCAAGAGACCCGAGATTCCCACGCCAAAGCAGAGAGTTTGATTCGCGCGGCCGACGTTGAGGCGCAGCGACTCATCTCCGATGCCAAGGAGCAAGCAAAGGCAGTCGCGGGAGACGCGCTTGCCGCCGTCAACAACGCCCGCCAGCTGGAGCAGGTGGCCAAGGCTATGAAGAACGTCATCGAAGGCTACGGCGATCGTTACGTGATTCCGGTCTTTGGTCTCCTGGACGAGCTTGGCGATCGGTTTGGCCACATGGAAGCTGGCCAGATGCTCAAGTCGACTAGAGAACGAGTGCGTTCAATGATCAAGGACGGAGGTGCCGCGACCTGCGACTACGTGGAAGAAACCCGCCGCAAGACCGCGATTTCTTTTGTTGTGGACGCATTCAACGGGAAAGCAGATTCCATCCTAGGGAACGTTCGCCACGACAACTTAGGCACCTTGGACCGCAGGCTTCGTGACGCGTTCATTCTCGTAAACCAAAACGGAGCTGCGTTTCGAAACGCGCGAATCGAGGATCGATATCTTGAGGCGCGGAGGGATGAGCTGAGATGGGCGGTCGCCGTGCATGAGCTAAAGGAGCGCGAACGTGAAGAGCAGCGAGCCCTCCGAGAACGCATCCGCGAAGAGCAGCAAGCGCAGCGCGACTACGAACGTGCGATTCGAGATGCAGCAAAGGAAGAGGGTTCCCTTCGAAAGGTCATGGATCGGATGAAGCGCCAAATGGAGGCCGCAACCGAGGAGCAGAAGGCCAGCTACGAGGCGCAGCTCTCCGAGTTGACTGAGAAGCTCCGGCTAATGGAGGAAAAGAACCAGCGCGCACTCTCAATGGCCCAGCAGACCAAGTCCGGGCATGTCTACGTCATCTCCAACATTGGATCATTTGGCGAGGACGTCTTGAAGATCGGCATGACACGCCGACTTGAGCCTCTCGATCGAGTTCGAGAGCTGGGTGATGCAAGCGTTCCTTTTGCATTCGACGTACATGCCATGATCCAAGCGGATGATGCGCCAGCGTTCGAAACGGCGCTCCATCGCATGCTTATGGATCGACAGGTAAACAAGGTCAACCCTAGGAAGGAATTCTTCCGGATCAATATCGCTGAAATCCGTTCGTTGGTCGAAGGGATGGGCGTCCAGGCATCGTGGACCATGACCGCGGAGTGCAAGCAATATAAAGAATCCCAGGCGTTCGAGCGCGATCTTGCCGAGGGCAAAATCAACATGGATGTGTGGCGATCGAGCCAGATACACGCCTCCTCAATGCTCACCGACGAAGTGGAGGATGAAGGCGACGACTCGGCGGGGAAGCTCGCAGGTTGAGGGAAAGGACAAGCCCCCGGGCAGCTTCCGTAAGGACCAGAACTGGATAGGTCCGCCCGGGTTCCGGATCGAAGATGCGGACTTCCTACCCATCGATCCAGGAGGGCCGCCACCTGGCGCAGTGTCGCCCCCTCGGGTAGAGCTCGGACGGCAGGAAACAGACGGCGTGCGCGCACCGCACGGCACCACCGCCGCAGGCTCGCCCAGCCCGCCACCGCTGTCGGCCCGACGATCCGATGCGGGCTCACTTGGCGGCGAAGCGATGCCGGCGCCAGCCCGGAGACCCCGAACAGCGCGAGGACCAGGGCGATGGCGCTTGCCGAGTAGAGCCTCTGGTGAAGGAGTCCGCGGGGGCCGACCGTGATCGCTGCGCCGCAGGACTGAAACAGGTACCGTCGGAGCAAGATCTCGATCATCGTCGGGCAATCTCCTACCTCGCCTGGACCCCACAGCCCCCGCCGCCCATGGCGATGATGGTCGACTTGCGCGTCGGTTCTCCTGGCAATGAGTAAAGGAGCGTACTGCAAATGATTTTGCAGATGTGACGTACCGATGCCGCGCAGCGACGTTGGTGCCTCAAGGGTGTGGGTTCGGAGGAGCTCTCCCCTCCTCGTGAGGCGCTGCGGCCGGACGGCGTCGATGAGAAGGCGGTGCGCGCTCGCGAAGATTCACGCGGTGAAACCTGCCGGCCCCTCGAGCTGCAGGTTGGGGACGTACGTTCCCCGACGAATCCTTCGACGCCGTCGGTCGAACGGCGCCCATCGACGAGGGGCTCCAGGAGCCGACGGAGACGCTCCTCGCGATCGGCCCCGCGTGGCGCCACCGGAGCGTGATCGTGCCACCAAGCGCAAACGGCCCCTATTTTTCGGTGTCGCTCGGGATGCTGCCTCGCATCTGCAGGGTCTCCATGCGCAGCGTCGCGCCGGCGTCGAGGAGGAGGCGCGCGAGCGAGGCGTCTTCCTCGACGAAGATTGAAATGCGGAGGTCGTCCGCAGGCGTCGCCGCGAGCAGCTCGGTCACGAGTGGGCGGACGAAGGAAGGGGCGCGGCAGCGGAACACACTCGCCCCTGGGTAGGTCGGATCGAAGACGGCGAGCGCGGGCGCCGGATCGTCGGCCTGGGTCGGGGAGCGGAGGCGGACCAGGTGTCGGCCCGAGGTGCGTGCTCTGGCGATCACGCCAGGGAGAAGATTCCACCGGGCCTCCAGCGCCTCATCTTCGGCCGGTTCGATTTCGACCCTCGCCCATGCGGTGTCGGCCGCTGGCAGGCGCGACACGGAATCTCTCTCGAGCCAAGTAGACCACGCCGAGAAGACCTCCGAGAGACCGACGCCGCGGTACAGCCGGAGCGCCGCCTCGTTGCCGGGGCGAACGTGCAGGCGCCAATGGTTGCAACCCTTGCGCCGGAGGTCATCGGCGAGGGCCCGCATCACTTGGGCTCCCAGCCCACGTCCGCGCCAATCTCGATGGACGACGACGTGAGCCACGTGGGCCCACGAACCGATCCTCCACGCCAAGCCGTAGCCGACGCGATCTCCCTGGGCCTCGAGGACAAGCGAGTGCGGCGCAAACGAGGCGAGCCAGCGGCCATCCGACGGAACGGGATCGTCGCTCGCCAGTTCGCCCAAGCAGCGGAGGAAAAACCCATAATCGCTCGCGTCCGCCGAACGTACGGTGGGTGGCAAGACACTCTCCATTTCGTTTCCCTTGGCCAAGGTAGTTGCTGTCCGATCGGATCGGCCCCAGAGGGACAACTATGGCAGCTCGATGCGTGATTGTTGAAGCTCAATCCACCCCGCCGACGATGGCGGGATCCTCGACCAGGACCACGACCGCTCGGAACGCAAGGCCCCGGTCGCCCCAGCTGACGAGATCGGCGGGGCGGTCCGTAAGCCCCCCGACGTCGATCGTTCCGCGAACGACGAAGGGGTCGCGATCGATGACTGTTCAGGTAGTTGCCGCCCAATGTTTGATTACGCCGCTGCCGCAGGCTCCCTCATCTGCAACCTCGTGCCTGCGGATGGGTTGAGTGTGACCACGGCGGGCGAGGTCCCCTTCCTCACGTCGCGCGACCAGCGTTCGGGGTGGCGGTTCTTCGCCGCGTCCGCCGTTCGCCTGCGGTAGCCCTCGACCTACTGGAGCAAACCGAAGGGCAGTCAGACCGCCAGCGCTTCCGCCACATTCATCTTACCGACATTGCCGCGGGTTTTACGTCCCTCGAGATGGAACTTCAGGCTATAGATTCCGCGGGCACTCAGTCGGGAGCCTGATACTGCATCGGGCCCAGGAAAAGGTGGAGACATGCTCGATCATCTGGGAATGCGCGCAGGCGATCTCGCGAGGGCGAAGGCGTTCTACCAAGCCGCGCTGAAGCCGCTCGGGTATTCGCTTGCGAGGGAACTGGGACCGGAGCTGGGCCTGGGGTACGTAGGCATCGCGTTTGGCGACGCCCAGGGCAAGCCCTCGCTCTGGATCGGGTTGGGGCAGCCCTCCGGCCCGATCCAGCTTGCGCTCGTGGCGAAGGACCGCGCGTCGGTGGACGCCTTCTACCGAGCGGCGCTGGCGGCAGGAGGGAGGGACAACGGCGCACCAGGGCCGCGCCCCCAATATCATCCTGGGTATTACGGGGCTTTCGTATTTGATCCGGAAGGGAACAACCTGGAGGCGGTCTGCCACACGCCTGGGTAGAGAGAACCGCGAGGGCTCGATGTTCCTCGTCTTCAGCGCTCACGTGGAGTGACGGGGGAGACGGTTCCTGGGGACGACAATCCGTCGCGCTTCGCCCGCGACCTCGTAGAGATCGCCACCTGTTGTGTGAGAGGGCACTTCGCATGAAAACTGTCTTTCGCGATCGCTATGGCCCCCCTGAAGTGCTGTCGATCCGGGAGGTGGAGGTGCCTTCCCCCGAAGCGGGCGAGGTGCTGATCCGGGTCCACGACCGTGAACCGCACCGACTGCGGCGGACTCATGGGCAAGCCGTTCGTGTACCGCTTCTTCACGGGGTTCCCCACCCCAAAGCGGAGCGCCACCGGCTGTGACTTCGCTGGCGAGATCATGGCGGTCGGCTCCGACGTGACGAACTTCGCCGTCGGCGATCGGGTCTGGGGCATCGACGATAAAGGTGCGGGCTCACACGCCCAATACCTGACCTTTCCCGCAGATCGAGCGATCTCCAGGATCCCGCCGGGGATCTCCTACAAGCTCGCCGCCGCGAGTGCAGAGGGGGCACACTACGCCCTCAACTTCATAAGGTGAGGCTCTGGCAGGGTGCGCGGGTGCTCGTCAATGGCGGGACCGGCGCCATCGGCTCCGCCGCCATTCAGCTCCTGAAGGATCGCGGCGTCCACGTCACCGCGGTCTGCGGGCCAGATCACGTCGAGAGGGTGCGAGCCTTGGGGCCCGAGCGGGTGATCGACTCCTCGGCCGAGGATTTTACGAAGGGTGAAGCAAAATACGACTTCGTCTTGGACGCGGTGGGCAAGAGCACCTTCGGCCGATCCAGGTCCGTGCTCGCGCGAAGGGGCGTCTACATCTCCTCCGAGCCGGGCCCGTGGGGGCAGAACATCTTTCTCGCCCTTGCCGGTCCTCTCTCCTGGGGCAGGAAGGTGATCTTCCCTCTGCCCCTCGACCTCAAGGGCACGATCACCCACATGACCGGTCTCCTCGAGGAGGGGAGGTTCATGCCGCTGATCGATCGGAGCTATCCCATGGAGCAGATCCGCGAGGCCTTCACCTACGTCGCCAGCGGGCAGAAGGTTGGCAACGTGATCCTCACCATGGACGAAGCGCAGCTTTAGGTGCCGGTACGATGGGCAGTGCAAGACCACGCACCTGGGCTTCAACTGGAAACCGGCTCCCGCATTCACGCCAGACGGCCTCGGCCTAACCCATGCGACGTCGGAGGCCGGGTCTCACGATGACCTCCCGCGTGGACCCTCGCTCCCCCTCGGCTTGAACGGCTTCAGCCCCCGGACCGCACCGAACCCTCGATTCGAGGAGTGAGGACATCGAACTGAAGGTCGACCGAGGCGTTGCCGTACGCGGTGGCTCCGAGGTCTACCGCCGACGCCCCGGCCGTGGCGACACGCGCTCGGGTTCGGCCTCCATGGACGCGGTGCTCGGCGGTCGCGACTCGATCAGGAGCTTCAGTATCCTGCGAAGTGTCTCTACCTCTTCGGCCCCGATGCGGTTGGCCCACTCCTTCTCGAGTGATCTCACCGATCGACTCGCCACCGCGGCGAACTTCCAGCCGCGGTCGGTGAAGCGAACGAGCTGGGCCCGCCGGTCGCTCGGATGCGCCGCGCGCTCGACGTAGCCGGCCGCTTCGAGCCCATCGACGAGCGCGCTCATCGAAGGCTTCTTCATCCCCGCGTACTCGGCGAGCTCGGTGAGCCGCAGCCCCTCGGGGGCGGCCGCGAGCTGCTGGGTGACGGCCCACTGCGCCGGGCTCACATCGCCCATCCCGGCCTTCGCCAGTCGCGCCTCCAGATAATTGACCAGTTCCTGCCGCGCCAGCCGGAGGAGCCCCCCAATCAGGGGCAGCCCGACATACGCCTTCGCTCGCTTCTTGGTGCTCGACATGGTTAGGCAGACTAACTATAGTCCCTGCCTCGATCATTCAAGAAGTCTTTCTCGAGAAGGGAGCATCTCATGGCAAGGTTGGACGGGGAGCATATGCGCGTCGGTCAGCTCGAGGTCCGCTTCTACGCCGACCGCGGGCACACCGATGGCCACGCAGACGTGTACGAGGTCATCATCCCGGCGGGCGCGAAGGTGCCGGTCGCGCACCACCACGTCGATGTCGACGAGGTCATCACCGGTCTCGAGGGCGTCGTGACCTATCGCGTGGGCGACGAAACGTTCGAGGTGCGTCCGGGCGAAGTCGCGTACTCACCGCGAGGCGTGCCGCACCACTTCGCCAATCTGCATTCGGGGACCGCTCGAATGCTCATCACGGCGACGCCCGGGCGGATGGGACCGGAGTACTTCCGCGAGGTGGCGGAGGTGGTGGGTGCCGGGGGCCCGCCAGACCCGGTGAAGATCAAGGCCGTCATGAACAAGTACGGCCTCGAGCCCGTGCCGCCGACGCCGGCGTAGAGTTCAGGTGACTCACTCCCAGCACGCTCTGCGGGCTGTCGAGTTCATCTTCCAACACCCGATCTTCGTCGCGACCCGTCGCGGAAGGACGGCCAGTTCTTTGGGTCTCATGGACGAGCCTCTATCGGCAGTTGCGTCTGCGAGGCCGCCTTGGTGCTCCGCGACGAGCTCCTCACCGTGTTCCACCTCCCGATGCAGGCCATCGCCCAAGTGGCGGAGGTGCTGGGCACCCTGCTCAACCTCGCCGGCAATGCGGCGGCAGAGGTCCTACCTTGCCATCGGCTACGGCGTCGACGCGGTGGGCGGCGTGCTCTCCAGCGTGTTCGGGCTAGCGGGCGACGCGATCGACGCCATCATCGGAGGCATCTGCGACCTTCTGCCCTTCTGCTGATGCGGGGTCTCGCCAGGATCTCCGGCGGCGCCGCAGGGGTCGGCCCCGGACCGGCCTCTTCACGGCCAGAAGAAGGCAGCCATCGGAGCGACGCGCTACTGGGTGGTCTCTCCGGTCGCGCCCCCGAGAACGCGAATCTCGAAATTTCCTGACGGTCGCGATAGGCTACGACTTTCGTCTCATTGAACTTGGAGGCACGTCGTGAACATGAGCACGGTCGCTCTTGGGTCGGTCGCCTGCGCGTATGCAATCGGGATCCTCGTCCTTCGGCTGACGGGCCGAGAGCGATTTTTCCGGAAGCTGGAGCCCATGCGTCGGCAGTGGGGGCCTCGGGCGGGTTCCGCCCTCCACTACGCGGGCTATGTCGCCGTTCCATTCTTGGTAGGAGCCACAATGGTCGTGGCGGGAATCTCCGGCATTTCTGTGATCGATTTCTTCAGCCGGTGACAAGCATGCGTACCTTCTCGGTCTGCCCTGGACGTCTTTGCCTGCGCGTGATGGCCATCGCATTTCCGCCTGTTGCCGGCGCCCTCTCCGGGCCCATGGTGTCCTGCATCTCCGGCCTCTGCATCCATCGATAGCGCGTGTGGCCGAAGAACCGTTCGCTGCCGAATTCATCATGACGGCCCCCCCCGCCCCCTCCAAGAGTATGTCCGCGCCCAGGACCGCCGTTCCCTCTGCCGTGGTCCTCGCCTCAGCCCCGAGGGCCCTCGTTCGCCGTAGCGCGGCCGAGCTCCGGGATCCCTTGGTGGACTTGTCGGTCATGCGACCCACTTCGTGTTCCGGAGCCACCCCGACTTCTTTTGTGACGGTCGTCGCCGGTTGCGCGCCCCGCCCGATCATCTTGCCAACCATCGTCTCTCTCAACGTCTCGAAACACTACACGGATGTAACCTACCTGCCCCCCCATGAACCGATCGCTCAGGTGGCAGCTACCCTGGCATAGGGGGCTGACCCATCGGTACGTCGCATCATCTACTCCTGCGATCGACAGCTGGGTGCTGCGTGCGCGGATGCAGCCGGTCCCAACCCTGCCTCGCGCATCTTTCTGGCAGCGAGATCGTCGAACCCGATCCCGTCGATCTCGCGGTTGCCGCAGCTGGCACGCACAACGCCGAACGTAGCGAACGTGGCCAGAACGGACGACCAAAGAACCGGATCGAAGTCGGAGGGCATGGTGTCCAAGAACAGCGTGCGGAAACCCTCCGTGCTTCGGCCGATGCACATCATGATCCCGCCTTCGGTATTCGCGATTCGATCGGTTCGCTGCAGGAACCAGCCGTCGTACACTGTCGGAACCTCTGCGGGCGAACGAGCCGCGCCTCCGAAGATCCGCCAAGCGAGTCGAACGCCGGTCAGTTCAGCGCACCGCTCAATGATTTCGGACGGCGCTGGGAGCTCCTTCGCCAGCGTGAGAAACGCCTTCGCTTCGCTCTCCCATGCCGGAACAACCTCGACAAGGGCCGGTTGCTCCGCCACTTCGGCGCGGCTGGCCTCCACGATCAACCGGCCAGGAACCTCCACCGCGAACGCGATCGGAGCAGATGACTCGTCGAGCGTTTCGATACCTTCGACCCAACAGCCCGAAGCGAATTCGCCCCATTCGAACTCGAACCTCCGAAGGCCCATGCACCGTAAGGCGACGCGGCGCATCCGGCGGGTCTTCCCCGCAACGAGGCTTCCCTCTACCTGGACGTGGACTTCAAGAGACGTGGCCAATTGCGAAATCGCGCCAGGAATCGGAGAGATTGCGTACACGACGGCGTCCTGGAAAAGGTTGTTCGCCGTGAGCCATCGCTCGAAGGACTCGCGATCGGTCAGCGTCTGGGCCACCGCCGTATTCTCCATCATGCAAGCCGCTGCCGCTGGGTAGCCCAGGCCTCGACGGTCGGGTCTCCGGGAAACCGCCCCTCGAAATCCGGCCAAACAACCTGCAACGGCTGAAAGTGCGCTCCGTCGTAGAACCAGCAGGCATAGCCGAGATGGCGCAGCAGATCCTGTTCGAGCGCGCGGATCTCGACCTGGAAGCCCTCGACCACGCCGTCGAGACGAGTCCCAGGCTTGAGTCGAGCCCCCCTCTTCACGCGGTCGGCGCACTCATTCAGCATGAACTTCATGATGGCCAGACTCTGACCGACGACGATCAACTCGGGGTGGCCAAAGCTCTTCGTCAGACCGACCGTGTAGGCGAACGGCGGCTCCGCGTCGGAGGCTCCTTCTTCGACCATCTGGATCGCCCAGCCGAGCTCCGCGACCCAGTGGCGAATGAACTCCTCTCCGCGGTCGGTGACGGCCCACGGCTGGCCCGCTTTCGCACGAGTGGCTTCGTGGTTCAGGGACATCTGCGCCAGCTGTTTGAGGGAGGGGTCGAGCGCGACGAGACAGCCGAAGCATGAGAGCACCGGTCCATCCGATCCAGCGTCCTCATGCTCACTGCCGCAGAGGAGCTGCCAGTCTCCGTCCTCATCGTGGCTCGCGTAGAGGATCGGTTCGCCCGCAGCGACCCGCCTGCAGGTGAACACCCGGCCACCCGGCGCGATCGTGAAGTCGGCGCGCTCCCCGCCCTGATGGTCATGCTCCAAATCGGCTCCCGCTGCGAAGAGCCGTGAGTGACCTGCCCCCCATCACTGGCCCACTCGTAGCGTGAGCTCGGTGAACTTCTTT
>JBEBXK010000060.1:0-21314 GCA_040391605.1 Vulgatibacter incomptus
GATTCTGGGGCAGTAGCTCAGCTGGGAGAGCGCCGCAATGGCATTGCGGAGGTCATGGGTTCGATCCCCTTCTGCTCCACCATACTGAACAACCCAGCGAACCCCTGACCGGGATCGCTGGGTTGTTCTTTTTAATCCGTTACGCCAATGGACGTAGGGCAGCCCTTAGGTTCTATCCGACCCATTTCTCCTTGGGTGACTACTCCAGCTGCAGCTTGGGCCTGAGCCAACTGGTGCTGGGGGAAGGTCGCCCTCACCCCGGGCGGGCGGGGGCGATTATGCGCGCTCGGCGCGAAGGGCTCGTTTGCACAGGCTCGCCCCGGCTCGCAGAGCACACCGGGCCCGAGTGGGGTCCTCGTCGCGCGACAGGGAACCCACTCCATATGGGACGATCCCCCACGTAGATCCGGACGATTCGGCTGATTGGCATCGATGCGCTCTCCAATCGCCTGCGGGCAGATCCGGCCCGTCGCTTGCGGAGAGGCCATGACCCATCCCGTGCCCAGACCTCATGCCCCACAGTAGCGCTTTCGGTACCGATGGTGAAATAGTGGACGCTTCTACCCTCCTTGCGTTAAGTAGCCCGTGCCGCAGCCTTCGCGCGGCCCGGCGCGCTCGAGTCCCGTGAGTCGGAAGGGGCCCCGGTTCCCAAGGATCTGGAGAGTTACCTCAATGAAGCTTCGTACACTTGCTGCTTTTGCTCTCGTCACTTCCGCCGTGGGTTTCGCGGCTCCCGCCGCTGCCAAGGACATGGGCCTTCGCTTCGAGACCGGCGCCGGGCTGAGTGGCACGGTGTCTACCGCCACCAACACCGGTGACCTGCGGGTCGGCTACGACCTGCCGGGTGGCATCACCCCGCTGATCGGCCTCTCGTTCCGCCAGATCACCAGCGAGCTCTTCGACGCTGACGACAACTCGCTGGGCTCCAACGGAACCACGGTCTTTGTCCTCAACATCGAGGGTCGCTACTACATGAAGCCCCATAAGAAGGGCCTTCAGCCCTTCGTCTTCGCTGGCGTGGACTTTCTCAACACCAGCTTCGGGACCGAGGACAAGGACGGCAAGGCGATCAACGAGGCGGATGACGCAGCCGACGGCGACGCGCTCAGCCCCTGGGGATTCAACCTGGGCTTTGGACTCGAGTACAAGTTCGCCAAGGCCTTCGCGGTCGGCGGTAAGTGGGGCCTGAACATGGCCTTCAACGGTACCGAGATCCAGAAGAAGGCTGGCGAGACCGCCGGTCGGAACTCGTCGAACACGAATTGGGGCACCGCCTCTTCGATGTACCTCGCCTGGCGGATGTAGCATCTCCCTGTACCAGGTTTGAAGTTCACGACGCCGCGTCTCTCTCTTTTCCGAGGGGCGCGGCGTTCGTATGTGGGGCGGGACGCACCGCTCAGGGTGCCGGGGCGCCAGCATCCTCGGGCGAGGTGGTTACGTAGCCGCGCTCGTCGAGATCGTCGACGGCCCGCTCCTCCGCTACCTCCTTCGCGCCGATGACCACCGCCATCTTGCCCATGTGGCGGTTGTCGGCCATCTGGGCGTGGGCGAGGGCCGTCTCCTCGAAGGGGAAGCGCTTATCGAGGCAGGGGATGATCTTGCCTTCGATCACGAGGCGGTTGGCTCGATCGGCCTCGTAGGCGTTGGCGAAGTGGCTCCCGATGATCTGCTTCTGCCGCATCCAGAGGTGCCGGACGTCGAAGTCGAGGTGGTAGCCGCTGGTGGCGCCGCAGATCACGATCTTGCCGAAGCGCTTGGCGACGAAGACCGAGGTGGGAAAGGTCTGCTGCCCCACGTGCTCGAAGACCACGTCGGGATCGAAGCCGCCGGTGCAATCGCGCAGCGCCTTGCCGAAGCGCTTCATCTCCGCCAAGCGGCGCTTCTCCTGCTCCGGCGTCTCGTCGGCCTTGCGAGCGATGTCGAAGTCCCGGCGATCGATGGTGGCGGCGGCGCCGAGGCGGTGGGCCAATTCGGCCTTGCGCTCGCTGGAGATCACGGCCAGGGCATTGGCACCGTTGGCCTTGCAGAGCTGCACCGCGAAGACGCCGAGGCCTCCGGAGGCGCCCCAGATCAGCACGTTGTCGCCGGCGCGGATCTTCGCCTGGTCGATGAGCATGCGGTACGCCGTGAAGTAGGTGAGGCCGTAGCTCGCCGCATCCATCCAGGAGAGCTGCGGCGGCTTGGGCAGGAGCTGTTGAGCCTGGACCTTCGTGAATTGGGCGAAGGAGCCGTAGTTGGTCTCATAACCCCAGATCCGTTGCTCGGTGCAGGCCAGGGGATCGAAGCCGTTGCAGGAGGGGCATTGGCCGCAGCTCTGGTTGCAGTGGATCACCACCTCGTCGCCGACCTTCCACCGACGCACGTTGGAGCCGACCTGCCAGACGATCCCCGAGGCGTCGGAGCCGGCGATGTGGAAGTCGTCACCGGTGCCGCGCATCACCGAGACGGGGAGGCCCCGGGACGCCCAGATCCCGTTGAAGTTCACGCCGGCGCCCATGACGTAGACCAGCACGTCGTCGGGGCCGAGGGTGGGGACCGCCACCACCTCGGGCCGCATCGCCTCCAGCGGCTCGCCCTCCCGCCCTTTGCGGATCACGATGGCGTGCATGCGTTCCGGCACCACGCCCATGGGCGGCCGCTGGCCTACATCGAAGACTGTCTTGGTGGTGTCCCGCTGGCTCCCGGATCGCCTCTGCATCTCGCCCCCCCTCGGCCCCTCGCTGCAGCCTCCTTCGCGGCGGCACGAGCCGCCTCCCATTGGCTTCACAGGTCTCGCTATGGGTGGTGCTCCGCCGTCGGCCCGTCGCCGGGTGCGGTGAAGGCCTTGGGCTCCACCAGCCACTCGATGAACTCCACCACCTCCTCCAGGGGAGACTCCGGCCCGAAGACCCGCCGGACGCCCAATGAGGCGAGGAGCGGCCAGTCGGCCATGGGGATCACTCCGCCCACCACCACCGGCAGATCGTGGGCGTCCATCTCGTCGAGTTGATCCCGCAGCTTCTCGCAGATGGAGAGGTGCGCTCCGGAGAGGATCGAGAGGCCGACTACGTCGACGCCCTCCTGCACCGCGGCGGCGGCGATGGTGGGGATGGTGCTGCGCAGGCCGGTGTAGATTACCTCCATCCCCGCGTCGCGCAGGGCCGAGGCGATCACCCTCGCGCCCCGCTCGTGGCCGTCGAGGCCGGGCTTGGCGATGAGGACGCGGGGAACGTAGCGGTGCGGCGTGGACCGGAGTGGCATGGCTGCCTCCCTAGGGTGTCGGCTCTCTGGCTGTCTGACTCGCGGCGACTCCTAGAATCTCGAGGGTGGTCGATAGGAACCGAAGGCCTCCTCGAGGGTCTTGGCGATCTCTCCCGTGGTGGCGTAGGCGAAGACCGCCTCGCGGATGGGGGGCATCAGGTTCTGCTCGCCCCGGGCCTCGTCCCTCAGCCGGCGCAGGGCCCCCTCGGCCGCTGCGCCGTCGCGGCCAGCGCGCAGGCGCCGCAGCTCGGCCACCTTCTTCTCCTCGGCGTCCTTCGAGAGCTCCTGCTGCTCGACGGCCTCTTCACCCTCCGAGCGATGGACGTTTACACCCACCACGGGGATCGCCCCGCTCTCGACCCCGCGCTGCCACTCGTAGGCGCGCCTGCCGATCTGGGTCTGGAGCCAGCCGGAGCGCAGGACCTCCACCATCCCGCCCCGGGCCTCGATGGTCTCCATCACCTTGCGGATCGCCGCCTCCATATCGTCGGTGAGGGCCTCGACGAAGTAGGAGCCCCCGAGGGGATCGACGGTCTTGGCGACCTCCGTCTCCAGGGCGAGGATCTGCTGGATCCGCAGGGACGTCCGAGACGACGCCTCGGTGGGGATCGCGAAGGCCTCGTCCCAGGCCGCGGTGAAGACCGACTGCAGCCCGCCACAGGCCACGGCGAAGGCCTCGATGGTGAGCCGCGCCAGGTTGTTCAGGGGCTCGGCTCTCGTGAGAGAGTGTCCTCCACATACACAGGCGGCCCGGAGCTGTTGGGCGCGAGGATCAGTCGCGCCGATCGCCTGCATATGGGCCGCCCAGATCCGCCGGCCGGCCCGGTACTTCGCCACCTCCTCGAAGAAGTTGGCGTAGGTGTAGAAGAAGAAGGAGAGGCTCCGTCCGAAGCGATCGGGATCGAGGCCCCTGGCGAGGAGGGCCTTTGTGTACGCGATGCCGGCGCTCAGGGTGTAGGCCATCTCCTCGGCGGGGGTGGCGCCGGCGTCCCGATAGTGGCTGGCGATCGAGATCGGATGGAAGCGGGGGAGGCGCTCGAGGGTGTCTTCGATCAGATCCACGCCGAGGCGCATCGAGGGATCGATCGGGTAGATCCAGGCGCCGCGGGAGCCGAACTCCTTGAGCAGATCGTTCTGCACCGTGCCAGCGATCCGCTCGCTCGCGACGCCCTGCTTCCTGGCCGCCGCCTCGTACATCGCCAGGAGGATCGGGGCGGTGGCGTTGATCGTCATCGAGGTGGAGACCCGATCGAGGGGGATCGTTTCGAAGATCGTCTCCATGTCCGCCAACGAGTCGACGGCCACGCCGACCTTGCCCACCTCGCCGGCTGCCTCCGGCGAGTCGGAGTCGAGGCCGAGCTGGGTGGGGAGATCCAGGGCGAGAGAGAGGCCGGTCTGGCCCGCGCCCAGCAGGTAGCGGAAGCGCTCGTTGGTCTGGGCCGGCGTGCCGAAGCCGGCGTATTGGCGCATGGTCCAGACCTTGCCCAGGTAGCCGTCGGGGTAGATCCCCCGGGTGAAGGGGAAGGTCCCCGGCGGCGGGGGCGGCTGGCGCACGTCCTCGGGCCCATAGACCGCCTTGATCGGCGTGCCCGATCGGGTGGTCGCCGCAGCCCGTGGTGCCTCGTCCGGGGCGCCTTCCGGCCGCCCGCTGCCGCGCCTCATGGCAGGACCTCCCAACCAGGAACCGTCGTCGTCGCAGAGATGTTGTGCGGGGTCTCCCGCGGCGCGTCCGCCGATGACCTGCCTTCATGCACCGCGCTCCGCCTCATGTCAGGGACTCCGCGCCCTGGGCGCCGTCGGGCTCGAGGGCCTCTCGTCCTTCGGCGCCGTTCTGCACCTCCACCAGGCGGTGGTCCTCGTCGAGGAGGCCGGCGCGCCGGGCCACGGCCAGCTTCTTCCACTCCACCCGCAGGGTGGCGGCGTCGACCATCTCGTCGCCGTAGACGATGGCGCCGAGGCCGGCGTCGTGATCGGCCTTCTCGTAGGCGTCCAGGATCTCCAGCGCTCGAACCAGCTCGTCCCGGGTGGGGGTGTAGGCGTCGTTGATCGGCGCGATATGCGAAGGGTGGATGGCCCATTTGCCGTCGAAGCCCATGCGGGCGCCCTCCCTGGCGTCGGCGGCAACCTGCTCGAGGTCGCGGAAGTGGAGGGTGACGTTGTCGATGACGTCGATCCCCGCCGCCCGCGCCGCCGCGATCGTGTGGGCCTTGGGGTAGTGGTAGATCCGAAATTGGTCGCGGGTGAGCTCCTTGGCGCCGATGTCTCCGGCGTAGTCGGCGATGCCGAAGATCAACGAGCTCATCCGAGGCGTGCAGGCGGCGATCGCCTCGGCGTGGAGCAGCGCCTTCGCGCCCTCGATCAGCACCTCCAACTTGATCCGGCCAGGCTCGAGGCCGCAGTTCTCCTCGATCTGCGTGATCAGCCTGTCGACGAAGAGCACGTCTTCGGCCCCCTGGACCTTGGGGATCACCACGCAGTCCACGTTGCGGCCTGCCGCCTCCAGCACCTCGATCAGATCCCGGTAGAAGAACCTGGTCCGGATGTTGTTGGGCCGGATCGCGCGGATCTTCCCGTGGAAGTCGATGGACTGCAGCGCCTGGATCAACGTCGCCCGAGCCTGTACTTTCTGTGAGACCGCGCAGGAGTCCTCCAGATCGAGGATCACCTCGTCGGCGTCGGAGTCCGCCGCCTTACCCATCATCTTCAACGAGTGGGCGGGGCAGGTGAGCTCGGTGCGCCGCACGTTGAAGTTCCGGGCGATCACGAGCTGCTCGAACGGCTTCGACCCTCTGCTCTCCATCGCGTTCTCCCTCCCGCCGCGTAGCTCGTCCACGCCGCGCCTTTCGCCTGCCGCGAGGCTCCTCGCTGGCCCAAGGGGGAGGCCGCGAGGCGCAACTCTCCAAGATGTAGGATCCGTCAACGAGGTCTGCGTCGGACGAGGACCTCCCGCGTGATCTCCAGGACCACCACGCCCTCCTGGTTCTTGCCGTGGAGGAGGAACTTCACGATCCCCGCCCCGGGGTGCGCCGGGCTCTCGCGCTTCTCGAGGACCTTGGACTCGGCGAAGAGGGTGTCGCCGGCGAAGACCGGCGCCTTATGGCGGCCCTCGTCGAAGGAGAGCTCAGCCAGGGCGTTCTCGCTGGTCTCCTCGGAGGCGAGTCCCACCACGAAGGCCAGGACGATCCCGCCGTAGACCACCCGGCGGCCGCCGAAGTTCTCGGCTGGCGACTCGTCGCACATCGCCTGGTTGAAGTGGAGCTGGGCGGTGTTCCCCACCAGGTTCGTGAGGAGCATATGCTCGCCCTCCGAGAGGGTGCGGCCCCGAGGATGGACGATGGTCTGCCCCACCACGAAGTCCTCGAAGTAGTTGTCGTCCCGGGTGAGGCGCCGCCCCCCCAACGTGCGCGCCGCCACGCGGGTGAGGAGCGCGCCCTCGCGCAAGTCGAAGCCCTCCATCCATTCCCCCTTTGGCTACGCAAGCAGCCGCTTCGCGATGACCTCGTATTGGATCTCGGAGGTGCCCTCGAAGATCCGGAAGACCCGCGCGTCCCGCCAATAGCGCTGGGCCGGGAACTCGCGGCTGTAGCCGTAGCCGCCGAAGACCTGCAGACACTCCGAGGTCACCCGCTCCGCCATCTCGGCGGCGAAGGCCTTGGCCATCCCGGCCTCGAGATCGCAGCGCGCCCCGGTCTGCTTCTTGGCACAGGCGAACCAGGTGAGCTGGCGGGCCGCCTCGATCTCGGTGGCGGCGTGGGCGAGCTTGTGGCGGATCGCCTGAAAATCCGAGATTGGCCTGCCGAATTGCTCGCGATCCTTTGAGTATTGCAGCGCGGCGTCGAAGGCGGCCTGGGCCACGCCCACAGCGCGGGCGGCGGTCTGGATCCGGGCGAGCTCGTAGGTGGACATGAGCTGGTAGAAGCCCTTGCCCTCCTCGCCTCCCAGGAGGTTCTCCGCCGGCACCGGATAGGCGTCGAAGGCCACGTTGTAGGAGTTCATGCCCTTATAACCGATGGTGGGGATCGCATCGCCCGAGAGCCGGGGCGGCGCGAAGGCGTCGCCTGGCTCCTTCTCCACCAGCAGCAGCGAGAGGCCCTTATGTTTGGGGGCGTCGGGGATGGTGCGAACCAGGGTGCTGAGGACGTGGGCGCGGTTGGCGAAGGTGCACCAGGCCTTCTCTCCGCTGACTAGATAGCGATCGCCCTCCCGCACCGCGCGGGTCTTCACCGCGGCGGCGTCCGATCCCACGTCGGGCTCGGTGAAGGCCGCCGCCGCGAGGATCTCGCCGGTGCAGAGCTTGGGGAGCCATTTGCGCTTCTGCTCTTCGGTGCCACAGCCCTGGATGAGGCTGGCCGTGATGATCATCCGGGTCATCACCGACCCCACCGAGAGCCACGCCCGGGAGAGCTCCTCGGTGACCAGGGCCATCGAGAGCGGATCCAGGCCGCTGCCTCCATGCTCCTCCGGCACGATCAGCCCGAAGTATCCTAGGTCGCCGAGCTTGCGCACGATCGCCATGGGGATCTCGGCGCCGGCGTTGTCCAGGTCGGCGGCGATCGGCTCCACCTCGGCTCGAGCGAAGTCGCGGACCGACTCCTGGATGGCGCGATGATCGTCTGTGAGCATCACTTCCCCTCCGAGACGGCGGCGGCGCTCCCCGGCGCCTTGGTCAGCTGCGGGGTGGCGGCGGCCATCCGCACCAGGATCTTCCGCTCGTAGCTGATCACCTCGTCGCCATGTTGGTTGGTCCCCACCGTGCGAACGTGGACGATGCCGCGATCCGCCTTGGAGGCGGAGGGCCGCTTGCCCAGGATCTCGGAGTCGGCGAAGAGTGTGTCCTGTGGGTATACTCTGCATGGGAAACGCATGGCCCAATAGCCCAGGTGTGCGAGGGCCTGCTCCGAGAGATCTTCGACGCTCATGCCGAAGACGACGTTCATGACCAACAAGGGGTGGATCGGGGTGGTCGGATGTCCCTCTGCCCTGGCGTAGACCTCGTTGAAGTAGAGCGGGTTCGCGTTCATGGTCCAGGTGGCGAAGAGCTGCGCCTCGCTCTGGGTGAGCGTGCGCCCCCAATGATGGGAAAGCCGGGCGCCCACCTGGAAATCCTCGAAGAACCGCCCGTATCGGATGAGCTTTCGCGTCTCCATCGCCCCCACTCCCTCGCTCGGTAGGGGGAAGATGGCCACGTCGACGCGGCGCGCAGCCGCCCCGGCCGGAGAAGAGGGGGCGCCCGCTAACTTCGGTGGAGGCCGGACTTACGGTTGACGCCCCTGGCGGGACCCATGAACTTGCGGGCAGTGATCCGGAGGATCTTGGGGCCCCTCATCTCCTCCACCGTGAGCTCGAGGTTCGCCACCGAGACCCGATCGCCGACGTGGGGGATCCGATCGAGGCGCATCATAATCAGGCCGCCGATGGTGGAGACCTCCGGCTCGTCCAACTCCGCGCCGAAGTGCCTGCCGAACTCCTCGATGGGCACCGCGGGATCGACGGCGAAGGCGCCGGAGGGCAAGGAGACGATGGTCGGAGCCCAGGTGCCGAACTCGTCCTGCAACTCGCCGACCACCGCCGCCACCACGTCGTCGATGGTGAGGAGGCCGGCCGTGCCGCCGTATTCGTCCACGACGATGGCCAGGTGCTGGCGCTTGCGGCGGAATTCGCGCAGGAGGATGTCGGCCCGCATGGACTCCGGCACGTAGAGCGGCTCCCGCAGCACCTCGCGGAGCTGCGAGGGGGTGCGCGGCTGCTCGCCCCGCAAAAAGAGCTCCTTGAGGTTCAGGATCCCGACGATCTGATCGAGGTCCTCCTCGACCACCGGATAGCGGGTGTGGCCGGAGCTCGTCGCGAGGGCGCGGAGCTCCTCCGGAGACTGATCCATCCGCAGGTAGGCGATGTCACCCCGCGCGACCATCAGCGCCCTGGCCGTGCGGGCCGGGAGGCGCAGCGTCCGCTCGAGCATGTCGAGGCGCTCCTTGGGGACGCCGCCCGCGCCGCGCATCGAGGCGACGATCAGCCGGAGCTCCTCCTCGCTATGGGCGAGATCCTCCTCGCCGGCGGGATGCAGCCCCACCAGGCGGAGCACTCCGTTCGCAATGGAGTTCAGGACCCAGATCGCCGGAAAGAAGAGGATCGCGAAGATCCGCATCGGCGCCGCCACCGCGAGGGTGACGCCCTCCGGTCGCTGGATCGCGAGGCTCTTGGGGGCGAGCTCGCCGAAGACGATGTGGAGGAAGGTGATCAGGAGGAAGGCGAGGACGATCGCCGTCGCTGAGACGCCCGTCTCGGAGAGCCCCAGCGGGACGAGGAGCGGCCGGAGGATCCCGGCGAAGGCCGGCTCACCCAACCAGCCCAAGCCCAGGGAGGCGAGGGTGATCCCGAGTTGGGTCGCCGAGAGATACTCATCCAGGTGGTCGATCACCCGCTTCGCCGCAGGAGCCCTACGGTTCCCGCTCTTGATCAGCTCGTCGAGGCGGGTGCTGCGGATCTTGACGATCGCGAACTCGCTCGCGACGAAGAAGCCGTTGGCCACGACGAGGAGCAACGCTGCAGCGAGCCCTACCCAAGTCGTCTCCACTAGCTCCTGCTCTCCATAGAGTGCCTATTGTAACACGCGATGAAGCTGGCTCCCGCGATCGTTTCTCTTCTCGCCGCCGCTTGCGCCGGGCGCGCGCCGCAGGTGCCCGATCGCCTCGTCGTGGTGCAGGAGGAGGCGCCATGGCCCTCGGCGGAGTTGGTGGCGGCCGCTCAGCGAAGCCTGGCCGAGCACGGGATCTTCGACGGGGCGATCGATGGGAGGCTGGGCCCGGCGACCAGGGTAGGGCTGGCGCGATTTCAGCGAGCCAACGACCTGAAGCTCACCGGCACCTTGGATCGAGAGACGGCAGCGGCCCTCGGCCTCGTCCCCGGATCGGGTCCCGCCGCGTCGCCGCCGCTCCCCGGAGCGCCGCTGCTCCCCGGCGCGGTGGAGCTCCTGAACGACCAGGAACGCGGCGCGCTGTCACAGCCGCCACCGGATGCGCTGGCGCCAGCGCTCGACAAGGCCGCCACGATCCTGGCAGAGGTCCGCGCCGCCGCCGCCGAGGGGCTGCAGCGAGCCTCGATGGCGGGGGCGGGCCTCCCGGTGGAGGAGGAGAGCCTGGGCTCGGTCCAGGCGCGGCTCGCCTCCGGGCGGCAGGCGGCCTTCCACGTGATCCTGGAGGCGAGGCGGAATGGGGGCTGGGCGCTGCTTCCGCCCCAGCTGGCGCTGCGACTCGAAGAGGAGCTGGCGCGACGCTCGCTGCTGCTGCGGCAGCCCGATGGCCGGCTGGGCCCGGACGCGGAGGCCGCGATTCGTTGGGTGGAGCGCTCCATGGGGCTGCCGCCCACGGGGCAGCCATCCTTGGCGCTCTTCGAGGCGCTGGAAATCGATCCATCGCCGATGTTCGTCGGCTCCGGCGAACGCGACCGTTGAAGATCGCGCCTGCGCTGGAGCGGCGCGTCGGGTCGCGTCGCGCGTGAAGGCGCAGCTGCAGTGTGGACCGATCGATGGGGTCGTTCCGCGGCGCGCGAGCCGGCACTTCGGCGGCGTGGATTCAGTCCTCGGTGAAGAGGAAGCGAGACTCGATGTCGCCGAACTCCATCTGATCGACCAGCGAGTCCAGTAGGAGTCGGAGCTTGGAG
Organism: Vulgatibacter incomptus; assembly: GCA_040391605.1. Taxonomy (GTDB): domain Bacteria; phylum Myxococcota; class Myxococcia; order Myxococcales; family Vulgatibacteraceae; genus Vulgatibacter; species Vulgatibacter incomptus_A. Next base: position 10,900 of record JBEBXK010000060.1, read on the forward strand.
ACCTCGTCGCTCGACATGACCTGGAGCGCCTTGACGATATGCCCCTGATCCTGGGCCGGCCCGCGATGGAGGAGCTTCTTCCCTGCCGGGGTGAGGCGGAGGACGATCGCCCGACGATCATCCGGGCGACGCCTGCGATCGATGAGCCCCTTATCCTCGAGGCGCTGGATCACGCCGGTGATGGTGCTCGGGTGAACGAAGAGGCGGCCGGCGAGATCGCCTGCGGAGCAGGAGCCGAGATCGTCGATCGCGCGCATGGCCCAGAGCTGAGGACCGGTGATCCCGAACTCACGGTCCACGGCCTTGGAGAACTCGTGAATCGACTTGGTGATACGGCGGAAGCACTGGACCACCGCCGCGGTATCACTGATCGGCGGGGAGATCCGGAGCGACATGGGGGGCGAGAGCGAGGGGAGCGACACTGGTAGCCTCCTGTCAGATGGTGCCAGTTCATTGTCACTTCGGTCGCCCAAGGAAGCAAGCGCTACCTTCGATTCGGTCGAGATCGCCCCGCCGAAAGGGGTGGCCCGCGTGGAGCGATGGTACGGAACCGTAGGATTTACAGCTCTGAGAGCTCGTGAAGAACTCACGAACACGCGCGCACCCGAGGCGAGCGAACGCCAGCAGGGACCGCAGCGCACAGGCTCTGAGGCGGGCGCAAAGACGAGCCGTCGGCACGGGCAGGGCATCAGAAGTCGGCGCTGGGCAGGCGCCGGCGAGCGTACGGCGCGACAAGGGATCGCAGGCGTGGACCGTGGGCCGGGCTCTGGTATACAGGCGCCCAAGCAAAGGAGGTTTGCCGTGGTTTCCCAACCCGAGATCGAGGTGCGCATCACGCCGGTGGACGGTCCCGGTGATTTTGCCGCCGCCTTGGCCATCCGCGAAGTGGTCTTCATCGAGGAGCAGCGGGTCCCCGAGGAGATCGAGCGGGACGATCAGGATCCGACGGCCCATCACGTCCTCGCGATGGTGGGCGGGCACGCGGTCGGCACCGGCAGGCTGGTGGAGCTGCGGGCCACGCCCGAGGGCGAGACGGGCCGTTGGGGCCGGATCGGGAGGATGGCGGTGCTGGTCTCCAACCGTCACGCCCGGATCGGCTCGAAGATCCTCGCCGATCTGGAGGAGGAGGCGCGGCGCCGAGGTCTGGATGGCATCGTCCTCCACGCCCAGGTCTACGCCCACGGCTTCTACAAGCACGGCGGCTACATCGATCACGGGCCCATCTTCGACGAGGCGGGGATCCCCCACGTCGAGATGCGCAAGCGGCTGAAGGATTGAACTCAGCGAGCCGGAGGCGATTCCCCCAAAGGCCCTGGGTGCGTGAGCATCGGAGCGCAGGCGGGATGCCCAAGTGACCCAGGGTCTCCAGAAATCGTAGCGAGCGCCCCGGATGGGAGGCGGACGGAGCACCGAAGCGGAGCGCACTTCAGTGCGTGAGCATCGGAGCGCAGGTCCAACGAAGCAGGCGGGGTGCGCAGTAGATTTCTGGTGACCCTGTCAGAAGTCGACACCCGGTGAGATTGTCGGCAACTTCGATGGCAATCGCACCGGCGGGCCGCCGTGGACGATCCGGTAGGCGAGGAGGTTCCCGATCACGGCCTTCACGTAGTGGCGGGTCTCCCGATAGGGGATCGACTCGACGAATTCGTCCAGGGGCAGCTCACGGCGGGTGGGATCTTCCATGAAGCGGACCACCGCGCCCGGCCCGGCGTTGTAGGCCGCCGCCGCGAGGGGCTGGCTCCCGCCGAAGCGATCCAGCAGGTTGCGCAGATAGAAGCCGCCCAGCATCACGTTGATCCGGGGATCTTCGAGGCGCTCGCCGAGGCCGGGTGGCTCCTGGAGGAGGGCGCCCAGCTTCTCGGCGGTGATCGGCAGGACCTGCATCAGCCCCACCGCCGCCGCGGCGGAGCGGATCCGTGGGCGAAAGCCGCTCTCCTGTCGCATGATCGAGAGGATGAAGTCGGCGTCGACGTCGAAGCGGGTGGCGCTGGCCTCGACCTCGTCCTCGAAGGCCCGGGGGAAGGCGAGCTCGCCCGCCCCCCGGAGGCCCCCCAGCCGGATGGTGCCGATCTGGTAGGAGCGGAAGTGGTCCCGGGCGCCGGAGGCCACGGCGGCGGCCCAGGAGAGGGTCGCGCGATCGCGCTGGCCGGCGAGGGCGGCGTCGAGCTCGTCGCCTGCGAACTCCAGGAGGCCCACGTCGTAGAGCGCCAGGGCCCTGGTGAGGCGGGCGGCGGCGACGCCCTGCAGCTTGGGGGCGACTCCAGCCGGGGGGCGGCGCGCCTCCATCGCCAGCTCGATCCCGAGGCGCTGACGGGCGAGGGCGCCATACCATCCCGCAGGCTCCGCCTCGGCGATCTGCGCGAAGAGCTTCGCGGCGGCCGCTTCGTCCCCGGCGCGCTCGACGCTGCGGGCGCGCCAGTAGCGGGCCTGGGGCACGAGGGAGCTCTTGGGGTGGCGCCGGCTCAGCTCCGCCAGCTCGACCGCGGCCCCTTCATCCTTGCCTTGTTTGAAGAGGCTCCATGCTAAGTACCAATGAGACTCATCCACCCGACTCGAGGGAAAGTCTCTGCGAAAGGCCCGGAATCGGGCCTCTGCTTCGGCGAAGTGACCACCGTCGTAGAGGAAGAAGGCGGCGAGGAAGGCGGATTGGCTCGCCCTCCCGCCGGACGCCGACGCCTGGGCGCGATCGAGGCGCTCCACCGCCAGCGCCGTGGCGCCGCGGCGCATCGCCAGGCGCGCGGCGAGCTCGAGTAGATCGGGATCCGCTGCGCCGCTGGCGAGGAGGGGCGCCAACAACTCCTCGGCCTCCGCCTTGCGATCCTGATCCGAGAGGGAGGTGGCCAGGAGGAGGAGGCGCTGCCCGCCGGGATCCGGCGACTCGGGATCGATCAGGCTGAGCTCGGCCTCCGCGGCCCGCGCCTCGCCCCGAGAGAGGAGGCGCCTGGTGCGCTCCAGCCGATCGTCGACCGTGATCGAAGGGACCGCCACGCCCTTGGCGCGCAGCGCCTCCAGGGCTGAGAAGGCCTCGTCGGCGGCAGGGAGACCGGCCTCTTCCATCCAGAGCTTGCGGTAGAGCGCCACCGCACCGGCGCGATCCCCTGCGGAGATGGTCGCTTCGGCGAGGGCCATTCGCAGCGTCGCAGCGTCGCCGCGGCGCCTGGAGAGGAGGCGTTGCAACATGGGCCGCGCCTCCTTGCCCTTGCCGCTGCGGGCCAGGGCAATGGCCTCGAGGGCCTCGGCCCGCGCCCCCAAGGGGCCGGCGGGATCCGCGCGGCGCGCCTCGTCCAGGATCCCCGACGCCTCGGCGGCGCGGCCTGCGCCGAAGAGCGCCTCGCCCAGCAGGAGCGCTCCCCAAGGCTCCAGCGCACCCAGCTCGCCGCGGATCGGGAGGAGCGTCTCCACCGCAGTCTCGAAGTTCCCGAGGCGCTTCTCCGCCGCGCCGCGCAAGAGACGGCAGGCCAGGACGTCGGTCTTGGCGTCGGTCTTGGCGTCGGTCTTGGCGTCGGTCTTGGCGTCGGTCTTGGCGTCGGTCTTGGCGTTGGTCTTGGCGTCGGAGGACCTGGCGATCACTTCTGCGCAGAGCCGCGACGCGTCGGAGGGTGCGCCGGCCGCGAGTCTGCGGGCCGCCTCGGTGGGTCCGCTACGAGGTATCGCGAGAGGAAGGGCCGAAACTCTGTATGTCTCGTCGGGTGACTGGAGGTTTTCGGGATGAATCGCCGAACGCGGGATGTTGTCCGGGGCCCCCGTAGATCTTGCCGTAAGAGGGAAGAGCAGAGCCACGACGAGACACGTCAACGCCGGGGTCTTTTGCAGATGCAGGTGGAGGGAGGACACGTGGCAGCCATTCTAACTGTTGGAATTTCCAAGGACAAGGTCGAGAGCCCCGCCTCCGTCGCTCCCGATTGGTTGCAGCACCACGAGAGCGGACGAGGGCCAAGTTTGACAGTTGGCGGGGCCTCTCTTAGATTCCCGGCGATTTTCCGCCTCACGCTTCTTCGGAGGCGATTCGATCCCACCGCAGCTACGCGTGCACGCTGCGCGCATGAAACCGAGGGCGCACCGGCCATGAGCCGGGGCCCCTTGGAGGTGACGAGCTTTCTATGAGCCATCTTCTCAAGCCGTTCCCGACCGAGCTCCCCGCTCCGATCAACCCCGAGCCCGGCGGCAACCGGACCTCCGGTGTCGAGAATCATCGGAACCTCTTCTGCGCTCACTACGACGACTGCCTCGACGAGGCGGTGAAGCGCGGGTGGAATAGCTTCACCTGCACCCGCTGCCCGCTCTTCCAGCAGGCGGGAGATTACGAAGGCGGCGTCGAGGCCTACGCCACCCAGCGCCGCTTCGCGTAAGAAAGAGCCAGCCATCCATCGGAAGAAGGGCCGTGACGCGAGTCTTCGCAGCGCGGCCCTCTTTCATTTAATCTCGGACTCTCTCGCGCGTCGTCCGTGCACCCTACTGCCTATCCTTCGTCGGAGGGGCTGGCGAAGATCTGCACCACGATCACGCCCATGGCGCCTCCGGGCTGCTCGGCGAGCGCGACGCCGAAGCCCGCCTCCCTCCAGCCCGGCTCCACCAGGTTCGCCAGATGCCCCGGGCTCTCCATCAGCGATCGATGAGCCTGCCGTACGCTGGGCGCCTCGGCCAGATTCTCGCCGGCCCGTACGCTGCGGTAGCCCGCGAGACGGAGGCGATCGCCTGGCCCGCCCGAGATCAGGGAGCGATGGGCGAAGCGGCCCGAGCTGCGGATCTCTTCGGCGTAGGCCCGCGCCACCCGCGAGAGCGTCGCGTCGATCAGCAGCGGAGCCAGCCCCCGGCCCGCCCGCAGTCGATTCACCTCGTCGGCGAGGAGCCGCTCCTTGCCGGCGACGTCGGTGGGCTCCGACTCCACCCGGATCGGGGTCGCGCCATCGGGGATGTCCATGCCCGCGTAGAGGGGCAGCAGCGCGGCGATGGCGGGCCCGCGCTCGCTCCTTCCCAGCAGCTCCAGCGTCCAGATCCCCCTCGCGCCGATCTCCACCGTTCCATGAAAACTCCGGCCGTCTCCCTCGAGGGGGATCCGCAGGGGCCTGCCATCCGGAGGCGTGACCACGAGGGAGGGTGTGTCGAGATCCAGGAGCCGCCCCTCGATCCGCAGCGTCGCACCCGGGGGGATCCGCGCAGGGAGCGGCGCGATCTCGACGCCACCGCTGGCCTGGAGGAGGACGAGGGTGATCCCACCGTCATTGCGAGCGCTGCCGACGCCGATGCGTTGGGGGATGGCCTCCCCGCGGAGCGTTCGCGCGTGCTCCGCCATCCTGCGCCTGGCGGCGTCCCAGTTGGTCGCTCGCACCACGACGGGCTGGATCGCCGCAGCGATCACGCCGGCCCGGGCCTGGGCCAGCCGCAGCTCTTCGGGATCGGTGACGACGGCGGCCCGATCCTCCCGCTGGGCGCGACCCGCCAGATCGCGGGCGGCCAGCACCAGGGCCGGATCGATCCGCGGCGCGTCCCCCCGCGTGGAGAGGATGCCGCGCAGCGCCTCGGCGAGCTCCGCCTCCTCCGATGCGAGAGCGACCTGGAGGGCGGCGCCGTAGATCCCTCCATCAGGGGCGGCGCCACGGGCTGCCGAGGTCGCCCTCGCCTCCATCGCGCCCGCGCCGCTGGACGCACAGGCGGTCAGCAGCGAGGCCGCTGCGATCGTGCAGAGGCTGCGCGTGAAAAGGCTGCGCATGCAGCGTCTGGCGGCGAGCGGATCGTGAAAGAGACGGAGGCTCATCTTGGCGCGCGCGAGGGTAGGGGCCGCAGAAGATCAGGTCAACTTGCGCGCCGCCTCGCCCATTCGAGCTGAAAAAACGAGGCCCCGCGAGGCGCTTCATTCCGCTCGACTTGCCCGGCTGCCGGCCCCGTGAAGACACCCGATCGCCGGCGAGGCGATCGCCCTCACGCGAGGCGGCTGGAGGCGATCTTCGCACGCGCGCTGCGCGCGAAGAGCTCGTTGGGGCGTTCGTTCGCCTCCGGCTCGCAGCGCCCGTAAAATTCTTCGCGAACTCTCCCTCGTGGCGAGAGCGCCCGCCCTGCCTAGATTTCGGCCACGCGGCGAGCGGCCGCCCGGCGCTGGCGCCGGATGGGGAGGCGAGGATGCGAAGGATCTTCGGCAGGGCGCAGAGCGACGCGAGGGGGGACGCTCTCTGGGGCCCATGGCCGGCGACCCGCGGTCGGCTCCAGCCGAGAGTCGCGCGGGGCTGGGGGATCGTCTGTGCCATCGCTGGCTTCGCGCTGGCGGCCGGCGCCGGCTGTGACGATGGAGCGACTGGGCAGGAGCGAGCGAAGAGCAAGCTCGTCTGCGATCGGGCGGGCGTCTCCTCCTGCTCCCGGGATGGCGCCTGTGCCGACGCGGCCCTGGCTTGCAGCGACGGCTGCTGTCTCCTGCGCTGTGTCGCCAGCGCCGATTGCGCGCACGCGTCGGATTGTGGCCCGTTGGGCTGCGGCTGCGATGAGGGGGTCTGCCAGCCCGTGGTCTGCTCCGCTCGAGTCGATTGCCCGTCGGGGCAGCTCTGCCAGGCGGGGACCTGTGTCTTGGCGCCGCCCATCACCGCCGCCGCCCGCTGTGAGCTCGCGCCGCTGCGAGGCGTGGTGCGCCAGGGGGCCGAGCCGATGCCACTTTGGGTCAACCTCTACGACACGTTGGACCAGCCCCTGCCGATGGCGGATGGCGCCACGTCCGGCGGGATCGCCTTCGCGACCTCCGCGCCCTCCCGCGGGACGATCGTCGGCGGGGAGGTCGTCGGCGGCGCCGAGGCGGGGCCCTTCACCGTCACCGCCAGGGTCGGCGGCGCCAGCTGCGAGAGCCACTTCCTGAACTTTGCGGAAGGCGCCAGCGACGAGCTGCGGGTGGTGGTGATCGACGAGCTCACCGGCGTCTCCGTGGAGGGCGCCATCGTGCAGATCGAGAAGGACGGCGGGGCGCTTCAGGGAAGGACCGGATCGGACGGTGCGATCTCCTTTGCCGCTGCCGATCTCCCAGCGGCGCCCCGCACCGTCTCCGTCTTTCACAGAGAGTTCACCTACCTCACCCTGATCGGCTCCGACGAGCCCGACCTCCTCCTCCCCCTGCGCCGCGTTATCGCCGAGGATCGGGCTGGCGGCTTCGTCGGCTCCTTCGATTCGGACGTCTTCGATCCCGCGCTCCTCAACGCCGGCCTGGTGGGGATGTCCATCCCGGGCAGCCTCGTCGATCTCTCCTTCTCCGTGCTCCTCGGGCCGGTGGGCCGATTCCGGGTGGACCTGGGCGGCTCCCGCGATCTGGACATCCCCCAGGGGATCGTCCTCGGCCTCGGAAACACCTGGTTCAAGCCCGAGTATCAGGCGCTGGGGCTGGCCGGCTCCTGTGCCGATCTGGCCAAGACCCGCGCCGGTCGTTGCGGCACCTGGTCCGCTTGGGGCCTCGCCGGCGGCATGCCGCTGGAGGAGCTGCCCCTCGATGAGCTCACCAGCGCAGGCAAGTCTCTGGACGTCGGCCAGCTGCTCTCCCATCTGCTCCCCCACGTGCGGCGCTTCAAGAGCTCGGTGGTCCGCGACGTCGGCTTCGACGTGTTGGACACCCGCCTCGAGGGTGGCCTGCAGGTCCCGGATCGGGCGCACTTCTCCAGGCTCGATCTCCATCCGAAGATGCGGCTGGGGCTCCGCGCCCAGGTCGTGGTTCCCAAGCTGCCGGTCGCCTCGGGCGACGTCCTGGATGGCGTGATCGTCCTGGGCGGTGCGTTGGCGCCGGATCGGGGCCTGGTCCCCTTGGGGATCACCGCCGGGATCGACGGCGGCATCGCCGCGGGAGGCCCGCCTTCGGGGCGGGTGGTGGAGCCTAGTGGTGCCGAGGGGACCCTGCGCCTACGCTTGGCGCCCCTCCACGGGGGCCTGGAGGGCAGCCGCTACGCCATCCTCGCCATGGCCGTGAACTTCACCAGCTTGATGGAGGAAGGCTCCAGCTGCACGGCGGCCGATCGCTCCGGCTGCACTTCCCTATCGGCGCTGGTGCAGCTCCAGGCGGACCTCCCTGCGGACGCCGAGATCACCTTCCGCGGAGAGGGCTTCGTCGGCCTGGCGGATCAGGCGGTCTTCGACTCCACCCACCGCAGCTTCACCCAGAACGGCGCCGTCGCAGGGAGCCCCAACCTCATGCGCCTCAGCCTGGGATCCCGCGCCAACGGCTGGGTCCTCTACTTCCCGGCTGACGTGCAATCCTTCTCGATCCCACGTCCTCTTGGCGCAGACGATCGCGCCGACGGCGTCCGGGCATCGCTCCAGGCCCTGCGGCTGGGCGCCGGCTGGTCCGAGATCCAGGGCTTCGGCCCCGGCGGGCTCGGCCACCTCGCTGGCGTCACCACCGCCTTCTCCACCGCCGATCTCCCTCCGGCCGCGGCGGACTAAGCGCTCCGACCCAGGGGCGCGTCCGGGCCCGACCGCTCTATCGCCCGGTGGAAGTCGACGAATGGACCTTGGGGCCTCGTCAGGAATGGACAAGCGGCGGTCCGATGGTGGAAGGTGGGCCGCTCCATCACCCGAGGTCTCGGATGGCCGCTGCACCGCTCGTATTGGATGTGAACGACTCTACCGACACCCGGATCGGCGCCCATGGGATCACCGCGGCCGAGCTGGACGGCCTGGAGCCTGCTGCAGCCCGGATCCACGACGAGCTGATGAGGCGCCGCCGGGAGGGGAGGCTGGACTTCTGGGATCTGCCCTCCGACGACGCAACGCAGCGCGAGGCGATCGCGATGGGCCAGGAGCTGGGGGAGCGCTTCGAGACCGTGGTGGTGCTGGGCATCGGTGGCTCGTCGCTGGGGGCCAAGGCCGCCGTCGCCGCGTTGGGCGGCCCGTTTCACAACTACCTGCCTCGGTCCCGTCGGCGAGGGGCCCGGATCTTCTTTCCAGACAACTCGGATCCGGCCACCTTCGCCGGGCTGCTCTCCACCCTCGACCTCTCCACGACCGGCTTCGTGGCCATCACGAAGTCGGGGAGCACGGCGGAGACCCTCTCGCAGCTCATGGTGCTACGCGATCGCCTCGGCGCGGAGGCGCTCGCCAGCCGGCTGTTGGTGATCACGGATCCTGCCAAGGGGACGCTGCGGCAGATCGCCGAGGCGGAAGGGTGGCGGACCCTGCCGGTGCCGCCGGGGGTCGGGGGACGCTACTCGGTGCTCTCTGCCGTGGGCCTCGTGCCCATCGCGGCGGGGGGCTTTGACGCCAGCGAGCTCTGCCGCGGCGCAGACAGAATGCGGATCCGCTGCGAGGCCCCTGCGCTTCGGGAGAACCCGGCCTGGATGCTGGGCGGCCTCCACCGCCTCTTCGACGCCAAGGGCCGCAAGATCCACGTGCTCTTCCCCTACGCGGACAGCCTGCGGGAGATGGGCGATTGGTTCGTGCAGCTCTGGGCGGAGTCGCTGGGCAAGAGCGAGGCGGTGGGCCCTACGCCGCTGCGGGCGGTCGGTGCTACCGATCAGCACTCGTTGCTACAGCTCTTGATGGAGGGGCCGCAGGACAAGCTGGTCACCTTCGTCGCGGTGGAAGAGCCAGCCGAGGACGTGATGATCCCGCCGGCCTGGCCCGGCCACGACGCGCTGGATTACCTGGGGGGCAAGCGGCTGGGCGAGCTGATCGACGCGGAGCGTCGTGGCACGGCAGCGGCCCTCGCAGAGGCCGGCCGCCCCTCGCTCACGATCCGCCTCCCTCGGATCGACGCGGCGAGCGTCGGAGGCTTCTTCTTCCTCTGGGAGGCAGCGACCGCCTTCGCCGGCCTGCTCTACGGCGTCGATCCCTTCGATCAGCCCGGCGTCGAGGCGTCGAAGAAGATCACGCAGGCGCTCTTGGGGCGAAAAGGCTTCGAGGCCCACGCCGAGGCGCTCGGCTCGCAGCCCGCCCTCGATCCCCGCCTGATCCTCGGCGCCTGAGCTTCGACAGTCGATCTGCGGAAGGCGATCTGCGGAAGGCGATCCTCGGCGGCTGCCCATCGGCGACCGCGCGCCGCGACGCGGGGGCTGCAGCCCCCGCATTCCTGATCGGTGTCGGTGTCGAGCACGGGTACACTTATCGAAAGACGGAGCGACGCTGTACCAAGCGGGTGTCGAGCATGGTCTGGATGGTGCCGCGGACCTCCTCCGCGAGGCGCATCACCAGGGGATCGTCGCCGGCGGCCTGGGGGCCGTAGCCGCGGAAGTCGAAGGGCTCGCCCGCCTCGATCCGCCATTTGGTGGGCAGGGGAAGCAGGCCGGCGGCGCCCATCAGCGGGAAGGTGGGGGTGATGGGCAGGAAGGGGAAGCCGAAGGGGCGCAGCGCGACCTTGCCCAGCAGCGGGTGGATCTCCTCCGAGCCGACGATGGAGATGGGCACCACCAGGGCGCCGGTGCGCAGGGCGAGCTTGATGAAGCCGCCGCGGCCGAAGC
>JBEBXK010000061.1:0-20023 GCA_040391605.1 Vulgatibacter incomptus
GACTACCGCTGGGGGATCTTCCTGGCGGATCCGGTGAAGGATCGGACGATCGGCTTCGGCGACGACTACGGCAAGCCGGTGTGGCAGGAGGTCCCCGGCGAGCATCGGAATACCCTGCGGCGGCTGATCGTCACCCAGGGTGATACCGAGCCGGCGTCGGTGGAGCAGCAGCGGCTGCTGGGGCAGACCTGCCCCTCCCTCTACGATCTGCGCAACCTCTTCCAGGTGAACGTAGAGGAAGGTCGTCACCTCTGGGCGATGGTCTACCTGCTTCACTCCAGCTTCGGCCGCGACGGGCGCGAGGAGGCGGAGGAGCTGCTCCAGCGCCGCTCGGGCGACTCGGACAAGCCGCGGATCCTGGGGGCCTTCAACGAGCCCTGCACGGATTGGCTCTCCTTCTTCATGTTCACCACCTTCACCGACCGCGACGGGAAGTTCCAGCTCCTGGCGCTGGCGGAGTCGAGCTTCGATCCGCTCTCGCGGACCTGCCGCTTCATGCTCACCGAGGAGGCCCACCATATGTTCGTGGGCGAGACGGGGATCGGCCGCACCATCGCCCGGACGGTGGAGTTGATGAAGGAGGGCAAGGATCCGAGGTCGGTGGGTGCGATCGATCTGGAGACGATCCAGCGCTATCTGAACTTCTGGTACACGGTGTCGCTCGACCTCTTCGGCAGCGAGATCTCGACGAACGCGGCGAACTTCTTCGCGACGGGGCTCAAGGGCCGGGCCAAGGAGGAGTCACACGCCGATCACCTCGCCGTCGAGGGCATCTACGAGATGGATGTCTACGAGGATGAGAAGCTGGTGCGAAGGGAGATCCCCCTCCGCTCGGCGATGAACGAGGTGCTCCGCGACGCCTACGTGGAGGATTGCCAGCGGGCGCTGAATCGCTGGAACAAGCACCTGGCCGGGATGGACTTCGCCTTCACCCTCCCCTCCCGCCGCTTCCACCGGGCGCAGGGCCTCTTCGCCGGCAAGCACTTCACGCCGGAGGGCAAGGAGATCTCCGCTGCAGAGTACGAGGCACGCCACGACGAGTGGCTGCCCTCCGACGCGGACCGCACCTATGTCCAGAGCCTGATGGTGAAGCCCGTCTTCGAGCCGGGAAAGTTCGCCAACTGGATCGCCCCACCCCCTCGCGGCGTCAACGATCGCCCGATCGACTTCGAGTATGTCCGCACCAACGAAGGATAGCGTTTGTGAGCACAGACGACGACCTTCAGAGATCGTAGCGAGCGCCCGGCTCCCACTCCACCAGCGCGCAGGCACTCGTCGAAGGGCCTTCAGAAACCGTAGCGAGCGCCCGGGATGCGAGGCGTCGAGCCGGAGGTGGGCAACGAAAAAAGGAGCCCTCTCGCGCAGAGCGCGAGTTGAAGGGAGCGCGCCCGCCCTGTGTTGAAGGGAGCGCGCCCGCCCTGTGTTGAAGGGAGCGCGCCCGCCCTGTGGGGGCGGATCCCTTCACTGGCTCAGAGCACCGACGGGGAGCGTAGCCCGTACGCTGGGCATCGGAGCGCAGATCCAACAGGCAGGCGGGGGGCGCTGTAGATTTCTGGAGGTCCGTTAAGCGGCGATGACTCGGAGTTTCGTGCCGGTGCCTGCAGGGTCGTGGAGGAAGCAGGCCGCGGTGTGGCCGGCGCCGACGGCGGAGAGCTCGGGGCGCTCACGGGTGCAGCGCTCGCCGGCCTCGGGACAGCGCGGATGGAAGGCGCAGCCGGCGGGCGGATCGATGGGGCTGGGGACGTCGCCTTCGAGGATGACGCGATCCTGGCGCCTGGCCGGATCTACCGTGGGGACGGCGGAGAGGAGCGCCCGGGTGTAGGGGTGTTGGGGGCCGGCGTAGAGGGAGGCGGCCGGCGCGAGCTCGACGATCCGCCCGAGGTACATCACGGCGACGCGATCGGCGATGAACTCCACCGCGTTGAGGTCGTGACTGATGAAGACGTAGGTGAGGCCGAGATCGGCTTGGAGATCCAGGAGGAGGTTGATGATCTGGGCCTGGATGGAGACGTCGAGGGCGGAGATGGGCTCGTCAGCCACCACGAGCTTCGGGGAGACGGCGAGGGCTCTGGCGATGCCGATCCGCTGGCGCTGGCCGCCGGAGAACTCGTGGGGGTAGCGGTCGACCACGTCGGGGCGCAGCCCGCAGCGCTCCATCAGCGCCACGACCCGGGCCGCGCGCTCCTTGCCTGAGGCCAGGCCGTGGATGGCGAAGGGCTCGCCGATGATCTCGCCCACCCGCATCCGCGGGTTCAGCGAGGAGTAGGGATCCTGGAAGATCATCTGGGCCTGGCGTCGCAGGGGGCGCAGCTCGCGCTGGGAGAGGCGGGTGATGTCCTGGCCCTCGAAGCAGATGCTGCCGCCGGAGGGATCGATCAGCCGCAGGAGGGTGCGGCCCAGGGTACTCTTGCCGCAGCCCGACTCGCCCACCAGGCCGAGGGTCTCGCCTGGCATGACCTGAAGGGAGACGCCGTCGACGGCGCGGACCTTGGCGACCTCGCCGCCGAGGATCCCGCCGCGGATCGGGAAGTGCGTCTGCAGATCCTGGAGATCCAGGATGGGGGCCTGCTGGACTTTCACGCCGCCTCCTCTCGGACAGGGACTGGGAAGTGGCAGGCGACCTCGCGATCGGCGTCCCCCGCCGCCGGCGCGAGCTCCGGCTCCACCTGGGCGCAGAGGGCCTGGGCCCTATCGCAGCGGGCGCGGAAGCGGCAGCCGGCAGGCATCTGATCTGGCGAGGGGACCACGCCGGGGATCGCCTCCAGCCGCTTGCTCTCGCGGCCCTTGGCGATGCCCGGGAGGGAGCGAAGCAGACCTGCCGTATAGGGATGGCGCGGACCCGAGAAGAGCGCGGCCGCCGGAGCTCGCTCGACCACCTTGCCGGCGTACATGACCACGACCTGCTCGCAGGTCTCGGCCACCACGCCGAGGTCGTGGGTGATCAGCATCACCGCCAGCCCCCGCTCGCGCTGGAGGCGGCGGAGCAGATCGAGGATCTGCGCCTGGATGGTGACATCCAGCGCGGTGGTGGGTTCGTCGGCGATGAGGAGATCCGGATCGCAGGCCAGGGCCATGGCGATCATCACCCGCTGGCGCATGCCGCCGGAGAGCTCGTGGGGATAGCTCGCCACCCGCTCGGCGGGCGAGGCGATCCCCACCAGGGCCAGGAGCTCGATGGCGCGCTGCCTGGCCTCGGTCCGGCTCTTGTTCTGGTGGAGGCGGATGGCCTCGCCGATCTGCTCGCCCACGGTGAAGACGGGGTTCAACGAGGTCATCGGCTCCTGAAAGATCATGGCGATCTGGTTGCCGCGGACCTTACGCATCCCCTCTTCGCTCTTCTGGAGGAGGTCCTCGCCCCGGAAGAGGATGCGGCCGCCGACCACCTTCCCCGGGCTCTGGATCAGCCCCATGGTGGAGAGCGCCGTGACGCTCTTGCCGCAGCCCGACTCGCCTACGACGCCGACGGTCTGCCCCGGCTCGATGGAGATCGAGACGTCGTCCACGGCGAGGTAGCCTCGGCCGTCGGTGCGAAACTCGGTCCTCAATCCCTCGATGGATAGAAGCGGCACATCGTCTCCGCGGCGGTCGCCGCCAAATGGGCTCGAAGGCGAGCGCTCGATCAACGTCCCTGCCTCTCCAGATCGTCCAGGAAGCTCCCGTCCTCCACCACTCCCTGGCGTACCAGATGGTCGACCAGGGCCGCGAGGATCTTCCAAGCGGGGATCGGGGGCATGCCCTCCCGGCCGTTGGCCAATGCCTCGATCCGCGCGAGGATCTCGCGGTGGAGGGCGGCGACCTTCGTAGGATCCACCCCGGTGGCCAGACGGTCTTCCTCCCGTGCGGAGCCGAACTTCTCCACGCCGTTCAGCTCGCGGCGGGGCGGCGCGACCTCTTCGACGGTCCACTCGATCGCGTCGATCGCGTCCAGCTCCCCGCTCGCTCGATCGGCCAGGAGCAACTCGAGGTCGACGAGACCATCGGCGCGCGGCGCCGTGGTCCCCGCCTCCGGGATCAGCGCGGTGGAGATGGGCTCGGAGTAGGTCCTCCCCCCGCTGCCGTCCTGGCGCTCGCCGTAGATGTAGCGGCGGATGGCGGCGTCCACCATGGAGGCCGGCGCCGCTGCCACCGAGACCCTCATCCCGCTGCGGAAACGAACCTCGTCGATCGCCTCGATGTTGGTGGGATCGGCCATGGCGATCCAGAGCTGGGGTTGGCCCACGGCCTGATGCACGAGCTCGAAGGGGAAGAGCTTGTACTTCTCGCAGCACGCCCTAGGGACCGCCCGGACGACCTCGTCCGGGATCTCGCGGGACTCCAGGTCGACGGCGGGGACGCCGAGCTGCCGCGCCAGCGCCCCGCAGATCCGATCGTCCCCGGCGAACTGCATGTCCACGACGATCTCGCCGAGCTTCCCGCCCCACCGCTTCTGGTAGCCCAGGGCGGCGTTGAGTTGCTGGCGATCGATGGCGCCGCTGGTCAGGAGGAGCTCGCCGATCTTCTGTCTGGGATTGCCCATTACCGGGGAAATCATACTAGGAGCGCAGCCGGGGATCCATGGCATCGCGCAGCCCCTCTCCCATGAGGTTGTAGGAGGTCACGGTCAGGAAGATGGCCAGGCCGGGGAAGACGGTGAGCCACCAGGCGCCGCTGGTGATGGCGTGTTCATAGGCCTGGGTGAGGAGCTCGCCCCACGAGGCGGTAGGAGGCGGCGTGCCGAAGCCCAGGAAGGAGAGCGCGCTCTCCACCAGGATGGCGCCGGCCAGGCCGAAGGTGGCGGCGACGAAGACCGGCCCGATGGAGTTGGGGATCACGTGGCGCAGGATGATCCGGCGATCGCTGCCCCCCAAGGCCCGCACGGCCACCACGTAATCGAGCTCGCGCACCCGGAGGATCTCGCCGCGGATCAGCCGGGCCACCCCGGGCCAGCCCGTGAGGCCGATCACCAACATCACGTGCCAGATCGACGGTCGCTCGACGATGCCCATGATGGTGAGGATCAGGAAGAAGGTCGGGAAGACCATCATCACCTCGATGAGGCGGGAGACCACGAGGTCCACCCAGGCCCCGTAGAAGCCAGCCAGGGCCCCGAGGAGCACACCGAGCAAGACGTAGATCCCCACGGCGACCAGGCCCACCGAGAGGGAGATCCGGGTGCCGTGGACGATGCGAGCGAGGACGTCGCGGCCGATGGAGTCGGTGCCCAGCCAATGCTCGGAGGACGGAGGCTGCAGCCGTGCCAGCAGATCGATGTCGGTGGGCCCCCGGCGGATGGGGGGAAAGATGGCCCAATCGTCGGGGCCCATGGCCTCCCACAGCCCCTCGGGATCGAGGCGGCGCAGCTCGGGGGGTCGCGCTCCCGGCGACGCGAGGTTGGGCAGGAGGTAGGTCTGGCCGTCGAGGCGCAGGAGGATCGGGAGATCGGCGGCGATGAAGTCTGCGAAGACCGCCACGGCCACCAGGCCGACCACCACGGCCAACGCGATCCGATTCATCGTGGACCGGGCGTAGCGATCCCAGATCGCAGACGCGTGGCTGCGGGAGGCGCGAGGCGCCGAGGGCTGCTCGGCCACCGGCATCGGGATCGCTTCTTCGGAGCGCACGTGTGCAGAGGTCTGGCTCACTTCTTCCCGTACGAGATGCGCGGATCGACCACCGCGTAGAGCAGGTCGGTGATCAGGATCGCGAGCATGGTGAGGAGGGCGGTCACGGTGGTGATGCCCATGATCAACGAGTAGTCACGGGCCAGGATCGCCTGGAACATGAGCTGGCCCATGCCGGGGATGCCGAAGAGGCGCTCCACGATCACGGTGCCGCCGAGGAGGAAGGGGACCATCATCCCCAAGTGGGAGAGGATGGGGATCAGCGAGTTGCGCAGCGCGTGCTTGTAGATCACCGCCCGCTCGCCGAGGCCTTTGGCGCGGGCGGTGCGCACGTAGTCCTGGCGGACCACGTCGAGCATGCCGGTGCGCATATAGCGGGAGACGCTGGCCAGTGAGGCGTAGCCGAGCAGCACCACTGGTGTGATCCCATGCCACATCAGATCGGCGATCTTGCCCATGGAGGAGAGGGTCGCGTGATCCGGCGAGCGCAGCCCCTGCACCGGGATCAGATCCCAGTAGCGACCGCCGCCCAGGAAGAGGATCGCCAGAGTGCCGATCCAGAACGAGGGCAGCGAATAGAGGATGAAGAGCACCAGGGTGGTGAAGCGATCGCCCAGGCTCCCCCGCTTCACGGCGCTGGCGATCCCCAGCGGGAGGCCGATGAGGTAGACGAAGAAGAGCGAGGCGCCGCCCAGCGCCATGGTCACCGGGAGCCTCTCGCCGAGCTGCTCCGAGACCGAGCGGCCGCTGCTCCACGAGCTGCCGAGATCCAGGGTCGCGAGGCGACCGATCCAGCGCCCGTATTGGACGATGAGGGGATCGTCCAGGTGCATCTCCTTGCGGAAGTGCTCGATGGCCTGGGAGCTGAGGGCGTCGGCCCGGAGATCGCCGCCCATGGCGGCGGAGACGGGATCCCCTGGCGCCAGGTGGATCACCACGAAGGTGACCAGGGTGACGCCCAGCAGGGTGGGGATCATCAGGAGCAGCCGTCTGGCGAGGTAGGCACCCACCCTAGCGCCTCCCTTCGTCGGCAGGCTTCCACGTCGGATCGATCCACATCTCGCGGATCTGGAAGGACTCGATGGGCGAGACGTAGACGCCCCGCAGCCTGCGGTGAACCATGCTGCGCCTGGGGGTGTTGAAGAGGAGGGTCTGGGGGTTCTCGCCCACGACGATCTCGTTGATCTTCCGGAAGATGGCGTGGCGCTCGTCCTGGGAGAACTCGCCGCGGATCTCTTCGAGGAGCGCGTCCACCTTGGGGTTTCGATAGCCCGTGTAGTTCGAGCCTCCCTCCACCTGCGAGGAGTGCCAGAGCTGGTAGGGATCGCTCTCCACGTCCATCACCCAGCCCATGACGCCGGCGTCCAGCTCATGGGCTCGCATCTTTGCGATGAAGACCGACCACTCCAACTTCTGCACCTCCATCTGGATCCCCGCCCGGAAGAGCGCCTGCTTGAAGACCAGGAGCAACTGCTCGTTGGGCGGGTTGCCGCTGGGCAGGGAGATGGTGAACTGCAGGGGGACGCCGTCCTTGTCCAGGATTCCGTCACCGTCGGTATCATGCCAGCCGGCCTCGGCCAGGAGACGGATCGCGGCGGCGGGGTCGTAGCTGGCCTGAAAGGTCTCGGGACCACAGGCCCTGCTGGCGTGGTAGAAGATGCAGTCCGCCGATCGATTCACGCTCTGTAGTAGGGTGGTCCGGATCCGCTCCCGGTCGAGGAGCATGGTCAGGGCGTTGCGGACCCTCGGATCTTGAAGCACCGGCCGCTCGGTGTTCCAATTGATGAAGCTGTAGTTGGCGTCGAAGTACTTCACCCGATGGTACTGATCGAAGAGCTTCTTCTCGTCCGCCACCCGCACGTATTGCTCGGCGGTCAGGGCGACGTCGAGATCGATCTCGCCGCGCATCAGGAGCTGCTGGGCCACGTTGGACTCGTCCACCACCCGGTAGACCACGCGATCGACGTGGGCCTTGGGGCCCCAATACTCCTCGTTGCGCTCGAGGGTGATGGCCTTCTTCTCCTCCCAGGAGACGAAGCGGAAGGGGCCGGTGCCGATGGGCGCCCGCATATAGGGCGCGGTGTTGAAGGCGGCGCCCTCGTAGCCTGCGAAGGCGTGGGCGGGGTAGATGGGGAGGTTCGAGATCTTGTGCAGGGCCCAGACGTAGGGTTCGTTCCATCGGAAGATCACGGTGTGATCGTCGGGGGTCTCGATGGTTCGCAGGCCCTGGAATGAGTTGCGATGGTGCACCGTCCGCACCATGGGATCGAGGATCCGCTCAAAGGTGAACTTCACGTCCCTGGCGGTGAAGGGCTGGCCGTCGTGCCACTTCACCCCCTCGCGCAGATGGAAGGTATGGGTGAGGTGGTCCTCCGACTCCTCCCAAGCGGTGGCGAGCTCCGGGATCAGGGGATAGTCGGGGTGGCCGCGGGGGTCGGCGCGGATCAGGCTCTCGTTGACGTCATGCCCCACGATCCGCGAGAGCCACCAATCCGGCTGGATCAGATAGCCCAACGAGCCAGGCTCGACGTTGATGCGCACGGTGAGGGTGCCGCCCTTCACCGGCGTCCCCTCCTCCAGGCCGTCGGGGAGCACACCCTCCGCCCAGGGCTCGTCGATCCATCGAGGCAGCGGGCGGGCAGCCGCCGCGACCTTCGCCTCGCGCTCCGCCTCCTTCTCCTCGTCGGTGCGGCCACGGGTACAGCCGGCCGAGACCATCACGACGCCAGCGAGGGCGAGTGGGAGCAGCAGAGACAGACGGTGCATCAACTTCCCTCGATCCGTGCGCCCGGCGGCGCCTCGAGCACGAAGTCCCCCGAACTCGTCTCGGGGTTCAACGTGATCTTCGTGTAGCGGAGCTTCACCTTCGTGCGCTGCCTGGGGATCTCCAGGTTCACCGTGGTCCCGAAGGGCAGCCCTGGCAGCAGCGTCTCGTGATCCTCGAAGCTCGCGTCGATCGCCGGCTCTCCCCTCGTGGCGATGGAGATCAGGCGGAGGTCCCGCGTGCCGACCCTCAAACGCTGGGAGATCGAGCCCTTGCGCAGCAACAGCAGGTAGGTGTCGGTAGATTCCTCCAGGGTGATGGTGACCTGATCCGTCTCCAGCAGGGGGATCTGCCCGAGCATCGCCGCGGCCAGGCGATCGGGCGGCAGGGCGATCGGTAGGTAGCGCCCCAGCTCCTCCGCCGTGGCAGGGCCGGTGTAGAGGACGTTTTCGTCTGGGCGGTAGAAGGAGAAGCGCCTGCCGTCGGTGGCCAGGGTACCCCGCGCGATCCCGAAGATGTCGGCGGTCTCCAGATAGACATTGGCGGGCTTGCGCACCTCGACCGCCATGCGCAGGGTCCCGCTGCCCTGTGGGGAGTCGAGGCCGAGCTTCCCCTCCCCCACCAGGCCGTCCACCCGGGCATAGCGCTCCCGGATGGTCTGGATCACGACCTCGGGATCCTCGATCTGCCCGTAGCTGCCGAAGTCGGGTCGATGCGCACAGGCGGTCATCACCGCCAGGAGGGCGAGTACGGGAAGAAGTCTCATCATTCGTGCAGGATGGTACACTCTGCGGGTCGTTCGTGCCCGCCTTGAATATCCGATCGGCGTTCGAGGTCCAGGCTGCATCATGCGCGCCCCCCTTTCGATCCCCCTCCCCCTCGTCGCCGCCGCGCTCTTCGCCATGAGCTGCGGCGACGAATTCGGCCTCATGGGTCAGCCCCTCGACGCCGATCCCTCCTACTTCGCCTCGCAGCGCTTCTTCTGCCCACCCTCCGGGCCCTCATGCCCCCCCTTCGTCTGCTCGGTGGACGAGCTCGGCGCGGTCCATAGCTGCGATCCCCGCTGCGCCGCCGACCCATCCACGGCCTTCGAGTCGCCGGACGGCTTCTCGCTCTGTGTCCCCGAGCGCTGCGTGGTGGAGGAGGAGGGCGCGGCGCCGATCTGCGAGCCGCGCTGTGCAGACGACGGCATCACCTACTACGAGTTCCACTTCAGCTGTTGAACACCGCCGGGAATCGGAGGAGGTTCGCGCGGGTTCCCGCCGGCCCCCAGGAGGCCACACACATTGGAGAACCTCTCGGAGATCTGGACGGCCGCCACCAACGGCGGCGTCGCGATGGGGATCATCGTCCTCTTCTCGGCCCTCGGCATCTTCGTCGGCATCGAGCGGGCGCTGGCGATGTGGGGCCTGCGCGACGCCTCTCGCAAGCTCTCGGACGCCGTCGTCAAGAGCCTCTACCGCGGCGATGTAGCCGAGGCGCGTGCTCTATGTGAACGATCGGAGACCCCCTTCGCCGACATCCTCCTGGCGGCCTTCTCCCGCCACGGCCGCAGCAGCCAGCAGGCGATCCACGCCGCGGTGGATCGGGAGCGGGCGCAGGTGGGGCTGCGGCTCCGGACCCGGCTCTGGATCCTGGGGACCATCGGCGCCACCGCCCCCTTCGTCGGCCTCTTCGGCACGGTCGTCGGGATCATGCGGGCCTTCAAGGATATGGCCGCCCACCCCGGCGGCGGCTTCGCCGTGGTGGCGGCGGGGATCTCCGAGGCGCTGGTGGCCACCGCCGCCGGCATCGGCGTGGCCATCGAGGCGGTGATCCTCTTCAACTACTTCAGCTCGAGGATCGCCGCCCTGCTCCTCACGTTCAAGGTGGGGGCCGAGGAGGTGCTCGAGCTGCTCTTCCACGAGCGCGGCGAGCCGGATCCGCGGGCGGCCGCCGACGCGCTCCCTGCCGCCTCGAGCGGGAGCCAGGGGTAGCGCATGGCCATGGCGCGACCACCGGAGGATGGCGGGGACGAGCTCGAGTCGGTCTTCTCCGAGATCAACATCACGCCGCTCACGGACATCTTCCTCGTCCTGCTGATCATCTTCATGGTGGGCGCGTCGATGGCGGTGGACGCTGCCGGGAACGCGGCCAGCGGCGGAGAGCGTGGCGCGATGAACGTCGATCTGCCGAAGGGAGCGGCGCAGGATCATTCTCCTGGCGGCAACGATGCGGTGGCGGTGATCCTCGCGGACGGCAGGGTAGTCCTCGCCGGCGAGGAGGTGGCCGACGACGCCCTGGTGGAGACGCTGCGCGTGATGCTGGCCCGGGCGCCCGAGGGCACGTCCACGCTGATCGTCCAGGCGGACGAGGGCGTGCACCACGGCAGGGTGGTGGCGGTGATGGAGAAGGCCCGGGAGGCCGGCTTCACCAGGCTGGCCGTCGCCACCCGCGGGGAGTAAAGCCGGCCGGGAACCTGGACCCTACTTCTGCGCCTTCGCAGCGCCGGAGCGAGACGATCCGCGCTTGGCCGGCGCCGCGGTGCCCTCCCCTTCTTTTTTGGCGCGGGCGCCCTTGGGCGTCTTGGGAGCGGGGACCGCGGCGGCCACGGCGGCGGGGAGCTCCCGCTCCAGGGCGTCCACCAACGAGGGCCTGGCGCCGGGCTCTCGCAGCTCGCTGGGGATCCCACGGCGGAAGCGATCCTCATCCGAGGGGTTGTAGAAGAGCTTGGTGCTCGCCGTCCCCTTCACCACCAGCTCGCCCCTCTGATTCTCCACCCAGAGCTCCAGGTCGACGTAGTGATCGGTCTCCTCCCGGCGCTTATCGACGATGCGCCCCCTGCACACCAACGAGTCCCCCGGCCAGATGATCTTCACGAAGCGGGCGGAGAAGCGCTTGATCTGCCCGGGGCGGAGCCAGTCGGAGGCGAGCTGCCCGAGAAATCCCATGGCCAGCATCCCCGGGACGCTCACCGATGGGAAGCCGCTGCGCCGCGCGAAGTCATCGTCCAGGTGCAGCGGATTGTACTCGTCGATCGCACCAGCGTAGCGGGCGATCGTCACGCGATCGATGGTCGGCTTCACCAGCGGCACCAGCTCGTCGCCCACCCGCACATTCTCGAAGTAGAGCTTCCTCGTTCCGTTCACCTCATGCCTCCCGTGCAGGCGGACGCACGATCATCGTGCGGCGCCCGCGATAGACCAGGGTCCCGTCGGCGTCGCGGCCCTCATCCTCGACCACCACCACGTCGACGATCCCTCCGGCGCTGGGCCGCTCCGCCACCTCGACGATCACGGCCACCACCTGAATCCTGTCGCCAGCGCAGATCGGCAGGTAGAGATCGAAGCTCTGATCGGCGTGGACCAGGCCCCGGGACGAGAGCCCCAGCGCCACCTCCAGATCGATGGACGATCGGAAGGTGATCGGGAAGGTGGAGGGCGCCACCAGATCGCGGAAGCCTGCGTCCTTCGCCTGCCTCTCGTCGTGATGGATGAGGTCGCCGATGCCCAACGCCACCGCGAAGCGGCGGATGCTCCCGGCCTCCACCTCATTCCAGAGTGGCTCGCTCCGCCGCCCGATCAGCTCCCTATCCAGCATGCCCGCTCCTATCGACTCATCAGCTAGCGACCCGCCGGGAGATCCAGCACGTCGAGGATCCCCGGATCCGACGCCGCCACCCGGGGTGCTGCGTTGACCAGGGCCCAGGCCGTTGCGCGATCACCCTGGATGCCGCCGGGGATCTCGAGGACCACCGGAGGGTCGGCGTCGATGCGGATTCGATCGCCCGGATCGACGAGGCCCACGGCCGCCTCCAGGCTGAGGCGGATCACCTCCCGCCCTTCGCCGAGCCCCTGAGCTACCTGCTTCACGCCGCGGACCGCGCCCGCGGGGATCCGCAGCTCACCCAGCGCGATCGCCTCCTCCGCGACGATGGGGTCGATCTGCTCCTCCACCTCGTCCACGTCGAGGAAGAGGCCGTCCGCCACCAGGGCGCAGGACTCCGTGAGGCCGACGTGGCCAATCCGCCCCTCTTCGACCAGGCGCTCGAAGGCCCCGGGATCGAGGCCGGCGCCGATCCGCTCGAGGCCGCGCGGGCCGATGGCCGCCCTGCGGATCGCCTCCACGTGGCGGATCTCGCCGACGACGGCCCCGACGGTGACCACGAGTCGATCGAGGACGAACCCTGGGTTCACGCCGGTGCCGAGGATCGAGACGCCGCTCTTCTTGGCCGCGCCGTCCAGCTCCGCGGCGAGATCGGGGTCGACGAAGCCGGCGTTGCTGAGCTCCTCGCAGGAGCTGATGACGTGGCAGCCGGCGCGGACCGCCGCGAGGATCTCCGGCGCGACCTCCTGGAGGGTGGAGGACGTGCAGAGGAAGGCGACCCCGCCCCGGGCCTCTCGATAGAGGGAGGCCGAGGTGGCCTCGATCGCCCGATCGGGGGCCCCCGCTACCAGCTCCTGGAGACGCTCCCCCGCATGGGCGGGATCCGCGGCGCCCACCACTTCGAGCTCGGGGTGCTTGAGCGCCGCCGCCACCACCAGCCTACCGATTGCGCCGAGGCCCACCATCACCACGGGGATCGCGGCGTCGTCCTCTCGGCCGCCCCCGCGAGGGGTGGCGCTCCCGGCCCCCGAAGGAGCTCTTCGATCGCGATGGGTGGACACGGCTTCGGGAGTACCCCACGTGCCCGCGGCGGATCAAGCTGCAAACCGGGGGATCCGCGCGAACCTCGAGGGGCTGCCGAGAGGTGAACATCAGAGGCGGATCCAACCGTCTCCCATCAAGCGTTTCACCAGCTCCAGGGCGTCGAGCTCCCTCATCGGGGCGACCCGAACGATGGCGCCGAGCTCCCGGCTGCCGTCCATCCTTGTGAGAAGATAGCGCGCAGGTGGTGTCAGCGGCAGATCCCGGAGCTCGCCCAGATCCTCGGCGAGGGTCGGCTTGACGGGCTTGGTCAGCAGCTCCGCGCGGAGGGCGGCGAGGAGCGCCGCCTCGGCCTTGCGTAGCGCGGCGACGGCCTCGCTGGAGGCGTCCGCCTGCAGCGCCTCCCTGGCGAGGGCCACCGCCCGCGCGGGCGAGGTCGTGGAGGAGCGCGCGGAGTCTTTGCGAGGGGGGAGCGGCGGCGGCGCGGCGGCGGCCCCCCGGCTGGTCTCGAGCCGGATGGCGCCCCTGCCCAGGAGCCCATGGAGCTTGGCGTAGAGCTGGAACTCGGTGGCGTGCAGGAAGAGGCCGAGCTCGTCGACGCTCCTGGGCTCCGAGAGGAGCGAGAGGATCTTCGCCTCGGCGGCGCCCTTGGCCCGGGGTGCCTCATCACGCGACACCGCGACCAGGCGGGTCTCCCCCGAGGGGAGCCTCTTGCGGATCGTCTCCCATGCCTTGCGCCTCTCGTCCGCGGCGTCGGCGATCATGGCGAGGGCGACGGGACGGACGGTAATCCCGGCGGCGTCCGGTCGGACCGGGCCACGGTTCACCTGGAAGACTCCCTCGGTCCAGGAGCAGAGATCGATCCCCGTCTCCCGAATCTTGAACTCGAGGGCCTGGCGGACCAGCTCCTCCGGCACCCCGCCTGAGGAGACCAGGACCTTCCCCAACGGCTCGAGGGTGGAGAGCTGGGTCTGGTACGCGCGCTCGAAGGCATCCTCGTCCAGATGCCCGCCAGAGATCAGGATCTGGCCTACATACTCGCGGGGGTCGCTGGACCCCGCCTGCACCGCCTTGCCCTCCTGGATGAGGAGGTCCTTCTCGCGCTCGCCGCGGCGGACGGAGACCTTCCCGGAGAAGGCGCGGTTGCCCAGGTATCGAAAGAGATCGGCGCAGGGCATGAAGCTCAGATCGCCACGTAGTTCGGCCATTGGGGGCATCTTGCGCCCTGGGTAGCTGGTGTCAAACTCATCCCTGACAGGGACGAACGATCGGGACGCTGCGGGCGACGGGGAGGAAGAGGGCGGCGGGTGGGGGCAACAATTTGCACGCGAAGCTTTCCGTCGAGAGTCGGGCGACCTATGATGCCGCCCGTCGCTCAATGGCGCCGATCCTGCTGTGCCTGCGACGCTCCGGAGTCCCGATGTTCCGACGCTTCGCGCTGCTGGTCGCCCTGATCCTCTCCCCCTCCCTCGCCTTCGCCGATCCAGCGCTGGACTCGATCGAGATCGACTTCCTCCACTTGATCAACGACTACCGGGCCCAGAACGGCGCCGGCTGTCTCGCGCCGAGCCCGACCATGAACGCGGCGTCGGATTGGATGAGCCAGGCCATGGGGGAGCAGGGCTTCTTCGACCATCGGGAGCCTCCCTGCGACAACAATGGGGTTTGCAGCGGCCGCGACCCCTTCGATCGGATCGCCGCCTTCGGACACGATGAGTGGAGCACGGCGGGCGAGAACATCGCGGCGGGCTACTCGTCCGCGGCGGAGGTCTTCGAGGGCTGGCGCAACAGCCCGGGTCATAACGCGAACATGCTGAACCCGAACTTCACCGCCATCGGGATCGGCCGGGTGGTGGTGCCTGGGTCGCAGTTTCGGATCTACTGGACCAACAACTTCTCCAATTGGATCGACGGGCCCTGGGATTGTGATGGCCCCTTCCAAGAAGAAGAGGGGCGTGGAGGAAGCGGCGGCGTGGGAGGCCTGGGCGGGGAGGACGGCGTGGGGGGCCTGGGCGGGGAGGACGGCGTGGGAGGCTCCGGCGGAAGAGATGGGGCGGGCGGGATCGGCGGCGATGCCGGCGGCGACGTCATCGATCTCGAGGATGAGAGCGGAGGCGGCAGGCATCGGGGCTGCAGCAGCGGCGGGGCCGACCCGACCTTCCTGGCCGCCGCGATCGCGTTGGGGCTCCTGGCCCGCCGCCGCCATCGCGACGATGCCCCTCCCTCGCGCGACGTGAGCTGAGCGCTCCCTCCAGCGCTCGCGCTCCCCGTCAGGGCCCTATCAGATGCGTAGCTGAATGAAGGAGGCGTCGTCCCGAAAGGGCTCGACCCGCAGCTCGTCCACCCCGCCCTCCTTCTTCCACTCGACGGTGACCAGGGGCTCCTCCTTGCCCTGGCCGTAGCGGGCGACGATCCGCGACGCGAGGACCATCTCCTCCCAGGTCGGCTCCCCCTCCACCAGGGCGACGGGGCCGTTGTGATCGCGAGCGGCCAGGAGGTAGCGGCCGTCGGCGTGACGCTCGAGTTGGAAGTTCTCGCCCTCCGTGCGGCCCACCACGAGCTTGGCCCGAGGCGAGATGCGGAAGTGGCGCCCCGAGGCCAGGAGCACGATCTCCTCCTTCTCCAGCCGGCGCTCGTCCCGATGATCGAGGATGTCGAAGAACTTTCGGGCGAAGGCCTCGTCGGTGAGGTAGCAGCAGCCCCCCGCCGGCTGGGGATAGCTCGCGATCCCCAGCTCTTGCGCCAGCGCGATCTGCGGCTTGCGGCCGCGCCCCGAGATGTCCAGGAGCTTCTCGCGATCGATCAGCCCCTGCTCCTCCGCCAGGGTGGGCGGCAGGAGGCGAGCGGAGAGAGGCCGGAGCAGCCGCCCCCTGAGCCCGGCGTTCTTCTCAATCAGGGCCATGGTGTCGCGCCGCTGACTCTTGGGCCGCTGCCCCAGCACTTCGCCGGTGAAGACGAAGTCGCCGCCCCATTCGTCCAGGAGCTGCCGGGCGCGCTGGAACATGTCGATGCGGCAGTCCACGCAGGGGTTCGCGTTGGCGCCGTAGCCGTACTTGGGGTTGGCGATGACATCGAGGTAGCCCTTGTCCGAGATGTCGATGAGCTCGATCTCGGTCTCGAGCTCGGCGCCGGCGACCAGGGCCTCGTTGGCCTTCACCGAGCCGTCCGCCCGGGTGGTGCCCTTGCGCCGCTGGGTCTCGGTGATGCAGAAGCCCGTGTAGAAGTTGATCGCGCGGACCTCGCAGCCCAGCACGTCCCGCACGATCTTCAGCGAGAGCATCGAATCGAGTCCGCCGGAGATCAATCCCAGCGCCTTTGGCCTCCTCTTCATCCTTCACTTCCTTCCCGACGCCGAATCCGGATCCAGCTCCGGTAGACCCTGCCCTCCCGCTCCGTGCCGAGATGCTCGTTCCCGCTGCCCTTGCACCAGATCGGGACGTCGCTGACGATCCCGGGATCGGTGGCGAGGACGAGCAGCACCTGGTTCGGCTCCATCTCCTTCACCGCCTTCGCGGTCTCGATGATCGGCATCGGGCAGAAGGATCCACTGGTGTCGAGGATCCGGTCGGGCTCGGGTCGCTCCATGGACGCCTTCTATACCGGAAGCGGACCGCGGCGCATCCGTTTCCCATCCTCCGCTCGCCTGCTCATTCATTGCGCCAGGATCGGGCTTCTGCTACGAAAGGCGACCTCGACCGCTCACAAGGGGTCGCAGGAGCAAACGCCTGTCTGCTCTCGTCGGGGCCGCGATCCCGGCAATAGAGGCGGGCTGGAACCCGGAACATGAAATCGGGTTCCCCCTCGAAAGTGGCATGGAAGAACCAAGCGCGCCCGCCGGTTCGTGCGGCGCAGACTGCGGCGGCCCTCGGGTCGATCGTTTCGAATTTTCGCCGACTCGGCTGGGGCAATGAGGCTGCGCCGAGCAAACTGCAGCAGGAGAGTATAGATGGGAAAACAGACTGGCTCGATTGCGGTGGCGCTGATTGTCGGCGCCGCCATTGGCTTCGTAGGCGGAAGGGCGATGAACCCCAAGTCCGAAGGAGCCCCTGCGGCCGGAGCCGCGGCAGCACCCGCCGTCGCCAGGGCCCCGGCGGCAGCCCCGTCCGCGGCCCCCGCCGACCAGGTGGTCTACGATGTCCCGGTCCAGGCCAACCAGCCGTGGAAGGGCGCCAAGGACGCGAAGGTCACCATCATCGCCGTCTCCGACTTCGAGTGCCCGTTCTGCTCCAGGGTCAACCCGACCGTGAAGCAGATCGAAGACGCCTATAAGAAGGACGTCCGCATCGTCTGGGCGAACAACCCCCTCTCCTTCCACGCGAACGCGATGCCAGCCGCCGAGGCTGCCCTGGCTGCCCACGAGCAGGGCAAGTTCTGGGAGATGCACGACCTGATGTTCGCCGATCAGAAGTCGCTGACCCGGTCGAACTTCGACAAGTGGGCCAAGGACCTCGGCCTAGACATGGCCAAGTTCGCGTCGGCGCTGGACACCAACAAGTTCAAGTCCCAGATCGAGAAGGAGCAGCAGCTCTACACCTCGCGTGGCGCTCGCGGCACGCCGGGCTTCTTCATCAACGGCCGGCTGATCTCCGGTGCGCAGCCCTTCGACAACTTCAAGCGGGTGATCGATCAGGAGATCGAGCGCGCCAACGCCGAGCTCGCCAAGGGCACCAAGCCCGCCGATCTCTACGCCAAGCTGATCGCCGGCGGCGCTACCGCGCCGGCCCCCGCTCCCTCTGCGGCCCCCTCCGCGCCCGCGGCCCCGGTCAAGCCGGTCTTCGTGGAGATCCCCGCCAACGCCCCCTCGAAGGGACCGGCGGACGCCAAGGTCACCATCGTGGCGTTCTCGGACTTCGAATGCCCCTTCTGCTCGCGGGTGAACCCCACCATCAAGGAGATCGAGGATACCTACGGCAAGGACGTCCGCCTGGTCTTCCGCCACCTCCCCCTGCCCTTCCACAAGAACGCCGGCCCCGCTGCCGAGGCCTCGATGGCCGCCCACGAGCAGGGCAAGTTCTGGCAGATGCACGACAAGCTCTTCTCGGATCAGCGCAACCTGACCCGCGAGAACTTCGATAAGTGGGCCCAGGAGATCGGTCTCGACATGAAGAAGTTCGGCGCCGCCATGGACTCCGGCAAGTACAAGAGCTACGTCGAGGCCGACGAGCGCTACGCCGGCACCGTGGGCGCGCGGGGGACCCCCGCCTTCTTCGTCAACGGCAAGCTCGTCTCGGGCGCCCAGCCCTTCCCCGCCTTCAAGTCGGTGATCGACGAGGAGCTCAAGCGGGCCGACGCCGAGCTGGCCAAGGGCACCAAGCCTGCGCAGCTCTACCAGAAGCTCGCCGGCAACTGATTGATCTCGCTCCTTCGCCCTCGAAGGTGAAGGAGCGCCAGCGCAAAGAGCCGGGACGGGAGACCGCCCCGGCTTTTTTGTGCCCGGCGCGCGGCCATCGGCCGTACGGACGAGCGTGCCCGGCCTCCCCTTCCGAGGAGGAAGGGACGGCCGGGCACGTGGCGATCATCGTCGGATGTACGATCAGAGCCCTGAGACGACCGCTCCCGCGCAAGGCGGGAGCAGTTGTCTCAATCGCGCTGCGAGCGGAGGGCCCTCTCTGCTCCGCGTTCGCCCGCCTCCACCTCGGAGAGATCGTGGGCCTTCACGGGCCTTCAGTTGGGGAGGCGCTCGACCTCGAAGAGCCTGACGTAGCGGGTGGCGGCCCAATCCTCGATGCGATCCTCGCGGATGTTGTGCGTGCGATCGGCGCCGATCTTGGCCCGCCAGAGATCGCCGCCCTTCTTGTCCACCGCCCAGAGGTAGAAGGTGGAGGGGACTTCCGACGCGGCGCCAGCCTTGAGGGCCACCAACGACGCCTCCTGATCCACCTTCCCCGGTGTACCCGCCCACTTGATGTAGGTCACGACGTGGGGGCTGCTGGTGTCGACCCGCACCTCCTGGATCTTCGCCTTGAGATCGGTGCCGGCGAGGGCGGCCTCGATGGCGACCTTCACCTCCTTGGCCACACCGGTCTCGCCGCCGTCCGCCTCCACGCGATCGAGGATCGACTGGAGCGCGTCGGCCTTCATCTTGAAGTTCCTCCGGGCGATCTCGGGGAGGCGCTTGGCCTCAGGCATCTTCTGGACCCGCTCGTCCTGCATCGCGTCTCGCGTCTCGAGGAAGGTCTTGAAGTCGCTGCGGCTGACCGCGGCGGATGCGATGCCCGGGAGGGCAGCGACGAAGAGGGCCGCGCCGAGCACGACCGAGAGAATGCGGGACTTCACAGGCAATCCTCCTTGGAAAGGGCGGGAGTCTAGCGAGCGTCGGCAAGGATGGTCAACGACCCAAAGCCCGATCGCAGCTCTTCGCCGCTTGATTTCAGCTCGGCCTCCCCCCGCCTTCGGCCCGCTCTCGCGGATTGGACTTCGGCTTCCTCCGAGTTCGTCGCCCTCACTCTCAGGCTAACTACTTGGAGTATCGACTAAAATGCCGGAGAGGACGAGGCGGGGCGCCCTCTCATGGGGATAGACTATCGACGCGCCGAATTCTTCATCGAGGACACCGCGCGATCAGCCTTCCGGCTCACCCGCCGCCTTCTTCCGGCTCTCCAGGCTCATCTCTTCGACCGTGGCCGATCGATCCCGGCCCATGCGCTTGCAGAAGTAGAGGCATTGGTCCGCCGCGTCGAAGATCGATTGCTTCGACGACGGCTGGAGGGGATCGAAGGTGGCGATGCCCAGGCTCAAGGTGCAGCGCAGGGGCCCCAGGGTGGAGTCGAAGGCCTTCGCCGCCGCGGCGAGCCGGATCCGCTCGGCGATGGTCTTGGCGCCGCCGGCGTCGGTTCCCGGCAAGAGCAGCGCAAACTCCTCGCCGCCGTAGCGGGCCACCACGTCGGTGTTCCTGGCCTCGCCCGCGATCACCTTGGCGATCCCCCGGAGGACCTCGTCGCCCGTGGCGTGGCCGTAGGCGTCGTTGACCGACTTGAAGTGGTCGATGTCCACGAGGATCAGGCTGAGTTTGCCGCCGAAGCGCCGCGAGCGA
>JBEBXK010000062.1:0-19936 GCA_040391605.1 Vulgatibacter incomptus
GCGAAAACTACACCAAGCCGTCAGCCCCGTCTTCCCGGCGTCGCTGATCGATCACCCACCGAGTGCGGCGAGCTCGCCAGCGATCTCCTCGAGCGCGTGTGCTCCACGGAGAACGTGAGTCCCCAAGGGCTCGCGGTCCACTCCGATAACGGCAGCCCAATAAAGGGAGCGACGCTGAAGGCTACGATGGAACGGCTCGGGATCATCCCATCTTTCAGCCGCCCTCGGGTCAGCGACGACAACCCGTTCTCCGAGGCGGCCTTCCGGACGCTCAAGTACGTGCCATCGTACCCTCGCAAGCCCTTCGAGAGCATCGAGGCAGCGCGCTCGTGGGTGGCCGATTTCGTCGCCTCGTACAACCACGAGCACCTCCACAGCGGCATCGGTTCCCTTTCGCCTGCCTCCCGCCGCGAAGGGCGATCGGAGGCGATCCTCGAGAGGCGAAGGAGAGTCTACGCAGCGGCGAAGAACCGCCACCCGGAGCGCTGGTCACGCGACGTGAGGAAATGGGACTCGCCCGCGGTGGTCACACTCAACCCATCCGCAGGCACGAAGTTGCAGGCGCAGCATCCCTGCGGCAGCGACGTAATCAACCGATCGGCGGCAACTACCTTGACACTCACCGATTCCGGCGCTCCCTCACTTCTTGGTTCGCCTCGAGGATCCGGTACATGGACGGGATCGGGCAGAGGTACCGGTCCTCGTCCAGAAGCTGGGCATAGACCTGCGCCCGGCGCACGACCTTCGGCAGCCGGTACTTCGCTATTGCTTCAGCGCGAGATCAGGATGGCGGCCCGGAATTAGCGAGGCGCCCGAAGGAAGCGGTCGAGGGCGGCGAGGGCTGCGGTGCTGGCGGCCTCAGCGTGCGCTCTCCACTGCTCGTGGCCATCGGGGCCGACGTCGTTGGCGACGCCTAGGAGGCAGGCGGCTGGGATTCGAGCCCGCTCGGCGGCCCGGAGGAAGGCGTGGGCCTCCAGGTGCTCGACTTCGCATTCGGTGTGTCGGGCCAGGGCGGTGGCGTGGTCTGCGTCGCGGGTGATGGCGGCGACGGTGACGCAGCCGACCCGGCGCAGCCCCGTGGCGTCGGAGAGGCGGCGAAGGAGGCCTTCCTCGCTGCGGGAGAGCGCCGCTGCCGGGGCGGGGACGTAGGCGAGCCCCGCGGCGGCGTCGGAGGAGGTGAGGAGGGAGCGCTCCACCAGCACCGCTCCGCCGATGGAGAGGCCTGCGCCGGGGAAGGCGCCGCAGGTCCCGAGGAGGATGGCGGCGTCGGCGGGAGGTTCGCCGGGGGGGGAGGCCAGGGCGTCGGCGGCGCCGAGGGCGGCCTCGACGGGGCCGACGCCCAAGGTGCGGGCGCGGATCGAGGTGTGGCCGATGGTGCCGCGCCAGCAGTCGCCCTCCCGGCGCAGGCGCGGGAGGAGCACGGCGAGCTCGTCTTCGACGGCGGCGGCGAGGAGCAGGGAGCGCACGGGGTCTTCCATACGCGAGAGGCGGCGCCCCGGCAATGCGGCGTCGCCTCCGAGCCCGCTCCTCGCCCTTGCGAAGCCGATCATAAAGCGAGAAGGTCTTGGCGAATGTCCGAGCGATTCAATGAGCTGCTCAGCGGGCGGAGCGCCTCCCGCACGCTCCTCGCGGTGCGCCTCTCGTGGCGCGACGGGGATGAGACGCCCAGCCGCGTGGCGCCCTCCGAGCTGGCCCGGGAGGTGGTCGTCGAGCATGGCGGGCGGATCGCGTCGATCTCGTCGGAGGCTCTCCTCGCTGAGATGGGATCGCCCACTGACACCCTCCAATGCGCGGCGGCCCTCCAGGATCGCTTCGCGCTGGAGAGGATCAAGCTCGGCACCGTGGTGCGGGTCCGGACCGGGGTCTCGGCCGGCGAGGTGATGCGCAACGGCCGCGCGCTGATCGGCGACGCGGTGGATCACGCCAACCGCCTCGCCGAGCAGGCCGCTCCCGGAGAGGTCCTCTTCACTCATGGTGTATGCCTGGCCATGACCCGCAGTGAGGTGACCTGGGAGCGGGTGGAGACGCCCGAGCCCGGCATCGGTCAGCCGATACACCGCCTCCTGCCCCAGCCCGGCTACGAGGGCGGCGAGCTGCCCTTCGGTGGGGTGGGCTTGCGCCGATCGCCATGGGCGTTCTTTGGCTCCGCCGCCCGGCAGACGGGCGAGGTGGCCTCGTCGGCGGCGACCGGCTTCACCCGGGCCCTGGCCTGGCTCGTCCGGGGGCCGGCGCTGCTGCGCGCCCACCTCGCCCCGGCCCTCACCGTCGTCCTGCTGGCAGGGATCCTCGTCGGGGCTGGCGTCCTCTTTCTGCCGAACCGGCCCGCCTCGGCCGTCGAGGCCGCCCTCGGCTCGGGGCAGGTGGAGGCGGCCCTGGCGCTGGTCGACGAATGGCTGGCGAAGTCGCCCGACCAACCGGAGCCCCGGGCCTGGCGCGGCAGGGTCCTCGCCGAGTCCGATCGCCTCGCCGAGGCGCGGGAGCTCCTGGGCGCCGCCCTCGCCGAGAGCCCGCGCCTCGCCCACTCCAGCGGCGTGGCGCAAGGGATGGTCCGCATCCTCGACGAGAAGGGCGCCGATCGCTCGTTGATCCTCGCGCATCGGACGCCGGTGGTGGAGCAGGCCCTGATCGACGCCACGAGCTCCCCCCGCTATTGGATGCGATGGAACGCGGTCCACGCGCTGGAGAAGTTCGACCTCGGCGATCGGGTGGACAGGGTCTCAGTCTACTCCCTCGACCTGCAACACGCCGGCTCTTGCGGCACCCGGGTGCGGGCGGCCCGGGAGCTCGGCAAGCTCGGCGATCTCCGGGCGGTCCCGGCCCTCGAAGACGCCAAGGCCAAGGGGTTCCCCGGCGCCGCCTGCAACCTCAAGCGCGCCGCGGGAGAAGCCCTCCTAACCCTCGGCCTCGCCAGCGCCGACGGATAGCAATGCGACTTTCGCGGCGAAGCGAGAGGAGGTCCCCGCGTACGCGCGAGCAGGGCGCTTCAAGTCGAGCAACCTGATGTCGATCTGGGAGGTCCCCCGCATACGCGCGAGCATGCCCGCGTGGCAGCCGCGCCCCGGTGCGATTCGTAGGTCCCCCGCGTACGCGCGAGCAGGCGAAGAAGGGGTTCTTGATAAGACAGCCCGTTGACATCAGAGTATCGGTGTAACCGATAGGGAGTGATTTATGCTGCCGCGGGAGACGATCGAAGCCTTCGAAATTTGCCTGGATGCCCACGTCGTTGCCACGCTGGCAGATCTCAAGCGGAGGCTCGGCTATGTCTTTTAGGCGTGTTGGCTCTTTGGGAGAGCGTTCCCGATGAGGTGCTCACCGCGAGGATGGTCGGGATCGGAATGAACTTCGCGGCGACGCCGGAGCCGGATGCGGATATCGAGGGAACCCTCGTCCAAGCGTCGCACCGTGGCCTGGAGGATGGGGATCTCCGGCTGCTCTCGATTCTCACGACCTGGATCGAGATCCATCATTCGAGAATCAATGCCGACAAGCTGGTGTGCCTCGTTCTCTCGCAGAGGCCTGATCGTGTCCGGGCATATTGGGCCGCGGTGGGGATGTGGCTCGGGAAGGACCGACGATTTGCCCGTGTCCGCACTGCTTATAAGGGCGAGCCGCTCGACCTCCTACCTGTCGGAACGCACTTTCAGATCGCTCGTCGTGGGGAGGATGAGCGTTTCGCGGGATCGCCGCTTCAGGTTCCCCGAGGAACTTTGCGTCATCGAGTGGAAGACGTACTCAGTCCAGAAGCGCTCGTGCGAAGACACGCGGTGTACCGCAACCGGGTGGTCATGGGCTCGAGCTATCGCGCGGACGTTTGGGCGATGCTGGAAAAGGATCCCGGGTTGAGCATCTCCGAGGCGGCGTGGCCGGCCTCTTATTCGTTCGCTGCCGCGTGGCCGGCGGCGCAGGACCTTCGGCTTCTTCATCGCGCAGGCGCCTGGCGGCCGGGGGAGATCAAGCTACCGGGCCGTTAGAGCCGCACCTGCCATGTGTGGAGCCGATCTCTCCACACATCTTGGGCTTCAGGCTCACGAGATCGTCAGAAGCGGATGCCGCCGCCGAAGCGGAGCTGCCAGCCGGAGAGGTCGACCTGGCCTACGTCGATGGCGCGGGAGGCGATCCGGGGCGGGGTGGACTTGCCGATTCCGGAGCGGTGGAACACGTCGAAGTCGGCGGCGAAGGGGGTGAGCTCGTAGCCGACCTCGACGGAGAGGTTGATGCGGGCGCCCTGGGGCTGGCGCTGGACGTTGATGGGGAGCTGGAGCTCGTAGCCTACGACGCCCTCGAGGCCGAGGAGGAGGGTGGTCTGGACGAGGGCGGGCTCGTCGAAGGACAGGTTCTCGTCGCGAAGCTCGAGGTTCGCGAAGATCAGGGAGGCGCCGGCCCTGCCAAAGGCGCGGCCGATGCCGTGATCGAGGAGGGTGAAGGAGCCCGCGCCGCCGATGGAGTGGAGCATGAGGCCCGCAGTCAGCTCCTCGAAGAGCGGTGCCTGGGTGCCGCTGAGGGAGTAGGCGAGCTCCAGGGTGAGGGTGCCGTTCATCCAGCCGGGGACATAGCCGATGCCGAGGTCGAGCCGGGGCATCACGTCGTTCTCGGAGACCAGGTCGAAGCGCGGATCGGTGACCCATCGGGCGCCCAGCCGCGCGAAGGCGTCGTAGCGGGCGATCGGGGCATCCTCCTGGAGAGGCTGGCTGATTTGGGATGGCGGGGCGGAGACCGCGGCAGACGTGGGCACCGATGATTCGGCTCCTTCGGAGCTCGATGCTCGCGCCGAGATCGTGCCGAGCGGCTCGCCGTCGCCGTCGGTGGCAGCGGTAGCCGGGCCCCCCAGGGAAGGAGCCTCAGTGCTCGAAGCGCGTTCGCTGCCTGGGTCATCGCTGGGATCGGGGGCCAGCGCTGCGGCCTCGGTGGTCAGAACCTCGCTGACCACCGCGGCGGCGGGGGTTGAGATGAAGAGGAGCGTGACGGCGAGGCAGACCGGGAGGAAGGAGGGCTTCATCGCTCGCATCCCATCAGGCCGGTGGCGAAGAGGCCGTCGAAGCGGGTGGAGTCCTCGCGGCTGAGCCGGGCCTTGGGGACGAGGGTGAGGTCGCCGAGCCCGGCGGGGTGGAGGGCGTAGACGTAGCCGTCGATGAGGCCGAGGCTCGAGATGGTGGCGTCGAGGGTGAGGCCGTCGATGCGGAGGTCGTCGGCGCTCACGGAGACGAGGGCGCCGGTCACGCCGTCGAAGTCGTCCACCGTGCCGGGGAGGGGCGCGGCGCCGCTGTGCGCGCGGGGGACCTCGACGCCCAGATAGAGGAGGCCGGTGGCCTCGTCGATGGCGGTGGCGACAGGGATGCCCTCGAGACCGATGGGGCGCAGCCTCAGGCGGAGGCGGACCTCTTCGCGTTCGACGGCGGCGGTGCTCAGGGCGGCCCTGCCCTCGATGGATCCGTGGGGAAAGTAGGCGCGGCCTGCCGCGACCTGCGGGGGCGCGACGATGGGTCCCTCGAGGCGATCCTGGGCGATGCGTCCGGTGGCGGGATCCCAGGCGGCGACGTAGGCGGAGTCGGCCCGCCGCGAGACCTCGCCGTGGAGGAGGAGGAGGCCGTCGCCGAGGTCGGAGATCCGGGAGGGCAGGCCGTTGAGCGAGACCTCGACGGTGCGGCTGGTATCGCCGCCGGCGTCGAGGAGGGCGGCGCGTCCGCGGTAGAGCGCGGCGACTTTCCGGTCCACCCCGGGGCCGCTGGGAACGGCGATGGCCCGGAGCTCGGAGGCGCCGCCGACGCCGATGAAGTTGATCGAGGCGCCGAGGCGATCGCCGCCGCGATCGATCGAGATGGCGATGACGTCGTCGATCTCCGCGGTCTGGACGAAGAGGAAGGCGCCGCTGGGATCGAGGATGGCGTCGCGGATCCGGAGGGGCTGGCCGGTGGGGAGCTTCAAGGGGATCTGGACGTGGGAGGAGGGCGTCTCGAGATCGACCAGGGCGACCGCGCGATCGAAGAGGACGACGGCGAGGCGCCCCTCGGGCTCGAAGCGCACGCCGATGGGTGCCAGCGCGCCGGTCTGTAGCTCGACGGTGGTGGCGATCCCGGCGGCGAGATCGACGACGGCCAGCTCGTTGAGGTTCCGCGCCGCTGGGCCGCCGGGTCTGGGGGAGGCGGCGGGATCGAAGAAGAGCACGGCGAAGGCGCCGTTGGGGGCGACGGCGATCCGATCGAAGTCCGAGCGCAGCGGGATTCGGGAGGTGGCGCGCCCGGAGAGCGGGATCCTCTCGAGGATCGCGCCCCCTCGCTCCCTCCCAATCACGAGGACGTCGCCGCCTACCGCGCCCAGCCCTCGCGGGCTCGCGGGGGTGGGCAGGCAGATGGGGGATCCTGACGAGTCGGGATCCAGCGCCACCAAGGTGCCGAGGGTTCGATCGAGCCAGACGAGGCTGCCGTCTGCGGCGATGGGTCCCTCCAGGACCAGCGGCTCGTCCCACTGCTCGCCGCGACCTCCGCAGCCTGCGAGGGCCATCAAGGTGAGAATGCCTAACACTCTGGCAGAGGAGAGTCGGAGCACGGCTCCGCGGACGCTACCAGCCGGAGGCAGAGCGACCTCCGCTCGGGTACCAGCCTCGTGACGGGGGGAATCGCTGACGGATCCCGGGGGAGGCTCATGGTCGCCTCGAGCAGGAGGTAGCGAGCCGGTCATGAGGCGGGCGACGACGGTGGAGAGGGCCTTCATTCGATCGCTCCGTTGAGCTCGAAGCCGGTGACGGTCCGGGTGGTGCGAGAGGCCAGGTCGACGAAGCTGATCCGCCCGGCGGCGTGGGCCTGGGTCACCCAGATCTCGTCGGCAAGGTCGGGGGCGAGAGGTCCGGCGAACTCGGGGGCGGAGGCCAGGGGCAGCGGCGTGGAGACCAGGGTCTCGAGCTCGATGGCGTCGACCCGGAAGACGCCGGCCAAGTCGTTGCGCAGCGTGACGGCAGCGTGTCGTGAGCCCGGGGCGAAGACGGCGTCGCGGGGCGGGACGTCGCCGGTGAGGACGAGCTGGGCGATTCCGGTGTCGAGCTTCACGACGCTGTAGCCCTCGGCGCGATCGGCCGCTCGCTCGTAGGGGTCGGCTGCCGTGGAATCCTTCTGCGGGCGGTGGAGGACGATGGCGTGGGCGCCGTCGCTCGCGATGGAGACGGTCTGCACCTCCTTGTGGATCCGGTCGAGGACGGCGAAGGCCCCGGTGGCCAGGTCGAGGCGGCCGAGGCTCCGGCTGGGCTGCGCGCTGGTGAAGAGGAGGGCGAAGCTCCCGTCCGGCGCGAGGCGGGCCTGGCCTGCCCCCACCAGGCAGCCAGGGCTCTCACAAGCCGCGCCAGGGAGGGCGGTCGTGACGACCCGGAGCTGCCCGGGATCCGCCAGAGCGGCGGGCAGGGGAAAGAACGCGGTCTGGGAGCTGGCCCGCAGCGGGGCGACGGCGACGGCGCCGTCCGGGCTGACGGCGAGGTCGGAGGGAGGCGCAGGGAGGGGGAGGCGGCCCAGGCTGCGCGCCTCGACGTCGAGGACGAGGAGCTCGGCCTCGGCGATCGAGGCGAGGAGGACGAAAGCGCCATCCGAGGAGGCCACGACCCGCCGGGTGGCAAGCTCGGCGAAGGCAGGTGGGAGGAGGATCCGCTCGGCCCCCGATCGCGCCGCGGGATCTCCGAGGTCGAAGACGGCGAGCTCGTCCTTGCCCACGACGACGACGTCGGCCGCAACCCCTGCCTCGCTGCGGAAGAAGACGTGGCTATGACGTCGGCCCGCCACCCGCTCGAGGGGCGGGGTCGGCGTCTCTTCCCGCAGGCTCGCCACGTCGATCAGGAGCAGGAGGCCCTCGGCCCCACCGTCGAGGGGCTCGCCGTCGCGGGTCCATGCGACCGCCCAGCTCGCGTCGGGGGCGAGGCTGAGGTTGGAGAGGCGTCGCCCCACCGGGAGGATCTCCAGGCGGGGCGCGCCGTCGCCGACCCGGAGCAGCGAGACCGCGGCGCCGCTGCGAGAGAGGGCGAGGATCGAGTCTTCGCCGGGGATCACCCGGAGGTCGACGGGCTCCGCCGGCAGCGGGATGGCGTCGACGCGGGCACGGGCCGGATCGATGACGGCGACGGCGCTCGCCTCCGGAGACAGCGCGAAGACGAAGTTCGTCGACGACGCGGGAGGGAGGAAGGTGCGGGGATCGGGCTGCTCCGGTGGCAGCCCGTCCTCGGCGACACAGGCGCTCTGGGTGCAGATCAGGCCGGTGGGGCAGTCCGAATCGGTGGAGCAGCGATCGAGCGGCGGTTCATCGAGGATGCCCCCATCGGGGGCGCCGTCGGCCATCCCACACGCGAGGAAGGCGAGCGGGAGCAGCAAGGGGGCGAAGCGTCGCAGCCGGATGTTGCCCATCGGATCCCTCGAGCGGTAGGTACTCCGCATTCCAGCATGTCCGGGCCTCTCGCGCTACAGATGGAGAAATTCTCGCCGCGATGGCGGGACCCTTGGCGAGATCGGCTGGCGCAGCGACCGCCTTCAGACCTCTCGCGCCTGCGATGGCGAGATGACGGCGAGATAGGTTGGTGCAGCACCCGGCTCTCGATCTCTCGCGCCAGCGTGGGCGAGCTTCGGAATCTCCCGCTCGTGACCGAGTGCGGGCCCGCTCCCCGCTTATGAATGAGTCCGAGGCCGGTCATTCGCTCGAGGCCAAGTGAGAAGTTGAAGATGTCGACACGCAAGGTCGACGCCAGGCGGAAGGCTGCTCCTAGGTGGCTGGTGTTGAACGGTCCCGTAGCGAGACGAGCGAGGCGGGAAGCGAGGGCGGCGCGCGCAGCGATGAGCGACGAGGCGTGGCCGTAGCCACGTCGCAGGAGCGAAGAGTGAGCACGCCGCCCGCAGCCCCGGATCGTTCGTCGCAGCAGGGACTCCGTTTGGCACCAGTCACCTAGGCTCCGTGGAGTGGGGCACGATGAGAGGGGCGGCGAAGCGGGGGTCGATGCGGGGGGGGGATTCGGAGAGGAGCTGGGGGCCGAGCTGATCTTCGAGGCGCCAGAAGGCGGCTTCGATGGCGTGGCGGACAGCCTCGGAGGCGACGCCGCCGCTTGCCTCGTAGGCTTGGACGGAGGCGTCGCGGAAGGCAGGGCGGAGGCGGCCGTCGTCCTGGAAGGCGCGCTGGATGCCGGCGTCGAGGGAGGCGTCGGGGAGCGCTTCGAAGGCGAAGGGGAGGCCGACCGCGTGGCGGACGGCGGCGGTGAGGAAGAGCTCGCCGAAGCGGACCCGGGCGAGGCCGGCGGGGCCCCAGGCTTCGACCACCATGGCGCTGGTGCGATCGACGTCCAGGCTGGCGGCGGAGAGGGAAGTGCCGAGGGCCTCGATCCGCTCGAGGGCGGCGGCGGCGCGATCGAGCTCTGCCAGCGTGGCGAAGGGGCGATCCTCCGGAGGGGCGGCGGGGCCGTCGAGGCCGCCGTGGTAGCGGGGGCGGCGGCGCAGGAGGGCGGCGAGCGCCTCGCCGTCGGGGGACTCCGGCAGGAAGCCGTCGGCGCCTTCGAGGTGGAGCGGGAGGGTGCGGACGAGCCGCGTGGCCGTCCACGAGAGCTCGAGGGTGCGGGTGAAGCCGATCTGGAAGATCCGCTTGAGGGCGACGCCCAGGAGCTGGCTGGAGGCGGCGACGGGATCGTCTCCGACCAGGTGGGCGAGGCCTAGGGCCAGGGTGGCCCGCACGGCACGCGCCACGTCTCGCACGGCGTCGAGATCGCCGGGCTCGACGCGGTCGGCGACCATGGCGGCGTTCATCAGGGCGACGAGCTGGACCTGCAGCTCATCTTTCGCGTCCTCGGGGACGAGGCCCATGGCGCGGTCGAGGAGGGAGCCGTGCTCGAGCTCGGCGAGGAAGAAGCCGGGGGACTCCTGGGGAGGTGCGGCGGGGGGCGGCAGGGGCGCGTGGAGATCGACCTTGGCGTAGAGGCTGGCGGCCTCCTCCGGCGAGGGGAAGCCGAGGTCGGCGAGGCGGGCGTTGCGCCAGCGCAGGGCGGTCTCGGTGAGCTCGCTCGAGATCTCCCATCGCACGGCGTAGAGGAGCTGGCCCGCGCGGAAGGGATCCTCGGAGTAGACGTCGTCGATCATCTGGCGGGCCCAGCCGTACTCGGCGCCGCCGGTGGGGTAGACGATGGCGAACCTGCCGTCGACGGTGCGCTCTACGTTCCCTTCGACGTCGTCGCCGGGCTCGCCGTCCTCCTCCAGATCGAAGATCCGGACGGTGCCGAGGATCAGCAGCTCGAGGATCTCGAGGTCGAGCTGCGCGAGCTTCTCGCGGTAGCCCTCGTCGTCGGTCCGAGCCAGGCGCAGCCAGAGGAGGAGCCTCTCGGGGTCGACGTCATCGCCCTTCCAGGCGTCGAGATCGACGAAGGTCCGGAATTGTTCGGGGGTGGCGAGGTGCACCAACGGCGCGGCGTCGGCTACGCCGATGTCGTGGATCGCGAAGTAGAGATCTTCGGCGGGGAGGCTTCGGACAAGGGCTTCCGGATCGCGGCTGTCGAGGAAGACGTCGAGCTTGCGCCTGCCGCGGGCGCGGGCCAGCGCGCCTCGCTCTTCTCGCAGCCAATGGGTGGAGAGCTCGGTCATCTTCTTTTCCTGGGCTTAGGGGCAGGCGGACTCGGGGACGATGAAGCAGGTGATCAGATCGCGGCTGCACGTTGTGTCGCAGACCACCACATCGTCTTCGAGGTGGCAGAGGGCCGGCGCACAGGTCTCGTGGCAGCCGGCTCCGATGATCTCGAATTGGGTGCAGGCCTGATCGTCGCTCCAGCCCGCGGATCCCAGGCGCAGGAGCTCGCCGGTGACGGCGTCGATCTGGACTCGCTCAGGGGGGCAGGTGCCGGCGGCGCCGATCAGCTCGGCGGCGGTGGTCTGGAGATCGCAGACGCTAGGGGGCGCGTGATCGTCGTAGCCCTTGGCCATCAGGCCCTCTGCGCCACAGGCCGCGGCGCAGAGGGCGCCGATCAGCAGGATGTAGGGGCTGCGCTGCATGCCTCTCCCAACCCCCTCGCCGTCATCCTATGCCGGATCGTCTGCGCCGCGTCACGGATCGCTCCGGGCGCGGTGCGGATGGCCGAAAGCGAATGCGAAGACCGGAGCCCTTCAGAGGCGCCGAGAGCTCGTGTTGGGAGGCGCGGAGATCCCGGGCGGCGTGGAGCGAGCCGGTTCAGCTCGCCTTTTCGACCTTGTTCGCCTTGAGGCAGCGGGTGCAGACCCGGACCCGCATGGTGCGGCCGGCGACGTTCGCGCGGATCCGCTGCAGGTTGGGGAGGGAGCGGCGCTTGGTCTTGTTGTTGGCGTGAGAAACGTTGTTCCCCACGAGCGGCCCCTTGGCGCAAATATCACAGCGGCGAGCCATCATCGACTCCATTGAGCATGGACGCCCGTGGCGGCCAGCGAATACCGATTGGGACCCGTCGAAAGTGAGGGTCCGTGAAAAAGAGCGCGCAAGGTAGCAGAAAAATCCAATTGATCAAGCGATAGGCGAAACGTCGCGGTGATCGCCCGGGCCTGTGAGGC
Source organism: Vulgatibacter incomptus (assembly GCA_040391605.1). Classification (GTDB taxonomy): domain Bacteria; phylum Myxococcota; class Myxococcia; order Myxococcales; family Vulgatibacteraceae; genus Vulgatibacter; species Vulgatibacter incomptus_A. The sequence goes on from JBEBXK010000062.1 coordinate 11,517, forward strand.
GACCGCCTGGGGTCGTTGAACGAATCGCCGCCGCTCCATGCGGAGAGCGGCCTCTCTCCTGCGCCGCCCGCGAAGTCGAGGATCGGGCCCGATCTCGTGGGCAGCCGCTCCAACTCCCTTTTTTGCGCGAGGATCCACTTCACGTCGGCGATCGGCGGCTCAGGAAGGCCGGACCTTGCCGATCTTCTCGGCGGCCAGACGGGCCGCCCTCTGGCCCGTGAGGAGCGCGCCCTCGAGGCCGAGTCGGGGGAGCACGCTGTGGTTGGTGACCAGGAGGCGGGGCACGGGGCTCAGCAGGGGGCTGCCGGCGAAGGCTGCGCCCTCCTCCCCCGGATCGTAATGGAGGCCGCCGCCTGGCGCGCGAAGCCGGAGCTTCTGATGGCGTTGGTGGAAAGGCAGGGCGTCCTCGAGCATGGCCTCGATCCGAGCCTCGACCCTGGTGGGATCGGCCCCCTCGTCCACGAGGCAGGAGACGGTCGCGGTGCGCAGCCCCTCGCCGAGGCTGCCATCCTGGCGGCGGGTGGGCTCGATCTGGAGCAGGGCCGGCTCGCGGTCGCCGCCGTGAAGGAAGGCGAGGTCCGCCATCCCCGGCGGGATCCCCTCGGCGGCGAGGACCAGGTTCTGCACGTGGAGCCTGCGCGCGATGGGCGCCGCTGCAGCGAAGCGCTCGAATCCACGCCGCACCCTGGGCGCGTGGAGCAGGGGGGCGAGCACGCGCAGGTCGTGGGAGGCGAGGCAGATCCGTCCACGATGAGGTTCGGATTGGCCGGCGAGGCGTACGCCGGCGAAACGGGCGGCGCCGAGGCCGCTCCGCTCCAGGACGATCTCCTCCACCACCACCGGCGCGGACGGCTCGCCGAGGACATCGCCCCGATGGCTGGCGATGGCGGCTCGAAGGATGGAGACGAGGCCGTCCGCGGGGAGGCGGCTGGGCTCGGCCAGGGTGGGGAGGGTGGCGTAGGCGAAGTCCATGGCAGCGATGTCGCCTGCCGCGTGGGAGAGGAAGCGGTGAAGGCCGAGGATCGCGGCTCCCAGCGGGGTGTCGGCCTGGAGCGGGAGCGGCCCGATGGCACGGGCTTTGCGCGTGGCGAGCCTGGCCGCAGACCAGCGGGCGAGGGGGCCGGTTGGTGGAATAGGCGGACGCTCCAGGTGAAGCGAGGCCGCCCGCACGCCCAGGCCGAGGGCCAGCTCCACGGCTCGGACCATCGCGTCGCCGGTGTCGCCAAAGGCGCGGAACAGCTCGGCGCGACGGGAGGTCGGATCGGCGCGGAGCTCGAGGCGCGCCCTGGGGAGGAGGAATTGAAGGCCCCCGGGGTAGGGGACGAGGGCGCGCCCCACGCTGGGGACGCTCCCCAACTCGTCGAAGAGGGCGTGAAGGGATGGCTGGGCCTTGAGCTGCGGCAGAAGGGTGGGCCCGCTGGGCAGGAGGTAGCCGCCGGCGACGTGGTGATCGTGGGGACCGCCGTTGTCGATCTGCAGCACCCGCAGGCCGCGCTTGGCGAGGAGGGCGCCGGCCACCAGGCCGGGGAGCTCGGTCCCGACGACGATGGCGTCGTAGAGCTGGGTCGGCCTTGGCGCGATCGTTCCGCTCATGGCGCGTGCCCGGGATGCGAGGAGAAGCGGAGGCGCGCGAGCAACGGCACGCGGCTCCGACGAAGTCGATGGGGGGCGCGGATCGCGGGAGACTCTGTCGGAGCCAGGGGAGGGCTCATGGGAGATCCGGAGATGGCGACGCGAGGATCCTGCGCGGATCCCAAGCGGCTGCAGGGAGTTCGATCCGGACCTGTCGCTCCTCCACGTGGACTCTGCCCTCGGCGATGAGTCCTATCACCCAGGGCAAGAGGCGGTGCTCCTGCTCCTGGATCCTGGCGTGGAGGCTCTGCTCGGTGTCGCCCTGGATCACGGGGACAGCGGCCTGGGCGAGGATGGGCCCCGTGTCGGTGCCTTCGTCCACCAGGTGGACGGTGCAGCCCGCCAGGCGGACGCCGGCGTCGAGGGCCTGGCGGGGGGCGGCGAGGCCGGGGAAGGCGGGGAGCAGCGAGGGGTGGACGTTGACGATGCGACCGGCCCATCGGGAGATGAAGTGCGGGCTCAGGATCCGCATGAAGCCCGCCAGGACGACGACCTCCACGCGGCGGGCCTCGAACTCCTCGGTGATGGCGGTCTCGAAGGCCCGCCGATCCGCGAAGGCGCCGTGCTCGAGGAGGAGAGAGGGGACGCCAGCCTGGCGCGCCTTCTCCAGGGCGCCGGCCCCGGAGATGTTGGAGACGACCACCGAGATCTGGGCGGGGATCCTGACGCTGGCGCAGGCGTCGAGGAGGGCGGAGAGATTGGAGCCCGCCCCTGAGGCGAGCACGGCCACGTTTAGCATTGGCGAAAATCTATAGCACAGGAGGATCCCGCGGCGCGGGCCGACGCGGCGTGGCGCTGCCGGATCGCCGGCTCGCAGACGAAGAGGGGCTCCTGTCGCAGCGCGGGCCTGGAGAATCGACCGTCGGCACGGGGTCTCCGTTGGTCGTTCGCCTCTTCGCGGACCTCGGCCGGGCCCTGGCGGCCCGAGCCGAGGGACGCTCTTGCTCAGCTTGGCTCGGAGCCGTCCTTCTTCCGGCGGGGGCGCAGGAAGAGCGGGAGGACCGCGAGCTGCAGGACGAAGGGGAGCGCGTTGGAGGCGGTGCGCTTCCGGGACGACTTGCCTTCGGAGGCGTCGCCGTTTCCTCCCCCACAGCCGACGGATTCGTTCGCCGATCTTCCACCGCCAGGGCGCTTGTGACCGCCGCTTCCGTCGGTTCCGTCGACGCTCCCGCCAGCCCCCGGATCCGTGCCGGGGAAGCCGCCGGCTCCCGTGTGGCCTGGATCGCCTGTTCCACCTGTGCCGCTATCACCGCCAGCGCCCGGATCGGTGCCGGGGAAGCCGCCGGCTCCTGTGTGGCCTGGATCGCCTGCGCCGCCCATGCCGGTATCACCGCCGGCGCCTATATCACCACCGGCTCCCGGATCGGTGCCGGGGAAGCCGCCGGCTCCTGTGTGGCCCGGATCGCCGGTGCCGCCCGTGCCGGTATCCCCGCCTGCGCCCGTATCACCGCCCGCGCCTGGATCGGTGCCGGGGAAGCCCCCAGCTCCCGTATGGCCGGGATCGTCGGTGCCGCCGGTCCCGGTGTCACCGCCGGCGCCTGCGTCTCCACCGGCTCCCGGATCGGTGCCAGGGAAGCCGCCAGCTCCCGTGTGACCGGAATCGCCCGTGCCGCCGGTGCCGCCCGTGCCGCCGGTGCCGCCGGTGCCGCCGGTGCCGCCCGTGCCGCCCGTGCCGCCCGTGCCGCCGGTGCCGCCCGTGCCGCCGGTGCCGCCCGTGCCGCCGGTGCCGCCCGTGTCGCCCGTGCCGCCGGTGCCGCCGATGCCGCCGGTGCCGCCGGTGCCGCCGGTGCCGCCGGTGCCGCCGGTGCCGCCGGTGCCGCCCGTGCCGCCGGTGCCGCCGGTGCCGCCGGTGCCGCCCGTGCCGCCCGTGCCGCCGGTGCCGCCCGTGCCGCCCGTGCCGCCATTGCCGCCATTGCCGCCATTGCCGTCATCTGTGCCCAGGTCGTAGACGTGGACCTTCATCGAGTCGATCCGGCCGGAGACGGTGGTGCCCCTGAGTTGGAGGCCGCTGGGCCTCGAGGCGAAGGTCGACCGCAGCGGGCCGCTGGCGCCCGGCACGGAAATGGAGACGTTCTGTGCGTTCCAATCCATGTTGGCGACGATGAGGAGGTCGCGGCCGCCGTCGATCCAGCGGGTGGCGATCACATTGGTCGCTCCCGTGGAGAGCTTGGTCCGGGAGCCATTCATCAACGCCGATGAGATCCTGTTGACCTCCCTCGCCGTGGCGGACGCCTCGGTCCACAAGGCTGGGTGATCGGTGATCAAGAAACCCGGGTCGCGGAATGTATAGGTGATCAACCCCTTCGCGCCTGCGAGGAGGGATTGGTAGGTCATGTTTCGATATTCATCCGCGGTCGGGCCGCGGGAGCGTGGCCACGCATAGCCTTGGGGGAGGCCGAAGGTCGGTTGGTTCCCGATCGCGGCATCGTCCATGGTCCAGTAGGTCTTGCCCACCCACTCCGCAGGGATGGGGTAGTAGTAGGGCGCGAAGACGTCTCCCCTTCCGAGCCACGGCCCCCAGACCGTCCGATCGTAGCCGGTGTAGTAGGTGAAGTGATTGGGATCCAGGACCTTCATACGGTCGTGCCGGGCCTGGAGCTGCGCGCCACTGACGTTGGCGCCCGTGGTGTGGACGTCGTCCCCGATGTTCCAGCCGATCAGCGCCGGATAGCCCTTGAGCGCGTTGACGATCGGCGCCGGATTGTTCTGATCGAGCCCCTCGACGATCACGCGGACGCCGAGGGTCTCGGCCCGCTGAAGGAAGGCCTCGAAGCCATTGGACGAGGTCCGGCTGGCGTGGATGGTGTTGAAGCCCGCTGCCGCGATGGCGTTCAGATCCTGGATCATCAGCGAGGGGCTGTAGTTCCAGGAGACGATGTAGATCCCGTTCGGGAAGAAGGGTGTCCCGTTCTGGAGGACGGTTCCGTCCGGACGGATCGTGGTGTTGGCGAAGGCGCCGAAGGGGAAGCTGAGCGCGGCCACGAGGGCCAACGTCGGGAGGAGCCGTCTCCAATTACCGCGAGAGAGGAGAAGTCGAAGAGTTCGCAAGCCGCGAGCTTGCCACGTCGAAGCGGGAGGGAAACCGAAACGCACGATGCGGACCATCCTGATGGAGAGCGTTGAACAAAGACGCTCCACCTTGGCCGGCGTCGGGACACGATGAACTCTGCGCCGGGGCGTTCGAAGCCGCGGCGTGATGTTCATTCCCCAATCATCCAAAGAGTCCGAAAAAATGTAAATGTGGGGAGGGGGCCTACATCGGCGGTGGCGAGAGTTCGTGCGGAGGTTCACGAAACCGCGAGCCGACGCGAACGAACGTCAGTAAGAAGCGTAGCGAACAAAGCGTGTGGAGAGATCGCCCAGCACCATGCGGAAGGGCGATCTTTTCATAGGCTCTGAAGCGAGCGAACGTTGGAAGAGGCTCGCCGAATCACGCGCCGCCGCGGATCTCGCAGATCGCCTCTCCCTCGCTTGCTTCGATGACGCCGATCCGCAGCGCGTGGAGGCCCCGGCTCCGGAGGAGCTCGAGAGCCCTGGCCTCATCCTCCGGCGGCACGATCAAGGTGAAGCCGATCCCGAGGTTGAAGGTCCGGAGCATTTCGTCCGCCGGGACCCCACCGCCCTCGCGGATCAGCTCGAAGATCGGCGGCACCTTCCAGGCGTCCGTGTCGAGGATGGCCTTGGTCCCGTCGGGGAGCGTGCGAGGCACGTTGCCGACCAGGCCGCCGCCGGTGATGTGGCTCATCGACCGCAGATCGATCCCGGCGCGGCGCAGCTCGAGGAGGTCACGGACATAGATCCGGGTCGGGCGCAAGAGCACCTCGCCCAGGGTCTCGCTTCCCAGGGCCTCGGGGCGATCCTCGAGGCGCAGCGCACGAGTCTCCAGCAGCACCTTGCGTGCCAAAGAGTAGCCGTTGGAGTGGAGGCCGCTGGAGGGCAGGCCGATCACTACGTCGCCCACCTGGACCCGCTTGCCGTCGACGACCTCCGACCTCTCCACCACACCCACGCAGAAGCCGGCGAGATCGTATTCGCCGGGGGCGTAGAAGCCGGGGAGCTCGGCGGTCTCGCCGCCCACCAGGGCGCATCCTGCCAGGTGGCAGCCTTCGGCGATCCCCGCCACCACCTCCGCCGCCTGATCGGCGGAGAGCTTGCCGGTACCGAAATAGTCGAGGAAGAAGAGGGGCTCGGCGCCGGCGCAGGCGATGTCGTTCACGCACATCGCCACGAGATCCTGGCCGATGGTGTCGTGGCGGTCGGCGAGGAAGGCGACCTTGAGCTTGGTGCCGACGCCGTCGGTCCCTGAGACGAGGAGCGGCTCCCGATAGCCCTGGGGCAGCGCCACCAGGCTGGCGAAGCCGCCGATCCCGGCCATCACCTCGGGGCGCATCGTCCGCCGCGCATGGGGTTTGATCAGCTCGACGAGGCGATCGCCCTCCTCGATGTCCACGCCACTGTCGCGGTAGGTGATCGCCACGCTCGTCTCCGCCTTGAAGGAAAAGGAGGCCTCTCACGCGGGAGAGGCCGGCGCGGTGGTTAGCAGACGCCCCGAAGCGTTGCAAGGCGCGGGCTACGAGCTCAGCGGGCGCGCTCTACCACGCCGCCGGGGCGCGGGGAGGTCCGGGGCTTGGGGGCCTCCCGCAGGAAGCGGAAGCGCTTGGTCGAGGTCGCGCCGAAGCCTTCGCCTCCCATGCTGGCCGTGACCTCGATCTCGGCGCCCGGATCGTCTACCCGCAAGTGGAAGGTGCGGACGATCTCCTGGGAGTGATCGTCGACGATGCGCTCCTCCGCGCTCCCTTTCAGCAGGGAGATCCCGTCCTTCGGCTTCACCACGAGATCGATGGGGACCGCGTTGGGGACGCTGCGGACGATCCGCGCGACCACGTCCGCCTCGCCGCCGGCCATCACGGCCTGTGGCCCCTCCAGGTGGAGGAGGAAGGGAGCGCGGGGCGCCTCGACCTTCGGAGCCGGCGGCGGCGGGCCGTAGATCGGGGTCGACTGGGTCTCCGCCTCCTTCTCCGCCGCGGGCGGCGCTCCGCTGGGGCTCGCACACGCGGCCAGCGCGGCGGCCACGAGGATCGCGAGGATGTGGGTCGTCTTCATCTGAGGTCCTTGGAGTTCATCGACGGGGAGTCTCCATGGGAAAGCGGAGGGGCGCAACCACGGCGCTGTCGGGCGCTCGCCCCTTCGCTCGCGTTCGGAGGGCCATCGATCATTGGCAGATCGGCGAAGCCGCCGGATAGGGATAGGGGCTCACCGCGGCGGTGACGGTGGAGGAGGGGACGCCGCCACAGCGCAGGGCGTCCAGGAAGTCGGCGAGGATCGGCGCCGAGTCTCCCGTGTTGACGATGTTGGTGGGGCGGCATTGGTTGTCGACGTCGAAGGAACGAGTGGTGTAGCCCCTGGCGAAGGGCGCGTTCCGCATGCGAGCGCTCGAGAGCGCGCGGTGGAGGGCTCTGCTGGACGCCGCAGGCGCGCGGGAGAGCTCCCAGAGCGCGCTGGCGACCCAGATCTCGTCCTGCTGCTGAAGGAGTCCGCCGGATGCCGTGGGGCGCGAGAAGAGGCTCGTACCCCACATGATGAGGTTCTCGACGTCGACCCAATAGAAGGTGCCGCCGTCTTTGCTCCAGTAGTAGGGCTCGTCGTAGAGGTCCATGGCGTGGAAGGTGGCCCAGCCCTCGGACCACGCCAGTCCCGGCATCGAAGGCGAGCCGAGGCAGTGGGGGCCGCCTTCGTTGGGCGAGACGCCGAAGCTCTCCATGGCCCAATGGCCCAGCTCGTGTGCGATCACGGTGGCGGACCACGCGGCCTCGTGGCCACTGTCGAGGCCGGGCATGAGGATCTGCGAGTCGAGCTGCGTCGAGCTCAGCTGGAAGGGGTAGTCCACGAAGCATGCTCCGCAGTTCCAGCTGGTCTCGGCGCCGTACCAGATCACCACCGATTTGCCTTCGCGGCCGTGGTGGAGGACGGAGGACTCCCAGACCTGCAGGCTCCAATCGAAGAGCTGCGCGGCCTCGCTCGACATCGCCTCGGTGAGGAGCCAGTCGGCGCCGTTCGTGGCGGGGAGGGGCAGCCTCCAGGACCAGAAGGCGGACGTGGCCGGGGCGATGTCCCAGATATCGCTTGGGCCGGAGGGGGTGGACGGGAAGGCGACGCCGAAGTGGATGTCGGCGCCGGACCAGCCTACGTGGATCGCAAAGAAGATCAGGGTGTCGTCCACGGCAGGCGTTGTCGCGACCTGCACGGAGAAGGAGCCGTCGTCGCCGAGGACGGCGGAGTCGATGACCTCGCCGCCGTGATAGGAGACGACGAGGAGGCCTCTGGCCGGCGTGGTGTAGACGGGACCCCAATCGGTCATGCTGGCGTTGGGCGCCTTCGCCTCGTAGAAGAGGCTGCCGGTGAAGGTCGTGGTGGAGACGCTCGTCTCGCAGACGGCGCCCGTCGGCGTGTCCCGGCAGGCGCCGGGGCAGCTCCTCTGGACCCAGCTTCGGCTGGAGGTGCACTCTCGGTAGCCGGATCCCGAGGTGCATTGGCTGGCTTCGGGGCGGCAGACGTCATCCCGATTCACGCATCGAGCGGCGCCGCCCTGGTCGCTGCAGCGTTCCCAGCTCCTGCACTCATAGTCGATGACGACAGGGACGGTCCCGTTGGGAGGGATGAGGCAGCGCTGCAGGGTGGAGGTGCCGTCGCAGATTCCGTCGACAGGGATTCCGCAGGGGCTCCCGCCGCCCGTGCCGCCCGTGCCGCCCGTGCCGCCCGTGCCGCCCGTGCCGCCCGTGCCGCCCGTG
>JBEBXK010000063.1:0-18751 GCA_040391605.1 Vulgatibacter incomptus
GACGGCGGCTCGGGCGGCGACGGCGGCTCGGGCGGCGACGGCGGCTCGGGCGGCGACGGTGGATCGGGTGGCTCGGGTGGCGTCGAGGCCGTCTGCGGCGACGGCGTTGTCGGCGCCGGCGAGGAATGCGACGACTTCAACACGGATGACGGAGACGGTTGCTCGTCGGTCTGTACTGTCGAGGCGGGCTGGGATTGTTCCGGTTCCACCTGCACAGCCGTCTGTGGGGACGGTCATATCGTCGGCGACGAAGAATGCGACGGCGAAGATCTCGACGGGCAGAACTGCACCGACTTCGGTGGAAACGTAGGCTCGCTCGTATGCGGGGCCGATTGCAGGTTCGATCCGAGCGATTGCGCCCTCGTCGAGATCTGCGACAACGGCGAGGATGACGACCAGAACGGCCTCGCCGATTGCCTCGATCCCGCATGTGCGGACGATCCAATCTGCCAGATTTGCGGCGACGACCGGATCGCGGAGGGCGAGGACTGCGACGGCCTCGATCTCGGCAACGCCACCTGCGAATCTCTGGGCTATCTCGACGGGCAACTCCTCTGCGACGAGTCCTGCGGCTTCGACGTGAGCGATTGCCGGGCCGCCGAGTGCGGCGATGGCGTGCGCGAGGGCTCGGAGGACTGCGACGGCTCCGATCTCGATGGCCTCACCTGTGCGGACGTCCCCGGATTCACCGGCGGAACCCTTGGCTGCGGCGGGGACTGCGCCTTCGATACCTCGTCTTGCACGCGTCCCGAGATCTGCGACAACGGTATCGACGACGACCAGAATGGTCTGACCGACTGCGAGGATCCAGCATGCTCGAGCAACCTCACCGCCTGCCCCGTCTGTGGCGACGGGATCCTCTCGGGCAACGAGGAGTGTGACGACTCCAACCTCTTGGATGGTGATGGCTGCAACTCCAGCTGCGAGTTGGAGCGGACCCTCTGCGACCCCAACATGGTGAACCTCAACCTGGAGGCGACCTTCACCGCTACCGGTTTCGTGTACGCAGGTGACAGCACAGGCCTCGGCAACAACTTCGCTTCCACCTGCCGTCCGAACCACACCGAAGACCTCACCATGGCCTTCCATGTCGCGCAGCGTTCCAAGATCGACTTCGACCTGCTTGGCGGGACCGATGTCGACTCGATCCTCGCGGTTCGCACGAATTGCGCAGACCCGTCGACCGAGCTGATCTGCATGGACGAACCGGCAGCAGGGATCTCCGAACTCGCCACCTTGGAGGACGTCCCTGCAGGGACCATGCTCTACATCACCGCCGATCGATTCTTGGCGGCGGGACAGTCCTTCCCGGGCGGCCCCTTCGTGCTCGAGGCGACGCTCACCCCGATCATGGAGCCGGGTGATTACTGCGACACTTCTGTTCTATGCGCTCTTGGCTCTTATTGTGATGGCTCCTTCGGAGTCTGCGTCGAGAGCGTGTGTGGCGACGGGCAGGTCACGTCGGGCGAGGACTGCGACGATCCGGCAGATCCACTGTGCATCGATTGCCAGAACGCGGGCAAGAGCTGCGCGCTGCCCATCGATCTCAACTCGATGTCTACATCCTCCACCACCTGGACCTGGGCCGGGACGACTGCGGGCAGCGTCGCCTCCCATGACAACATCTGTGTCGTGGGTGGTACGGGCGCCAAGGCGGTGGACTTGACCGGTGTCTTCGTCGTGCCGGCGACCGGACTCTATACCTTCGACATGGACTCCACGCACGACGACTACTTCCAGATCTACAAGGGGCCCTGCACCTCGGATCCGGTTGGATTGGCCTGCGTCGATACGGGGGCGGTTACTCGTCTCCTCGAGGCCGGAGACACCTACTACGTGATCGCCGACGGCTACGGTGCGACCGCCTCCGGTCCGTTTACGCTCACGATCGTTCGGGGCGCGCATTGCGGTGATGGGAACGTCGATCCTTGGGAGCGTTGCGATGGATCGGCAGACTGCAGCGCCGACTGCAAGCTGATCGGAAGCTGCGGCGACGGCGTCCTCGACGTTGGCGAGGAGTGTGATGACGGGAACGTCGAGGGTAACCTCGGATGCTCCAAGACCTGCACGATCGTCCCGGGCTTTAGCTGTGGGACCGATGGGACGAGCTGCGAGACCATCTGCGGAGACGGCCAGGTCGTAGGCTCCGAGGATTGCGACGATCCGATGGATCCCACCTGCGTGAATTGCGGGATCCTGGGTAAGAGCTGCCGCTTCCCCTATGACTTGAATGCCCTGGAGGCCTCCCCGGGCTTCTGGGAGTGGAGTGGCACGACAGCCGGCAAGAGCAATGCGTTCGGAAGTTGCGGGACCGCCACCCCCACGAGCCCCGACCAGACGGCGGCGTTCGTTGCTCCTGTGAGCGGCCGATATGTCGTCGATATGGATTCCACCCACGACGACTTCTTCCAGGTGAAAACCGGTATCTGCGGCGGAACCCTCACAGACCTCGCATGCACGGATACCGGCGCCAGCATCATCGAGATGACGGCAGGCCAGACGTACTTCATCATCGCCGATGGGTATGGGGCGACCAACTCGGGCTCGTTCACCGTCACCGTCAAGCTCCAATCGATCTGTGGCGATGGATACGTCAGCGAGGGCGAGCGATGTGATGGAGAGCCCGATTGCAACGCAACGTGTACCCTCAATGGCACCTGTGGCGATGGAGTCCTTGACGCCACCGAGCAGTGTGACGACGGAAACTTGATCGTCGGCGATGGCTGTGCGCTGGACTGCACCATCGAACAGTTGGAGGTGACCACGATCGGTCTCGGTGATGCCGGCGTAGGCAGCGCCTATTCGGCACAGGTTCAGCGACGGGGCGGTTCGCCAGATGCCGTCTGGAGCATCGTCGGCGGTACCAACATTGCTTGGCTCTCGATCGACCCCTCGACAGGGCTGCTGTTCGGCAACCCTGCTCCGGCGGATCAGGGACCCGTCGTGGTGACGGTGCACGTGGAGGAGCCCACGGTTCCTACGAACTTCGCTGAGGCGACGATCGGCTTCGAGGTGATCTACCGAGCCCCCGGTGTGTATCTCGAGGAGGACTTCACGGTCTGCGGCAGAGGGTGGAGCTTTGCGTCTGTCTGGGAGTGCGGCACGCCGACCAACGTCGGGCCTGCATGCCACTCGGGCACCGGCTGTCTCGCGACCGTCCTCGATGGGGAGTACTTCAACAACCTCTCCTGGGCGACGACGGTCACCGATTCGCCGACGATCGATCTCACGGGCGCCAGTCAGCCGGGGCTTTGGTTCTGGGCATGGGTCCACACCGAAGGGCCGAACTGGGACGCATTCAACGTCAAGGCGAGCGACGACGGCGGCGCGACCTGGTCGCTGCTCACCGGCGTGAGCCCCGCGTTCACTGGGAGCGCCGATTCGCAGCAGGGTTGGGGTGGGGACCTCACGGGATTCGGATGGCGTCGGTACTCCGTGGACCTGGCCGCATACGCAGGGTCGTCCATCAAGCTCCGGTTCGCGTTCCGAACCGACAGCGGCGGCGTCCGTCCTGGCGTCTACATCGACGACATCGTCGTCGCTGAGCTCGACTCGGATCCTGTCGCGATCTCCACCGGCAGCGAGCTGCCTTCCGCCTTCGTGGACAGGGCCTACCAGGTGCCGCTCTCCATGTATGGCGGCAGCGGCTCGCCATCTTGGAGCCTCGTCTCCGGTCCCGCCTGGCTCCAGATCGACCCGGTTAGTGGAGTCCTCAGCGGAACTCCGGGCTTCCTGGACGAGGGACCGGTGGTGGCGACTGTCCGTATCGAGGAGCTCACCCGCCCCACCAACTTCACCGAGAAGGATATGGTCTTCGAGGTCATCGCCCTCGAGCCTGGCGACCTCTTCGTCGAATCTTTCGATGTCTGTTCCTCTGGGTGGACCTATGGAGATGACTGGCAATGCGGTGTGCCGTCGAATGTCGGTCCCATCGAATGCAACGGCGGTGGGAACTGCATTGGCACGGTGTTGAACGGCAACTACAACAACAGCCGGGCGTTCGCAGCAGCTACCGCCGACTCCCCGTGGATCGACCTGGGCTCCACGGTGCAGCCGAGGCTGGTATTCTGGGCCTGGGTCCACACCGCGAGCGCGACGGCCGACGGCTTCAACGTGAAGATATCGACCGACGGCAGCAACTACACCCAACTCTCCAACTTCGAGCCGGATTACACCGGAACCGTGGATAGCCAGCCCGCGTGGGCCGGTGACCTCTCTACGTTCGGATGGCGTCGATACCACGCCGATCTCGACGCGTACACAGGCCAGTCGATCAAGGTACGGTTCGCATTCCGCAGCGACAGCTCGGGCGTCAGCGCAGGCGTTTATATCGACGATATTTCAGTGATGGAGGGAGCCTACGATCAGCTGGAGATCCTCAGCGATTCGAATTTGGGAGAGACCGCGCTGGGAGAAGAATTCGTCGGAGCCCTCGAGAAGGCCAAGGGCTCGAGCGACTCTATCTGGTCGATCGTCAGCGGCCCGAGCTGGTTGCTCATCGATCCCCAGACCGGTGAACTCGGTGGAATTCCGGGCCCTTCGGACGTTGGCCCGAACTCCTTCACCATTCGGGTGGAGGAGCCCACGGTTCCCGACAACTTCGCCGAGAGGGACTTCTTCCTCGAGGTCGTGGAGGTAGGTGCGAACGGTTGGCACTACTTGGAGAACTTCGGGGCGTGTCCTGCCGGCTGGAGCCTCAGCGGTGAGTGGGAGTGTGGCACCCCGACCAACGTCGGCCCTCTTTGCAAGTCGGGCGGAGGTTGCCTGGTCACCAACCTGGACGGCAACTACTCCAATGGTTCCGCCTTTGGTACCATGAACGCGGACTCCCCGATCCTCGATCTCACCACAGCGGTCGAGCCCGTACTCACCTTCTGGGCATGGGTCCATACCGAGGCCAGTTGGGATGGTTTCAACGTTCGAATCAGCTCGGACAGCGGTGTGACCTTCGATCCGGTGACGGATGTGTCTCCCGCGTATCCTGGAAATGTCGACTCCCAGCCGAGCTGGAGCGGCAACCACTCGGCATTGGGATGGCAGAAGTATCGCGTTTCTCTGTCGTCCTACGTCGGGGAGCAGGTCATCGTCCGCTTTGCATTCCGTTCGGATGGTTCGAACAACAACCCCGGCGTATACATCGACGATTTGCGCGTCTTGGATGCCGGGGCGCTGCCGCTGGTCATCGAGACCGCCGGCCTCCCGAACGCCACCATCGGGCTTCCGTGGACGGCAGGTCTGCAGAAGTCCTCCGGATCGAACGATTCGGTCTGGAGCATCGTCTCCGGACCCACCTGGATGACCATCGACGCGCAGACCGGAGTCCTCTCCGGCGTCCCGGCGGCGCTCGGAGCGGAGACGGTGACGGTCCAGGTCTCCGAGCCCAATTATCCTTCGAACGTGGCGGAGAGAACCTTCAACATCGCGGTCCTCCCGCCCCCATCCGCCCCCTACTACGTCGCGGACTTCACCCCGGGGAATGGATGGACGGTAGGAGGGGAGTGGGAGGTCGGCGTACCCGGCAGCGGACCGGGAGGCTGCCGCTCGGCAGGCCCATGTCTGGCGACCAAGCTCGAGGGCAACTACGCAGCCTCGGCGAGCTTCGGCAGCTCGATCGCTACTTCCCCCACGATCGATCTCTCGGAGGCCGTCCGCGCGACGCTGACGTTCTCGACGTGGATCTACACTGAGGCCAACTACGACGGCTTCCACCTGTCGGTCAGCACGGATGGGGGCTCCACCTTCAACCGCGTGACCTCCGTCACGCCCGCCTATCACGGGAACGTCGACAACGTACCGAGCTGGAGCGGGAACTTCTCGGCGAACGGTTGGATGCGCTATCAGGCCGATCTCTCTGCGTACGACGGTCAGCAGATCAAGGTCCGTTTTCACTTCCGCTCGGATGGCGGTACCCAATACGAAGGAGTCTTCATCGACGACGTCACGTTGCTGAGCGCAGGGCTCAATCCGTTGGAGTTGACCACGAACGGTGTCCCGCGATCCGTGGCTGTCGACGCCCCGGTGTCGATGAGCTTCTTCGTAACCGGTGGAACGCCGTCGGCGATCTGGTCGATGGTACCGAACCTGAATGCCGGTTGGCTCTCGTTCGATCCCGTGAGCAAGAAGGTCTCGGGTACACCGACGGCCGCGGATGTCGGGCCGGTCTCCTTCACGGTTCGGGTGGACGAGCCCGGATTCTCGACGAACTTCGATGAGTACACCGTGAACTTCGACGTCCTGGATCTACCTCCCGGCATCTCCTACGTGGGGGATTTCGAGGACGCCAACCACGGCTGGACGCTCCGCGGAGACTGGGAGTACGGGACCCCCACCAACGTTGGACCCACGTCCTGCCGCTCGGGGACGAGCTGCCTCGGGACAAAGCTGGATTCGCACGCCACTGGTGGCCTTAGCGCCGCGAACAACTACGCGGACTCGCCGCCGATCGCCGTCCTCGACGGGGGACCCTCGGTCCTCACCTTCCGGGCGTGGATCAGCACCACCCACGCCCACACACAATGGTTGCAGGTCCGGGTTGACCGGGTTGGCGATCCCTCCGCCGCGATTCCTCCGGCAGGGGACGTGAACCCTCCCTATACGCAGCCCGGTTCGTACAACAACTGGGGCGGTGATCTGAGCCAGCTCGGATGGAGGCAGTATTCGATCGACCTCTCGGAATATGAGGGTGAACTCATCCGTGTCGTGGTCATGATGACGACGTCCACGCTCTACGACGTGGGGCCGGGGGCGTACGTCGATGATTTCGTGGTTCAGGCGAAGGCGACCCTCTCGCCGTCTATCGTCGAGGAGATCAGCCCCAACGCCTACACGGACATCGACTATTCGCTGCATATGAAGAAGACCCTCGGCTCCGATTCCGTAACCTGGAGCATCGTCGGTGGCTTCAACCACACGTGGCTCAATATCGATCCCATCACCGGGAGGCTCTTCGGCACGCCCACCTTCGCCGAGTTCGGTCCAGTCTCGGTGGTGGTACGTGTGGAGGACGACCTTGATCCGACCCTCGCGGACGAACGGGAGGTCGAGTTCGACGTGGGCAGTCCTACCGTCTATTTCTCCACCGACTTCGAGGACTGCGCGATGAGCGGCTGGACCTTCGCAGGCGATTGGGCGTGTGGCATCCCTGCCTCCACCGGTCAGCCGTACGAAGGTCCCCTCACTGCGTTCGGCGCCTCGCAGTGCATCGCGACGAACTTGGCGGGTTATTACGCGAACTCGATGAGCTACGCGAGCTCCCACGCCACCTCGCCGGCCATCGATCTCTCGGTGGCCATCGAACCGGTGGTGTATTTCCGGATGTGGGTCAACTCGGAAGGGAGCACCTATGACGGAGTGACGCTGCAGGCCTCGATGGACTCTGGAGCTACCTTCCAGACGGTTGTGGACGTCACGCCGGGTCGCCCCTTCACGATCGACAGCCAGTCGGCCTGGGGTGGCAACCACTCCGCCGCAGGGTGGCGGATCTTCCGGGCCGACCTCTCGACCTTCGTCGGTCAGATCGTGAACCTTCGCTTCGCCAACCGCAGCGATGGCTCGGTACCGTATCCGGGCTACTACGTCGACGATCTGGTCGTGCTCGAAGCCAACTGATGTCGGATCGGGGTGCGGTCCACCGAGACCGCACCCCGATCCTCTCCGATGCCGCTCTCGCCCTCGCGGAGAGCACCGAATCGGGGATTCGAGGATTGTCCAACTGCTCCTGAAGTGGAGACGCCAGTCGTCTCCGCTTTCGCGATCGGATGGAGATTATCAGGGCGCGGTGGAGCCTCGCCGGGGCGGAGGCGAGGCTTCGCTTGCGGTCGCTGGGATCGGGGAACGACGACGAGGAGTACTGGAGGCATCTCGAGTGGATTGAGTAGGAGCGAAACCATCAGGCCAAGTACCAGGACGGAAAGGCGCCGGAACTCACACCACCAACCAGTACCACCGGGCCCACCAAGTAGCCGCCGAACCTGCGGATGATGAATTGACGTGGATCTCGTTTAGTCAAAGAAGCCGCGCTCAATGATTACTTGACGGGGTGGCGGCACTGTGCTGAGGTGTGCAAGTGTAGATGTGATCGCGATAGGTGTATTTCGAAATATGGGTAAGCGCGTGCCCGAGGGTGTGTGGTCCAGCTCGATGTTCAATTACTTTGACCAGGAGAGGTCCATGTTCGGATTCATTAGGATTCTGATCTTGATTGTAATGACATGCTCGGTGCTTGGCGCACAGCCCGCAGACGCATTCGGAGATCCTCCGCCCGAGCCGACGCCTGAGATAACGCCCGAACCGAAGGTCTGTGGCCAAGAGTCTATGATCGTTTGTCCTCCTCCGTATTGGATGTGCGAGACACCACAGATGCCCCAAGCGCGCGCATTCTTGGTCGCGTCTGGTCCTTCTCATCAGGTTGAACCTCGGATTTGGTATGATGGAGATCAAGACCTGAAGATCGCGCTTCGAGACGAAAGGTCTCCGTGGGGCGGGAACGATTCGATATGGGTATGGGATAACGGTCAGTATTTCGAGAATCTATACGTCTCCAAAGATGAGCGAAAGCCAGACATCTTCATGAGCGAAGTGGCAGCAGTTTCCGGAGCGACCAACTCGTCCCAGATCGACATGAAGGTCGGTTTCGGAAGCAATGGAGGCGTTGTCGCTGCGATGCCGTCTGTTGATAACCCATCTGTTTTTGAGAGCAAGATCGTGTGGCAGAGACTGAACAGCAACGGATATTGGGACATTGAGGAGTTCGACACTTCCACGAATTTAGTCACTAGCATTACAGGGTCGGCGACGTTCGACGATATCCAGCCTTCGGTCTGGGGCAAAACAACGGTGTTCGCGTCGACTGAGCCGAGCGAAGGGGCGGACTACGATATCGTTATCTGGGACGGTACCTCCTTTACTTCGCTCAAGCACCCCGGTACGAACGAACACAACCCTCATGTCCATGACGGCAGAGTCGTCTACCATGATGATGCTTGGGTTTACCGGTATGATATTGATACCGGTGATGAGTTTATTGTTTTTCCGTACCCTGATCATGCTGCATGCGGTACGTACTCTAGGCCTCGGGTGGGAGGGCCCGGCGGAAGGTTCGTTATTTATGAAGCCTTCGAATGCGCCGACGGTGGTCGTGTTCTGTATCTGACTGATTTGTCTGCGTGTAAGCTCTATAAGGTTGCAGTGCTTTCCCCTGCCTCGACCTACGACATCTCTGAGACGGGAATCGTATATTCAGTAGACAACGGAAATGGTGTCGTGTCTGATTACGATGTTATGTTTGTGGAGTATGCTGACTAGAGCGCGTTGCTGGAGGGCCAAGCAGGCTCTAGCTATACCGCTAGGGTGCGGATCTTCTCCGAGGACGCGTTTTCGCATGATCTCTACAGATAGAGGTGGCTGGCGGGTTGACGCCAATCACACTGATCGGGTCCCATGTGACCAGCGGGACGGAAGGTCGCAGGAAACGCCGCCCAATGGACGCTCTTGCGATCCGCGCCGTCGACTCCGTTCGCCCCGGCGCGGGACTACTTGGGTGACTTGGAAGAACGGCTCAAGGCAGGCGAGGCTGCGAGCATGGGCCATACGGACCTGGAGAGCCTGGTCGAGAGGGAGGGGCGCGAGCTTTTGCGGCAGCTGCCGCAGTCGCACCTCGACCTTCTTGCGAAAAGGAAGTTCTTACGGCTATGCGGAGCTCGAAATAGCCGTAAAAACTGGCTATTGTCGGCAGCGACGGGCACGGGGAGAGCACCGGTGACCTGCTCTCGCTCATCGCCGCCTGCCGCCTTCACGACCTCGAGCCCGAGACGTGTCTGCGCGACGTCATCCGCGTCCTCGCGCAACAGGCCGAGGGATCGAGACCTTGAGCTCGCGCCGAAGTACTGGCGCTCCACCCGCGCCAGCATCGACGCCGCCGAGCTCGCTATGGAGATCGGCCCGCTCACCGTCCCGCGGGTCGTCGGAAGAGCAGCCGGCTGCGCAGGTCCCTGGCGGCTGAATCCATCACGTCGCCATTCTGCATGATCGGCTGCTCCCCGGGGGACGGGGCTCGTGCAGCGGATACCCTGAACTCACGTCACCGAAGCCACCGCCCGGACCAAGAAACGGCCTAATCTACGAGTGGTGAAGTGACGTGGAACTCGTTTGCCCAGAGGAGCCGCACCCATTGGGAATCGGGGAGATCGTAGAATACGATGGCCGCGGCAAGCCCGCCCTTCTGCCTACGGCAGCTACGTTTCCAGGCTAGAACGCTCGGACCGGAGGAGGCGTTCGCCTCGGCTCTACTCGTGTTCTACTCGCCGAGGATGGAAGAGCGTCGTCACCGACCTCAGGCCTCGAGGATGCGGAGGGGGCGCTCGCTCTCGTCAGCGGGGAAGGTGACGGGGTAGGCGCCGCTGAAGCAGGCGTCGCAGTAGCCCTGGCCGCCGGTGCCGACGGCCTCGTGGAGGCCTTCGAGGGAGAGGTAGCCCAGGCTGTCGGCGGTGACGTACTTGCCGATCTCTTCGACGGTATGGGAGGCGGAGATCAGCTCGCGGCGAGAGGGGGTGTCGACGCCGTAGTAGCAGGGCCAGGAGGTGGGAGGGCTGGAGATCCGGAGGTGGATCTCGGAGGCGCCCGCGTTGCGGAGCATCTTCACCACCTTGCGGCTGGTGGTGCCCCGGACGATGGAGTCGTCGACCACGATGACGCGCTTGCCTTCGAGGACCTGGCGCAGGGCGTTGAGCTTGAGCTTCACGCCGAAGTGGCGGATCGACTGGGTGGGCTCGATGAAGGTGCGTCCGACGTAGTGGCTGCGGATGATCCCCATGCCGAAGGGGATGCCGCTGGCCTCGGCGTAGCCGATGGCGGCGGGGACGCCGGAGTCGGGGCAGGGGATGACCAGGTCGGCCTCGACCGGATGCTCCTTGGCGAGCTGCGCGCCCTGGCGGATCCGTGATTCGTAGACGCTCCTGCCGAAGACCAGGGAGTCGGGCCGCGCGAAGTAGACGTGCTCGAAGATGCAGCGCGCGTGGGGGGCGGACCCGAAGGGATGGAAGCTGCGGAGGCCTTCGTCGTCGATGACGACCATCTCGCCGGGCTCGACCTCGCGCACGTACTCCGCCTCGATCAGATCGAGGGCGCTGGTCTCGCTGGAGAGGATCCAGGCGTCCTTGAGCTTGCCCAGGATCAGCGGGCGGAAGCCCCTGGGATCGCGGACGCCGATCATCTGACGCTCGGTGAGGAAGAGCAGGGAGTAGGCGCCCTGCACCTGCTCGAGGGCGCGCTGGATCCGATCTTTCGCCTCGGCCTCGGGCTGGCGGGCGATCAGATGGAGGATGACCTCGGTATCCGAGGTGGAGAAGAAGATGGCGCCGGACTGCTCGAGGGCGCGCCGGGCCGAGGCGGCGTTGACGAGGTTGCCGTTGTGGGCGATCGCGATGGGGCCGCCGCTGCACTCGATGGCGAAGGGCTGGGCGTTCTTGATCCCTCTGCCGTTGGCGGTGCCGTAGCGGACGTGGCCGATGGCCGAGCGGCCGGGCAGGCGCGCGAGCTTCTCCGCGTCGAAGACGTCGGTGACCAGGCCCAGCTCTTTATGCAGGTGGAGCTTGTTGCCGTCCGACGAGACGATGCCGGCGCCCTCCTGTCCCCGATGCTGCAGGGCGTGGAGGCCGAGGTAGGTGAGGTTGGATGCCTCGGAGTTTCCCCAGATCCCGAAGACGCCGCATTCTTCCTTGAGTTTGTCGAACATGGGCGGTGCGGGACACTATACTTCGACCCGATCATCCGCCACCCCGATCGCGAAGAAAGATGAAGCCGCTTGAGCCTCCCTCCCAGCGTCGATCGCCGGCCGGCCCCTCGCCGTCGCGTCCTCCTCGGAGGGTGCGCGACGCTGGGCTTGGCGCTGCTGTTCGGAGGGGCGATCGACTGGAGGCCCCAGCGGCCATCGACGCCGCCGCGGATCCTCTCCGCGGACGCCAGGTCGGGCGTGCTCCTCGCCGGCGCCGGCAAGGCGGAGGTCCATCTGCCGCCAGATCTTCCCCTGGCCGGCTATCGCCCCTTCGGACGGAAGGCGTCCCAGGCCGGGACGCCGCTCCACGTCCGCTCGCTGCTGCTGGAGGTGGCGGGGCTGCGGACGGCGGTGGTGGTGATGGAGCTGATGACCTTGCCGCCGGCCCTGGCCGAGGCGGTGTCGGCGAGGCTGCGGGCCGAGGGCGCCGGCTGCGCCCTGGTGGCCGCGACCCACACGCATTCTGGCCCGGGTGGCTACGATCGGGAGCTGATCCAGCAGGCGGTGGCCATCGGCCGCTACGATGAGCGGTTGGTGGAGGCGATCCTCGACGCCGTCTCCGCGTCGCTCGCGGCGGCGGGGGCGGACCTCGATCGGGCGGAGCTGGCGATAGGGGAGGTGCGGCGCCCGCTGAATACGAATCGGGATCGGCCGGGCCATGGCACCGACGATCGCCTCACCACCATCCGCTTGCGTCGCCCGGACGGCAGCCGGATCGCCGAGGTCGTCCGCTTCGCCGCGCATCCCACCCTGACGCCGCGCCCCATCGGCCCCGCCGGAGATTGGCCAGGCGCCGCGATGGAGCGGCTGGAGGAGGTGGAGGGTGGGGTGGCCTTCGTCCTCCAGGGAGCCGTGGGCGACGCGAGGGCGGCCCCGGTGCGTGAGCCGGCGGTGGCCCGGATCGATGACGCGCGAGCCGCCTCGACGGACGGGGCGGTGGGGCTCCCTGCGGGTGAAGCCCCATCGCCCGCAGGGAGCGGCTCGTCGGGCCGGGGCCTGGGCACGGACGAGGAGGGCGCCGCGGCGACGGTCCGATCCGCCGATCCCGCCCGCTCTGCGCCGACCGCTGCGGCCATGGCGAGCTCTGAGCCCGTGGTGGCCTTCGCGAACGAGCTCGCCTCCGAAGCGGGTCGACTCCGAGCGCATGAGGTCGCCCTGCCCCTCACCTTGGGCTGCGCCGAGGCGGAGTTCGATCTGCCACCGCCGGAGCTCCACGCGGTGGTCCCCTGGCCGCTGGGCCGCCTCCTCTCCAACCTCGCGTCCCTGGTGGCGCCGACCGCGGCGCGGACCGTGGCGCTGCGCCTGGACGATCTGATCCTCCTCGGGGTCCCCGCCGAGCCCACCGCGGGCGCCGCGGCCCTCGCCGAAGCGAGGCCAGCCGAAGATGGGCTGCGGGGACGCATCGTCTCGCTGGCTCAAGGATACGCGGGCTATGCGCCGCTTCCGGCAGATATAGTGGACCGCGTCTTCTCCTCTCGTTACTCGTGGTTCGGTTCAAAGCTCGCCGGACGCCTGGAGGATGGAAGCCGCGCAGCGGCCGACGCCCTGCTCGCCCGCCCGATCGGCGCCCACGAGCGCTCGGATCGCCCGGATGATCCGGGGCGCTCGGATGGTTCAACGGGCCGACAGGATCGATGACGAAAGAATCACCAGTTTCGCCCACTTGGATGGAGTCCGGGCAAGGGTCCGGGAGGGAACGTTTCCCTTGACATCAGGGGGCCTCGAGATGATCTTGGGCCGCCTTTTTCCGCCCACGCTCAACGCTCGAAACATGCAGGCAGAGGTGTGTCAACGATGGCGGCACCGTTCACGACGGAGCAGCAGAAGCAGTTCGATGAGGAGATGGAGAAGCATCTCGCCCGCTTCCCTGAAGGAGGGAAGGGGGCCGCGATCCTCCCCGGTCTCCACATCGTCCAGGATCTGATCGGCTGGATCCCCCCGGAGGGGATGGTCCAGGTGGCCGAGAAGTGCCAGGCGACGCCGGAGCGCGTCCGCGAGGTGGCCTCCTTCTACGTGATGTACTTCACGGAGCCGAAGGGGAAGCACGTCATCGACGTCTGCACCAACATCTCCTGCTCCCTGCGCGGCGCGGAGACGCTGATCCGCCACATGGAGGAGAAGCTGGGCGTCAGCATGGGCGAGATCACCGACGACAAGCTGATCACCCTGCGGGAGTTCGAGTGCCTGGGCGCCTGCGGCAACGCCCCCGTGCTCCAGGTCGACTCCCGCTTCCACATGAACATGACGCTGAAGAAGGCCGATCAGCTCATCGAAGATCTGCGCAAGCAGGCGGGGAAGAAATCTTGAGTCAGTTCTCGCCCGTCCTCACCAAGAGTTGGTTCAAGCCCGCGAGCCACACCTACGCGGGCTATAAGGCCAACGGCGGCTACGAAGCCCTGCCGATGGCGCTGAAGATGCAGCCCGCGGAGATCATCGACGCCGTGAAGGCCTCGAATCTCCGCGGCCGCGGCGGCGCCGGCTTCCCCACCGGGATGAAGTGGAGCTTCGTCCCCAAGGACTCGCCCAAGCCCAAATATCTCTGCGTCAACGCCGACGAGTCAGAGCCCGGCACCTTCAAGGATCGCCTGATCCTCGAGCAGGATCCCCACTCCCTGATGGAGGGGATCGCGATCGCCTCCTACGCCATCGGCGTCCACACCGCCTACATCTACATCCGCGGCGAGTACCTGGAGCAGGCCGAGATCCTCGAGAAGGCCATCGCCGAGTGCTACGAGGCCGGGATCTTCGGCAAGAGCGTCCTCGACTCGGGCTGGCAGCTCGACGTCTACGTGCATCGCGGCGCCGGCGCCTACATCTGCGGGGAGGAGACCGCGCTCCTGGAGAGCCTCGAGGGCAAGAAGGGCTGGCCCAGGCTCAAGCCTCCCTTCCCTGCGGTGGTGGGCCTCTTCGGCTCGCCCACCGTGGTGAACAACGTCGAGACGATCAACACCGTGCCCACGATCATCAAGATGGGCGCCGCCAACTATGCGGCCCTCGGCACGCCCAAGTCCGGCGGCACCCGCCTGGTCTGTGTCTCCGGCCACGTGAACAAGCCCGGGGTCTACGAGATCCCGATGACCCTGAGCTTCAACGACCTGATCCACAAGGAAGAGTGGTGCGGCGGGATCCCCGGTGGCCGGAAGGTGAAGGCCGTGATCCCCGGGGGCAGCTCGGCGCCGGTGCTCCATCATAGCGAACTCGACGTCGCGGCGGAGTACGAGGCCCTCAAGGCCATCGACAACATGGCCGGCTCCGGCGCCGTGGTGGTGATGGACGACTCCACCTGCATGGTCCGGGCGCTGTGGCGGGTCTCCAAGTTCTACGCCGAGGAGTCCTGCGGCCAATGCACGCCCTGCCGCGAGGGCACGGTGTGGATGGAGCGGATCATCAAGAAGATCGAGGAGGGGCAGGGCGAGCATAAGGATCTGGACCTCCTCAAGTCGGTGGTCAACGCCATCGCGCCCTATCCGCCCATCGGCCTCGGCACCACCATCTGCGCCCTCGGTGACGCCGCGGCGCTCCCGGTCCACTCCTTCGTCGACAAGTTCCGCGAGGAGTTCGAGCAGCACATCAACGAGAAGCGCTGCCCGTTCCCGCATCCCTTCGGCGTCCTCGCCGACGAGGGGGTCCGCTCATGACGCCGCTGCTGGGTGTGCTCGTCTCCGAGTCCCTGCTCTTCTATCCGCTGGCGCTCCTCGCCGTCGGCGGGGCGCTCTCGATGCTCCTGGCGCGCAACCCGATCTACGCCGCCATGAGCCTGGTCCTCGCCTTCTTCGGCCTGGCCGGGCTCTACGTCCTCCTCTCGGCCGAGCTGATCGCCGCGCTGCAGATCATCGTCTACGCCGGCGCCATCATGGTGCTCTGCATGTTCGTGATCATGCTGCTGAACCTCGGCGAGGCAGATCTCGAGGTCCCCAAGATCACGCTGGGGTCGGCGGTCGGCGGGGCGACGGCCCTGATCTTCTGGTGCTTCTCGTGGCTGCTCTTCGAGGGGCTCCCCGACGCGTTGCCCACCGCGCTCCCCGAGGGCTTCGGCCAGGTGGCCGCCGTGGGTAAGCTCCTCTACACCCAGTTCATCCTCCCCTTCGAGGCGACCTCCGTCCTGCTGCTGGCTGCAATCGTCGGCGCGGTGGTCGTGGCCAAGGCAAAGATCTAGCGATGGCAACCGTCCCCCTCGCTCATTATCTCGCGCTCGCCTCCGCGCTCTTCGCGGTGGGCTTCGCGGCGGTGCTCATCCGCCGGAGCGCCATCGTCGTCTTCATGGGCGTGGAGCTGATGCTCAACGCCGCCAACCTGACCTTCCTCTCGTTCAGCCGCGCACATGGCGTGCTGGAGGGCCACGTGGTCGCCTTCTTCGTGATCGCCGTGGCGGCGGCAGAAGCGGCGATCGGCCTCGCGATCATGATCGCCGTGTTCCGCAACCGGAAGACCATCAACGTCGACGAAGTCGACGCGCTCAAGTACTGAAGGGGAGCTGCAATTCATGGATTGGCTCAACGCCCTCGATCCATCGAAGGGCCTGCCCCAGGCGCTTCATTGGATCATCCTCCTGCCGCTGCTGGGCGCCGCGGTCAACGGACTCCTCGGCAAGCGCCTCGGCCGGGCCAACGTGCACCTGCTCGCGCTGGGTTCGGTCTTCGGGGCCTTCGTGGTCTCGGCGCTGGCGCTCTACCAGGTCTCCTACGGCGGCACCGAGCGGATCTCCGAGCTGTGGTGGCATTGGTTCACCATCGGCGGAATTCCCGTGGAGATGGCGCTCTCGGTGGATCGCCTCTCGGCGACCCTGATCTGCGTGGTCACAGGGGTGGGCTTCCTCATCCACCTCTTCTCCACCGAGTACATGAGCCATGACGAGGGTTACTGGCGCTACTTCGCCTACCTGAACCTCTTCGTCGCGGCGATGAGCACCCTGGTCCTCGGCTCGAACCTGCTGGTGATGTTCGTGGGCTGGGAGGGCGTGGGTCTCGCCTCCTATCTGCTGATCGGCTTCTGGTACACCGACGAGGAGAAGGCCTACGCCGGACGCAAGGCCTTCATCGTCAACCGCATCGGCGACTTCGGCTTCCTCCTCGGCATCTTCGCGATGATCGGCCTCTTCGGCACCATCGACTTTGCCGAGCTCCAGGTGGCCGCCAGCGGGCTGATCCCCACCGCCGTGCTGCAGGGCGGGATCTTCGCCGGTTGGACCATCGCCGGTGCGATCACCCTGGCCTGCCTGCTCCTCTTCGTGGGCGCCACCGGAAAGAGCGCGCAGATCCCCCTCTACGTCTGGCTCCCCGACGCCATGGCGGGCCCGACCCCGGTCTCGGCCCTGATCCACGCCGCCACCATGGTCACCGCCGGCGTCTACATGATCGCCAGGCTCTCCTTCCTCTACGTTTACTCCCCCGGCGCCATGGCGACCGTGGCGGTGGTGGGCGCCGCCACCGCGGTCTTCGCCGCGCTGATGGCCTACGCCCAGAACGACATCAAGAAGGTGCTCGCCTACTCCACCGTCTCCCAGCTCGGCTTCATGTTCATCGCCGTCGGGGTCGGCGCGTGGTGGGCCGCCATCTACCACCTGGTGACCCACGCCTTCTTCAAGGCCTGCCTCTTCCTGGGCGCAGGCTCCGTGATGCACGGGATGAAGGACGAGACCGACATCCGCAAGTTCGGCGGCCTCCGCAAGGAGATGTGGCATACCTGGGTCACCTTCGGGATCTCCACCATCGCGATCACCGGCGTGATCCCGCTGTCGGGCTTCTTCTCGAAGGACGCGATCCTCCACGCCGCCCACGCCAACCCGAACCCCTGGTACCCCTGGGTTCAGCTGGTCACCTACGGCCTGGGCCTGATCGCCGCGCTCTCCACGTCCTTCTACATGTGGCGGATGTTCAACCTCACCTTCCACGGTGAGCGCCGCGGCATGAAGGATCACAAGGCCCACGACTCCGGCCCCGCCATGACGGCGCCGCTCTGGGTGCTCTCGGGCCTCGCGGTCGGCGCGGCGGTCTGGGGGCTGCCCCTCGCCGCCGGGGCGCGCTTCGAGCGCTTCCTCCGAGGGGTCTTCGAGCCCGCCACCCAGAACTTCCAGCGGGTGCTGGAGATGGGCGCCGCAGAGCTGGGCGTGCCCGTGCCTCCCGCGCCTGCCCACGATCTGGCGGCGATGCTGCCCGGTTACCTCATCGCCCTGGCCGTGGCCCTCTGCGGCTTCGGCGTCGCCTGGTACCTCTACCTGGGGCCGGGCAAGGGCAAGGCGGAGCTCGTCGCCGTCAAGGCGCCGAGGCTCTACGCCGCCTTCGCCAACAAATTCTACGTGGACGAGGTCTACGACGCAGTGATCGTGAGGCCGCTGGCTGCCTTCGCCCGCGTGCTCTGGCTGGTGGTCGACAGCTTTACCATCGACAAGCTGTTGGTGAATGGAACCGCGGTGCTCACCGGCTGGACCGCCCAGCTCTTCCGCTACTTCCAGAATGGAAACGCGCAGCGCTACGCCTTGGTCATGGCGGTGTCGGCTGTCGCGATCCTCTGGGTCGTCCTCTTCTAGGAGTTGCAAGACGTGGGTGCTGCCCTCCACAACCTCCTCTCGGTCGTCACCTTCCTCCCGCTGCTGGGGGCGTTGGTGGTGATGTTCGTCCCCGCCGGCAAGCTGGGACGCGGCATCGCCTTCTGGACGTCGATCCTCACCTTCGCCCTGAGCCTGGGGCTGCTGGCGATCTTCGACGCCTCGGCGGCGACCCAATTCCAGCTCGAGGTCAACGTCCCCTGGGTGGAGTCCGCCGGCATCGGCTACCACATCGGGATCGACGGGGTCTCGCTGCTGCTGATCCTGCTGACGACCCTCCTGATGCCGATCGTGATCGCCTCGGCGAAGACCACGATCACCACGCGCATCAAGGAGTTCGCCATAGCGGCGCTCGTCCTGGAGACGGCCATGCTGGGGGCGCTCATCGCCCTGGACATGGTGCTCTTCTACGTCTTCTGGGAGCTGATGCTGATCCC
>JBEBXK010000064.1:0-18644 GCA_040391605.1 Vulgatibacter incomptus
AGCCAGAGGCGAGCGATCGCAAGGAAGAGCCGTAGCGCGCAGCGCGCGTGAGAAGACCGCCCCTCCCTCGCTGGAGGGCGGTTTTCTCACAGGCTCTGAGCGGTCTACGACGCTCTGCGTCGAAGGTATCTTGAAGGCGCTGTCCATAAAGGGCTGGCGTCGCCGCCGCCGGGCCGTAGAATGCGCGGCTTACGAGCGGTTTCTTTGTTGAAGCGCGGGCCCGCGGCACGCCCGGGAGGAACACATTGGAAGTCGATAAGATCAAGGCGATCATCGAAGCCCTCGAGGGGACGGAAGTCACGAAGTTCGACTACCGGAACGGCGAGGAGCGGCTCCGCATCCGCCGGGGTCAGGACGCCGTCTACACCCAGGTGGCGCCGATGCCGCCGCCCAGCGCCCAGTCGATGGTGCAGATGCCGCCGCCTGCCGCCAGCAGCGCCTCGGTGGGGGCCGCCCCGGCGGCGCCCGCTGCGCCCGGTGTCGTGGTGACCTCTCCCTTCGTGGGCACCTTCTACCGCTCGCCTTCTCCCGACGCGCCATCGTTCGCGGAGGTGGGGCAGATGGTGCGCAAGGGCCAGACCCTCTGCATCGTCGAGGCGATGAAGCTGATGAACGAGATCGAAGCGGAGGTCTCCGGGAAGGTGGCGGAGATCTTCGTGGAGAACGCGCAGCCGGTGGAGTTCGGCGAGCCGCTCTTCCGGATCGAGCCCGCCTGATGTTCAAGAAGGTCCTCATCGCCAACCGCGGCGAGATCGCGCTGCGGGTGATCCGGGCGTGTAAGGAGATGGGCATCCAGACGGTGGCGGTCCACTCGACCGCCGACTCCGACGCCCTCCACGTCCGCTTCGCCGACGAGGCCATCTGCATCGGCCCCCCGTCGTCGAAGGAGAGCTATCTCAACGTCCCCGCCGTGCTCTCGGCAGCCGAGATCACCGGCGCGGACGCGATCCATCCGGGCTATGGCTTCCTCTCGGAGAACGCCGAGTTCGCCGAGGTGGTCCAGAGCTGCGGGATCGCGTGGATCGGTCCCCGTCCGGAGATCATCCGGATGATGGGCAACAAGGTCCGTGCCCGAGAGGCGGCCGCCGAGGCGGGGCTGCCGCTGCTCCCCGGGAGCAAGGCCGCCCTGAAGGACTCCGCCGAGGCCGAGGCGATGGCCAGGAAGATCGGCTTCCCGGTGATCCTGAAGGCCGCCGCCGGCGGCGGCGGACGAGGGATGAAGATCGTCAAGACACCGGAGGCGGTGGCGCAGGCGTTCAACACCGCCAGCGCCGAGGCCGTGGCGGCGTTCGGTGATGGCTCGATGTACATCGAGCGCTACATCGAGAAGCCCCGGCACATCGAGATGCAGATCGTCGCGGACGAGCACGGCAACGTGGTCCACTTCGGCGAGCGAGAGTGCTCGGTGCAGCGGCGGCATCAGAAGCTGATCGAGGAGGCGCCCTCGCCCGCGCTGACCCCGAAGCTCCGCGAGAAGATGGGCAAGGTCGCCATCGAGGCGATGAAGCGGATCCGCTACAACAACGTGGGCACCATCGAGTTCCTCCTGGACGAGAACGGCGACTTCTTCTTCATGGAGATGAACACCCGGATCCAGGTGGAGCATCCAGTGACGGAGCAGGTGACCGGCATCGATCTCCTCAAGGAGCAGATCCGGCTGGCGGCAGGCGAGAAGCTCGGTCGGAGCCAGAAGGACATCAGCCTGACGGGTCACGCCATCGAGTTCCGGATCAACGCGGAGGATCCCCTGACCTTCGCGCCGTCCCCCGGCTTGATCACGGGCTTCCACACGCCGGGTGGCTTCGGGGTCCGCTTCGACTCCCTGGCCTACGAGCAGTACAAGGTGCAGCCCTATTACGACTCGTTGATCGCCAAGCTGATCTGCTTCGGCAAGGATCGCGAGGAGGCGATGGCCCGCGGCCGCCGGGCGCTGGACGAGCTCGTGGTGGAGGGGATCAAGACCAACGCCCCCTTTCACAAGCAGGTCCTGGCCTGGCCCGAATTCGTCGAGGGACACTACGACACCCGGCTCGTCGAGCGCCTCCAGCGTGCCGCCGCCGAGCGCGTCATCGAAGACACCCCGTAGTTTCCATCCCTCGGTCGGCGTAATGCTTCTGTAGACCCTGCCAGGGTCTACAGAAGCTGTTGTCTTGACCTGTGTGGGGTCATCGCCTACGCTGCGGGCTCGCGTCCCGCCTGGGGCCTGCCTGACTCTGCGGCCGATGAACTCGTAGAAATTACGGGTGTTTCTGCCGCAGCGAGGGGCGCCGCATACGCAGCGGTGGAGGGTGGTCCAGACCCTTGGGGGCTGATCGCAGGACGAATCGCGCGCGCATGGACAAGAACAAGATCACCCAGGCCGCGGCGAAGTTCGTCCAGAGGGGCCAACTCGACAGGGCCATCGCCGAGTACCAGAAGGCCCGGCGGGCGGATCCCAAGGACGTCCGGATCCTGCTGAAGATCGGGGAGCTCCAGCAGAAGAAGGGGGAGAACGAGGTCGCTGCCACCACCTTGGAAGAGGTGGCGAAGTCCTACTCCTCCGACGGCTTCTTCCTGAAGGCGGTCGCGGTCTACAAGCAGATCGTCAAGCTCGATCCATCCCGGGTCCACGTGAACCTGGAGCTCGCGGATCTCTACCAGCAGCTCGGGCTGATCTCGGACGCGATGTCGCAGCTCCAGGTGGTGGCGAACCATCAGGAGGAGGTAGGGCAGGCGTCCACGGCCTTGGAGACCCTGCGGCGGATGGTGGATCTGGATCCGGACAACGTCACGTCGCGGATCAAGTTGGGAGAGATCTTCGCGCAGCAGGGCAAGGTCATGGAGGCGCTGCGCGAGCTGCGGGTCTCGGCGGAGCACCTCAAGTCGCACAATCGGATGGACGATTTCCTGAGGGTGGGGGAGCGGATCGTCTCGTTGGCGCCGGACGATCTGGGGCTCTCCCGAGAGCTGGCCAGCGTCTATCTGGGGCGGCGGGATCCCCGTCGAGCCCTGGCGCGGCTGCAGGTGAACTTCAGCGCAAACCCCCGGGACACCGTCACCCTGGAGCTGCTGGCTCGAGCGTTTACGGAGCTGGGGCAGCGGGAGAAGGCGGTCTCGGTCTACAAGGAGCTGGCCCGGGTCGAGGAGGCAGCGGGGCGCCGCGCAGAAGAGCGGCGGGCCTGGCGCAAGATCCTGGAGCTCTCGCCGGAGGACGCCGACGCGGTGGCGGCCTTCTCCAGGGGGCCGTCTACCCGATCGGAGCCCCGGCCCGCGTCGGCGGTGGTCGCTCCTTCCGCGCCTCCCTCCCTGAGTCCGTCGCAGGGGCCGCGGGAGCGCTCGGCAGGCTTCGGGACCGGCTCCGCTGGCGTGGCGCCACATCCGGCAGGCAGCGGCGCTTCGGCGCCGCGATCGCCACAGGCCAGCGGGGGCTTCTCTGCCTCGGCGCGGCGATCGGCGTCGGGCGCAGGGGCGGCATCGGCATCGCGATCGACGCCAGCGGGCTCCGGGGGAGGCGCCGAGCAGCTGCCGAAGCTGCTCACGGAGATCGACGTCTACCTGAAGTACGGCCTCCACGAGAAGGCGAACGCTCACATCGCAGCGGTCCTATCGCTGGATCCGGAGTCGATCGACGCCCATGAGCGGGCGGTCCAGCTCCGCCTCGCCGTGGACGATCGAGCCGGGGCGGTCGAGTCGATGGTGCGGGTGATGCGTCTCTGCCTCAGCAAGGGGGACTACGAGAGGGGCCGCAACCACCTGCATCGCCTCATCGATACGGCGCCGGATCATCCGGAGCTCGAGAATCTGGTGGCGGCGTACTCGGGCGAGTGGGAGGTGGAGTCTCCGGCGCTCGAGACGTCGATCATGGTGGACCTCGAGGGGCCGGATCTCGTCGATCCCGATCTCCTTCCACCTGAGTCTTCGGCTGGAGGCAGGGCCAGAGCGGGGTCTTCCGACGACGGCCTCGGCCGCGTCGGCCAGGAGCGGCTCGGCGCGCTGGATCAGATCGAAGGCGATGAAGCGCTCTTCGGAGCGACGGCGGAGACCGAAGAATCGCGCGCGAAGGTGAGCCTCGACGGGCTGGAGGACGACTTCTCCTACGTGGAATTGCCAGAGGGCGATGACGACTCGCCGCTCTCGGGCGACCCGTTCGGAGATGAGAGCAGCGTGCTCGGCGGCGAGGACGAAGGGATCGTCTTTGGCCGGATCGTGGACGGGGTTGATGGATTCGAGGACGAAGCGCTCCGCTTGGCCCAGATGGACGACGAGCCCCTGGGCGCCTGGAGCGCGGATCCCCCTGCCGCGGACGACGGGGGGCCGGAAGAGGTCGACGACGAGCTGACCGAGATCGACGACGATGATCTCCTCCTCCTGGCGGTGGGGGACGTCGAGGAGGGCGAGGTCGTCGCGGAGTGGAGCGAAGCGGAGACGGCCGTCGCCGAGTGGAGCGATGCGGAGACAGTCGTCGCCCAGTTGGGCGATGCCGAGACCGCCGTCGCCGAGTGGGGCGATGCGGAGACTGTCGTCGCCGAGTGGCGCGACGCGGAGACCCTGATCGCCGAAGAGGGGAGCCTGGCAGAGGACGAAGAGGAGATCCTCATCGATCCGCGCCTGGACGCGGCGCTCTCCTTCGAATTGGAGCCCGTGGAGGGGGAGGCTGCCGCTGGCCTCGGGCAGGGAGAGACCTCGGACATCGAGGCGGAGCTCGCCGAGGGCGCCTTCTTCCTGGAGCAGGGCTATCTCGCGGAGGCGGAGGAGACCTTGCGAGCGGTGCTGGCGCGGTCGCCGGATCACGCCATGGCGCAGGATCTCCTCGAGAAGGTCCGGAGTCGATCGCCGAACCCGGCGGCGGCGAGGGCCGATCGGCCGAGTGGGACGCCGCAGGTGGCGGCGCCATCGGAAGCCGCCCTGGCTCATGCCAGGGAGCAGGCCGAGACCAGGCGGAGGGCGCCCGAGGGGCGTGCGGCTGCGGCGGAAGAGCGCGCGGCGGCCGAGCGGGCGGCGAGCGCCCATGCTGCGGCGGAGTTGGCTGCGGCGGAGGAGCTCGCAGCGGCCGAGCTGGCGGCGGGAGCCTATGAGGCGGCGGAGCTGGCGGCGGCGGAGCGGACGATCGTCGAGCCCATCCGCGCCAAGGGCGGCGTGGGTGTACCCGGGCCGGGGCGCTCGGAGCCGAAGGCGGTGGAGTCGCTACGCGCTCGACCGTCTGGCGTCTCCGACGAGATCGTCGACTCGGAGCGGACGGTGGTGGAGAGGTTCCGCGGCCCGACGCCCATCCTGGTCACGGGCTACACGCCGGGGCCCGATGGCTTCGATCTCGCGGCGGAGCTGGCCAACGAGCTGGACGAACATCCGCCCCCGCCGGAGAAGAGCCGCGACTTTCAATACTCGGTGGACGACGTCCTGGCCGAGTTCAAGAAGGGCGTCTCACAGACGGTAGGGAATGAGGACACAGACACCCATTACGACCTGGGCATCGCCTACAAGGAGATGGGCCTCCTCGCCGACGCGGTGAACGAGTTCCTGGTGGCGCGGCAGGGCTGTGTCGGTCAGCGCAAGGAGATCGACTGCCTGACCATGGCGGGCATGTGCAAGGCGCTGCTGGGCGAGCATCAGGAGGCGATCGCCTTCTATCTGGAGGGATTGGGGGCCGCCGCGGTGACGCCCCAGGCAGCCATGGCGCTCCACTACGAGATCGCCCTGGCCTATGATGCCCAGGGCGATCGAACCGAGGCCCTCACCCACTTCCAGAAGGTGGCCAGGATCGACCCCGCCTACCGCGACGTATCGCGGGCCGTCGATCGCCTGGTGGCGGGCGAGCCTCTCCCATCCTCCCTCCATGCCTCGCAGAGGGAGGGAATGGGCGACCGCTAGGAGGCTGTTGTGGTAACCCGCCGCCGCTGGGCGGAGGCGATCCGCGTTCGCCACCTATTTCCGTTCTGCCCGGCGTCACCTCTCACGCGACGGACGCCTGACCGGCCGCAGGTCCGCACGATTTGAAGCGACTTTGGGCGCTCCGATTCCTGATCTTCGTATGCGGCGCGGTCGCTGCCGTGGTGCTGGTCCTGCGCACCGAGTGGGCTGCCAGCGAGATCTGCCGTCGGGGCGAAGCCGTGATCTGGAAGATCCTCGGCGAGCCGCTCCACTTCGAATCCTGTGCGATCGATCCCCTGCGGGCTCGCTTCGTCGCCACCGGGATCCGCTTCGGGGGAGAGACGGCAGACTCTCCCCTCCTGACGGCGCAGCGGATCCTGATCGAGCTCTCCCCCCTTGCGCTCGCCCATAAGGTGGGGATCCGCTCCATCGAGTTGGACGAGCCGGAGCTGCGCTGGAGCGTTCCGCCAGCGACCGGGGAGGAGGGCAGCGAAGGCGGCGACTGCCTGGGGATCTTCGAGCGCCTCCAGGTGGACTCCCTGATCCTGCGGGGCGCCAGGGCAGAGGTGGCGCTCGATGGTGGCGCCAGCACCTATCGTGTCGGTCGACTCGATGCAGCGTTGGAGCGCCGCCAGAGCGGGCTCCTCCCGTCGCTGGGGAGGCGGACGGAGGGGCGCAAGGAGAGCTATCTCGCCTCGTTGGAGCTGGAGGGGGGGCGCTTCGAGGAGGAGGGCCGGTCGATCGCGTTGGATTCACTCGCCACGACGATGGCGCTCCATCCAGACACGGGGCTGCTGGAGCTGCAGAGGCTGGAGGCGAAGGCGGGCGCCTCGACCCTCGGGGTCAAGGGGGAGATCCTCGACCTCTGCCATCCCCGGCTGGAGCTCTCGGTGGATCTGGAGGCGGCGCTCGGCGAGCTGGGGCCCCTGGCCGGCATGGATGAACTCGAGGGCACGCTCCAGGTGGAGGGGAGGATCAGCGGGCCGGCGGAGGCCCCGACCGCCGTGGCGACCGTGGGCTTCGTCGGCCTGGGGCTGCATGGATATGCGTTCGGTGAGATGCTCGCACACGTTTCGTATATGGATCGCAGGCTGGACATCGACGAGCTGATCTGGCCGATCGGCGACGGCCGCGCCAGGATCAAGGCGCAGATCGCGATGGAGGGCGATTGGCCGATGGAGGCGGAGGTCCGGACGGAGGGTCTGGAGTTCCATCGCCTGCTCACCAGGCTGCGGGTCCAGAACACGCCGGTGATCATGACCGTGGACTCCACCCACCAGCTGACGGGCCACCTGGCGGGCGGCTTTCTCCTGGAGGGCCAGAGCGCCCTGGAGCTGAGGGGCTTTCGGGTGCGCAACGCGCCCTGGCACGTCCGGACCGCGGCGACGATGGTGGAGATCCCCGGGGTGGCGCGGCTCGACACCCGGGTGCGGATCACCGAAGACGACATCTTCCTGGACGGGGCGCGGCTGGACTTCGGGGGCGGCTCCCACCTGGACATCGACGCGAGGCTCGGGCTGGAGGAGCGCCGCGGGCTGCACATCGACGCGAAGGCGACGCATCTGGATCTGGCCCACGTCGCCTCGCACGTCGCGGGCCTGCCCTTCTCCGGCGCCGGCGTCCTCGACGCCCGGATCGACGGCCCCTACCCGGACCCGATCATCGAGGGCCAGATCGAGATGGAGGGCGTCCGCTTCTACGGCGCGGAGCTGGGGCGGCTGCGGTCCAATGTGCTCTCCCATCCGGGTCGGCAGACCCTGGACTTCCACGAGGTGGCGGGGACCGTGGGGACCTCGACCTACGACGCCGAGGTCGCCCTGCTGCTGGGCTCGGAGCCGACCATCGAGGCCAAGGCGTCGGTGCGGGAGGGCGGGCGGCTGGGTGATCTCTTCCAGGCCACGCTCGAGCTGGTGCCACCCTTCGAGTGGCTGCGCGAGCACCTGGAGGGGAGGGTGAGGGAGGTGCGGGGCGTGGTGAAGGGGCGCCTCCCCGACGTCTCGATGGACATCGAGGTCGACGCCACCGCCATCCGATTCCTGGAGCGACCCTTCGACACCCTGCGCGCCTCGGTCCACCTCCCCGACTTCTCCGCCGCGCGGATCGAGGATCTGGTGATCACCCGGGGCGAGGGCTCGGCGGATGGCCACCTGCACTTCGAGTTTCCCAAGGGCCGGGCCGCCGTGGTCCGCGGGGGGCTGGAGGCGCGGCGGCTGCCGCTGAGGGATCTCTTCGGAGGTTTCGGCGAGTGGGCCGAGATCGAGGGAGACGCCGGCGCGAGGCTGCAGTTCGTCGGTCCGACCGATGGCCTCGACATCTCCGGCGAGATCTTCGGCGACTACCTGGCGGCCAAGGAGGTCGACCTCGGCTCCACCCGGCTCTCCGTCGAGACCCAGGCGGAGCATGTGATCCTCCGGGGCGCCCTGGCCCACGCGGGCCTGCTCTCGGCCTCGATCCGGCTGGCGAACGGGCTCCCCTTCGACGCGAGCTTCGATCTGGACGTGGCGGATCTCTCCCGCTTCCTGCCGCCGAGCCTCGAGCTGGGCGGCGTCGCCCGCGGCAACCTCAGAGCCACGGGCAGGCTCTCGGATCTCGAGGCGTCTCAGGGCTCGATCGCGCTCTCGAGCCTCGGCCTCCGCTCGGGGGACTTTCGGGTGGAGAGCGAGGGCGTCACCAGGCTGCGCTTCGCGGGATCGTCCTTCGTGCTGGAGAGGTTGGCGCTCCGCGGTCCGAACACCGAGCTCAGCCTCCTGGGTGAGAGGGACGCTGGGGGCGTCTGGGATATGGAGGCGAAGGGCGCCTTCGACGCCAGGCTGGTAGAGAAGGCCCTGCCGCAGATCGAGTACGCCGGCGGGGTGATCGAGATCCAGGCCTCGCTCA
Organism: Vulgatibacter incomptus; assembly: GCA_040391605.1. Taxonomy (GTDB): domain Bacteria; phylum Myxococcota; class Myxococcia; order Myxococcales; family Vulgatibacteraceae; genus Vulgatibacter; species Vulgatibacter incomptus_A. The sequence continues at coordinate 8,725 of JBEBXK010000064.1, forward strand.
CCGGCCGATCGGAGCGGCCGATCCTGGTGGGCTCGGCCAGGCTGCGGGACGGCACCTTTCGGGTGAAGGCGCTGCCGATCCAGGTGCAGGGCCTGCAGACCACCGTGGCGTTCTCCCAGAACCAGGTGGTCTTGGAGGATAGTCGACTCGTGGTGAATGGCGGCGACGCCACCCTGCGCGGGACCGTGAGCCTGGGCGATTGGGCGCCCGATCAATTCGACCTGATCCTGGACGGCAGCGGGATCCGCTGGCGCAAGCCGGAGGATTGGCCGGCGGTGGTCTCCGGGCGGGTGTCGATCACCGGGGCGTGGCCCAGCGAGCTGCTGTTGGGGGGTGAGCTGCGGGTGGATCGTCTGCGCTACACCAAGGATCTGGAGTTGGAGAAGGCGATGCTGGACTTCCGCAAGCGGGTCCAGACCCTCTCCGTCTCGAACGAGGAGGAGCGGATCCACTTCGATCTGGACCTGGTGGGCGGCGACGATATGCGGGTGGACAACAACCTGATCCGCGCCCGCCTCCAATTCGTGGCGTCGCCCGGGGCGCAGCGCGGCCGGCTCAAGCTGGTGGGCAACAACGTGCGCCTGGGCCTGTTGGGCTCGGTGGAGGTGCTGGACGCCACCGCCTTCTTCCGCGGCAACGAGTACCGGATCACCCACGGGATGGTGGACTTCAGCGATCGCGATCGGATCGATCCCAGCTTCGACCTCACCGCGGAGACCGAGGTGCGGGACTATCGGGTGGGGGCCCACGCCTATGGCAAGCTGGGCGACGGCGGCGTCTCGGGGTACCAGCTCGATCTGCGCTCGGAGCCGACCCTGGCCCAGGCCGACATCGTGACCCTGCTCACCTTCGGGATCACCTCCTGGGATCTCGACCGCGGAGGGAACGCGGCCCTCGGCGCCGGCGTAGCGGCGGAGGCGCTGCTGGCGGTCTCGGGCCTGGACGAGCATCTGCGGCGCTGGCTGCCCCAGACCAACCTCTTCATGGATCCCGATCTCTCGGTGACCAGCCAATACTCCGAGCTCACCGGGCAGATGGAGCCCATGGCGGTCTTCGAGGCCCGCGTCCTCACCGAGGGGCTGAAGCTGAAGGCGGCGGCGCCGTTCTCCACGTCGAAGGGGCGGCGGGTCTCCGCCGAGTACAAGGTGAACGAGGCCCTCTCCACCCAGCTCGTCTGGCAGAACGAGGTGGTGGGCTACAGCTCCGGTGACCTCGGCGTCGATCTCAAGCTGCGTTGGGAGTGGGAGTGAGAGTGGGGCGCCTCTTCATAGCCTCCGCTTGTCTCCTGCTCATCGGCCTCGTTCCTCAGGGTGCCGGGGCGTCGGAGGTCGAAGCGTCGCCGGACGCAGCCTCCGCGATGCTCTCATTGGGCGAGGCGCCGCCGATGGACGCTCCCGTGGTGCGGGAGGTGGAGCTGCGGGCGCCGGGGGGCGCGGATCCCGAGGAGTACGAGCCGCTGCTGGCGGTGGAGGCCGGCGAGCGGCTCTCGCGTCGGGCGCTGCGCCGAACGATCCAGCGCCTCTTCGAGACCGGCCGCTTCGCCAACGTCACCGCCTATACGGTGGAGCTCGCGCCATCGGCGGTGCGGCTGGTGATCGTGCTGGAGCCGCGGCGGCCGATCCTCGGCGTGATGCTGCGCGGCGTGGTGCATATGGACGAGGAGTCCCTGCGGCGGGCCTCGGGGCTCTCGTCGGGGATGGAGCTCTCGGAGGATCGCCTGGACGCCGCCTCTGCCGGGGTGCGGGAGGTGCTGGCCCGGCACGGCTACGAGCAGGCCCGGGTCGAGGCGAGGACCCAATCGGCGGGGGAGGGCGGCGTCGAGATCCGCATCGACGTCGACGAGGGCGCCCCCACCCGCCTGGCGCGCTTCGAGGTCGCCGGCGATCCGGGGGATCGGGCGATCTGGGAGGGCGCCATCTCTCTTCAGACCGGCGACATCCTGGACCGTCCCCGGATCAGCGCAGAATTGGATCGCCTCCGTGCCCGCTACCGGCAGGCCGGCTATTACCGCGCGCGGATCGGGCAGCCGCGGATCGTGCCGCTGGCCCCCGGGCTCGCCGAGGTGGAGGTGGAGATAGAGGCCGGCCCGCAGATCACGTTGGAGCTCCGGGGCAACCGGGCCTTCGACGACTCGCGCCTCCGCGGCTACCTGGCCTACGACGGCGAGGAGCGCCTCGATCCCGCGATGATGGCGGACCTCGCCTCGCGGCTGGAGCGGATCTACCGGCAGGCAGGCTACTACGACGTGCGGGTGCTCCCCGCAGAGCGGCTGGCGCCCGACGGGCGATCGGCGCGGCTGACCTTCTACGTGAACGAGGGGTCGCCGCTGCTGGTGGAGTCGCTGGCCTTTCAGGGCAACGACACGCTGCGAGACGAGGAGCTGCGCCTCCTGGTGCGGGAGACGCTGGAGGGCGCGCGTCGCTCGCCGGTGCTCCTGCAGCCACTGGATCATGGGGAGCTCGATCGCGCCGCGGGGACCGCGCGGAAGGGCGGTGGATCCCGCCTCGATCCCTACCTGGTCTACGACGACGAGAGCTACGAGCGTGTGGTGGAGGAGCTCACGGCGAGGTATCGCTCGGAGGGCTTCCTCGACGTGAAGATCCATGCACCCAGGGTGCGGATCGACGAGCCGCGGCGGGTGGCCCAGGTGGAGCTGACGATCGAAGAGGGGCGCCGCACGAGGATCCGATCGGTCGATTATCCCGGTGCCGAGGCGCTGGATCCCAGGCAGCTCCTGGCGCGATCGAAGGGGGTGACGCCGGGGCTGCCGCTCTCGGAGCGGATGGTCGATGAGCATCGCCTGGCGCTGCGGGCGCTCTACGGCAGGGAGGGCTACCTCTACGCCACGGTGGATGTGGAGGTCGTGCGGCCGTCGGACAATCCGACGAGGGCGCAGCTCCTCTTTCACGTGAGGGAGGGGCCGCAGGTCCGGGTGGGGCGGGTGCTGGTCCGGGGCAACGCCAGGACCAGCCGGGTGGTCTTCGACGAGAACCTGGAGCTGGGGGAGGGCGAGGTCCTGGGGAGCGAATCCCTCGCGAACAGCCAGCAGCGGCTGATGCGGCTGGGCCTCTTTCGGACGGTGACGGTGCGGCCGCTGGATCCCGAGGTGGTCGAGGCGGTGAAGGATCTGGTGGTGGACGTCAACGAGCGTCCCTCGCTCTCGTTGGAGGTGGGCGCGGGGATCTCGGTGGCGGACGGCCCCCGGGCGTTCTCGGAGCTGGTGAAGCGCAACCTTCTCGGCAGGGATCTGCAGCTCTCGCTGCGGGGCAGGGTGAACTACCAGGTCTTTCGCGAGGAGGTCCTCGAGTTGCCGATGGACGAGGGGCTCGAGCGCTTCGTGGATCTGGGCCTGAGCTACCCCCGGATCTACGGCTTGCCGATCCGGCTCGGCGTCGGCGTCGATCTGATCCACGAGCGCGACATCCGCCCGGCCTACCGGCTGACCCGCTACTCGGCGCTCACCGGATTGGATTGGCCGCTGTCGCGTCAGCTAAACTTCCGTCTCGCGTACGAGCTCGAGTCCAACTGGATCGAGCGGTCGCCTCTGATCGACGATCTCTACTCGGAGCTCTCCCGCGCCGACCTGCAGCAGCTCCGCTTCCCCAACGGCAACACGCTGCTGGGATCCGTGCGCCCCTCGGTGGTGCTCAACCTGCAGGACGATCCGGTCTCCCCCCACGCCGGGCTCTTCGCCAAGCTCGAGACCGACTTCGCCCGGAACCTGGGGGGCGACACCACCGTGGACTTTGCCAAGGTGTCGGGGACTCTCACCGGCTACATCCCCCTGGCCGCCCGCACCACGCTGGTGCTCTCGACCAGCGCCGGCAGGGTCTTCCCCCTGCGGGAGTCCTCGACGACCATCGCGCCGAAGCGCTTCTACCTCGGGGGCGCCGGCACCATCCGCGGCTACTCGGAGGACGCGGTGGTGCCGGAGGATCTGCGGGACGCCCTCCGCCAGGAGATCGCGGATTGCGAGGCGCTGCTCTTCAGCGCGGGCTGCTCACAGGCCGCCCGCTTCCTGCAGAAGGGTCGGGAGGTGCCGTCCACAGGCGGCGAGCTCTTCGCCCTGGCGCGGGCGGAGCTGCGCTTCCCGATCCAGGGGAACCTGATGGGCGGGGTCTTCGTCGACGCAGGCAACCTCTGGTCGGATCCGTCCCGCCTCGATCTCGAGAACTTGAGGCTCCGCTCGGCGACCGGCGCGGGCCTGCGCTACGCCACGCCCATCGGCCCCGTGGCCCTCGACGTCGGCTTCAACCTCGATCCGGATCCGGTGCTCCGCGAGTCCCCCTACGCGATCCACTTCAGCATCGGCTTGTTCTGAGACTCCGGAGGGACTCTTTGGCCTCGCGAACGCGTGCCGCGGCGGGAGGCGATCTCAGGCGGAGCCGGCGTTCGGGCGGGTGAGCTCGCGGCGGAGGACGCCGCTGCCCGAGACGAGGATCAGCCCGGCGAGGGCCATCATGAAGCAGGTGAGGAGGACGCCGTGCCCCAGGCTGGAAGCGTCGCTGATCCGCCCGATCAGCCAGGGGGAGATCGCGTCGCCCAGCATGTGGATGACGAAGACGTTCACCGCCACCGCGGAGGCGCGCATCGAGGCGGGGATCACGTTGACGAGGGCGGCGTTCAGCGGACCGGTGTTGAAGAAGAGGAAGAAGAGGGCGGCGAAGATCGCGGGCCAGAAGACGGAAGGGTCCGGCGCGACGATGGCGACCACGGAGAAGGGGGCGGCGAGGATCAGCCCCCAGCCGGCGGAGAGGAAGTAGCCGCCCTTGTTGCGAAGGTTGATGCGATCGCCCAGCCAGCCGCCCGAGAGCGTCCCGAGGAAGCCGGCCACCACCAGGATCGCGCCGAAGAGGAAGCCGCCGCGATCGAGGGGGATCCCTCGCTCGCGGTAGAGGAAGGTCGGCCACCACGCGGCGAGGCCGCCCATGGCGAAGGTGGACGCTGTGTAGCCCGAGCAGAGCACGAGGTAACTCTGGGTGCGGGCGAGGCGCAGGAGGATCGTCCGCACCGAGGGGGCGGCTTCGGCGGCGGGCGACTGGCCGGCGGAGAGAGGAGCGTGATCGCTCTGCCCCCGCCGGGGCTCGCGCATCAGCAGCGCGGCGACGCCGAGGATCGCGCCGGGGATCCCTGCGACGTAGAAGGCGCTCCGCCAGCCGTAGGCGGTGCCGATCGCGCCACCGAGGGTGAAGCCGAGGGCGGAGCCCACCGGCAGGGCGGCGTAGAAGAGGGAGAGCATCCGGCCGCGGCGCCGCTCGTCGAAGAGGTCGGCGATGAAGCCGGGCGCCACCGCGGCGTAGCCCGCCTCGCCGACGCCGATCAGGCTGCGGGCCAGGAGCAGCTCTCCGAAGCTCCCGGCGAGGCCGCTCCAGACCGTGGCCCCCGACCAGAGGATCACGCCGCCGCCGATGAACCATCGGCGGGGGAAGCGATCGCCGAGGTAGCCGGTGAAGGGCGAGATCATCGCGTAGACGAGGAGGAAGCTCGAGCTGAGGATCCCCATCTCGGCGTCGGTCTTACCGAAGTGCGCCTGGACCAGGGGCAGCATCCCGGCCAGCACGTAGCGGTCCAGGTAGTTGACGAGGTTGATCAGGGTGAGGACGAGGAGCGCGCCGTAGGCGCCTCGGGCCAGGGACGGCTGCGCCGGGATCGCGGCAGGATTCAAGGGGTCTCCGGCCTGCCGAAGCGCTGGTAGAGGAGGCCCCAGCGGATGCCGCGATCGCTGACGATCACCTCGTCGAAGCCGAGGTGCTCCATCAGGGCCGAGAGCAGCTCGGCGCCGGCGACGATCACGTCGGCGCGCTGGGGAGGGAGCCCCGGGATCTGGAGGCGATCGGCGAGGGGGAGGGCGCCGAGGCGATGCGCCAGCGCGAAGACCTCGTCGCGGCCGAGGCGCGCGCCGTGGACCAGCGCGCCGTCATAGGCGGAGAGGCCGAGGTGCAGCGCGCAGAGGGTGGTGACGGTGCCGGCGATGCCGACGAGGGAGGCGCCGGGCGGAGGCGGCGGAGCGGCGGCGAGGACCTGGGCGAGGTCGCGGCGCAGGGCGTCGAGCTCCCGCGGCGCGGGAGGATCGGAAGACAGCCAGCGCTCCGTGAGGCGCACCGAGCCCACGTCGAAGGAGTGGCGGAAGGAGATGGCGTCGCCGCTGCCGTAGACCAGCTCGGTGGAGCCGCCGCCGATGTCGGTCACCGCCAACGGAGAGGCGCCGCCGAAGTCGTGGCGGGCGGAGGCGTAGGTGAGCTCGGCCTCGCGATCGCCGCTGATCACCTCGATGGGCACGCCGGCCGCTTCGGCGCCGCGCTCGAAGAAGGACGCGCCGTTCTCTGCGTCCCGGGCCGCGCTGGTAGCGGTAACGACGAGATCCTGGGCGCCGGCCTCCCGCGCCGCATCGGCGAAGGAGCGCAAGGCGGCGATGGTGGCGTCCACCGACGCAGGGTCGAGGCGACGCGTCCGATCGACGCCTCTACCGAGGCGGGTGAGCTCCATCCGCTCGTCGACCGCGGTGAAGCTCCCGCCCTCGCCGCGTTCGGCGACCAGGAGGAGCACGGTGTTGGTGCCCACGTCGATCGTGGCGAAGCGGCTCATCCAACCCTCGAAGCGGAGCCGCCCGCGTCCTCCTCGATCGAGGCGGAGTGGCGCGGCGCGGTTCATCCTATTTGCGGAAGGGGCCCCAGGCGGGATCGGTGGCTTCGCTGCCGTCGCCGTTGGCGATCGGCCGCTGGACCGAGCCGTCCGAGGAGGAGACCCAGAGCGAGCGCTTGCCACGGCGATCGGAGGAGAACATCAGCATGCGCCCGTTGGGCGACCAGACCGGATGCTCGTTCTGCCCCTGATCCTGGGTGATCCGGCGGATCTCCTTGGTGGCGACGTCGACCACGAAGATGTCGAAGACGATCCGCTCGTCACGGGCGGTGAAGGCGATCTCGTCCCCCCGCGGCGACCATGCCGGGGTCTGGTTGTAGTTGCCCTGGCGGGTGAGGCGCTCGACGTTGCCGCCGTCTGCGTCCATCACGAAGATCTGCGGGTTGCCGTGCCGGTCGGAGACGAAGGCGATCCGCTTGCCGTCAGGCGACCACACCGGGGAGGTGTCGATCCCCTCCGAGCGGGTGAGCCGCTTGAGGCCGGAGCCATCGGTGTTGATCACGTAGATCTCGGGGTTTCCGTCATGGGATTGGGTGAAGGCGATCTTGCTGCCGTCGGGGGAGTAGGAGGCGCCGGTGTTGAGGTCGCCCCTCCCGGAGAAGGCCGTGGTCTTGCCGGTGGAGAGGTTGGCCTTCCAGAGCTGCGGATGCCCGTTGGGATACTCCCGGCTGCGATGGAAGAAGGTGAAGGCCAGCTCGCCGCCGTTGGGAGCCCAGGCGGGGAGGATCGCGATGCCGCCTCGCTCGGTGACCGGGGCGGCGTTGCGCCCGTCGAAGTCCGAGACCCAGATCTCCTTGGCGCCCTTGACCCGCTTCACGTAGGCGACCCGGGTGGAGAAGGCGCCGGGCTCCTTGGTGAAGTGCTCCACCAGCTGGTCGGCGAAGGCGTGGGCGAGGCGCCGGGCGTCGGCGGGGCGGCCGTGGTGGGTCGCGCTGAGCTCGGTGCGGCGCGGACCGACGGCGTAGAGCTTGAACTCCGCCTCCAATCCCTTCTCGCCCTTCTTCACCTGAAGCTTGATCAGGTTCTCCGCCCCGACGTCGCGCCAGCGCTCCCAGGTGATCCCCACGGGGCCCAGGGGCTCCCGGGGATCGGCGAGGAAGGCCTTGCGCGGCACCACCTCGAAGAGCCCGCTCACCTCCAGATCGAAGGTGAGCGCCTCGTAGATCTCGTCGGCGGCGGCCGCCTCGTCGCCGGATCCCAGCGGCGGGGCGATGGCGATGGGCAGGGGCCGGAAGGTGGCACCGGAGACGACCAGCATGGACGTATCCGGCTCCACGGCCTGTGCGCTGGCGGCGAAGGGGCTCAGGAAGAGGGCGGCGACTGCGAGTGAAGCGGACGTGCGAAGCAACTCGGGACTCCTTGCTGGACGGCTGGATCTTCGTAACACATCAACCCCGAAGCGGCGTATTTCTGCCCGGCCGGGCCTGTGCGATCAAAGAGGCCCCGCGCCTGGCGGGAGCGGCCGGGCGTTCGCGCCCCCTGGGCTGAACCCTCGGAGGAAGGCGGGAGCGGCCGGGCGTTCGCGCCCCCTGGGCTGAACCCCCGGAGGAAGGCGGGACCGGCCGGGGCGCTCGCGACGCCCGAATGGAATCCCCGCGCAGGGCAGGCAGGCCACTCCATCCCCGCTCTGCCGCGAGGGCTCTTCGGCCGCCTCTCTCGCGCGGCCTGATCCCCTGCGTTTACGGCTTGTAAGTAACCGCGACACCGCGACGGAAGGTGGAGACCAGGTGATCGGGAGGGGGCGGCAGCGGCGACGAGCGCTGCACCGCCGACTCGAGCGCCGCGTCGAAGAGGCCATTGCCGGAGGGTTGGGAGATCTGATGGCGGCTGATGGAGCCGTTGCGCTCCACCCAGAGGGTCACCACCGCGGTGAGGCGGATCCGCTCCTCGGCGGAGATGGCGGTGGGCATCACCCATTGGGAGCGGAGCCGCTGGATCACCAGCGCGAGGTATCGCTCGCCCTCCTCCGCGTTCTCCGCGTCGCCCATGGGATCGCCGTCGAGCTGCCCGGGGAGCTCCTGCGCCTCACCGACCCGGGTGCCGGTGGCGAAGCGCTTCATGATGTCGTCGAGCTTCTGCTTGCCGTCGTCCTTGGGGGCCTCGGCACGGGAGGCCGGCGGGGTAGGAGGCGTCGGCGTCGCGGCGGCAACCGGCTTGCTCGTCTCCTGGGGCTTGGGCGGCGTCGGGATCGGCGAAGGCTCGGCCACGGGCTTCGTGTCGCCGGGTGTCACCACGGGTGCGGTCTTCGTCGCCGGTGGCGCTGGCGGCGCCGTGGGGATCCGCGGCAAAAGCTTCTCGTCGCGGGGCGTGCCGAGGCGCACCAGCTTGGCGGCGATCGGCTTCTGATTCCGATCGACGCCGTCGCCGCAGGAGGAGGCCGAGGAGCCGATCGCCGCACCCAGAAAGAGCGCGACGTGGAGCCCGATCGAGATCGTCCACGCCCAGCCGAAGCGCTCCTTGCGAGGGACGAGGCCGCTATGCGGGAGCGCCTGCCGATCCACCGCGCGCTACCTCGTATCCTTGGCGTTGGTGGGCTGCTGAGCGGGATCCGTGATCATCCCCATCGAAGGGATCCCCGCCCGCTGGATCGAGGCCATCAGCTCCACCACGAAGCCGTAGGGCAGGGAGCGATCGGCGTGGAGATAGATCTCCTTATCGGCCTGGGCCTTCGGGTTGCTTCGCAGCTTCTCCTCGAGCTCGGCGAGCTCCACCTGCGCGTCGCCGATGTAGAGGGTCTGGTCGGCCTTGGCGGAGAGGACGAGCTTCTTGTCCTGGGCCGCCTCGACGGGCTGGGCCCTGGCGTCGGGGAGGTCGACCTGCACCCCCTGCTGCATCAGCGGCGCGGTGACCATGAAGATGATCAGGAGGACGAGCATCACGTCCACCAGGGGCGTGACGTTGATCTCGCTGAGGCCGGTGCGGCCGCCGCCGCCTCTGGAGTAGCCCATGGGCGCTTCCTACTTGGCGAAGTGGCGCTTGACGATGTTGAGGAAGTCCGACGCGAAGTTCTCCATCTCGCTGTCGAGGATCTTGATGCGCGAAATGAAGTGATTGTAGAAGACCACCGCCGGGATCGCGGCGAAGAGACCCACCGCGGTGGCGATCAGCGCCTCGGAGATCGGCTTGGCCACCGTGGCGAGGTTGGCGTTCCCAGCGGCGTAGATCTCGCTGAACGCTCGCATGATCCCCCAGACGGTGCCGAAGAGCCCCACGAAGGGGGAGGCGGCGGCGGTGGAGCCCAGGAAGGGGATGTGGCGCTCGAGGTGGGTGAGCTCCGC
>JBEBXK010000065.1:0-18584 GCA_040391605.1 Vulgatibacter incomptus
GCGCGTGAAAAAACCGCCCCCACTGCAACGCGAGGGCGATTTTTTCACAGGCTCTGAGTGTTCGTCGCGACGCCGTCGGCCGGCGGCCGGCGGCGCATGCGGTCGCGGACCTGCTGCGCCACCGCCGTGTTGCGCTCGAGCTCCTCCGAGAGGGCGTCCAGCCGGCGATGTTGGCGGAGCTTGGTGGCAGCGTAGAGACCGAGGGAGCCGGCGATCAGCAGGTTGAAGGCGCCCACGATCAGGAAGGCCCAGGCGCCGCCCACCCAACTCGAGATCCCGATGGAGAGGGCGACGTCCATCATCACGATGCCGGCGAGGACGAAGGGAAGGGCCGAGAGGCCGATCATCGCCTCGGTCGTGATCTTGCGGGCTTCGCCCTTCAGCTCGAGTCGCGCCAGGCCGATGTGGTCGCGGATCAGCCGTCCGAGGGAGTCGCTGGCCCGGCTCAGCTCCTCGGCGATGGAGCGCCGGTCGGCGGGAAGCGGCTCGGGCCCTGGGCCCCGCGGGACGGTTCGAAAGGTCGAACTCGACATGGACGGCTCCTTTGCTGGATCATCGTGAAGGTGGAGGATGGATCGTCCTAGGGCATTCGGAAAGGGGAGATGTGCGTTGGTGCACGCGCCCCCTTGACGGGCCGCGCCCGTGCCGCGTACCATCCGCCGCCTTTGGTTTCGCGCCTCCCCTCCGGAGGCTGCCGGAGAGGAGTGCAACAAATGGTTTGGTTGAAGGGACGTGCCCTCGGGCTGGTCATGGGCGCCGCGCTGGTGATCGCCGGCGGCGCGTTGGCAGGATGTGGTAGCGACGGTGACGACGACGGCAAGGGTGGCAGCGGCGCTGGCGCGACGGGTGGCACCGGCGGTACGGGTGGAAATACCGGCGGCACGGGCGGCGGCGACACCGGCGGCACGGGCGGCGGCGACACCGGCGGCACGGGTGGCGGCGACACCGGCGGTACGGGCGGTGGCGACGAGCTCTGCGGTGGCAAGACCTGCAACCCGGGTGAGATGTGCAACGAGAACAAGCAGAAGTGCGAGTGCACCCTGACCCCGGACTCCTGCGCCGCGGCCGATGAGGGCATGTTCTGCAACGCCAACCGCATCTGCGTGAAGGTTCCCAGCGACCCCTGGCCGGGCGACATCGGCACCGCGGAGGAAGCGGATACTGTCAACCACGACCAGACCCTCTACTGCCTCGGGCTGACCAACGGCACCTGCGTCTGGACGGAGATCTGCGATACCAGCGCGCTCTGCTCGAACAACCTGATGGTCTGCCACAACGAGCAGACCGGTGGGAACTTCCCTCTGTGCTGGTACAACTTCTGCGGCCAGGACAACGTCGAGATGGACGGAGACGGCCCGGACGCACAGCCGGTCCTCGACGCCGACGGCAATCCGACCCTGCTCAACGGCGAGAACTTCGGCAAGTGTGACACCAGCGTCGGCCTGATCAACAATCCGCTGCGTCCCGCCACGGGGACCTGCTACCCGCTGGACGGTGGCGATGGGCCGATCTTCATCTGCGAGGCCTCGGGCCAGGCTCCGGTCGACGGGGACTGCCGCGGCGACGCGTGGCGCGGAAGTGAGTTCGCCTGCTCCGCCGGCACGATCTGTCTGACCCGCAACACCCCGACCCCGCGCTGTGCGACCGACGATGAATGCGCTCCGTCGCAGGTGTGCGGCGCGAACGGAGTCTGTGAGGCCAGGACCTGCACCACCGACGACGTCTGTGGCGACGGGTACTACTGCCACGCCACGAGCACCAAGGGTGGCGTCTGCAGCCGAGTCGGTAGCTGCGGTACCATGTGCAACGCCGGTGTGGAGGAGAGCGCGGCACCCTACGCATCCTGCACCGCCGACGCCATGGCATGCCTCGGCATCTCGAACGGGGCCGGTAGCTGGGACTTCTCGCTTGGCTACTGTGTCGGGCCCACCTGCGACCTCTTCGCTGAGGGTTCCTGCGCTGATGTCGACGGCGCGCCCCAGATCTGTGAGTTCGCCGGTACCTTCGGGGACGATCCCTTTCTGGGAATGTGCACCGATGCTCCCGCTACCATGGTGGGCCTCGGTGAGAGCTGCGGCGGCGACGTCGGCTGCGGTGAGGGCCTGATCTGCCTCGGCTTCCAGGATGATCCGACCAGCTACATCTGCCGGAGCTTCTGTGAGTGTGAGGACGCTGGCGGTTGGAACACCCAGAGCCCCTTCGATTGCAAGACGACCTCGACCTGCGGCGCCGACGAGGTCTGTGCCAACTTCAACTCAGGGAACGACTCCCTCGGATTCTGCCTCTCCACGGCGACCGATTGATTTCCTGAGCTGATCTGTAGTCCTCTCGGGGCCGCCTCCATACTGGAGGGGGCCCCGAGTCGTTTAAGAGCTGGAGGTCGGCGAGGGATCCTCGCCCGTCAGGGCATCGATGGACATTGCTATCGGGATGGATGGTGGGCGCCTCGATCCCGATGGGGGACGAATCAAGCGTGTGGGAGGACCGTCGGGGGGCGTTGCCAAGGAGGCGTCGCCACGCCTGCCGAAGCCTCTGTTTCGGCGGGTGCGGAGCAAGCGGAGCGCTCTGGTCCCGACAGCGGCCCTGACGCTCTGCGCGAGCTTCCTGATCGGGAGTTGGCCCAAGACAGCGGACGCTCTGGGCGGGGCGCCCATCTCGGTGCAGCTCGCCGGCGGGCTGGTGATCTTCCCGAGCGCCGAGCGTCTCAACACGGGGGCTGGCTTCGGCCTGGGCATAGGCTGGAAGCCGTTCCGGGCCGTGGGTTTCGAGGTGGGCTATCTGGGAGCGGCGTTCACCGAGGAGCGGGCCGAGGCGGGGAGCAACGTGGTCGCCGTCGAGAGCGGCGGCTATGCCGCGGTGCTCTACGTGCCCTTCGAGTGGACGCTGGCGCCCTACGTCCTCGGGGGAGCCGGCTTGAGCCATCGGCGGATCGTGGGCGAGGAGGCGGGTCGCTTCATCCATCCGGGGACCTTCGCCCGTCTCCCGGTCGGCGTCGGCGTCGAGCTGCGTCTGGGGCTCTTCACGCTAGGGCTGCGCGGCACCTACGACTTCGTGCTCCGCTCCAGCGCCTCCCGCGGCGGCGGATCGCCCCGCCGCGACGACGAGGTACTGACCACCCTGCGGGTGGGCGCCCTCTTCTGAGCGACGAGTTGGGTAGGGCTCCAGCACCTCCCCGGAGGAAAGCGATCGCCCTGTCGGTACGACGAACTCCTGATCACCCTGGAGGTGGGCGCCCACATACTGTCGGCGAGGCCGGCAACGCTGCAGCGCCTCCGTGGGCGGTGGATCGGGCCGCCGTGGCGAGACGATCCTGGTCGCGCTCCGGGGCGGTGTTCTCTTGCTCAGGTCTCGATCAATCGCTTGCGGAGGCCTTCGGTGACGGCCTCGACGCGGTTGGTGACCTCGAGCTTGTCGTAGATGTGCTCGAGGTGGGTGCGGATCGTCGAGCGGGAGAGGGAGAGGAGATCGGCCACCTCCGGGTTGGTGAGGCCCTTGGCGATGAGCTGGAGGATCTCGGTCTCCCGGGGGGAGAGCCGCCGGCCGCCTTCGTCCAGCGGGGACAGCGGCACGGGATCGGCCGGGGCCTCCGGCGCGCGAAAGTGATGCAGGAGTTTGCGGGCCAGCGAGGGCTGGATCACCGTGCCCCCCGCCCGGACCTCCTCGATCGCCTCCACGATCTTGGTGGCGGGGGCGCCCTTGAGGAGGTAGCCCGAGGCGCCCGCCCGGATCGCCGCCACCACTTGCTCCTCTTCCTCGAAGACCGTGAAGACCAGGATCTCGATCCCGGGGGAGCGCGCCTTCACCTGCCGGATCACCTCGATGCCGCTGATCCCCGGCAAGCCGAGATCGCAGAGGATCACCTCGGGGTGGGACTCGTCCACCTTCTCGAGGGCGATCTCGCCGCTGCTGGCAGTCCCGACGATCTCCACCATCGGAAAGCTACGGAGCAGCTTGAGCAGCGGCTCCAGGATCCTGGGCTGATCCTCCACCACCATCACTCGAATCGCGTCGCTCATCTCTTCGCCTCCCTGGAGCCTCGGGAGATCGCCCAGCGGGTCGGAGCGATCTCTTCGATTCGCTCGTGTGAGCGGATCCATTGTGTAGTTCACGATCTCTTCACAAACGCTGGGGGATGTGAAGAAATCTGCCCGCTCTCATGTGGCGGGAGGGATCCTCACGTGGATCTCGGTGCCGGCGCCGGGGCGGCTGCGGAGGCTGAGCTCGCCGCCCCACCTCCGCGCTCTCTCGTGCATCCCGCGCAGGCCGTAGTGTCCCGCCTTCTCCACGGTGGGGTCGAAGCCCCGGCCATCGTCGCGGATCGTGAGCTCCCATCCTCGGCCCCCGCGGCGCAGCGCGACCTCGACCGCCTGGGGCGCCCCGTGGCGGATGGCGTTGGACACCGCCTCCTGCAGCAGACGGAAGAGGGCGAGCTGGGCCTCCGCGGGGATCGAGCCGCCCGCCGCTTCGTCATCGCTGAAGGCGATCGGGATCCGGCCGCGGCGAGTCATGGCTTCGCAATGGCTCCGCGCTGCGTGCACCAGATCGAAGTCGCCCCGCATCACATGGAGGCTGTGGCGCAGCTCCTCGAGGGCCTCCTCGCTGCCCTTGCGCAGCTCGACGGCCTCGTCCCGAAGCGGGCCCTCGGGGGCGATGGTCTGCAGGAACTCCGACTGCATCGAGAGGCTGGTCAGCGAGGCGCCCAGGCCGTCGTGCATCTCGCGGGAGAGCCGCGCCCGCACCTCGGCGACGGCGAGCTCGCCCAGCGCGCGCTCCAGGCGGATCATCTGTCGATGCCAGGCGTCCTCCCGGCGGTTGGACTCCACCACCAGGAAGATGATCGCGAGGTCGAGGGCGCCGTAGCCGACGATGGCGAGGAGGTCGAAGAGGCCACCCGTGGCGCCGCCGACGATGTGATCGATGTGGGCCACCACCGGGAGCATCAGCAGGGTGGGGAGGGCGGCCAGCGGCCGGGGGAAGAGCAGGGCGAAGACCGCAGCGAGGCCGACCTGCAGCGCCAGCAGCGGCGAGCGCAGCCCGCCGGTGGCGGCGATGAGATAGGTCGCCGCCACCACGTCGAGGCAGAGGCTGGCGTAGGTCAGCGTCCGCAGGGCGGCGGCGCGTCGAGCCCGCGGAGGATGCGATCCGGCAGACGGCGGGAGCGAGTCCTGCCGCCTGCGGGGGAGGAGCCGCCGCCCGGGGAGGGCGATCACGCCGATGACGCCGGCCAGCGCCATGCCGGCCAGGAGGAGGCGGAAGATCGGACCGTCGACGCCGAGGGCCGCCGCCCATCCCGGGATCAGCAGCAACGCGAGACCTCCCGCCAGCGCCGCCAGCCTCACGAAGACCAGCGCCCGCGCCCTGGCCTGGAAGCGTGAGTGCCGCCACTCGTCCTGCTCCACGGTCGGGGCCTTCGGTCTCCCGGCCTCGCCGACTCCCGCTCCGCCCAAGCCGCTTCCCGATGCGGCATCGGCCTCCAACCCTGCCGGGACGCCGAGGCTCCTTCCATACGCGGAGCCGTGGGCTCCGTCGATGCCGGGCGAGTCGCTCGGCGCCCCGCCCCGCTTCTCGAGGAGAGCCTCGTCGTCGGGCGTTGGCGCGTTCTCGGGGAGCGGAGCCGGCATGGAGGAGCGATCGTAGCCCAGCTTGGCGCAACCCGTCTCTCGAAACGGGGTAGAGTGCGCCGCGATGAGCGAACTTCGGGCGAGGCGGGCGTTGGTGATCGGGGCAGGGGGGCTGGGGTGTGCCCTGCTCCCGTTGCTGGCCCGGGCCGGGGTGGAGGTGGTGCTCCTGGATGACGACGTCGTCTCGTTGAGCAACCTCCAGCGGCAGCTCCTCTTTCGCACCGCTGACGTAGAACGGCCCAAGGCCGAGGTCGCCGCGGAGCGGGTGGCGGCCCTGGTCCCCGGGAGCCGGATCGAGGTCCGCCCCGAGAGGCTCCGCGCCGAGACCGCCCTGGAGCTGGTGGGGGCGGCGAGCGTGGTCCTCGACGGCAGCGACAACTTCTCCACCCGCTTCCTGGTGAACGACGCCTGTGTCCTGGCCGGGACGCCGCTGGTCCACGGCGGGATCCTGCGCTTCACGGGGCAGGTCCTCACGGTGATGCCGCGTGTCACCTCTTGCTACCGCTGCCTCTTCGAGGCGCCGCCGCCACCCGGCGCCGTCCCCTCCTGTGCAGAGGCCGGGGTCCTCGGCGCCCTCTGCGGGATCGTGGCGTCCACCATGGCGGCGGCAGCGACGAAGCTCCTGGCGGGGCAAGGGGAGGGTGACTCGCTCATGGTCTACGACGCCTTCGTAGGGAAGGGACGGCGGATCCAGCTCGGCAGGGATCGGGGCTGCGCGGTCTGCGGGGAGGCGCCCTCGATCCGCAGCCTGGAGGCCGCCCGGTATCGGGAGGAGGCTCGCGCCGCATGAGCGGGATCGCTCGCACCATCGACATCCGCCCCCACGTCTGCCCGATGACCTGGGTCCGAGTGAAGCTCGGCCTGGAGGCGATCGCCCCCGGAGAGCTGCTGGAGGTGATCCTCCACGGCGACGAGCCCCTGCGGAACGTCCCGCGCAGCGCGGCCGCGGATGGCCATGAGGTGGTCTCCCTCGAGCCGGCAGGCGACGATCATCGCCTCGTCCTCCGGCGGGCGGACGGGAGCTGAAAGAGAGATGCTCGAAGAGCTGCAGATCGAGAGATACGCCAGGCATATCCTCCTCCGCGAGGTCGGGGGCATCGGCCAGGAGCGGATCCTCGCCGCCCGCCTGACCCTCGAGGGCCTCGGCGAGACTGGGGTCTGGGCCGCCACCTATCTCGCCCTCGCAGGGATCGGCCACCTTCGCTTGTTCGACCCGCGAGAGGTCCCCGCCAGCGGCCTCCTTCCGATGATCCCCACCTCTGAGGCGGGCCGGCGCAGAGACGAAGCTCTCGCTTCGATCCTGCCGTCCCATAACCCCGACGTGGCCCCCTCGATCGACGAGTCTGGAATCGAGGCGGCAGAGGGAGCGTCATTCGTTCGAGCATCGATGGTGGGCCGCGCTCCGTGCGAAAGAACCGGAGACGCCGTGTGGATACGGCTCGACGGGACGTTCTTTGCAGCGGCGGTGGGGGAGGTCGCCGTGGTGGGGTGGTTGGGGGCCGAGGCGCCTTGTCTCGATTGCATCGCCGCCGCGGGCCCCCCGATCCCGTACGCCTCCGCTGCGGCGGCCTTGGCCGGCTCCCTGGCCGCGAGCGCGATCCTGGCGTCGATCCTCGACCCTCGAATCGTTCGGCCGGGGCTCGTCATCCACTCCTCCCAGGGTGCCATCCCGCTTCCGCCATGCCCCCACGCCGCGCCTCCCCCTGGCTGAACGATCGAACGAACTCGTCAGAGCCGGCGTGCAAACCCAAGTGGGTCCTTGTCCCGCGGCGCGCGATTTCTTCAAAGGCTCTGGCTCTTCGCAGTTGCTGGAATGACCGGTCCCAAGGCGGTAACGGCCCAGGGGTTCATGGAACGATCGTACGACGCGATGTTGGGGGATTGACATCGGGAAGCGAGCGGCAGGAGCATTTGCCTTTGCCCCCGGCAGACGTGGAAAAGAGGCAGTGTCCCAATGGCTCGAACGGCAACCGGACAGAGCGTGCGCTCCGGAGTTCTACTCGTCGTATTGCTTGCCGGGCCCGCACATGCGCGGGTGGCCGGCGCCGCCAGGGACGAAGATCCTTTGCACGCCTCGGACGGCGCCTCCGCCGGCGGGCTCGTGCTGCCCTCCCGGAGCGACGGGCCCTATCAACTCCGCTGGACGACGGATCTGCCGATCGTCGCCGGCTCCGCGGCGCTCTGGTCGGCGATGTTGCTGATGCGGGATCAGGAGATCCGCAAGAGCTGCCCCTGCTCCAGCAGCGATCTGGCGGCCTTCGAGCGGGTGGCCCTCGGCCGTTCGGATCCCGCCGGGACGGCGAGCGACCTGCTGGTGGGCGCCGCGCTGGCAGCGCCCTTGCTCCTGGACGCCCTGGACGTCGCCCGCTCGGCCGCTGGGTGGCAGGGGTATTGGGAGGATCTCGCCGTCGCAGCCGAGGCGATCCTGGTGAATGGGGCCATCAACGAGGTGATGAAGTCGGCGGCGTCGCGGCCCCGCCCGCGCATCTACGACCTCCCCGCCGGCGACCCGGCGCTGTCGAGCACGGCGAACTACACCTCATTTTATTCGGGCCACACCTCCACCGCCTTCGCTGCGGGCATGGCCTACGCGTTCACCTATGCCCACCGACATCCGGAGGATCCCAAGCGGTGGGCGGTGTACGGCGGGGCGTTCTTGATCGGCGGAGGGGTCGGCGTGCTGCGGGTCGCGGCAGGTGCCCACTTCCCCACCGACGTGATCGTGGGCGCCGTCGCAGGCGCCTCAGTCGGCACGATCGTCCCTTGGCTCCACCGGCGCAGCCCGACCACCAGCTTCGCCGTCACCCCGGTGGACGGAGGTGGGATCATGGCGGTCTCCGGCACCCTCCACTGAGAGTTCACGAACTCTGCGAGCCGGAGGAGAGGCGAGCAGCGGCTCCGATCGAGCCCGTCGACGCGAAAGATGGGGCGCGGGAGTGATCTCGTCCGGACCGGCTGCGGAGCGGACGGCATGAGAAACTCAAGATCGCTTCAATCCGCCGGATGCTCGATTGAAGTTTTCTTTCACACCCCTTGGGCTCGATCGCGACGGATCGCTCCAAGGCCAGCATTCTACGGGTTTTGGACGCTGGCATGCCGATTGCTGAACGCATACGGAAACCACCTTCCGGAATCTCGTGCGCGCCCTCGTCTATTTCGCCGTCCCCGCCATCTTCTTATCTTCTCAAGCCCATGCCTCCCCGCCTGCCGAGCGGGCGCCGGCCTCCGCGCTCCTGCGCGATCCGGCCGCCCTCTCGGCGTGGCTGCGCGAACGCAGCCCGGAGGTCGCCGGCTCCGCGGCCCGTGAGGCGGAGGCCAGGGCGGAGGCCGGCAGCGCCCGCCTCTTTCCGAATCCGACGGCCGAGGCGAGCTTGGGCAACATCTCCTCGAGCGCTCGGGCGCCACGGGACGTGAAGCCCGCAGACCGCCTCTCGTGGGGCGCCGGGCTCTCCTGGGAGGTGGAGCTGGGCAAGCGTGGCCCTCGAATTCGGGCCGCGGACCTCGAGGCCCTCTCCGCACGGGCGTCGTTCGAGGAGAGCCTGGCGGAGCGGGTCGCCGAGGCGCGGGCGGCGCTCGCCGAGGCGGTGAGGCTTCGCGCCCGGCAGACGATCCTGGAAGACAGCCTCGAGGCGTCGAGGCAGAACGTCGAGTTGCAGAAGGTCCGCCTCGACCACGGCGATCTCAGCGGGAGCGAGTACGACCGCTTGCTGGTGGATTCGATCCACCAGGCGAGCGACGCGGACCGCGGCCGCGCCGAGCTCGAGGCCGCCCTCGCGACCTGCGCCGGGATCCTGGTGGCTCCCTGTGAGCTGGACGACGACGGGGCCGACGCCCTTGACGCGGCGGCAGCGCTCCCCTCCGAATTGCCCGACGCCGAGGGCGCCGTGCGCTCCCGGCCCGACTACCGCTCGATCGATCTCTCCCGCCGCGCCGCGGAGCAGGAGGGGGCCCTCGCGAGGCGGAGGGCGATCCCCGATCCCACCTTCAGCGTCGGCTTCGAGCATGATCCCTTCAACGAGGTCGCCGATTGGATCCAGGCCGGCGTCGGGATCCCCTTGCCTCTCTTCGATCGCGGTCAGCACGACGTCGCCCGTGCCGTCGCCAGGCAGCGGGCGCTGGATCGCGACGCGACCGCGCTGGTGGTCCAGGAGCTCGCCCGGATCCGCGCCCTGGAGGAGCGACGGCGCTCGCTGGAGGAGAGCCTGAGGCGCCTCGAAGGGGAGGCCGTGCCCCTCTCGGCCGGGATCGTCGCGTCGACGCTCGCCGCCTTCAACCACGGCGAGATCGGCATGACCGATTGGCTCCTGGTGCGCAGAGAGAACACGGAGCTGCTGCTCCAGGTGCTGGACCTCCGCGGCGAGCTCTTCGCCGTGCGAAACGATCTGCGACGAGCCTACGGCCTGGACGCCGCCGTCTCGTCGCCCGACGGATGATGGAGCGATTGAAGATGGACGAGACGGCCTCCCCTCGGAAGAACGGGCGCAGACGGTGGACCCCCATCGCCTTCGCGGTAGGCGGCTCGATCGCCGCCGTCGGATTGGCGGCGTCCTACGGACGCGCGGCGCCGGAACCGCCGGGGCTCCCACCGGGGATCGAGGTCGGAAGCGACTCGGTCACCCTCGCGCCCCAGGCGGTCCAATGGAAGGCCATCAAGCTCGGCAGCGTCCAGCGGACGGCCGAACGCTATGGCGATCCGGCTCCGGCTCGGGTGCTCATCGATGAATCCGAAGCCGCCCACGTGGGCGTCCCCTTGAGCGGACGGATCACGAAGGTGTGGGTGGAGCTGGGACAAGCAGTGAAGGCCGGTGATCCGCTCTTCTCCGTGACGAGCCCCGACATCGCGGATCTTCGCGCGGAGAAGTCGAAGGCCGCGGTGGACCTCGAGGTGGCGCGGACCTCCCACGAACGGATCGCCGCGATGGTCGCCGCCCGGGCGCTCCCCGCGAAGGAGGAGCTGGCCTCGGCCCAGGGGCTTCGGCAGGCGGAGCTGGCTTGGCGCCTCGCCGGCTCCAAGCTCCGGTCGCTCCAGATCCGTGGAGTCAGCGTGGACGGCCTCGTGGTGTCGGCGCCACGGAGCGGCGTCGTGGTGGAGAAGAACGTCTTCCCCAGCCAGGAGGTCGGTCCGGATTCGGGAGCGACCCTGGTCGTGGTCGCCGACCTCTCGAATGTGTGGGTGATCGCCGATCGATTTCCGGGTGACGCCCAGCTCGTCGTCAAGGGGACCCCGGCGAAGATCACCCTGCCATCGAAGCCCGGGGTGGAGATCGCCGCGCGGGCGGAGATGGTCTCGGCGGTCATCGATCCCGTCCGGCAGGCGGCGCCGGTGCGCCTGCGGGTGGACAACCAGGCGGGCCTCCTCCGGCCGAACGATTGGGCGCAGGTGCGCTTCCTCCTCCCAGGGAGCGACGCCGTCGAGATCGCCGCCTCGGCCCTCGTCTCGGACGGCGCGCGGCAGTTCGTCTTCGTCCAGGAGTCCGAGGGGCATTTCGTCAGGCGAGAGGTGGTCACGGGCTCCTCCAGCGCCGGGAGGGTCCCGGTCCTCACCGGTCTTCGCGCGGGCGACATGGTCGTGGAACGGGGCGCGCTCCTCCTCGACAACCAGATCTCCCTCTTCGACTCGTGACCCACGCCCCTTTGTCCTCTTTCGTCTCCGGCTCACACCATGATCGAAGCCCTCCTCCGCAGCTCGCTGCAAAACCGTCTCGCCGTCCTCGTCTTCGCTGCGCTCCTCGCCGCGGCGGGCTGGCACGCCTTTCGCGGCCTCACCGTGGAGGCGTTTCCGGATCCCACCGACACCCAGGTCCAGGTGATCACGCTCTTTCCCGGTCAGCCCACCGAGGAGGTGGAGCGCCGCATCTCGCTGCCGGTGGAGCGGGCGCTCAACGGCATCCCCGGGATGATCGGGAGCCGGAGCATCTCGCTCTTCGGGCTCTCCTTCGTCACGCTGACCTTCGACGATGACACGGATCCTCTCCTCGTCCGCCAGCAGGTCCTCGAGGGACTCCGTGACGCGGAGCTCCCCGAGGGGATCGTCTCGTCGCTCGGGCCCCTGGCGACCCCCATCGGCGAGGTCTACCGCTACACGCTCGAGGGTCCCGGCGCGGATCCCATGGAGCTGCGCACCCTGCAGGATTGGGTGGTGGAGCCCCAGCTCCGCCGGGTGGCCGGCGTCGCGGAGGTCGTCTCCTACGGCGGGCTGGTGAAGGAGATCCACGTCCAGCCGGACCCGTCACGCATGGCGGCGCTGGGCGTCCCGCTCGATGGTCTCTTCGATGCGCTGAAGAAGGGCTCTTCCAACGCGACCGGCGGCTACGTCGAGCGCGGCGCGGAGATGTTCGTGATCCGATCGATCGGGATCTTCCGCGACCTCGAAGATCTCGAGATGGTGCGGGTCGGGACCAGGGATGGCAGGCCCGTGCTGCTCAGCGAGGTGGCCACGGTCCAGGTTGGCTATTCGCCCAGGCAGGGCATCGTCACCCGGGACGACGACGAGGACGCAGTCCAGGGGATCGTGCTCATGCGCCGCGGCGACAACCCTTCCGTGGTCCTCGAGCTGCTGCGTGGCCGGATCACCGAGCTCAACGATCACCTGCTCCCCGACGGGATCCGGGTGGTCCCTTTTTACGACCGCTCCGAGCTGGTCGCGACCACCCTGAAGACCGTCTTCACGAATGTGGTGGAGGGCGCCGTCCTCGTCGTGATGGTGCTCTTCGCCTTCCTCATCTCGGTGCGGGCGTCGCTGATCGTGGCGGCGGTGATCCCCCTCTCCCTCGCCGCGGCCTTCGTCTACCTCAGGGCGCGGGGGATGTCGGCGAACCTCCTCTCGATGGGAGCCCTGGACTTCGGCATCATCGTGGACGGCGCGGTGATCCTGGTGGAGCACGTCTTCCATCGGGTGGCCGGCACGTCGCCGAAGGACGACGACTCCCTCCTGGAGCAGATCCGCGCCGCGTCGGCGGAGGTGGCGCGACCCACGCTCTATTCGCTCCTGATCATCATCGCCGCCTATCTGCCCATCTTCGCGTTGGAGCGGGTGGAGGGGCGGATGTTCGCGCCGATGGCGAATATGGTCGTCAGCGCCCTGGTGGGCGCGATGATCCTCAGCTTCACGCTGGTTCCGGTGCTCTGCTTCTTCGCCCTGCGAAAGGGCGTGAAGGAGCGTGAGTCACCGCTGCTGCGCTGGGCCAGGCGCGCCTATGATCCACTCCTCGACGGCGCGATGAGGCGGCCCGTCGTGGTGGCGATCCTCGCTGGTGGGGCGTTGGCTGCCTCCGCGACCCTGATCCCCAGGCTCGGCACCGAGTTCCTGCCGGAGCTGAACGAGGGAGCCCTCTACGTCAGCTTCTCGCTCCCCGGCAACATCTCGATCACGGAGGGCCGCAAGCTGACGCCGAAGCTTCGTGAGCTGCTGCGTCGCACCCCCGAGGTCTCCGGGATCATGAGCCAGCTCGGCAGGCCCGAGGACGGGACCGACAACAAGCTCCCCAGCAACCTCGAGTTCTTCGTACGGCTCGCGCCGATGAAGGAGTGGCGGAAGGGCTTCGAGACCCTCGACGATCTGGTCGCCGAGATGTCTGTCAACCTCCAGGAGATCCCCGGCCTCGACTACAACTTCTCCCAGCCAATCCGAGACAACGTCGAGGAGAACATCTCGGGGCAGAAGGGGACCGTCGCCGTGAAGATCTTCGGCGAGGATCTCGCGACGCTGCAGGGACTGGCCGATCAGGTGAAGTCCTCGGTGGCGGGCGTCCCGGGCGTCGCCGATCTCGCCATCGTCGTGTCGAGTGAGATGCCGCAGATCTCGGTTGAGCTGGATCGGGCGGCGTTGGCCCGCCACGACCTGGACCTCGCCGACGTCCAGGATTACCTGGAGACGGCTATGGGAGGACACGTGGCCAACGAGCTCTGGGAAGGCGAGAAGCGCTTCGACGTCACCGTCCGCCTGCCATCGGCGGCACGGGAGGACGTGGGCTCGATCCGCCGCCTGGCGATCCCGCTCCCCTCGGGGGCGACGATCCCGCTCTCCGAGCTGGCTGATGTGAAGATGGGCACGGGGCGCGCCGCCATCACCCGCGAAGAAGGCAGGCGTTACGTCGGCGTCCGGATGAACGTCCGCAACCGGGACCTCGGCTCGTTCGTGGCCGACGCCCAGGCGAGCGTGGCCTCGGGGATGGCGATACCGCCCGGCTATGAGATCCGCTGGGGAGGCGAGTTCGAGAACCAGCAGCGGGCCATGGCCCGGCTGCAGGTGGTGATCCCCCTCGCCATCCTGATCACCTTCGTCCTCCTCTTCTCCGCCTTCGGTTCGCTCTTCGACGCGACGGTGATCCTCCTCAACGTGCCGCTGGCGCTCGTCGGCGGCATCGCCGCCCTGGCGCTCGCCGGGCTATCCCTCTCCGTCTCCGCGGCCGTGGGGTTCATCGCCCTCCTGGGACAGGCGGTGCTGAACGGCGTACTCGTGGTCGCGGCGATCCGCGCCAGGAGGCAGGCTGGCGAGCCGCTGGAGAAGGCGGTGACCGAAGGCTCACGCGATCGACTCCGGGCGGTGTTGATGACGGGCCTGCTCGCCTGCCTGGGGCTGGTGCCCGCGGCCATGTCCCACGCGATCGGCAGCGAGACCCAGCGCCCGATCGCCGTCGTGGTGGTGGGAGGGACGCTCTCGGCGGCGCTCCTCACCCTGCTGATCCTGCCGGTGACATACTATCAGGCCTCCCGGTTGTTGGAGCGGCTGCGACCGTCCGCGCGGTACCAGGCGCAGGAGGGTGAATCCCGGGCCGCCTGACGTTCACAAGGACTCGATGATCGACCTCGGAGAGAATCAGGACCCACGGCCGCAGACCCTCGACCACGCCAGGGGGAGGCTCGCTCGGGCGGCTGTCCTCACCTACGTAGGCGCAGCCGCTGTCGCCCTCTCGGTGCTGGTCTTCGCCCTCGTCACCGACAGAGCCCACGACGTGGCGGCGGCGCGTGAGCAGCTGCTCCTGGGAACGGTGCTGCGGGGCGAGGCCCTCGGGCGGAACCTGGCGGTCCTCGGCCGCGAACTCGAGCGCCTCGGCGCCAGCGCGGAGATCGATCCGGACGATGGCACCGTCGCGCCGGAGCGGGAGCTGCTCCGTCTCACCCATAGGGATAGCACCTTCTTCAACGTCGGGGTCGCGATCCTGGACGGCGACGGCGCGGTCGTCTGGGCCGAGCCCGAGCGCTTCCTCGCCGGGAGCGGCGTGGAGGTGGCGTCATCGACCTGGTTTCGCCAGGTCCTCGCCGAGGGCCGGGTGCGGATCGTCCCGGTGGAGCCGGATCGGGAGGATGCGCTGGTCTATGTCGTGGCTCCCATCTCCCGCGGCGGCGCCGTCAGAGGCGCGCTCGTGGGCGCGATCGATCTGGCGAAGGGGAGCCCATTCGCGTTGCCGACGGGCGATCACCTCACGCTCCTGGCTTCACGAGACGGACTCGTCGTGGTCCCAGCGATCCCTCCCGACTTCTCGACCGCGCGGGCCTTCGTGGAGCTGGTCGCGGACTCGCCGACGACCTCGTCGCTCCAGACCTCGAGCCTCGAAGGGGTCCCTCGGGAGATCGCGATCTCGCCGGTGGCGGAGACCGATTGGGTCCTGATGACGGTGGCCGAAGCCGAGCGGCTCTATGCGCCGGCGTCGAGGCGCTTCGCCACCCGCCTCGCCATCGGCGGCGCCCTGCTGCTGGCGCCCATCGTCCTCCTCGCCATCGCCTTCCGGAGGACGGTCCGGGGATTCCGTCAATCGGAGGACGAGCTGATACGCGCAGAGCGGATGCGCCTGCTCGGCGAGGCCTCCAGCGCGATCGCCCACGAGGTGAGGAACTCGCTGAACGGCATCCGGGTCGGGCTCGATCTCGTGATCCGTGGGAGCCCGGCGCGCCCGCGGATCGTGGACACGCTCCGCGGGGAGGTCCAGCGGCTCTCCGACTTCTCGTCTTCGCTCCTCTCGTTCTCCAAGAGGGAGGTCGCCCGCCTGCGACCCGTCGATCTCACGGCGCTCGCCCGAAGCGCGGTGGGGATCCAGGGCGAGGTGGCTGTCGAGCAGGGCGTCTCCCTCGACCTCGAGGTGCCGGACGAGGTCGTCGAGGTCCTCGCGGATCCCTCGCTGGTCCAGGTGATCCTCACCAATCTGGTGCGAAATGCCCTGGACGCCGTCTCGATCGGTTCGCCGGCCCAGCCACGGGTCGTCGTCAGGCTGGACCGTGATCCGGGGCAGGTCCGACTCTCCGTTGTCGACAACGGCCCCGGCGTCGAGGCCGGGATGTCGAGCCGCCTCTTCGAACCCTTCGTCACAGGCAAGCCGAGCGGCGTAGGCATCGGTCTGGCCCTGGCCCGCAACCTCGCCGTCGCGCAAGGGGGCGAGCTCAGCCTCGAACCCACCGAGGGCGGCGCCCGCTTCACCTTCTCCTTGCCCGTGGAGGATCCGGAGCCTGTGAAAAGAGAGCCTGTGAAGGGCGAACGCGAGACCGCGGCCAAGCATCTCGGCGCCGAGAGGAGATCGAATTGAGCGCCAGCATCCTGATCGTGGACGACGAGAGGGGCTTTCGCGTCCTGGCGGAGGAGGCGCTCGTCGCTGAGGGCTTCGTGGTGGAGGCGGTGGGGACCCTCTCCCAGGCGCGCTCCCGCCTCGAGCGCGCGACCCCCGACGTGGTGATCCTCGATCGGCGACTCCCGGACGGCGACGGCCTCGACTTCCTGCGCGCCTCGCCGCCGGGTGGCCCGGTCGTCCTGATGGTGACCGCCTACGGGGACGTCGAGAACGCGGTCGAAGCCCTGCGGGTGGGCGCCTGGGACTACCTCACCAAGCCGATCCAGCTCACCGATCTGGTGATCAAGCTGCGCAAGGTCTTGGAGACCCGAGGCCTGCGCGATCGCCTCGCCCTCGCCCGCTCGAGCGCGGCGGGGCCGCCGATGGTCCCGCCGTCCAGCCAGTCGATGCGGGAGGTGATCGATCGCCTGCGCGTCGTCGCCAGCAGCCCCCATACGCCCGTGCTGATCACTGGACCCTCCGGGGTCGGGAAGCAATACGTGGCCGAGCTGCTCCACGCCGAGAGCGGCGGGGCCGACGAGCCCTTCGTCGACCTGAACTGCGCCGCACTTCCGGACGAGCTGGTGGAGAGCGAGCTCTTCGGCCACGAGCGAGGCGCCTTCACCGACGCTCGATCCACCCGCCGCGGGATGATCGAGCTGGCCAACGGCGGCACCCTCTTCCTGGACGAGATCACGACCCTGCCCCTGCGCTCGCAGGCGAAGCTCCTCAAGGTGCTGGACTCCATGCGCTTCCGCCGGGTGGGCGGCGAGCGGGAGATCGAGGTCCGCTTGCGTGTGGTCGCTGCGACCAACCAGGACTTTGGAGAGTTGGTCCGGTCGGGGATGTTTCGCGAGGATCTCTTTCATCGATTGGCGGTCTTCCAACTCCCGATCCCCGCCCTCGCCGAACGGCCGGAGGACGTCCCCGCCCTGGCGAACGCCTTCGTCCGTCACTTCGCCGCCAGGCTCAACAAGCCGATCCGCTCGATCGCGGACGACGCCCTGGCGCTGCTGGCCGGCTATGCCTTCCCCGGGAACGTGCGGGAGCTGCGCAACATCGTGGAGCGGGCGGTGATCCTCACGCAGGGCACCGAGATCGGCGTGCGAGACCTCATCCTCCCTTCCGGGCTCCCCTCCCGTGACGCGGCCGGCACAGCCGGTGCGTTCATCCTGGGGCCGGCGCCCGGCGGCACCCTGCAGCCCCTCGAGGAGGTGGAGCGCCGATACGTCGCTTGGGCCCTCGAGCGATGCGAGGGCCGGCGTGTGGCGGCGGCGGCCGCCCTGGGGATCTCCTATCCCACCCTGCTCAAGCGCCTGCGGGAGCGCGGGGCCGAATAGAGGTCATCGGTCGGGGGGCGATCGTCTCGGAGCTGCTGGAGCGCCTGCGGCTGGGTCCCAATGGGGCAGGGGCGCTCGTCCGAGGACGTCCAAGCCTCCCCGATCGCTCGTCTCGTGGGATCGGGATCGAGAGAGGGCAGGCGGTAGCTAGATCTTGCACGCTGCGTGGAAAGGCGGTATAAACGCAGCCAAATCAAGGATCTGTGGGGCTCTACTTCGACAGTTCGGAGTATTGGGGTCTCTTGGATCCCCCCGCCAGTCGAACGGGGACTGCTTCGGAGGCTCCATGGAGACGCAGCAGGGCTTCACCGTGTGGTTGACCGGGATGAGCGGCGCAGGCAAGAGCGCCCTCGCCGCCTATCTCGCCAAGCGCTTGCCCTTGCTGGGGCGCAAGGTCGAGCTCCTCGACATGAGCGAGTTGGGCGGGATCGTGCCGGAGGCCCCCGACACTTCCAAGGAGGTCCGGGATCGCAACGTGCGATTGCTCGGCTGGACGGCGAAGCTCCTCACCCGAAACGGGGTGATCCCTGTGGTCGCCTCGGTGAGCCCGAACCGCGAGCTCCGCGACGAGCAGCGCCGCCAGATCGGCCGCTTCTTCGAGGTCTTCGTGGACTGCCCCTTCGACGTCCTGCTGAGCCGGGACGAGGAGGGGATCTATCGGAGGGCCCTTGCCGGCGAGCTGCAGGGCGTGGTCGGCGTCCAGACACCCTACGAGCCGCCTCCTGCTGCCGAGGCGGCGGTGGATATGGGCCGCGGGGACGTGAAGGCCGTCGCCGTCGAGGTCTTCGAGAGGATGACGAACCACGGCTACCTCAGCCGGCAGGAGCGGGATCTCCTGATCAACGGCAGCGGCCCCGCCGGAGTCGTCCAGGCGGGGTCGACCAAGGGCGGAAAGTCGAAGGCCAGGCCCAAGGCGAAGCAGGCCCCGACCGCAAAGGGCGCAGCCGAGCCCAAGGAGGCCGCGGCGCCCAAGGCCGGTGCTGCCAAGGCCGGCGCCGCCAAGGCCGGTGCTGCCAAGGCCGGTGCTGCCAAGGCCGGCGCCGCCAAGGCCGGCGCCGCCAAGGCCGGCGCCGCCAAGGCCG
>JBEBXK010000066.1:0-18576 GCA_040391605.1 Vulgatibacter incomptus
GCGATGGTGGGGATCTTCGCCTCGTGGCGGATCTGATCGGCGAAGCGGGTCTGCCACATCCTGCCGTAGACCGGCTGGGCCAGGGGGGTGGTCTGGCCGCTGGAGACGTCGACGATGTCGCAGCCCAGGGCGCGGAGGGCGGCGGCGACCTGGACCGCGTCGTCTCCTGTGAAGCCCCCCGGCACCCAATCGGTGGCGGAGACCCGGACAGAGATCGGTTTGTCGTCGGGCCAGGCGGCGCGCACCGCGGCGAAGACCTCGAGGGGGAAGCGCATGCGGTTCTGGAGGGAGCCGCCGTAGTCGTCGTCGCGCAGGTTCGTCAGCGGCGAGAGGAAGGTGGAGAGCAGATAGCCGTGGGCGAAGTGGACCTCGATCATGTCGAAGCCCGCGGCCTCGGCTCGCTCGGTGGCCAAGACATAGGCGGCGACGAGGCGATCCATCTCGGCCCGATCGACCATCCGCGGGATCGGGCTATGCGGGAGGTAGGGGAGGGGGGAAGGCGCCAGCAGCTCCCAGCCCCCCTCGGCCAGAGGCTCGTCGTCGCCTCCCTCCCACGGGAGGACGGTGGAGCCCTTGCGACCGGCGTGGCCGAGCTGCAGCGCGATCTTCGCGTCGGTGGTGGCGTGGACCAGATCGACGATCCGCTTCCATCCGGCGACGTGGGCGTCGTCGTAGATGCCGGTGCAACCCGTGGTGATTCGCCCCTCGGGAGAGACGTTGGTCATCTCCGCGATGACGAGGCCGGCGCCACCCATGGCGCGAGCCGCGAGGTGGCCGAGGTGGAAGTCGTTCGGCATCCCGTCCTTCGCCGAGTACATGCACATCGGCGAGACCACGACTCGATTCTTCAGCTCCATGCCGCGCAGGCGAAAAGGGGTGAACATCGGCGGCGGCACGGGCTTGCCAGGCTCCACCGGGACCCCTGCCCCTCTGGCGAACCACTCCCGCACCCGCTGCATGAAGGGCTCGTCGCGCAGCTCGAGGTTCTCCCAGCCGATCCGCTTGCTGCGGGAGAGGAGGCTGAAGGCGAGCTGGATCGGCTCCAGCTCCCGGTAGCGCTTCACGTTCTCGAACCAGCGCAGGCTGTCTTGCGCGGCGCGCTGGGTGCGAACGACCATCCCCCGCCTCTCGGTCTCGTAGAGCTCCAGGGCCTCGGGGATCGTGGGCGCTCTCCCGAGGGCGTCGGCCAGGGCGATGGAGTCTTCGATGGCGAGCTTGGTGCCGGAGCCGATGGAGAAGTGCGCGGTGTGGGCGGCGTCGCCGATCAGCACGATGTTCTCGTGATGCCAGCGCTCGTTGCGGACGGTGGAGAAGTTGATCCAGCTGGAGCCGTTGGCCAGGAGGCGATGGCCATCCAGGTGCCTGGCGAAGACACCCTCCAGGTAGGCGATGCCCTCGTCGGTGGGTATGGTGTCCAGACCGGCCGCCCTCCACGACGCCTCGTCGCATTCGACGATGAAGGTCGACGTCTCGCGATCGAAGCGGTAGGCGTGGACCTGGAAGAGGCCGTGTTGGTTCTCCTCGATGAGGAAGGTGAAGGCGTCGAAGATCTTGTCGGTGCCGAGCCAGATGTAGCGACATTTGCGCTGATCGAGGCTGGGGCCGAAGGCGGCCTGGTGGGCCGCGCGGATCTTCGAGTGGACCCCGTCGGCGGCGACCACGAGATCGTAGCCCTCGAGGCCCGAGAGATCGTCGACCTCGGTTCCGAAGCGGATCTCCACGCCGAGCGCCTGCGCGCGCTGCTGCAGGATCCGGAGGAGGTGCTTGCGGGCGATGCCGGAGAAGCCGTGGCCGCCGGAGCGGATGGTCTCGCCCCTGAAGTGGACGTCGATGGCGTCCCAATGGGCGAAGGCCCTGGTGATGGCGTCATGGGTCTCGGGGTCGGAGTCGAGGAGGTTCTCCAGGGTCTCGTCGGAGAAGACCACGCCCCAGCCGAAGGTCTGATCGGCGGCGTTCCTCTCGAGGACCGTGATCTCGTGGGAAGGATCGGCCTTCTTCAGGAGGATAGAGAGGTAGAGGCCCGCTGGCCCGCCACCGATGCAAACGACTCTCATGCCATGCGCTCCGACTCGTCGCGGTTCGCGCACGTTTCTACCATGGACGGAAGGCGACGCAGCGCCCGCGAGCCGATCAGCTTCTGCGCGTTCCCTTCGCGGGCTTCGCGGGCTTCGCGGGCTTCGCGGGCTTCGCGGGCTTCGCGGGCTTCGCGGGCTTCGCGATTCCGCGGCCCAACGCCACGACGTGGGCGAAGTGCGCTTCGGAGACGGGCTGCACCGAGAGGCGTGAGCCGCGGCGCAGGAGCTCCATCCCGGCGAGCGCCGGATCGGAGCGGAGCGCCGGCAGGGGGATCGGCTCGTCGAAGCGTTCGACGAAGCCCACGTCGACCATGAACCAACGCGGCGACTCGGGCGTCGAGGCAGGATCGAAGTACTTCGACCCGGGCTCCCAGGCGAAGGAGTCCGGATAGGCCTCCCGCACCACCTCGGCGATCCCCGCCACAGCAGGAGGCTTCGCGTTCGAATGATAGAAGATCACCCGATCGCCCAACTTCATCTCCATCATGAAGTTGCGGGCCTGGTAGTTGCGCACGCCCTCCCAGGAGGTCTTCCCGTCGCGCCGAAGATCGTCGATGGAGAAGACCTCGGGCTCGCTCTTCATCAGCCAGAGATGCGTCGGGGCCAAGGCCTTGCCTCCTCTTCGTCATCCAGGTCGACCAGCGGCCTCCTCCAGGACGAGTCGAGCCGGATCAAGGAGAGCGCGAGGAGCTGGGCGTCGTCTGCGGCGCGCTCGGCCCGCCTGGCGAGCTCCCGCGCCTGGGAGTCGAGGCCTCCGATGGCCACGTCGTCTGGAATCTGCAGCAAGCTCATGGGCCGCGAAGCATACGTGCCTGGCGATCGCCAGCGAATCTTCTTCGCGCCCCAGGCTGTGAACAACGTCGGACCAACGTACAGGGCCTTCAGAAATCATAGCGCAGGTCCAACGAAGCAGACGGGGTGCGCAGGCGATCTCTGGAGGTCCTACCCATGGATGCGGCTGGACTCTCCTGCTTTTAGCCACTGCACGTAGTGAGTCTGGCAATAGCCACGGGTGCGGGATTGTCGCTCGCAGCCGAAGCGGCCGCAGCGTGGGGCGGCCTCGCCTGGCTGCCGCCGCCTGCCGGTGAGGCCGGGGAGGATCCTCGTGCTGCCCGCGGGATGCGAGGGCTCGGCGGCGACTCGATGGGACTCGCGGCGCGGGAGCGCGCGCAGCGAGACCTGCGGCTCCGTGCCGTCGCGATTCACGATCTTCTCTGCGAGCTCGTGTCCAAGTCGGACCCCGAGCTGCCGGAAGGCTTCCTCGAATTGATTTGCCAGCGCTCTCACTTGGACCTCCGAGTCGAGAACCTCGAATCGATGCGGCGTCGACGACCCTACACTAAGGCTGCCATATATTACGATGCATCATCTTCGATCAAGAGGCAGCCCCGATGCAGCGTGGGGGGGGCGCGCAGCAGCTCCGAGAGTCTGTCAGTACTCCGGGCGGGTCGTGCGAGTGAGCGTCGGCACCTGCTGCCAGAGCTCGGGGAAGAACGACTCGTCGATACCGAAGCGGAGCTGTGAGGCCGGGACGTTCTGCAGGCTCTTCACCTCGAGGCCGATGACCCGTTTCACCATCTCGTAATGATGGAAGCGCCAGGTCTGGAAGCCCTGATCGACCTCCATCATCGCCTGGGTCACCAACCAGAGATCCCAGTTCTGCCGGGGGTTGGCGAAGATCGACTGGAGTTCCACGCCGGCCTCCTTGCGCGCGGCCTCGTAGGCCTCCCACATCGGCTCGCCGATCTTGAGCAGCTTGTTGAAGCCGGGCGACTGCTGCCCGCTGCCCTGGCCCAGGGACTGGAGTCGGATCACGTGGTAGTCGGCAGGGGCCATCGTCTCGATCACCGCGAACTGCTCCACCAGGAGCTTCTCGATCATCACGATCCGACGCAGTCGGTGGGCCGCTTCGCCCAAGGTACCGGCGCGCAGCAGCTCGATGGCCCGGTCTCCCTCCCGGAGCATCGTCTTCATCCAGAGCTCCATCACCTGATGCATCACCTGGAAGAGGAGCTCGTCGTGATCCGCGCACTCCTCCGGCTCTTTCTGAAGCAGGAGGAGCTCCTCCGTGCGGATGTATTTCTCGTAATCGGTGAGCTTCTTCCCCTGACCGTCCGGCAGCGCCATCTCGAGATCTCCTGCTGTGTGAAGGCGGCGAACCTAACAGGCTTGGGACCACCGCTCAAACGATCCTAGGTGACTGGTGCCAAACGGAGTCCCTGCTGCGACGAACGATCCGGGGCTGCGGGCGACGTGCTCCGTCCTCCCTCCCTGCGTCGTAGCTACGGCTACGACTCAGTCGGTCGTCCTTGCGCGCGCCGCCCTCGCTTCCCGCCTCGCTCGTCTCGCGACGGGACCGCTCGACACCAGCCACCTAGGGCTACCGGCGCAGCAGCACGTAGACCGCGCCGAAGCCGCCGTCGTGGGGGCGCGCGGTGCAGAAGGCCAGGACCTGCGCGCCGATCCTGCCGCTGGTCAGCCAGCGCTGGATCCCCTCCTTCAAGACCGGGAGCTGATCCTTGGAGTGGAGTCCGCGGCCATGGATCACGAGAATGCAGCGCAGGCTCTTGCGGCGACTGTCGTCGACGAAGCGCTCGAGGTCGATCTTGGCCTCGGCGCGGGTGCGCCCATGGAGATCGAGGTGCGCCTGCACGGCGTAGTCGCCGGCGCGGAGCCGGCGCAGCACCCTCTTGTCCAGGCTGGCGATGGCGCCCTCGATGTGCTCGTCCGAGTCATCGAGATCGAAGGGCGCGATCCCAGCCACCAGCTCACAGAGCTCGGCGAAGGCCTCTGCCTCGTCGTCGACGATGCGCCGCGCCGCCTCGGCGGAGGGAGGGGGAGGCGGCGAGAGAGGCGCTCCCTTGCGCACGGGCTCCACCTCGCCGACGAAGGCGCGAAAGAGCTCGGCCTCGTCCACCGCGACGTTGGCCGGCGCCTCCGCGCAGGCGTCGTTCTCGCGTGGCTCGTCACGCTCTCCACGAGCTGCAGGCTTCACGGGCTCGAGGCGGAGGCTCCCGAAGGGGTTGTTGAACAGCTTGGGTCTGGCCACTCGCAGCTCCTTCCACGCTCCTTATATTACCCGCGCTTCCGGCGGCTATTTCCCGGAGGTCGTTTCGCCACGGGAGATCTCCCGCAGCGGACGCGATTAGCCGGCCGCGTAGGGCCGGAGATGGAGCAGGAACACAGATGGCGCAGGGAACGGTGAAGTGGTTCAACGACGGGAAGGGCTTCGGCTTCATTTCGCAGGACAGCGGCGAGGACGTCTTCGTCCATCATAGCGCGATCACCATGGAGGGGTTTCGCAGCCTGACCGAGGGGGATCGGGTCGAGTTCGAGGTGGTCCAGGGGCCGAAGGGGTTGCAGGCGGCGAACGTGCGCCGCGCCGATCAGGCGTAGACGGTCGGATCGGGGATCCCAGCCTCCCGGAATCCGTTCCGTCGCAGGAGGCAGGCATCGCAGCGGCCACACGCCCCGCCGCCCGGCGCGGGATCATAGCAGGAGTGCGTGATCGAGTAGTCGACGCCGAGTGATGCTCCCAGCCGGATGATCTCCCCCTTGCGCAGATCGAGGAGGGGCGCCTCGAGCTGCGGGGCGCGATCGCCGCAGGCGACCCTCGCAAGGGCCGAGAAGGCGGCGATGAAGTCCGGGCGGCAGTCGGGGTAGCCGCTGTAATCCAGCGCGTTGACGCCGAGGTAGATCGCCTCGGCGCCGACGGTCTCGGCCATGCCCATCGCCACGGCCAGGAAGATCGTGTTCCGGGCCGGGACGTAGGTGGAGGGGAGATCGCCGCCGATCGACTCCAGGGCGCGATCCTTGGGGATCTCCCGGCTGCGATCGATGAGCGCGCTCGCGCTCACCTCCGAGAGATCGAGGCGCGCCACCCGATGGGAGGCTGCGCCCAGCGCCTCGGCCACGGCGGCGGCCTGCTGCACCTCCGCCGCATGTCGCTGGCCATAAGCGAAGGAGAGGCAGTGGGCCTCGTAGCCGTCGCGACGGGTGGCGATGGCCAGGCAGGTGGTGGAGTCGAGGCCTCCGGAGAGCAGCACGACGGCGCGCTTCACATCAACGTCCCTTCCAAGTGATAGACGATCGCACAGCGCTGCGGCGCCGGCTGCTCGAGGCCGTCGACGGTGCAGCTACAGGCCGCAGGCGGTCCACCCGCCTCGGAGGGAGCCTCGGCTGGGAACTCGACCTCCTCCCGCACCGATCCGCAGACGCGGCTGCAGTCGCTCCAGCTCAGCTTGCCGTCGGGGAGGACCTCGGGGCAGACCGGCGCCGCGGCGGGGATCGAACCGTCGGAGGCGCGAGCGCTCCCCTCGAATCCACGGCTGCCAGAAAGCCTGCTCGCCTCCTGTTCCGGCGCCTCGAGAGACGCGGGCTCGCCCTTGCAGTCTGCCGCTGCCACGAGGCTGCCCTCGATGATCTCCACCATCTCCAGGGGGCAGGTGCAGCCGCTCAGCCGCCGGGAGATGCCGGGGCCGGCTGCCGGGGTCCTGGTGGTGAAGTGGGCGCCGTCGAGCTCGCCCTCCCGCCGGACGGAGCCCGTGGAGAGCCATAGCTTCTCCAGGCTCGGGTCGTGGGAGAGGATCCCTTCGAAGCCAAGCTGGGGCGGGGCGCCGTCGAAGCTGCAGCGCCCCTCCTCCGTCGTCGCGTCGAGGGTGGCGACGAAGCGGAAGGTGCCGATCACCTCGCCCGGCGGCGGCTCGCTGGTGCCACAGGACGCGAAGATGACCGCGAGGAGGAGGAGCGGGGGTCGGATCATGCGGGTGGGAAACTATCGGGGCGGAGGCGCCGCCGCAACGCTTCCAGGCGAGGATGGCTGATGGCGCAGAGGCGGAGCGCGTGGGCCATCGCGAAGGAGCTCTACGCCCGCTGGCAGGAGGACTTCCTCCTGGACGCCGCGGCGGCGGTGGCCTTCTTCGGCATGCTGGCCCTCTTCCCCTTCCTGATCTTCCTGGTCTCCCTCGCGAGCCTCCTCATCGATCCGGGCATCGCCGAGCGGCTGATCCACGACCTGGGCCGGGTGGCGCCCGCCGAGGTGACCGAGATCCTGGGCGGCGAGATCCATACGCTGATCGCCCGGGGCAGCTCGGGCCTCGTCACCTTGAGCGCCATCGTGGCCTTCTGGGCCGCCTCCGGCGGGATCACCGCGGTGATCCGCGCGTTGAACACCGCCTATGGCGTCAAGGAGAGCCGGCCATTCTGGAAGGTGCGGCTGATCGCCTTCGGCACCACCGTCGGCGCCGCCTTCTTCACCCTGCTGGCAGCCGTGATCGTCGTGGGCCTCCCGGCGATCCCGACCAACCTGGTGATCAGCGACTCGCTGCGCTGGCTGCGATTCCCCGTGGCCGGCGCGCTGATGATGGCAGTCTGGGCCGTGCTCTACCATCTGCTCCCGGATACGAGGGTGCGCTTCCGGCTGATCACCCCGGGGTCGGTGGCGGGGGTGCTCCTCTGGATCGCGGCCTCCTGGGGCTTCTCCGCCTACGTCCTTCACCTGGGGAGGTATGAGGTCACCTACGGCGCCCTGGGCAGCGTGGTGATCCTCCTCCTCTGGATCTGGATCTCCTCCCTCGCGCTCCTGCTCGGCGCCGAGATCAACGTCGTCTTGGGTCGATCCGATCGCGAAGACCGTCGCCGAGGAGGTTGAACCCCAGCACGGAGAGGGCGATGGCGATGCCGGGGAAGAGCGCCACGTGCGGCGCGATCATCAGGTATTGCGTGCCCTGATCCACCAGGGCTCCCCAGGAGGGCATGCCGGGGGGGACGCCGAGGCCGAGGAAGGAGAGGGAGGCCTCGGCGAGCATCGCGCCCGGGACGCCGAAGGTGGCCTGGACCAGCACCGGACCCAGGAGGTTGGGGAGGAGGTGGCGCAGCACGATCCGCGGCCCCGACGCGCCGAGGGCCCTTGCGGCGAGGACGAACTCGCGATCGCGCAGGCCGAGGACCTGGGCCCGCGCCAGGCGGGCGTAGCCGGTCCAGCCCGTGGCGCAGAGGGCGAAGATCACGTTCCAGAGCGAGGGGCCGAGGACGGCGGTGATGAAGATCGCCAGGAGGATCCCGGGGAAGGCGAGGAGCACGTCCACCACCCGCATCACGGCCTCTTCGAAGACGCCGCCGCGGTAGGCGGCCACCGCGCCGAGGAGGGTGCCGAAGACGGTGGAGAGCAGGGTGGCGGCGAGGCCAACCAGCAGCGAGATCCTGGCGCCGTAGAGGAGCTGGGCCAGGACATCGACCCCGTTCTCGGCGGTGCCAAGCGGATGGGCGCCGCCCGGGGCCGCGAGCTCGTCTGCGAGGGAGATCGCCCGGGGGTCGGCGGGGCTCAGCAGCGGGGCGAGGAGGGCGACGACACAGAGTGTCCCGACGATCGACAGCCCCAGCCAGGGACCGACGCCGCGCAGCAGCGGCCGGCGGCGCCTCGCCGGAGCGGGACCCGGATCGCCGCTGGGCTGGGTGCCTGGAGCGGGGGCCGCGAGCTTCCTCATCGGCGCGCCCTCACCCTGGGATCGGCGGCGGCGTAGGCGAGATCGGTGAGGAGGTTCACCACCACGTAGGCGAGGGTGAAGGCGAGGACGCAGGCCCGCACCATGTTGTAATCCCGCCTGTCGATAGCCTGGAGCAGCAGCGTCCCCATCCCAGGGTAGTTGAAGACCTTCTCGGTGATCACCGCGCCGCCGAGGAGCGCGCCGAGCTGCAGGCCCAGCACGGTGAGCACGGGGAGCATGGCGTTGCGCAGGGCGTGCTTCACCAGCACCACCCGCTCCGAGAGCCCCTTGGCCCTCGCGGTGCGCACATAGTCCTCGGAGGTTGCGTCCAGCAGCGAGGCCCGGATCATCCGGGCGAGGAAGGCGGCGAGGGCGAGGCCCAGGGTGATGGACGGAAGCACAAGTCCCGAGGGCTCCTCCAGCCCCGACACCGGGAGCCAGTCGAGGCCGATGGCGAAGATCAGGATCAGCAGGGGGCCCAGCCAGATCCTGGGGAGCGCGACCCCCACCACCGCGAAGCCGCTGGCGGCGGCGTCGAGCGTGCCGCCAGGGCGGCCTCCCGCCAGCAGGCCCAGGGGGAAGGCGACCAGCAGCGCTACCAGCAGCGAGCAGCCAGCGAGGAGTGCGGTGTTGGGCAGCGCGTCTCCGATCCGATCGAAGACCCGATCCTGGAAGGGAGGGACCGACGATCGGAGCTCGAGGGTCGCGGTGTCGCGGGCAAAGATCCACAGCCGCACGGGGAGCGGCTCGTCCAGGCGCAGGGCCGCCCGCAGCTCGGCGCGGTCGGCCTCACGGGCCTGCTCGCCCAGGATGGCGTCGATGGGATCGCCCGGGACGAGGTCGAGGAAGACCGAGACCAGGAGCAGCGCGCCGAGCGCGGCCAGCAGCGTGCCCGCGGTCTTGTGGAGCGCTCGCTTCATCGGTCCGCTCCGGGCTCGACGCGGATCCGGGCGAGGCTCTCTAGGCTCCCCTGGGGATCGAGCTCTACGCCTCGCACCCGCCGGGCGATCACGCCTACCGCGTCCTCGTGGAGGAGCGGGATCACCGGGAGGTCTACGGCGAGGATCCGCTGGGCCCGAGAGTAGGCGTCGCGACGCAGGGCGGGATCGGACGCCTCGCGGCCCTGGTCGAGGAGGGCGTCGAGCTCGGCGCTGCGGTAGCGCATGCGATTGCCGCCGCCCCAGGCCGAAGCCTCGGTGGGGATTGACTCAGAGTGATAAGCGAGGCGCAGGATATCGGGATCGATCACCGCCGGCCACTTGAGGGTGGCGAGCTGGAAGTTGCCCCGCTTCACGTCGCCGAGGAAGGTGCCCCACTCCAGCGGGTGGATCTCCAGCTCGATCCCCGCCTCGGCGAGCTGCGACGCCATGGCCAGGGCGATCGAGCGCCGGAAGCGATCGGTGGAGGTCTTCAGCGCGAGGCGCAGCCTGGGGCCGCCGTCCGGAGGCAGCGGCAGCCCGGCTTGGTCGAGGAGCGCGGCGGCCCTCTCCAGGTTGCGCCGATACCTCTTTACGGACGGCTCATACACCCAGTGTTCGGCCCAGAAGAGGGAGTCCGCCACCGTCGCCGCCCCCTTGAACTTGAAGCGCGCCAACGCCTCGCGATCCAACGCCAGGGCGATGGCCTCCCGCACCTCCCGCTTCGCCAGGACCGGATCGTCGAAGTTGAACATGAGGTAAGAGACCCCAGCACCGGGGCCGATCTCCACCCGCAACCTCTCATCCTCGCGGAGGGCGGGGAGCAGCGGCGGGCTCACGGCGCCCAGGAGCAGATCCACCCGGCCCTTGCGCAGCTCCAGGATCCGGGTGGTCTGATCACGGACGGTGCGGACCTCCAGCGGCCCCGCCGGCGCGCCGCGAAAATAGCGCGGGTTTGGCTCGAGCCAGACGGTGTCGCCGCCATCCCAGCCTCCGACCCGATAGGGCCCCGCGCCGATGGGGCGCAGTCGGAGGGCGTCGAGGTGCTCGGGGCCGGTGAGCGCGGCGGGGAGCACCCCCAGGGTGGCGTCCACCGGCATGGCGCCGAAGGGACGCTCCAGGTGGAAGACGACCTCGAGCGGACCGAGCGCCTCCACGCGTCGCAGATAGCCGTAGGCGCCACGATGGGGCGAGCCCAGGGCGGGGTCGAGGACGGAGCGGAAGGTCGCCACCACGTCGGCGGCCTGGAGGGGCGTCCCATCGGAGAAGACCAGCCCCTCGCGGAGGCGGAAGATCCAGGTCCGATCGTCTCTCGCTTCGAAGGACGCGGCGAGATCGGGGACGGCGCGCCCCGTCGAGTCGATCCGGGTGAGGCCCGGCGTCACCAACGAGGTGAGCCTCATGGCGTTCAGGCCCAGGGCCATGCGGCGATCGAGGGTCTCCGGCGGGGCGTCGACGGCGAGTACGACGTGGTCGCCCCGGCTCGTGGCGGAGGAGCAGGCGAGGGAGGCAACCAGCAAGAGGGTGGGGGAGAGGAGTCGTCGCATCGAGGCGGCGCGATGGTAGCCGCGCGCGCCTCCACATCCAACAGCCGACCAGCCGAACCACGCGAATCTTCCGTTCGGCTGCGGGGGGACGTCCGCGGCCCTCCGCGGAAGCCCCTGACCCCGTACGGAGAATGTTCGCGGAGGTCCGGGCTCCATGGCGGATGACGCGAAGCGCTGCGAGCCGCCCTCGAGGCAGCGGCCGTGCGGAACGTTGCTTCGAATCGCGAGGAAACCTACTATCGAACCACCATCGAGCGCTTGGGGGGCGCGCGCTCGACGGTGGTGGCGGCAGGTGGCCGCCACGGCCGCGCTCGGACCTTCCGAGGGACTCTACCGTGAATCTCGCTGGATCCTTTCTCTCGAATCGCCGCCGATCCCGGCAGGTGGTGGCCCTCTCTTTCGCGGTCGTCGCGGGCCTCATGCCGGTCGGGGCCCACGCAGGAGGGGCTCCCCTCGCCTCGATGGCGGAGCCGCCCTCGGAGCTCCCCTCCTCGATCGCCGAGATCCTGCGGGCGGGGCCGATCCACGACTCGCGGACCGGGGTGCTGGTCACCGATCTCGACAGCGGGCGGGTCGTCTACGCCAAGAACGCCGATGAGCTCCTCAATCCGGCGTCGAATATGAAGCTCCTCACCACGGTGAGCGCCCTCGCCACCCTGGGGCCGGACTATCGCTTCGACACCGAGATCTACGTGGGCGAGGCGCCCAAGGCCGGGGTGGTGAAGGGGGCCCTCTACCTGCGGGGCAAGGGCGATCCCTCCCTGACCACCGAGCGCCTCTTCCGGATCGTCCGGGATCTCAAGCACCTCGGTGTCAAGGAGGTCACCGGCAACCTCGTCATCGACGACACCTATTTCGACGCCGAGTACGACGGCCCCGGGTGGGAGCAGGACGACTCGGATCGCCCCTATATGGCGGGGGCCGGCGCGGTCTCCCTGAACTTCAACTCGGTGGGGATCCACGTCCATCCCGGGGAGGGCCAGGGCGCCAGGGGCCGGGTGGAGCTCGAGCCGGCCTCGGACTATCTGGTGCTGGAGAACCTGGCGGAGACCGCCTCGGGCGGGGCCCGCGCCCGGATCGTCGCGTCGTCCATCGAGGACGGGAATCGCCAGCGGATCGTCGTCCGCGCCAGGCTCCCGGTGGGCTCCCGAGGCGCCGTCGTCTACCGGCGGATCTCCAATCCGCCACGCTACACCGGCGAGACCTTCAAGGCCCTGCTGGCCGAGCAGGGGATCCGCCTGCGCGGCAAGGTCGTGTTGGGCAAGGTTCCCGCCGAGCTACGCCCGTTCCTCGTCGATCGCTCCGAGCCCCTGACGGTCCTGGTCCACAAGCTCAACAAATGGTCCCAGAACCACATGGCCGAGATGCTCCTCAAGACCATGGGCGCCGAGGCAGGGGGGACGCCGGGGACCTGGAGCAAGGGAGTGGCCGCCATCGAGGACTTCCTCGCCACGCAGGTGGGGATCCCGCGGGGCTCGATGGTGATCCGCAACGGCAGCGGGCTCAACGACACCAACCGCCTCAGCGCCCGCCACCTGGTGAAGCTCATCGAGTGGGTGGAGCATCGCTCCCTGATCGCGCCGGAGCTGCTGTCGTCTCTCCCCATCGCCGGCATTGACGGGACCACGCGCAATCGGCTGGGAGGCACCCTCGCCCAGGGGCGGCTCCGGGCCAAGACGGGCACCCTACAGAACGTCACCGCCCTCGCCGGCATCGTCGACGCGGTGAACGGAAGGCACTTCGCCTTCGCGATCCTGGTCAACGATTATCCGGGGCCGCTCTCCAACGTCCTGCCCCGGGTCGACGCCATCGGCGCCGCTATCGCTTCGGTGGGCTCCGCCGGTGGCAGCCGCTCCGCCGTGGCCCTCGCCGAGCGTCCGCCCTCTGATCCGTCCACTCCCATCGACATCCTCCGCACTCGGATGAAGACCTTCGCCGACCTCGGCGGCAGGGAGGACGCCCGCAACGCCACCTTCCTCCGCACCGCCCTGCGCTCCGAGCGCGATCCGGCGCTCCGTGCCGTCATCGCCGAGGCGCTCTTTCGTGCCGATCCTCAGGATGAGTTCGCGGCAGCGGCGGTGCTCGAGTCCTTCGCCGTGACGCCGGAGATCTTCGGGCGGCTCCGGGCGGCGGCCGATGGGGCCTCCGGGCGCCTGCCTGTGGTGGACACGCTGATCGACCTGGGCGCCGCCGGCAATCACTCGGCGATCGGCCACCTGATCGCGGTGACTGGGGAGTTGGAGACCGAGGACCCGCTCCTGCTCGAGCTGGCGGCCGGGCTCACCGAGATCGGCCGCACCGCGCCGGACGAGCTCCTCACCGCCCTGGAGGCCGCGGGGGAGGACGCCCAGGCCTCGGTCATCGCCATGCTCGGGCGCACCATCGGCGACGTCGACCCCCACCTCGCCTACTCCCCGCTGGCCTCCCACCCCTTCCACATCGCCCTGGCCAAGGCGGCCAGCGGCACCGATCCGCAGCTCGCCACCTT
The DNA here is from genome assembly GCA_040391605.1 of Vulgatibacter incomptus. Lineage (GTDB taxonomy): Bacteria > Myxococcota > Myxococcia > Myxococcales > Vulgatibacteraceae > Vulgatibacter > Vulgatibacter incomptus_A. The sequence continues at coordinate 13,513 of JBEBXK010000066.1, forward strand.
CGCGCGGGCCGTGGAGCGCCGCCTGACCCGGGTAGCCGAGCTCCCCTCCCCGGAGCCCGATCCCGACCAGCAGCTCACCCCCACCTCCGTCCTCCCCTGAGAGCCGCTCCCTTCCCCCCTCGCCGCCTGCTTCTAACGCTGGGGAGAGGCCTTCGGCCGTCGCGCCGAATGTCAGAGGCCCGTGTTAGGTTGCGGAGACCTTGGCTCATCGAAGAGAGAGCCACGTGGGGCGCGCGTGGTGCGCACCTCTTCCAGCGAAGACGGAGTGAGCAATGGCAAGCGTGAATCGGGTGACCCTCCTCGGCAACCTCGGCGCGGATCCGGAGATGCGATACACCCCCGGCGGCCAGGCGGTGGCCAACTTCCGGATGGCGACCACCGACTCCTGGTCGGATAAGAGCTCGGGCCAGCGGCAGGAGCGCACGGAGTGGCATCGGGTGGTGGTCTGGGGCAAGCAGGCGGAGCTCTGCAACGAGTACCTGAAGAAGGGGCGGCAGTGCTACGTCGAGGGGCGCCTCCAGACCCGCGAGTGGACCGATAAGGAAGGCCAGAAGCGCTACACCACCGAGATCGTCGCCAATCAGATCGTCTTCCTCGGCGGCCGCGATGGCGGCGGCGGTGGCGGAGGCTTCGGTGGAGGCGGGGGGGGTGGCTATGGGGGTGGTGGCTACGGGGGGGGCGGGGGTGGCGGCTTCAGCGGTGAGCCCTCCGGCGGCGGATCCTCCGGTGGCGACTACGGCGGCGGTTCGGACTATGGCTCCGGCGGCCCCAACGACGACATCCCCTTCTAAGCTCGGGAGCTGCGGATGCGCGTGGCGGTTTCTCCGCCCGCGCTCCGCACGCGAGACACTTTGGCCATCGGGCGTCCGGGGGCAGGGCGTCGGGGCTACGGCGTGCCGGTCTCGTCGTTGGCGATAGGTAGCGGCCCGCCGTCGATCCGCTCGATCAGCCAGCCGCTGCTGGAGCCTTTGCCGGTCCGCTTCCAATCGATGAAGACATTCTCCGTGTTGACGACGGTGGAGGGCAGCTCGTACCAGGAGAGCCTGGTGAGCGTGCGCGCCGACTCACCGTCCGCCGCGAGTTCCATCGAGATTGTGGTGAGCTCGAGCACAGAGAGCGTCTTCTCGACGCCATAGGCCCGCGCGAGGAACTCCGTTCTCAATGCGCTCGGGAGGCGTTGGGCGATGAGGCGGTAGTCTCCGAATTGAAGTGCGTCGTGGAGTTCCAGCGAAGCCATGTGGAGCTGCTCGCCGGCGCGGCTGGCAGACGTGGCACAGGCTCCGGTCGAGAGCACGGCGAGGAGCGCGAGGAGCATCCGAGTTCGGGTCACTCCTACATGGTAGCAAAGGACCGCGCCCCAGTCAGGAAACCCCACCTCACGGCGGCTGTCGCGGGAGATCACATCTGCCGACAATTCAGCCTGTTTGCCTACGTATGCGCTATCGATCCAGGCTCCTTTTGTCTGGATTCTGCCCTCCGTTTGCTGGACTTTCCTGGCGTTCAAGGGACTCTTTGCGGAGCCGGATGGGAAACTCGATGTCGGATTCAAAGGAAGGAAAGCTGCCGGGAACGCCCCGGGAGGGATCGGGCACCCGCACCGATACCCCTTCGGCGTTCAGCCCCGCGCCCCCTTCGTCGGATGACGCGCCGCCGACCGCCGCCGAGCCGCCCATCCTTCGCCCCGCTGCAGACGCGCCAAAGGCTCCGCCTGCCACGGATGCGCTGCGTCCTCCTGTCGCGCCGCCGATTCCGAAGGCGCCGTCGAAGGCCGGAGGGGCACGAAGGCCCGTGGCTCCGCCGCCCTTGGAGCGATCGGTGCCGCCGCCGACGCCGCCGCCGATCACCCAGCGGCTGCCGCTGCCAGCGAGGGAGCTCCTCGACGATCTTCCGGCGCCGGCTCCAACCTTGCCTCCCCCGGTGGATTCACCTCCCGATCCCGCTGCCGTCCAGCAGGCTGCCAGCGTGGCGGCAGACTACGAGAAGCAACTCCGGGAGCGCCTCGCGCAGCAGCAGGATCGGCCCAGGGGCTTCGTCCGCCGCCACTTCGTTGCCCTCTCGTTGGGGATGGTGGCGGTCCTCGCGGCCACCGCCGGGATCGTCGCCTATCAGCTCGAGCGCGCGGCCACCCGCGAGAGAGACATCGCGCGCTACCTCACGGCGGCCCGCAATGGACTCTCCCGTGACACCTTCACCGCCTACCAGGCCAGCCTGGACGCCCTCGAGCAGGTCCTGGCGAGGGATCCCGGCAACCCTATCGCCTCGAGCCTGAAGGGCCTCGCGCTCGCCACCCTCGCCGTGCGGTACGGCGACGGCGATCCCTGGGCGGCGGAGAAGTTGATCTTCGGCGCCGGCGTCGGCGGTGATCGGGACGCGCTCCTCGCCGGACGCTGGCTCCTCGCCCGCAGCGAGGGATCGGAGGTCGCGCTACGCGAGGTGGAGGAGGAGATCCTCTCCGATCCCCCTGCGGATGCAGGTGCCACGGTCCTCAGCCTTGCAGGCGCGGTGCTGCTCACGCGAAACGAGCCGGCGATGGCGATCGAGCGCTTCAACGCCGCCATCCAGGCGAGCCCCGGTCACGTCCCCACCCTGGCGCGGGTCGGCGACTATTACCGCCAGCGTGGCGAGCACGAGGAGGCCTTGCGTTACTACGGCCTGGCCCTGGCGGTGGCAGAAGATCATCCGGGTGCGCTGGTGGGAGGTGCGGAATCACAGCTCGAGACCGCACGTGAGCCAGCGCCGCTGGAGGACGCGCTGGCGCTGCTGGGGAAGCTGCGATCCGATCGCCAGGTGCCGGTAGATAGCAGGCCCCGGCTGGCGATGGTGCGGGCGCGGCTGCGGGCGGCCATCGGAAGCCGGGGAGAGGCGCTCTCCGAGCTGGAATCCCTGGCAGAGGTGGAGGATCCGGCGGTGCTGTTGGAGCTCGCCCACACCTGGGTGCGGATCGGCGCGGCGGATGTCGGGCTCGAACGCTTCGCGGACTTCGATCCGGAGGCGTCCGAAGATCCCGCCATGCGCGAGGCCTACGCGCGCCTCCTGGTGAGCGCCGAGCGCTACGAGGAGGCGGCCTCGTTGCGGGGCAGGCCCGGGGAGCGAGGCGTTCATCTGCAGGTCGGGATCGCCCGCTATCGCCTGAGGCGCTTCCAGGCGGCGCTCTCCTCGCTCCACGCCACCGTCCTCCAGAAAAAGCTCCCGGTCGACGCCGTCGTCTACCTGGCGTTGGTGGATCTCGCCCACGGCAGGGTCGATAAGGCGCGCGCGACCCTGAAGCGATTGGGGACGGGATCCAGGGCCCGGACCACCGGCCGCTGGGCCTACGCCGAGCTGCTGCTTCGCGTAGGAGATCGTCCGGAGGCAGAGCGCGTCCTCCGGGAGGCTGTGGCCCTCGATCCCCTGGCGGTGGAGCCTCATTGCGCGCTGGGGCGGCTCCTCCTCGAGGGGGATGATGTGGAGGAGGCGTTGGCGGAGCTGCGGGAGGCCGTTCGCCTCGACGCCAACCACTCGGACGCCCGCCGCGCGCTGGGGCGGACGCTCCGCGACACCGCCGATCCGCAGGGCGCGATCACGCAATGGGAGGCCGTCCTGGAGCAACACCCCGGCGACTTCGCCATCCTGGCCGAGCTCGTCGATCTGCAGCTTCAGCAGGGCGAGGTCGAGCGGGCCGTAGCCCGGGCCCAGGCCATCGCCAGGATCTTCCCCAAGAGCGGCGAGGCCCAGCGGGCCCTGGGGTGGGCCACCCTCGCAGGAGGGGACGCGGAGCGCGCCTGGAACCAATTCGTCTCCGCCACCCGCGTGGCGCCGCGCGATCCGCTGGCGTGGGCGGCGCGGGGAGAGGCCGAGCTCGCCATCGGCGCCGTCAAGGGGGCGGAGACCTCCTTCAACAAAGCCCGGACCCTGCGCGCGTCGCTGGTCGACGCCCAGCTGGGGCTGGCGCGGGTGGAGGTGGCCCGAAGCAAGGCGATCCCGGCGGAGAAGCGGCTGCGTCCGCTGATCGCCAGACTCGAGAAGGCGGGCGTGAGCGGAGACCTCGCCAGGGCCCGGGCGGTCCTCGCCCAGGCGCTCCTCGTTCAGGGGAAGGGCGGCATCGCCGCTGCGAGGAAGGAGGCGGAGGCGGCCGTCGAGCTCGACGATCGTGGGGCGCTCCCCCACCTGGCCCTGGCCCAGGCCCTCGCCGCCTCGGAGGAGCGGACCCTCGCCGCCAGCTCATTCCGGCGCGCCGCCGACCTCGCCCCGGGCCTGGCGGAGATCCAACTGGCGCAGGCGCGAAATCTCCTGGCGGGCGAAGGTCCTTCCGAGGAAGCGGCGAAGGCGCTCCGCCGTTACCTGACCCTGGCACCACGCGGCGACGGTGCGGCGGAGGCCCGCAAGCTCCTCTCGGGCCTTCGTTGATGTCTCGGCCCGCGGACTGCGCCGTGGGCATGATTTTCTGCCCCAAAGGGCAGGCGCGCGGCTGCATCGCGGTTGACAGCGTAGAAGCGGTGGACTGATCGTGCTCGCGACGCCCTGCGCAGCGCGCCGGGTTTGCGGAGGAAGTTTGGATCAGAGCACGGGAGGTCAGGGTCTGCGTTTGTTCATCAAGATCGGATTCCGACTCGCGCTCCTCTACGGCGCGCTCGGCCTGGGGATCGAGATCCTCCATCGCTTCCTCCCGGCGGGGGTCTACCAGCGCTCCGCCGGGGCGCTCTCCGCCCTGCCGAGCTGGATCCTGGCCACCCTGGGCCTCGATGGCCACCTCACCGCCGCGCTCGTCCAGGGTGAGGTTCCGGGCTGGCTCGTCGGCGCCGCGATCCCTCTCGTCGGCGTCGCGATCATCCTCTCCCTCTCCCTGGTCCTCGGGTTGATGTGGAGCTTCGGCGGCGCCGTCGTCTCCCTCAAGAATCGTTAAGAAGTGGCGAGGCGAGGAAACGAGGGCGCCGGTTGCAGCGATCAGCGACGAGGTGCGCCCTAGGGCCTGTTGCAGGAGCGCGATCCCACTGCGGACGGAGACCGGGCGGACGCCGCCTCAGGCAGGTCGCAGGAGCAGCGCGCGAGCAGGCCGCTGCGGCCCGGATCGTCGATCGTGATCGG
>JBEBXK010000067.1:0-17981 GCA_040391605.1 Vulgatibacter incomptus
GGATCACGTGATCGGCTTGCGCCGGAACGGCCGATCGGCTTGGCCGGAATCCGCACCTATCCAGGCCTTGCGTGCTCTGAGGGAATCTGACATCACGGGACTCAGGGGACTGGCAGCCCTCGGGAGGATTTCTGGGACCATTGGTTCCGCCGGAGTGGACGTTGTCGGAAAGGCTGCGGCAGTTGGGCTGCCTTGGAGGCTGGCACTTCTACAGCGTCCCCTTCCATGCCATCGGCGAACAGTTCGACCTCCCCGGCACCGACCAGCATTGAGGGGAACCCGCAGCTTAGGAAGACTCGTGTACTCCTTCGGCCCCGATCACTACGTTCCAGTTCTCAAGGTCAAGGAGAGCGAGAAGCTCGCGATGAGGCGGCTTGCACCGAGTATCGCCGCACGCATGACACCGCTTCTTGAAATCGTGGAGCGCAGAGCGAAGCCGGCGAAGAAGAAGGGCGCCCCTGACGCGATGCCTACGGTCGACCAACACCTTACGAGTGCGTTCAAGGGGCTCGCGCTGTCGGTAGCCCCCTTCTCTCGTTATCTGCTCGACTGTCGTGAGATCGCTGGGGACGGACCAGCCGCTGTCGTGGATGCCTTCTCCCGTGCGGTGGCGCTCGGGGTGCCTTTCACCCCGGTGACCTCGATCGGCCGCGCGGCGGATGTGAGAGCGGTGATGAAGCACAATACCCACGGTGTGGCAATCCGCTTGTCCCTCGAGGAGTTTGAGGCCGGCATGGTCCACACCAAGCTTCCGAGATTCCTCGGTCTCCACGACCTTAGTCCGTCGAAGGTCGACTTGATCGTCGATCTCGGCGCCGTGGACCATATGGTCGCGGACGGTGTGGAGGTTCTGGCTGGCGCTTTTCTGGCAGACGTGCCGACACCAGAAGCCTGGAGGACCTTGACGCTCTCCGCGTGTGCGTTTCCTTCGAGCATGAGCGTGGTCGGCAAGAACTCCCAGACGACCGTAGAGCGAATGGAATGGAACTTCTGGCGGCATGCGCTATACGAACAACGAGCAAACCTTGCTCGCCTTCCGAGTTTCAGCGATTGCGGAATTCAGCATCGGAATGGGGTTGAAGGGTACAATCCTAAGGTCATGCAGAGTTCCGCTGCGATTCGTTTCGCTGCTCAGACGGAGTGGCTCCTCGTGAAGGGAGAGAGCATTCAACAACAGGGCGGCAACCAGTTTAAGGCACTCGCCCGGGCTGTGCGGGACGAGCCGGCGCTCGCGATCGATGCGGCCCATTGTGCCGGCTGCGAGGGTGTTCATCTCGCAGCTAGCGATCCAAAGGGCTTCCGGACGCTGAAGAAGTGGCGTGAACTCGGAACCATCCACCACATCACTCTCACCGCGGGGACCCTCGGTGCCCTGCCGTGGCCTTGAGGTGGTTGCGCACGGCTGTTGCGATCTCCTCCAACTTTAGGTGCTCGCACACGCGGTCCCACAGGACGTTCCGCGGCTTGCCTCGGACGCCACGAGCGAGGTTGCGCGCTTCCAGAAGTGCGATGGCCTCGTCGGCCCACAGCATCTCGACCAACGCACGAGGGTCGCGTCCGGGGTTGCGGCGTCCCCGCCGCACCATCTTGAACACCGGACCGGAGCTCCTCGACCCCTCGATGCGCAGGATCCCCCACCAGTCCGGCACAATCGCCATTGCGTCGTCGAGGTGACGCTCCCCAGCAACCAGGGTCGCCCGGTCCAGAACCTTGTTGTAGACACCGACCTGACCCTCCAAACGCCGAAGGGTGTCACGGTCCGACTTGATCTCGAAGCCGTGAAAGAGCCCGTTGACCACGGCGAGATCCACGCGTACTGCCCCTCGGCATACGCCCAGTTCATCGAGGAGCACCGTGTCCGGTTCGCGTGCGTGCGCCTTTCGGACCCGCGCCCGCAGGGCGGGTCGAACGTCGGCATCGGCAAGGGGTAGGCTCATCTCGGCGTGCTCCATAGAGCAGAGCATCCGTTCAGTCCAGAAACTATCTGCCATCGACTGATGCTCGCCACCATGGCGCCGGAGCTGTGTAGTCTACCTCGCCCAGCGGCAACCCGCTACTTGGGATCATCGACTCGTACGCCGCGTGGAGCGCAGTCAAGTCCGTAACCAGGACCCTGAGCTCGGGATGGCGCACTAAGAGGTCTACCACGAACTCGCCGCCGGGCGGGTCAAGTAGCGCGCCAAGGTCCTGATCACCAGGTGCCAAGGTCATCCAGAGCGCTTCCCTCGTGGCCTCCCGAAGCCGCCGGAAGTCCCCACCGCGGTGTGGATCAACAAGCCGGTTTTTACACAGAAGGTTGCCTAGTAAATGTGGCCGACCACGTTCTCAACTACTTTGGCAGGGTGGATCCGTTGCGGTGGCAGGTGGAGCAGCGGAAACCCGAGCTGCAGGGCGTGGTTGCCGGTGTCGTGCAGATAGGTCCGCAGTCCTCGGCGATGTTCTGAACCTTGTTCAGCGTCGACTTCTGGTAGAACGAAACCCTGTACTCGGGCGGCGCGGACTGCTCGTCCTGCTCGGAAGCCTCGTCTCGAGGGGGAGGTGCGGAGAGAGTGGCGCGGATCTGGACCGCCGCCGGCGCCAGGAGGAGCGCCCCACGAGCGAGCGTTGCGCCGAGCAATCAAGCTGCGCCACCGTCGCGAGGTCGAGCTGCTGGCGGCTGTTGTGGGGCCGGCCGTTGATCGCCGGGCAGGGATGACGAACGCGCTGGGGAGAGCCTCGTAGAACACGCGCCTTGCCGGGATCGGTCCCTTGTTCACGCTGGTCCAGTTCGCCACGGCGGGAAGGCCTGTGACAGTGCCGTGCTGGATCATCAGGTCGAGGTCCTCGGAGAAGAGCTGGATGACGCCGTAGCCCTTCGAGAGGCTGGTGCCGCCCTTGAACCAGAGATCGAGCCCCGTCTGGTGCAGAGCCCACATGCAGTGCGTGACCCAGTAGTCCTTCTCGACGAGCGAAGGATCGATACGCGTCTCGTCGGATACGGACCGCAAGAGCTGCGGGAAGTCCGGGTCGTCGTGGATGAAGTTCACGAGGCGCGCGCCTCCGCGATGCACTCCTCGATGAGGGTGGCGATCGCCTTCGTGCCATAGGTGTCGGCCATCTCGCGCAGTCGCTCGATGTTCCAGCGCCCCAGGCGTAGCGTCGCGACGAGGTTTGCGCGCACCTCGCTGAGAGCGACGCCCCCCATGTCGCGGTGCTTGAGCAGGTCCACGACGAACCACTCTGGCGTGGGCTCCTTCGGGAAGTAGACCCTGCGCAGCACGAAGGTCCGCCCTGCGAGCTTGAAGTCGCCGGTGCGCAGCGTGTTGTACACGAGCGTCGATGCGAACATCGCCGTCGAGCCGAGGCCGAGTGCGTTCCAGCGGGGCGGGCCCGAGATGACGAACGGCTCGCCGCCGAGGAAGGCGCGCAGGAGCACGTCGTCGGCGACCGGCGCGGGCCCGAACCTGGACGGCACGGGCGTGTAGTAGCGGCCGTGGGTGACCTCTCGCAGGCGCCCCTCACGCACGAGACGGCGAGCCAGCCGCGCCGGGTTTTTCCCCCAGCGGTCAAGGTCGCGAGTGCGGTACGTCTGGCCCGCTTTCAGATCGGGTTGTGCGGCGGCGGTCATGACCTCGGCTCCGTCGTTAATCTACCGTATGAAAGATACGGTCATGAAGCCCGTTTGGCAATCCAGCCAGAGCGCACGCGACTTCGCGAGGCTGGCGCGGCCTACTTGTCCCCCTCGCCTTCCAGCCCGGCATGTTCCGGCACCGACACCTACGCCGACCGGGATGACGCGGTCGACGAGGTCGCCGCTTGCGCCCACCGACGCTCCACTTCGCGAAGGAAGACGAGCTCTACAGCCTCTTCGAGGCATGAGCGAGCCTGTCCCGCAAGCGCCCCGGCGGGCCGTTCCGTGAATGCGGCTCGCGGCCCGGGGCATCGAGCAATCGAAGGTCGACGTCCCCCCAGCGACCGGCCGTCCCCGGCGAAGGCCTCGTTTCCCGCCGCACGCGCGTTGTCCGAGCGCCGCATTCGAGGGCTGCAGCCCGCAGGGGAGCACCCGGATCGGTCGCAGGCGATAGCGGGAATTCGAGCGACGCCGCATCCCTCGGTCGACGGGGGCTCGATGCCGATGATCCAGAACTCCTTGCGCGTGTTTCCCCGGCTTGCCGGAACGTAGGCGTTCACGGGTTTCCACAGAACTTTCGCGAGAGGGGGATCGACAAGCGGATCAGATCTTGATCTAACCTGAGTGTGCAGCCCGCCGACCTCAGAGACCAGCGCATCGCAGAGCTGGAACGCCTCGTGGCGCAGCTCATCGCGGAGAACCGCGAGTTGAGGGCACGACTGGGCATGAACTCCTTGAGTTCCTCGAAGCCGCCGTCCTCGGACGGACCTGGGTTCCCCGCAGGGAGACGCCGAAGACTGGGCGCTCGCGCGGCGGACAGCCAGGGCGCAAGGGAAACAAGCGGAGCCTGCTTCCTGCCGACAAGTTCATCGACTCCCGACCCGACGCCTGCGACCGCTGCAGCAAGGCGCTCGACGGCGACGACCGCTCTCCGCGACGGCGCCAAATCATTTAGATTCCGCCGGTCGCACCCCACGTTACCGAGATTCGGTACCATGCACTCTGTTGCCCTGCTGTGGAGTGGTGACGAGAGCTCCCGAACCTCCCGATCTCCCCCGCGGGGCCTTTGGTCCGCGGCTTCTCTCCATCGTCACGCTCCTCACCGGCAAGTTCGGAGTGTCGAAGCGCGGGGCACGCGAGTTCCTGTCGGACGTCCTTGGCGTCGAACTGGCCGTTGGCTCGATTAGCAAGGCGGAGGCGATCGTCTCTGAGTCTCTCGCGCCGGCAGTCGAGGAGGCTCGCGAGTACGTCCGAGCCCAGCCCTCGGCCAACCTGGACGAGACCGGCTGGCGTGAGGCGGCGCAGCAGGCCTGGCTCTGGATCGCCACGACAACTCTGGTCGCGGTCTTCACGGTCTCCCGCAGCCGCGGCAGCCAGGTCGCCAAGGAACTCGTGGGCGAGCACTTCCAGGGAATCGTTTCCAGCGATCGATGGTCCGCCTACACGTGGATCCCGCTGGAGCAGCGCCAGATCTGCTGGGCTCACTTGAAACGCGACTTCAAGGCGCTGTCGGAACTCGAGGGGCCAGGCGCTGCGATCGGTGCTGGCCTGCTCGCCGAGACAGCGCGGATGTTCGACTGGTGGGCACGGGTCCGGAACGGCACGCTCCCACGAGAAGTATTCCAGCGCCGGATGCGGGCCGTGAAGCGCAAAGTTGGCGAGTTTCTCGTCGAGGGAGAGGTGTGTCCGGACGGCAAGGTCGCGGGGGTCTGCCTGAAAATTCGGTCCGTGGAAACGGCGCTCTGGACGTTCGTAGACGTCAAAGGAATCGAGCCGACGAACAATCTTGCCGAGCGAGACCTGCGGCGGGCGGTGCTCTGGAGGAAGAGCTGCTTCGGGACCGACAGCGAAACCGGGAGTCGCTACGCCGAGCGCATCCTCACGACCACCAAGACCCTCCGGAAGCAGAACCGGCATGTTCTCGAATTCCTCACGCAGTCCGTGGAAGCGGCGATTCGCGGAGTGCCAGGGCCCTCTCTCCTGCCATCGCTTACGCCGGCAGAGGCAGCGGCTTAAGTGGAGACCCGTGAACGGTTACGAGGATTCGACGGCAGCCTTCATTTGCTGAGCCTCATCGAATCGCCCATGGCCGTACCCGCGGCGCCGATCGGCTAGACCAGGACACACGGAGGCCGCCTTCGGCGTCTCTACGTCTGCTCCCGGAGATCGCCTGCGAGCGCCAGGGGCCTCGCCGGATCGAGGTGGTACCCGGTCTCGTCTCGTAGGATCACCGCCTCGAGCCCCAGCATGCGCAGGGTCCGGACGGCGACGTAGACCCTCGCGGCGGCGGCTTCGGGGCGGATGGATTCGCCCTCCCACCCTGCCTCGAAGAGCTGGTGCCGGCTCAGTCCCGCCCCCGGCGAGTCGAGGCGGGCTCGCACCAGCGCCGCGAGGATCCGGCGGCACGACCCACGGCTGCGAAGATCCACGGGAGGTTCGTCTCCATCGGAGAACCAGGCCGCGTCCGGGGCGACGACGAGGGGGAGGGCGCCAGGAGGAGACTCCCGCGGATCGGCCGTCAGGGTGCCGCCACCCGGCGCGGCCGGGCTCGCGGCTCTCGGCGTCGTGATGGCGTGGACGAGCCGGAGCGCGATCCCCAGCGCGTCGGTGTTCAGGTGCGGGCTCTCCAGGTGCGCCTGGAGCCGCTCGCGGTGCGAGGCCTCGGCCAAGGCCGCCTCCGCTGGCTGCGCGCTCGTGAGGGAGCGGGCCTCCAGTAGGTCGATCACGATCTCGAGGAGACCGTTGAGGGCGAGGGCGCCCCGGTCGACGTCGGCGAAGAGCTCGCGCGACTGGGCGAGGCTGCGCCGCGCCGCTTCGAACTTGGCGAGGCGCGCCTCGGTGATCGAGAGGAAGGCGAGGAATTCGGCTTCGATGCGGCCGCTGTCCAGGCCTCGGAGCATCACCAGGCTGGCGAGGAGCTTCTGCTCCGCCTGCCGGAGGTCGCGCCTCTCCAGCGCCATGATCCCCAGGTTTCCCAGGCAGAGCGCCTCCATCCTCCGGTTGCCGAGCCTGCGCTCCGCGACCATCGCCTCCAAGAGGTGGCGCTCGGCGTCATCGAGCAGGCCTGCGCCCAACTCGATGCCGCCCAGGTTGGCGAGAGCGTCGGCCTCGAACGCGGCGTCCTCGAGCTGGCGGAAGACGTCTTTGGCTTCCTCGTAAATGACCCGCGCCTCGCGGTAGCGCTCTTGCCGCCCTACCGAGATCATCAGGCGGTAGAGGGTCCTGCCGCGAAGGAGGAAGTGGCCTCCCTTCCGAGCGATGGCGAGGGCGGCTTCGATGTGGGCGACGCTCCGCTCGAGCGACGAGCTGCGCTCGTCCACGACGCCGAGCGTTTGCAGGGCCGAGCCCTCCAGCAGCCGGAGCTCCAGGCGCCTCGCGATCTCGATGGCGCTCTCGAGATCCCGCCTCCCGCCCTCGATCTGACCGGTCTGCGACCGGAGGCCACCGCGCTCGATCAGCAGCCAGGCCTCGGAGGCGTCGTCGCCGCCGGCCCTGGCCGACTCGATCCCCGCCTCGACGGCCTCGAGGGCCTCAGGGATTTGGCCGTTGCGAGCGAGCCACAGTGCCTGGCTTCGGATCGCCGAGCAGGTCCCCCGCAGATCCCCGGTGGCGCGGCAGGCTCGCAGCGTCGCGTCGAGCTCGGGCAGCGCGGCGCGCAGAGGCCCTTCGAACACCAGGAGCCGGGAGAGCGCGAGGCCGAGCCGCGCCGCGAGGTCGGGCCGGGTCGGTAGACACCGATACAGGCCGGCGATGAGGTTCTTCCTCTCCGCCGAGAGCCAGCGGATGGCCTCTACGACCTCCGGCCCGTCGATCCGCGAGGCCCACTCCTCACCCCGCTCGGCGTATAGGAGCGCATGCCTCTCGTGGACCGCCTGCTCGAGGCCGGTCCGCTCCAGCTCCCGGGCGGCGAACGCGCGGACGCTCTCATACATGGAGAAGCGCCGCGTCGATGGATCCAGGAGGAGGAGCGCCCGCTGTCGCAGCTCGTCCAGCAACGAGAGCAGGTTGTCGCTCCCGACCGCAGGCCCGATCGCCTCCTCGGCCGCCTCGAGGGTGAAGCCTCCGACGAAGGCGGAGCAGCGCGCCAGCACCTCGCGCTCACTTGCCGAGAGGTACTCCCAGGTCAGGGTGAGGGCGCGCAGGAGGGAGCCGTGTCGTCCGCTCTCCTCCGACTGCAAGAGGCCGAATCGCTCGTCCTCGATCCGGGAGAGGAGCGCGTTCGGAGGGAGGATGCGCACCCTGGCGGCGGCGAGCTCGATGGCGAGGGGGCTCCGGTCCAGGCGGTCCACCAGCGGCTCGATCGCGCCGCGATCTTCGTCGGAGAGACCTCCGCCGGCCCACGCCCGATGGGCCCGATCGAGGTAGAGCGCGATCGCGTCCTGCTGGTCGAGGGGCCCCAGCTCGAAGCGGACCTCTCCCTCGAGGCGAACGGGCAGCAGGGAGGTGACCAGGATCTGGAGGCCGTCGCACGAATCCAACCAGCGGTGCAGCACGTCGCCGGAGTCGCTGGCGACGTCCTCGAAGTTGTCCAGCACCAGCAGCAGGGGGCCACGGCTCGCGATCGCGCGGATCAGCCGATCGCCCTCCCGTATGGCGACGCCCAGGGCTTCGCCGACCGCTGCCTCGAGGTCGCCTGACGTCCGGCATCCAGCCAGGCCCACGAGGCGGCGGGTCGCGCCAGCCTTTTGCGGACGGTGAGCCTCGCGGGCGCCCTCCACGCGCGAAGGGTCGGCGCCACCCACCTCGACCGCTGTCGCGTCGGCCTCATACGTCCGAAGGAGCTGTCGAATCAGGCGGGACTTCCCGATCCCCGAGGGGCCGACCACGGAGACGAGCCTCGTCCCCGACTGCAGCTCGCTCCGGAGCGAGGCCAGCTCCACCGTGCGACCGAAGAAGGGCGAGCGGTCGGGAGCGAGGGGTGGTCGCCAGGTCTTCGTCGCTGTTCTCTCCTGCATGGGACCGCGATCTCCACTCGTCATCGAACGCGCCAAACGACCGCCTCGGAGTCTGCGGCTTCCGGCTTCCGAGTTCGCCGATGGCTCCGGAAATCCGGACGCCGCATCGGATGCCGATTTTAGACCGATTTAGGTCATTGCCCCAACCGGTGGGATCATGATGGCGCGATTGTCTTGGTCTCTCGGAAAGGATCTTCGATGGCTTTCGTCGGTGCACGCCGGTTGGTAGCGGGGTTCGCGCCCCTCCTCTTGACGATGGCCGCATGCGGCGGCTCGACCGAGCCGGCGCCCAAGGCCCAGGCGCCCCGGATCCTGGAGTTCCTCGCCGATCCCGCCGAGGTCGAGCAGGGTGAGTCCACCACCCTCTCGTGGAGGACGGTCCACGCGATCGGGCTTAGTATCGCGGTGCCAGGCGGCGAGGTCGTCGCGATCGACGGCGCGGTCCTCCCCGAAGGGTCTTTCAACGTTCAGCCCGTCGGCTCGGGGGCGTACGTGCTCACCGCTGTCGGCACCGATGGCAGTCAGGACGAGCGCTCGGTGGAGGTCGTGGTCCTTGAGCGCGCCGCGCCGATCATCGTCTCCTTCGCTGCCGATCGGGACTCGCTCGACTTCGGCGAATCGACGGTCCTGCGCTGGGAGGTGATGGGGAGCTCCGCCGTGTCTATCGACGACGGGACGACCACGCTGGTCGAGGACGGCTCCGACCGCGGAGAGCTGACGGTCACTCCGACCGGCGCGACCACCTACCGCCTCGTCGCCTCCGAGGGCGACCACACGGTTGAGGCGACGGTCACGGTTGGTGTCTCCCCGGTGATCGAGGTGTTCGCCGCCGACGTCGAGGGAGCGGTCCGGGTCGGCGGGACGGTGCCGCTCCGCTGGAAGGTCCGCGGCGCCGCCGACGTCGAGGTCTCGAGCCCCGAAGGCTTCTCTTTCCGGGCGCAGGCGGAGCAGCGGGAGGAGGGGACCATCGAGGCGCCCATGGGTGCTTCCGGCAGGTTTCGCCTGGTCGCGACCCTGGACGGGGCAGAGGAAGAGTGGTTCGTAGAGGTGCCGGTCCTCCTGCCGCCGACGATCTCGCTCGGAGCGACGCCATCCGTCGTTAGCCGAGGCGCCGATGGCTTCGCTTCGATCCGTCTGAACTGGACCACCGAGCGGGCAGCCACCGTCTCCTTGGTGGCGACGCCGGGAGGCCCGATCACGATCCCGGCAGGGTCCGAGGCGCAGGGATTTGCCAACGTCCTGATCACAGAGGACACGGTCTTCGAACTCGTCGGTGAGAACGCCGCCGGGCCGTCCACCGCCAGCGCGACCGCCGCCGTCGTCGACCTGCCGGTGATCGAGGCCTTCACCGCGCTGCCCGCTCGCGTCCCGGTCGGTGGCGATGTCGACCTGGAGTGGGTGACGTCCGGAGCTGTCCGCGTCGAGATTCGCCGCGAGGAGAGCGTCCTGGAGGCTGATCCGGACGCCGTGACGGGCCGCTACGTGGAGCCGATCTCGTTGAACTCTATCTTCACCCTGCGGGCCTACAACGCGGCTGGAGACTCCGTGGAGCGATCGGTGCTCGCCACCGTCGGCGACATGCAGATCGTCCGGTTCGAGGCCGACCGCATCCGGGTCGCCGGCGGCGCGACCGTCACGTTCGCCTGGACCGTGATCGGCGGGCGATCGCTGCGGGTGATGGGGCCGGATGGGGAGGCGGCGGGCTGCTCCACTGGCTCACTCACCGAGATCCCGTCGGGATCCTGCGCCACCGTCGTCGGCAGCGAGCATGGGATGAAGACCTACGAGCTGGTCGTCTCCGATGGTGCGGGCGCCGAGGTGCGCCGCGCCGTCGATCTCGAGATCGACGATGGCCCTGTCGTCCTCTCGTTCGAGCTCGGGGCGAGCCGGATCACCGATGGCGACGGCGTCGAGGCGAGCTGGGAGGTGACCACCGACTCCTTTGGGATCATCCCCGATCTCGAGATCGTCGACGATCTCGGCCAGGTCCACGCGCTGCCGCAGGGCGCGTTGGCCGGCACCGCGACGATTCATCCATCCCCGGGGGCCCGCACCATCACGCTGGAGGCCTCGACCTCGGGGACGCTCCCTGGCAGGGCGAGCGCCCCGATCGAGGTCCTCGAGCGGCCGGTGGTCACCCTCTCGACCGTCGATGCCGTCTACGATCCGGGGTCGGCTGAGGCGCTGGTCCTCGAGTGGGCCGCCGCGCACGTGGTCGCCCTCTCGGTCTATCGGCTGGACGAGGGCGGAGAGCCCATCGAGCCGGCGGTCTTCACGGCCCCGGCTGCGGATCTCCTCATCGGAGGCGGCGAGGTCGAGGTCTCGCCCCGGCGCGCCGTCACCTACCGGGTGATGGGAGTGAACGAACTCGGCGCCGGGGTCGAGGCGGATCTTCGGATCTCCATGGTCCAGGCATCGATCGTCTCCTTCGAGGCCGATCCGGAGACGATCCTCCGCGGCGGCGCCGCCACCCTCTCCTGGGAGACCCTCGGCGTCGAGCGGATCGAGGTGGATCTGCCCAGGGCGATCTCCGTCCGCGCCTCAACCCTTGCCTTCGAGGACGTGAGCCAGAGCGCGAACGCCGTTACGGCACCAGCGCTCGATTGCGCCCCCGGCCTTCGGTACGGATCGGATGGGTGCCCGCTGATCACCTTCCCCGACGGCTTCGTCTTCCCGTTCGACGGGCAGTTGATGACCGAGGCCCGTGCCTACGCGAAGGGGATCCTGAGCTTCGACGTGGCGAGCGCCGCTGCGCCGGCCCCGGACAACGCCTCCATTCCCGCTACCGACGCTGCCTCGCGGTTCGTCCACCTAGCGCCATTCTGGGACGACCTCGACATCTCGGGCCACGGCATCTTCTCCGAACTCAGGAGCGACGGCGGAAGGCGCTACTTCGTCATCCAGTGGAAGGGCCGGCTCCTCCACTTCGTGTCGGACATCAACTTCGAAGTCGTCCTCTGGGAGGACGGGAGCTTCGAGTACCGGTACGGCGTGATGGACGGAGGCTTCTCCCCCGCCACCGCGCAAGGAGAGTACGCGACCATCGGCTACCAGGACCTCGCGGGGACAGCGGGTACGCTTGTGTCCTTCAACCAGCGCAATCAGAACCTGGAGAAATCGGGGTACTTCTTCGACTTCGTCCCGCTGGCGCCGGCCGGCACCCTGGCCGCCTCACCGGACGCCGACGTGACCTACACCCTCAGCGCGTACGGCTACGACGGCACGGTCCACACCGCTACCGTCGACGTGACCGTCCTCGAGCCGGCGACCATCGTCTCCGCCCAGGCGGCCGAGGAAGACGTCGAGCTGGGGCAGCCCGTCGAGATCGTCTGGACTACCCTGGACGCCACCTCGGTCGAGGTGTCCGACGCCGACGGGATCCGCTGCGTCGCCGAGTCCGACGAGGTGGAGCAGGGGAGCTGCGCGCTCGTCGAGACCACTCTTGGAGCGAGATCGTACGTCGTCACGGCGCATGGCGTCCTGGGCTCCGTCGACACCCGGACCGTGCAGGCGACGGTGTGGGACCCGTTCGCGCTCGTGTCCTTCACCCTGGACGACGACGCGATCGATCCGGGGAACTCGACCAACCTCTCCTGGGTCACCAGCTTCGTCGACTCGTTCGAGCTGACCGCCAACGGCGCCCCCGTCGACACCTCCGCGCTCGACTCCGGTGGGGACTCCATCGCCGTTTCGCCGGCAGTGACGACCGAGTACGTCCTCAGGATCGGCAAGCAGGATGGACGCGTCGTCTCCCAGACTCGGACGCTGCGGGTGAAGCGGGTCAACCTCGACATGGTGACGCAGAGCGCGACCCGGGTCCTCCAGGGCGAGTCGATCACCCTCGACTGGATCGCCTCGTCGTCCACCAACGATCCCATCGAGGTGACGGTGTTCCCCTCGGCCATGGTCGAGCTCGATCCGGCGTCCGCGCCCTTCCAGGACATCAGCGCCACCGGCGAAGAGGTGACGCTTCTCACCAACCGCGACATGGCGGTGGCGACGGTCGAGTTCCCACCGGACTTCTCCTTCCCCTATGCAGGGGAGACCCACACGGCGATCGTGATCTACACCGACGGCTACCTCAGCTTCGATCTCGGCTGGAGCGAATACGGCGACAGCGAAGCGCTCCCGAGCCGCGAGTTCACGGCGATCCACTTGGCGCCGTTCTGGGACGATCTGCGTACGAGCACCGTCTACGTACAGGCGTTCGACGACGCCGACGGCGAGCGCTTCGTGATCCAGTGGACGAGTGCCCAGATCCAGGGCGTGGGAGGTTCCCTCCACTTCCAGGCGGTCCTCTTCGCCGACGGCTCCTTCGACTTCCGCTACGGCACCATGTCTGCCCCGGATCAGGCCCGGGCCGACGGCGGCGGCGCGTCGATCGGCTATCAGGCGCGGGCCGGTCTCGGCGGCGAGCAGCTCCTCCTCCATGAGGCGATGCCGGGCGGGCTGTCGTCGCGGTCGTTCCGCTTCCCCGTCAGCAGGGCCGCGATCGGATCGACCACTGTCGCTCCGTCGAAGGGAGGCACCATCCAGATCTGTGCGCGCTCCGCCCTCGACTTCGAGTGCCGGTCGATCGAGATGGCCATCGTGGACCCCGGCGACTTGATCATCACCGAGCTTCAACTCGAGCCGGTGGGTGGGCTCGGCTTCCAGTGGTTCGAGATCCGCAACCTCGCAGCGGTGCCCATCGATCTCGAAGGCCTCGAGCTCGTCTCGGGGCCCGAGACCCACGTCATCCAGACGGGAGGGCCGTGGCTCCTCGCCCCCAAGGCCTTCGCCACCTTCGCGGTGGACGCGGCGCCGGGCTTCACGCCTGACTACGTCTACGGGGCGGCGCTCCCCGCCTTCGATCCCACCGGAGGCGACCTCTCGGTGAGGATGAACGGAGCGGAGCTCATCGGGATCGAGTGGGACTCCGGGTGGTCCTCCACCCCGGGCCACTCGCTCTCGCTGGACGGGGCGATGCACGTGGGTTGGATGGCCGACGCGGCCCGCGACTCCGGCGCGTGGTGCACCAGCGACGCTTCGTACTCGGGCGCCAACTACGGCTCTCCCGGCGCCAGCGGATCCGGGTGTGTCTACGACTACGACGTGGACTTCTACGCGTCCGCCCCGTTCATCGACATCTCGGAGACCGGAACCGCGCTGCCCGACCTGATGGACGACGGGATGGGCATGGTCCCGATCCCGTTCGTCTTCGAATTCTACGGCGGCATCACCCCGACGACCGCATACGTCTCGTCTTTCGGCTGGGTCTTCTTCGACTTGGCCGATCTCTACGGGGGCGGGATCATCCTCCCTTCGCCCGCTCAGCTCGGCCCGCAGCCCGGATCGATGTTCCACTACGATCAGCGCAACGTGGGCGGCACCGACGTGCTCATCCTTCAGTGGTCCGCCCTCGAGGCCGGCGGAGTCCCGAGCGAGGTCACCTTCCAGGCGCAGCTCTGGGCGTCCGGCGACATCGTGTTCGGGTACCAGATCATCCGGGGCAACGACGTCGCCTTCGGCTCGGAGGGGTCGGTGGGCCTCCTGGGGGCCAACGGGGCGGGGATGCTGCTCTATCTGTCGATGGAGCCGATCCTGTACGAGGGGCAGTCCATTCGGTTCAGCTACCGCTCGACGCCGTGACGAAGCAGGCGGCGCCCTCCGGACTTTCGGTTCTTCATGGGCCAGGCTCCTTCTTCACCCAGATGGCGGGAAGCGAGAGCGCCGGCGGGGACGTCCGGGCGGGTCGCGCTCCCCGTAGCGGGCGACGATCGCCGCGCGAAGGAGTCGGTGATGAAGCTCGTCGACGAGCTCGGCTTCGATCCCGTCGACGCCGGTGGCCTGGCGGAGTCGTGGCGCCGCAGCCCGGTACGCCGGTCTACACGAAGGATCTCGATGTGGCTGGGGTGCGGAAGGCGCTCGCCGCGGCGAGTCCCGCACGCACGCCCCAGTTCTCCGCGACGGCCCACAGCCCGGGGGAGTTCGGGGCGCCCGCCTGAGCGCTGGTCGTCCTGGGCTCGTTGCGCGCGAGCTCGGCTTCGATCTCCGTCCACCTCCGGAGTTCGCGGACGCGGTGCACTTGAGCGTCCAGTCTGGCTCCCCTGTGAGCACTACCCGCGGCGGCCTTCAGCTTCCTCGTGGTAGGCGGGCGGCACGTGGCCGATCAGCCGGGCGCCGTTGGCGGCCTGGTAGCAGCGTGTTCGAAGGCCTCGTCGCGCGTATGGGCGAGGGCAGCGCCAGCGAGGCGCGCGCCCGCGCCGAGGACGAGCGCGTCCTCCACGGCGGCCACGAGGTATCCGAGCGCCGTCGACCGCCGACTGGCGTGCGTCCGCACCATCCCCGATACGAAGGTCGAGGCCACTGCCACCGATGCGCCCACCAGCGCGGAGCGTCTCCAGCGCTCTTGCCGCCCGGCAGCCAGTGCTCCGACGATCGCCCCGGAGATCGCACGTCCGGCGAGTGGAAGGGGGCTGGTGCGCGGCGGGATGGGAAACTTGTCGGCGATCATCTCTCCCGCGGCGAGGACGGCCAAGAACGGAGAGAGCCGTAGCGCCCGCCTCCGCTGGAAACCCCAGGCGACGAGCGCCGGAGGCCCGAGGCTGCGCACGCCCGAGAGCGCCCCGAGGCCCGCCGCGCGCCACGACGTGTCCCGACGCATGTCTTCGATCTCTTGCTCCACGTCTACGCCGCGGCGCCCCAGCCCCCGCTGCGCGAAGAGCTGAACCGGCCCGGACGGGATCCGATGCCCCTCGTGTGCAATCCCTTCGCTCGGAGGGTGGATGTCGGGCCCGGCTGCGAGGCGGCGCAGCCGGAGGTGGGCGAGCCGATGCCACGCCCGCTGGTACCTCCGCCCGAGGATCTCGAAGCCCGCGTGGGACCAGGCGTTGGGAAAGTCGCCCTCGCGCCAGGCGGCCTCTATGCGGAAGCGCAATTCGCCGGTCGCGTGGTCCTTCTCGAGGAGGAACGATTCTCTCCCGCGCTCGATGTGCCCGTCGAGCGTCTCCATCGTGAAGCCTCGACGGCTCCGCGCGCCGTCGCTCTCCTCGTGCACGGCGCCGATACTAGCCGGACAGAGGAAGCGCAGGCCGAGGGCGTGCAACTCGAGGAGGATGCGTCGGCGCTCCAGCGGGACGTCGACGCGGAAGTGAGCGATCACGATGCGGGGATCCGAATGCTCGAAGATCGAGATCGCGTGCCAGGCTCGCTGGAACGCCTCCCCGGGAGGTCCCGGCTTCTCGTATGCGATCGTGGCGTGGGATTGGACGCGATTCCATCCGTTCTCGATCGTCAGCGCCTCGCTCGCGGGGAAATTGAGCGACAGCGGCTCGATTGCGTCGAGCCGAGCTGCGAGCTCCGCCTCCGACCAACCTCGTAGATAGCGCCACGCTGCCATGTTCAATCTCCCGGGACCCTGTAGGTCGGCTCGGACCTCGCCACGCGCTCGGGCTCGTCGTCGCACGGCGTGGTCTCTGCGTGGATGAAGCCGACGATTCCGCCGCCGAACGCCACGCCGACCCGGTTCACGAAGTCGGTCCACGTGCTCGTCTGCATGACCTCGCCGCTCGTGAGGAAGCCCGCCCTGAACCTCCCGCTGCCAGACCGGGAGCGGCTCCTGATGTGAAAGACCAACTCTCCCGTAGCGTTCCGGTAGCACAGGAACGTGATGCGGCCGGCCTCTGGATGGCCTTCCTCCGTCGCCAGGGTGAGGCTCTGGTCACCGACATGCGTGACGCGCACGCGGAACCTGCCGGCGAAGGGGATCGTGACGTACAGCTCGTCGCCAGCCGACAGCGACGCCTCGCGTCCGTCGCAACGGTCGAAGGAGGCGAGCTCCCGGGGAGCGAACGATGGGAAGAACCGCCGCACGGTCGACATCACCGCGCGTGGAGAGGCGCCGGCGTTCCGCACGACGCCCCAATAGTCGCGCTGGAGCAGGGGGCCGACGCCTCGCTCCGCGAGCATCAGGCGCGCCGTTTCCATTCTCTTTCCCATCGAGACAAGAGTGGGGAGATTGATGCCGAGAAAGGAGGGCGAGATGGAGCCGACACCCGAGACCTCGAGCGCTGAGCTCCTCTACCAGACGGCGCCCGTCTTCCGGGCCGAGCATGGCGAGACCCGGCTCACCCGCCTGGTCGAGCAGCAATCGGCCAAGGTGCCGTCGCTGATCTTCCTCGGAGCCGCGCTGGGCTCGATGGTCGCCGCGCTGGCGTTCGAGCTGGCAGGGCGCCGGAGGCTCAGCCGCTTCGTCGGGCTCTGGCCCGGGCCGCTGCTCACCATGGGCGTCTACAACAAGCTCGTGAAGACCTTCGGCGCCAAGTGAGGGGGCGCGTCGCGCGCAGGGCCGCACACACCGGCTCCACCGATCTCGAGACCGCGGCGAAGGTCGCGGTCGCAGCTCGGAACCTCAACGCCGGGCAATCCTGCAGCGCTTCATCGTCCATCGGGAGGTCTACGCGCAATTCCATCAGCGCTTCCTCGACGAGCTGTCGAAGATGAAGATCGGCGATCCGATGTCCGACGAGACGACGATCGGGCCGCTCGCGACCCGGGCCATCCCCGAGGGCGTGGCGCGGCAGGTCGAGGACGCCGTGCAGAAGGGGGCACGCTTGCTCACCGGCGGAGCGAGCATCGGGAGTCAGGGCTGGTTCTACGCCCCCACGGCTCTCGCGGACATCCCGGCGGACGCCCCGTGTCTGTTCCGAGGAGGTCTTCGGGCCCGTCGCTTCGTTCTTCCGGGTCGACGATCTCGACGAGGCGATCGCCCTGGCGAACGCGACCGAGTTCGGCCTGGGCTCGAGCGTTTGGACGGAGGAACCCGCGGAGCAGGAGCGCTTCGTGAACGAGCTCGAGGCGGGCATGACGTTCGTCAACGCGATGGTGGTCTCCGATCCCCGTCTCCCCTTCGGGGGCGTGAAGCAATCCGGCTACAGGCGGGAGCTGGGTGGCGCGGGCATCCTCGAGTTCGTCAACCGCAAGTCGGTCTCGATCTCGACCACCGATCATGTGTCGCGGTCGTACACCGAGTAACGGGCCCGCGAGCGTATGGCGGTGTCTTCGCGGATGATCGGCGATGGGACGACAACGAGCTCTCGCCCATCGAGTTGATCGACGCCATCTGGTCGGAGATCCCCGACTTCCGCGAGAGCTACGAGCTGCCCGATGGGATGTTTCGCACCAAGGTGCCGGCCTTCGAGGAGCCCGTCGTTCGCGAGCTCCTCGTCAACGCGTTCGTGCACCGGCCCTACACGCAGCGGGGCGACATCTACCTGAACCTCCACCCCGATCGCTGCCGGTGCCCTCGCGCGCGACGCGGGCCTCGATGCGGTCACGACGCTTACAGGAGTTCAGCCGCATCGCCTTCGAGCGCTCATCCTCGAAGACCTCGATCGTTTTCCCGACTCCGCGAGGAGCGACATCCATCGGAGGGT
>JBEBXK010000068.1:0-17691 GCA_040391605.1 Vulgatibacter incomptus
GCCTTCGCCGCGCCAGCCTTCGCCGCGCCAGCCTTCGCCGCGCCAGCTTTCGCCGCGCCAACCTTCGCCGCGCCCGCCTTCGCCGCGCCAACCTTCGCCGCACCCGCCTTCGTCACCCTCGACTTCGACGGCAAAGAGGGTTTGAGAGCCGCCAGGAGGTCGAGCTGCTGGACCTCCCGCGAGCTCGCCTTGCGCCCGGCCTTCGCTTTCTTTGCCATCCAACTCCTCCGATGCCCAGGGACCGTTCTGGGCCTCTGAGACGATCGCCTCCGCTCGAGGCGAAGCCGATCTTCTCACTCGAGCTACGCGCGAAGGGCTCCTTCTGGCGTTCGCTCGCCTCCGGCGCGCAGAGAGCCTGTGAAAAGATCGCCCGCCCCAATAGTCGGGAGCGAGCGATTCACGCGCGCTGCGCGCTACGGCTCTCTCTGGCGTTCGCTCGCCTCCGGCTCGCAGCGTTGGTGAATCTATTCACGTACGCTCGGCGCCCGATAGCACTTCCAGATCGGCGCCGCAAAGCGCCCCCTGTTGAGAACGATCGCAAATCCGGGAGTTTTCCAAGGGTCGTCGCGGTTGCGTCCTGACGAGCTCGTCCGTACTGAGGTCAGCTCCGGACGCCTTGTATTCCCGTCCTGGCGAGGCGATGTGCCCCTTGCGTTTTCCATCGAATGGTTACGCTGGATGGACGAGGCAATCCCTCGGATGTCCCGAGCGAAGCCACCTACGACGAGACCCGACCGATGTCCTTTGACTCGACCGAGACCCGCCCCTTCCCCACCGGCCCCAGGGCCGCCCACCGAGGCCTCGGCAACTGGCTGAAGACGGGCGTCCTCCTCGCCGGCATGACCGCCCTGATCCTCGTGGTCGGCTATTGGATCGGAGGACCTAGCGGGCTGATCTACGCTGGCGCCTTCGCCCTCGTCTCCAACTTCGTGGCCTATTGGTTCAGCGACAAGCTCGCCCTCGCCGCGTACCGCGCCCGCCCCATCGAGAGGGAGCAGGCCCCCTGGCTCTACGAGATGGTCGAGCGCCTCTGCCGCCGGGCCGGCCTGCCCATGCCGAAGCTCTATCTGATCCCGAGCCCGGCCCCCAACGCCTTCGCGACCGGCCGCAGCCCCTCGAAGGCGGCCGTCGCCTTGACCCAGGGCATCATGCAGATCCTCGATCGCGAGGAGCTCGAGGGCGTGATCGCTCATGAGCTCGCCCACGTGCGCAACCGGGACACCCTGATCTCCACCATCGCCGCCACGATCGCCGGCGCCATCTCCGGCCTCGCTTTCATGTTGAGGTGGTCGATGATCTTCGGCGGCGGCCGCAGCAGCGACGATGATCGGGGAGCCGGCGGCTTGATCTCGATGCTGGCGCTGGTGATCCTGGCGCCGCTGGCAGCCTCCGTCCTCCAGCTCGCCCTCTCCCGCTCCCGGGAGTACGGCGCCGACGAGACCGGCGCCAGGTTCTGCGGCAACCCCAACGCGCTGGCCAACGCCCTCGAGAAGCTCGAGCGCGGCGCCCGCGCGCTCCCCGACGATCGCCACCCGGCGACGGCGCCGCTCTTCATCGTGAACCCCCTCTCGGGAAAGAGCATCTCTGCGCTCTTCTCCACCCACCCTCCTACCGAGGAACGGGTCCGCCGCCTACGCGCCATGCGCTCTTTCGGCTGAAGGAGTCACGAGCCGGACGATCGCGCCGCCCCGTGAGGAGGCGATGGTCGAGCGTCGCGCGGCAGACATCGCAGCCGCGCACGATCCCGACGCATTTCGACGGCCCCCAATCGGGATCGCGGCGCTCGTTGCGATCGCGCCCCAGACCGACCATCCTCCGGTCCACGACTTCGTTTGCACCAACCTCGGCTTGCACGGAGCTGCACGGAGAAGAGAGATGAGCGAGCTGCGGATCGAAGCGGTGGCGATGAACGACGGAGCGCTCCTGCTTCGCCTCGAGGGGGTCCTGGATGGCGGCGGCGCCTACGCCCTGCGGGATCGGATCACCTGCAGCACCCTGCCGGTGACCGTCGACTTCTCCCGCCTCGATCGACTCTCCGACTTTGGCCTGGGACTCCTGGCCATGGCCATCGCCGAGCTCCCGGTCGAAGTGCAGCTCCTCGGCCTGGGCCACCACGCCCAGCGCATCCTCCGCGCCTTCGGGATCGCCCTCGCCGCCTGAGGACGAGCGCTCTCTCGAGCGTTCTTCCGCCTCCGGGTCGCTGAGCCTGTGAAAAGACCACCCTCTCCCGAGGTGGGGCGGTTATTGAGCGAGTTGGTGATCGCTTCACAAGCTCTCGCCCGCTTCTGACTTGCGCCCCCCGGTGGGCGCCTCCACACTCGCCGGGCCCTCTCCCCTCGAGGAAAGCCCCGCGTGTCCGCCCTCCCCTCCCGGCATCGCTTCGCCCTCTCGCTCCTCGTCGCGACCGTGGGCCTGAGCTACGCCGCCTCCGCCAGCGCCGAGGCCACCAGCGTCCTCAGCCGCATGCCCACCAGCGGTCTGGATCAGCCGGGCGCGTCCGCCGCCCTCACCGACGGCCCCGACGCCGTGGCCGTGAACCCCGCCGGCATCGGCTTCCAGCGGGGCCTCGCCCTCGACTATCTCCACGAGACCGGCCCGAGCCACGAAGGCGGCCTCTCCACCGCCAACGGCGACGGCCTCTACCTCGGCACCCGCTTCTTCGACTTCCTCGGCCTCGGCGTCGCCATGGAGTGGATCCGACCCAAGGCCGAGCGCGATCTCGATCGGCTCCACTACCGCCGCACCAGCTGGTCCCTCGCCCTGGGCGGCGAGTCCCTTTCCCTCGGCGCCGCGGCCCACGTCTTCACCCGCGGCATCGTGGACGACACCACCTGGGATCTGGGGCTGATGGCCAGGCCCAACCGCTTCTTCAGCGTGGGCTTCGCCATCCGGGACGTCGACGGCCCCTCCGCCGGCGGCGTCCCCGTCCCCAGGCGCTACGTCGGCGCCGTCGCCGGGCGCCCCTTCGGCGATTGGCTCACCCTCGCCGTGGACGCCGAAGTCCTCGGCGCCGAGAACCGCTTCGTCGATCATGGCTTCGGCTCCATGGCCCTCGGCTACACCGCCTGGGCCTGGCTCACCGATGGTGTGAGAGTATTCAGCTCTCTTACTCACAGAGTCGACGGCGACGGCCCGATCGTGATCCAGGCGGGCCTCTCCCTCGACTCCAAGGGCTTCGGCCTCATCGGCACCCCCCTGGTGCGGACCAAGGACGGGAGCGCCGGCTTCCTGGTAGGCGCCTCGCTGAGCGCCAACCAGCCCCGGGGCCTCGATCTCGCCCCCAGCCAGAGGGTGGCGGTGGTCGATCTCTCCGAGGGCCTAGCCGCTGGATCCGAGCTGCGCCTGCTCCCCGGCGAGACCCGGGATCCGATGATCGACCTGGTGATGGGCCTCGACCGCCTCGCCCGAGACGATCGGATCGGCGGCGTCGTCGTCGAGATCCGTTCGTTGGACGCGGGGATGGGGAAGGCCTTCGAGATCCGCCAGGCCCTCCGAAACTTCCGGCGGAGCGGCAAGCCCCTCGCGGTCCTCCTCTACCAGGCCGACGACGCCTCCTACTTCGTCGCCACCGCCGCCGATCGGATCTACGTCACCCCCGACGCCGCCCTCTTCATCAACGGCTTCTCCAATGAGGCCGACTTCTTCGCCGGCACCCTGGAGATGGTGGGGGTCTCGGTGGATGTCGCCAAGGTCGGCGCCTACAAGAACGCCCCCGACGCCTTCACCCGCAGAGCGCCCACCGACGAGCAGAAGGAGGTGATGGCCTCTCTGCTGGACGACGTCTTCCCGCACTATGTCCAGGCGCTGGCCACTTCCCGCGACCTCCCCGAGGCCCAGGTCCTCGATCTGCTGAACCAGGGGGTCCTCACTCCGACCCAGGCGCTGGAGGGCGGCCTCGTCGACGGGGTCCTCTACCCCGACGAGCTGGCCGGCGAGCTGGCGCGGTTCACAGGCTCCGGAGACCTCCAGCGAACGCTGCTCCGCCCCGAGCCCTGGACCTCCTGGGGGCCGGCGCCCGAGATCGCGGTGATCCCCATCGAGGGCACGATCACCGGCGGCCACTCGGGCGGCGCCCCCCTGGTGCAGACCACCGGGGCCCGCAGCGTCGTCGAGTCCATCGAGGCCGCCGCGAACGATCCCCAGATCCTGGCCATCCTCCTGCGGATCGACTCGGGGGGCGGAGACGCTGGCGGCTCCCAGCTGATCTGGCGCGCGGCGCGCAAGGCGAGGGAGAGGAAGCCGGTGATCGCCTCCATGTCCGATGTCGCGGCCTCCGGCGGCTACTTCGCCGCGCTGGGCGCCGATGTGATCTACGCCGCGCCGTCCACCATCACCGGCTCCATCGGCATCTTCTGGATCAAGCCCTCCCTGGAGGGGCTGCTGGGCAAGCTCGACATCGGCGTCTACCGCGACCAGCGCGGCGAGCAGGCCGACATCTCCAACATCACCCGCTCCTGGAGCGAGGCGGAGCAGGCCTCGGTGCAGCGCTACGTGGACGCCTTCTACCGGCAGTTCATCGAGGCCACCGCGAGCGAGCGCGGCCTCTCGGTGGAAAAGGTGGACGCCGTCGCCAGGGGCCGGGTCTGGACCGGCGCGCAGGCGCTGGACCGTGGCCTGATCGATCAGCTCGGCGGCCTGTCCGACGCCTTACAGGCGGCCCGCGACGCCGCCGGCATCGCCCCGCATA
Organism: Vulgatibacter incomptus; assembly: GCA_040391605.1. Classification (GTDB taxonomy): domain Bacteria; phylum Myxococcota; class Myxococcia; order Myxococcales; family Vulgatibacteraceae; genus Vulgatibacter; species Vulgatibacter incomptus_A. Next base: position 4,688 of record JBEBXK010000068.1, read on the forward strand.
CGATCGTGCGCCCCAGGGTCTACCGGCAGAGCCCGAGCCTCCTGCATCTCTCCGCCGGCGGGATCGTCGGCGTCGCCTCGAACCCGGGCTCCGCGATCCCGGAGCCCCTGCGCGACGCGATCCTCGCGAAGATTCCGGCGCCGCTGCTGGTTCCCAACCCGAGCGGGTTGTGGGCCGTGGCGCCCTTCACCTGGAAACCGCGCTAGCTTCACGCGTTGGCGCGGGCGGGAGGGATCGGCCCCACCCCATGCGGGGGCGATTCCTTCATTTCGACTGCGTGGCAATCTTTGTTGTCAGCGGCGAAAGAGCCGTGTTACAAGATGAGTGCTTGTCGCCCGCGCGGGCTTGGGGTCTCGTGCGCGGCAGCGACGGCAACCGCACCAGCAGGTAGACGACGGCGTACCTTGCAGCTTGCAATGGGGACCATCGGAACGGCGGGCGGGTTCGCTGATGCAGGTGGCCGATGGCCTGGAAGCTCCCCAAGGCGGGAATCCGGGCTCCACGCCTCCAATCTTTCAGGAGTCGAGATCGGGTGCTTCGTTGCCCGAGGTCCCAGCATAGCCATGAAGCGCATCCCTGCATGGAGAGCGTACGGCTCGTGCCCGACCCGAAAGGCGTATTTCCGAAAGTGAGACGATGACGAACGAGTTTGGTGGAGAGATGACCGAGTCGACCAGCAGCGACCCAACCCCCGGCACGAAGACCGGCTCCGGTGGCGCGCCCGCCTCGGCAGAGACAGAGGCCGGGACGACCCCCGGCGGCGAGGCAGGCCGCACCGGCAAGCGGAGACGACGTCGTCGCGGCAAGCGCAGCGGCGCCCAGCCGGGGGCACCGGCCACAGGGGGCAACGGCCAGGATGGCGCGCCCCAGGCCGGCGGGCAGGCGCAGCTCGTCGAGGTGGAGGGCATCCTGGACAGCGAGATCCGTGGCCCCAACGCCTTCCTCCGCCGGGCCGAGAAGAACTATCTCGCGTCTCCAGACGATCCCGAGGTCCCCAAGCACCTGGTCCAGCGGCTCCGGCTGCGCCCCGGCTCTCGCCTGGTGGCCCACGCCCAATCCAAGGGCAAGCTGGTGGTGCAGCGCATCGACACCGTCGACGGCGTGGCGCCGGACGAGGCCTGGAACCGCCCCGACTTCAGCAGCCTCACCGTGATCGATCCCATCCGGCGCATCCACCTGGAGACCACCGGAAAAGAAGCCCTCACCCGCGTCCTCGATCTGATCGCGCCCATCGGCTTCGGCCAGCGCGCCCTCATCGTGGCGCCGCCGAAGACCGGCAAGACGATCATGCTCCAGAAGATCGCCCAGGCGATCACCACCAACCATCCGGACGCCCACCTGATGGTCCTCCTCGTCGACGAGCGTCCCGAGGAGGTCACGGACATGCGGCGCTCGATCAAGGGAGAGGTCCTCGCCTCCTCCTCCGATCGCTCGTCTGCCGACCACCTCAAGGTGGCCGAGATGACGTTGGAGCGCGCCAAGCGGCTGGTGGAGCAGGGCCACGACGTGGTGGTCCTCCTCGACTCGATCACCCGCCTCGCCAGGGCCTACAACAAGGAGGTGGAGTCCTCCGGCCGCACCCTCTCCGGCGGCGTCGACTCCAAGGCCCTCGAGAAGCCCAAGCGCATCTTCGGCGCCGCCCGCAACTGCGAGGAGGGTGGCTCCCTCACCATCGTCGGCACCGCGCTGATCGACACCGGCTCGCGGATGGACGAGGTGATCTTCGAGGAGTTCAAGGGCACCGGCAATATGGAGGTGACCCTGGATCGCGCCCTCGCCGAAAAGCGCGTCTTCCCAGCGATCAACGTCCCGCAATCCGGCACGCGCAAGGAGGAGAAGCTCTTCACCGCCAAGGAGTACGACAAGATCCGGCTCCTGCGGGTGGCGCTCTCCAACTACAAGCCCGTGGAGGCGATGGAGAAGCTCCTCACCAAGATCAACGAGTTCCGCTCGAACGACGAGTTCCTCGACGCCGTGTGATCCGAACCTCCAGCGATCTACTGCGCGCTCCGCAGCTTTGGACCTGCGCCCCATCTCTGGAGGCCCCATGAGCGTTGTGGAGAGATTCACAGGCTCTGTTCGCGGGCCTTGGAACGCAAGGGACTTGCGTTGCGAATCTCGTTCCGGCGACAGTGGCGGCCGTGGCCAAGATCCTCCTTGTTGAAGACGAAGCCGATCTCCGCGACCTGGTCGGCTACAACCTCCGGGCTGCCGGACACGAGGTGACGGAAGCGGCGACCGCGACGGAGGCCCTCGCCCACTCGCGCCGCTCACCTCCCGACCTCGTCCTCCTCGATCTGATGCTCCCCGATCTGCCGGGCACCGAGGTCTGCCGGCGGATCAAGGCGGATCCGCAGACTGCCGCGACCCGGGTGATCATGCTCACCGCCCGCAACGAGGAGATCGATCGGGTGGTCGGCTTCGAGCTCGGGGCCGACGACTACATCTCCAAACCCTTCAGCGTCCGCGAGCTCGTCCTCCGGGTGGGCGCGGTGCTGCGACGAGGCCAGTCCGCGCCAACGGTGGAGGAGACGCCGCTCCAGGCCGGCCTCCTCACCGTTGATCGCTCCAAGCATCGGGTGATGGTCGAAGAGGAGGAGGTGGTCCTCACGGCCCTCGAGTTCAAGCTCCTCTTCACGCTCCTCTCCCGCCGAGGCCGGGTCCAATCGCGTGAGCGCCTCCTCGAGGACGTCTGGGAGATGAACCCCGACGTGACCACCCGCACCGTGGACACCCACGTCAAGCGGCTGCGGGAGAAGCTCGGGGTCGCGGGACCCTACGTCGAGACGATCCGCGGGGTCGGTTATCGATTCAAGGAGGAGGAGGAGTCCGCTTGATCGTCGGTGACGGCCACGCGCGATGGCTCATCCAGATCATGGTCGCCGCCGCCCTCCTCGCCTTCGTCCTCGGCGGCGCGCCACGCTCCCTGCTCATCGCCCTGGCCGGGAGCGGCGTCGCGCTCTCCTTCCTCACAGGCTCCTTCGCGCTCCGCAGGAGCCGATCGCTGAGAATCCTGGTCGATCGCGCCAGCCGCATCGCCGACGGCGACCTCTCCCCACAGCCACATGAGGCGGGTCCCGGCGGGATCTCGAGCCTCTCGGCGGCCCTCGAGCGCCTCACGACCCAGCTCGTGGCCCAGCAGGGGAGGATCTCGTCCCAGCGCGAGCTGCTGGAGGCGGTCCTCACGGGGATGGAGGAGGCCATCCTGGTGGTGCGCACCGACAACCGCCTCTTCCTCGCGAACCAGACGGCCAAGAGGCTCCTCGACCTCCCGCGAGACGCCGAGGATCAGGCGCTCGTCGACGTAGTCCGGGCACCCGCCCTCCTCGATGCCGTCCGGCAGGCCTCCGCCGGCAAGGCCTCCCGGATCGAGCTCGCCCTGGGCAAGCTGCCCCCCCGTGAGCTCATAGGGCGGGCGGCGCCCCTCCCCGAGGGCGGCGCAGCTGCCGTGGTCGTGGTGCTCCGGGACGTGACCGAGCTGCGCAAATTGGAGGCGATGCGCAGCAACTTCGTCTCCAACGCAAGCCACGAGCTGCGCACTCCGGTCGCCGCGATCCGAGGCTACGCAGAGACCCTGGCCTCCGGCGCGCTCGACGATCCCGAGGCGGCGCGGCGCTTCGTCACCGGCCTCTCCCGACAAGCCCAGCGCCTCTCGCTCCTGATCGACAGCCTCCTCGATCTCTCGCGGATCGAGTCCGGCGGCCTACAACTCTCGCCGACGAGCATCGACGTCCGCGCCACCCTGCAGCGGCTCGTCGATTCCTCCGGAGAGCGCGCGGCGGCCAAGGGGCTCCGCCTCGCGATCGTCGAGGGGCAGCCGCTCCCTGACGCCCTCGCCGATCCCAAGGCCCTCGAGCTGATCTTCGGCAACCTCCTCGAGAACGCGATCAAGTACACCCCGGGGGGCGGCTCGATCGAGATCGCGGCCAGGCGCGAGAGCGACGGCGTTCGCATCGAGGTCCGCGACACGGGCCCCGGGATCGAACCACAGCATCAGGCGCGGATCTTCGAGCGCTTCTACCGGGTCGACGCCGGGCGGGCCCGCGACGTGGGCGGCAGCGGTCTGGGGCTCGCCATCGCCAAGCACCTGGCGCAACGGAGCGGCGGCGACATCGGCGTCTCGAGCCGGCCGGGCGCGGGCTCCTGCTTCTGGGTGCAGCTCCCCTCCGCGCCGAGCCCCTGAACACATCGCCCTCTGCACAAGGCGAAGCTGACCACCTCACTCACGCTCCATGCGAAAGGCTCTTTGCCAGGAGCGGGGCTCCGAGGGATGCAGGTGCGTCCCTGGATCTCTCGCGCGAGGAGATCCCCTCACCTCCGGAGGAGGCGGGCGTGCGAATGTCACCTGATCGTCACCATCCTGCCGCCATATGGTCGCCATACGACCGCAACCTTCGCCACCGAAACGCTCCCCAAAGCGCCTCGATGAGGCCCGGATGCCACCTCCCCGCCATGAGCCCTCTACTTCGTCGCCTCCTCCTCCCGATCTTCCTCCTCCTCCCCACCCTCGCGATCGGCGAGCCCTCGGCCCCTGCCGCCACCGCGGGTCCTGATCCCTCGGCCCCTGCCGCTGAGGACGACCGCCTGCTGCTGTCGAGCCTCCGCCTCAAGATCTCGGGGGTCGTCTTCGCGCTCTGGGGCTACGACATCTCCCGCGCCAACGAGCCCGACGATACGAACGGCGCCAACCGCTTCGACATCACCCGCGCCTACATCAACATCGAGCCCTGGATCACCGAGACGATCTCCCTCCGGATCACGCCGGACATCACCCGGGTCTCGGCGCCGGGCGCGAGCCTGGATGGCAACCTCGCCCTCCGCCTCAAGTACGGCTACGCCCAATTCGACGAGGTCGTCCCCGGCGTGATGGTGCGGGCCGCCCTGCAGCCCACGCCCATCGTCGACTTCACCGATGCCGTCTGGGCCTACCGCGTGCTGGGCCCCTCGCCCTTCGAGATCTTCGGAGGCGCCCCTTCGTCCGACCTCGGCGCAGGGGCGCGGGGCCGGCACCTGGGCGGCGCCCTCGAGTACCAGCTCCTCTTCTCCAACGGCGAGGGCTACACCAGGGCCGAGCAGTCTGCGGTCGACGCCGCCCGATACAAGGACGTCGCCGGGCGGATCACCTTCTCGCCGTTCGCCGCCGGCTCCAGCGCCATGCTCCGAAAGCTTCGCTTCACCGGCATGGCGCAATACGGCATCTCCAGGAAGCTCGCCTCCGGGGACCACGTCGATCGAATTCGCGCATACGGCCTCGTAAGCTGGGAAGGTGCCCTCGGGACCATCGGCGCCGGTGGTGGCCCCACCTGGGACGACGACGCGGTCGCCGATCGCGACGTCACCCGCCTCCGCCACGGCGTGCTCCTCACCGCGTTCGGCTTCGTCAACCTGCCCCTCGATCTCCGCCTCGTCGGTCGCTACGACTACTTCAACCCGAACACGGACGAGGCCTCCCGCCGCCCCACCAATCCCAGCGGCACCCGCACCCGCCTCATCGCGGGCCTGGCCTATCGCTTCAACGATATGGTCCAGCTCATCGGCGACTACCAGCGCTTCGGCTACGAGTTCCCCGAAGGCGCGAAGGCCACCGACCCCGCCAACGCCGCCTTCGCTCACCTCGAGGCGAAGTACTGAGAGCCGGAGGCGAGCGATCGCTAAAAGGAGCCGTAGCGCGTAGCGCGCGTGAAAAAACCGCCCCCCACCTCGCACGAGGGCGATTCTTTCACGGGCTCTGCCCCCTGCAGGGCCCTCCCCATCGTTTCCTGAATGTCACATGGCTGTCACATGGGCGGCTTACCGTCCCGCGCTGAACCGGAGAAGACCATGAACCCACGCATCCTCTTGACCCTCGCCTTCGCGATCCTGCTCACCTCCTGCAGCAGCCGGGATCAGGCCGCCGCTCCCCAGGCCGCCGAGCCGCCAGCGGCCCAGGCGACGAGCGCGGTCACCATCAAGGGCTCCGACACCATGGTGATCCTGGCGCAGCGGCTCGCCGAGCGCTTCATGAACGAGCATCCCGGCAAGACGGTCCAGGTGACCGGCGGCGGGAGCGGCACGGGCGTCGCGGCGCTGATCAACGGGACCACCCTGATCGCCAACGCATCCCGGGCGATGAAGCCCTCCGAGACGGCCCAGGTCCAGCAGCGCCAGGGCAAGCCCGCCATCGAGCATTCGGTCGCCCTCGACGGCCTCGCCATCTACGTCCACGAGTCGAACCCGCTGAAGGAGGTCTCGTTGGAGCAGCTCGCGGGGATCTACGAGGGGAAGATCCACAGCTGGGAGGAGATCGGCGGGACGGGTGGGCGCATCGTCCTCTACGGCCGTGAGAACAACTCCGGCACCTACGCCTACTTCAAGGAGCAGGTCCTCCGCGACGAGGATTTTGCGGCGGAGACCCAGACCCTCCCTGGTACGGCGGCGGTGGTGAACGCCGTCTCCAAGGATCCCAAGGCCATCGGCTACGGTGGGATCGCCTTCAGCACCGGGACCCGCACGGTGCCGGTTAAGAAGGACGCGACCTCCCCTGCCATCGAACCCACGATGGAGAACGTCACCAACGGCAGCTATCCGATCAGCCGCTACCTCTTCATGTACACCGCGGGCGAACCGACCGGCGACGTGAAGGCCTACATAGACTTCGCCCTCTCCGACGAGGGCCAGAAGATCGCGTCCGAGGTCGGCTACTACCCGCTCCCCAAGGCCGGCTCCGACGTGGCCGGGGAGAAGGCCGGAGCGACGGCCCAGTAGGCCGGGAGAAGACCTTTGGACGACACCAAGGAGCCGGACGGCCGAGAGCCGGCGGCGAGCAGACGAAGCGGATCCCTCTCTCCCGACCTGCGAGCGAGAGGAGCTGCAGAGATCGCCGCTGAGGTGGTCCCACCGGCGGGGCTCCTCCCGCACCTCGGCGAGCCCCAGCCTGACGCCGCCGGATCCCTGCGGAGCCCCGGCATGGCCAGGCGCCGGCTCATCAACCGCCTCGCCGCCTGGACCATCGCCGCCGTCGCGTTCTCCGCCATCGCCGCGGTGGCGCTGATCTTCCTCTTCGTGGTCCGCGAAGCCGTCCCCCTCTTCAACTCCGCCGAGGTGCGGGAGGAGGTGACGCCAGCACAGATGGTGATGCCCCAGGCCTGGAAGGAAGGCGCCGAGCCCTCCTTCAGCTGGCAGCCTGCGTCCAAGGTCCCCAAGTACAGCCTCGCCCCGCTGGTAGCAGGGACCTTCAAGGTCACCATCGTCGCGCTCCTCTTCGCCGTACCCCTGGCCGTCTTCGCGGCGCTCTTCTCCGCGGAGTTCGCCTCCAGCCGCCTGCGGGAGATCGTGAAGCCCGCGATCGAGCTCCTCGCCGGAATCCCCTCGGTGGTCCTGGGCTTCTTCGCGCTGATGGTCCTGGCGACCTTCTTCCAGGACACCTTCGGCTTCCACTTCCGACTGAACGCCATCGTCGCCGGCGCGGGGTTGGGTCTCACCATCATCCCGGTGGTCTACACTGTGAGTGAAGACGCCCTCACTGCCGTCCCCCGCGCCTATCGAGAAGCCTCCCTCGCCCTCGGCGCCTCCCGCGCCCGAACGGCGTGGTCCATCGTGCTCCCCGCCGCCTCCCCCGGCATCTTCGCGGCGGTCGTCCTCGGCTTCGGCCGAGCCATGGGCGAGACCATGATCGTCCTGATGGCCTCTGGCAACGCGGCGATCCTCTCGGCGGATCCCACGGTCTCGGTCCGCACGATCCCGGCCACCATCGCGGCGGAGATGGGCGAGGTCGTGGTCGGCGGCGCCCACTGGTCGGTGCTCTTCTTCCTGGGCAGCCTGCTCTTCCTCGTGACCCTCTCCTTCAACGGCCTCGGCGGCTGGTACGTGGCCCGACTCCGCCGGAAGATCGGAGGCACGGCATGAGGTTCTCCGCCCACCAGCGCGCCAACGCGGCCTTCGCCGGGCTCACCGGCTCCGCCGCCCTCGTGATCCTCCTCGCCCTCGCCGTGATCCTCGGCGACGTGGCGGTGAACGGCTTCCCCCGCTTCTCCTGGGAGTTCGTCTCCCAGAGCCCCAGCGAAGGGATGACCGCCGGAGGCATCTTCCCCGCCATCTTCGGCACGGTCCTCCTCGTTTTGCTGATGACCGTGGCCGTGATCCCGGTCGGCGTCATCACCGCGATCTACCTCTTCGAATACGCCAGGCAGGAGTCCCTCTTCGCCCGCGCCGTTCGCAGCGCCGTCTACAACCTCGCCGGCGTCCCCTCGATCGTCTTCGGCCTCTTCGGCGTCGGCTTCTTCATCCAATTCGTCGGCGGGAACATCGACCGCTTCTTCTACGACGGCAGGGTCCTCTGGGGGCAGCCCGCGATCCTCTGGGCGTCGCTGACCCTGGCGGTCCTCACCCTCCCCGTGGTGATCGTCACCACCGAAGAGGCCCTGCGCACCGTCCCCCGGGAGCATCGCGAGGCGGCGCTCGCCCTGGGGAGCACCAAGTTCGAGGCGATCTTCAAGATCGTGCTCCCCCAGGCCCTCCCCGGCATCCTCACCGGCGCCATCCTGGCGGTGGCCCGGGGCGCGGGGGAGACCGCGCCCATCCTCTTCACCGGCGCCGCCTATTTCCTGCCCCACCTGCCCACCCGGGCCTACGATCAATTCATGCACCTGGGCTACCACGTCTACGTGCTCGCCACCCAATCGCCCGATATCGAAGCCACCAAGCCCATCCTCTACGGGACGGTCCTGGTCCTCTTATTGGTTACGGTGATCCTGAACTTCCTGGCGATCACCCTCCGCAGCCGCCTCCGCCGAAAGTTCGCATGACCTCGAGATCCGCCCTCCCGTCCGTCCGGCCTTCGGGCCCGGAAGCCGCCGCGGCCCGCCCCCTCGCGCCCGAGGCCAGCGCCACGTTCCCCACCCGCGCGAGCGTCGCCCCGCGGGTCGTCGCCAGGATCCCTCCCATGCAGATCCAGACCACGCCGCCCAAGACCAAGCTCGCCTCGGAGAAGCTCGAGCTCTTCTACGGCGAGAAGCGCGCGCTCCACGGCATCGACATCGAGATCCCCGAGCGCCGCGTCACCGCGCTGATCGGCCCCTCGGGCTGCGGGAAGTCGACCTTCCTCCGCTGCTTCAATCGGATGAACGATCTGATCCCGGGCGTGAAGATCACGGGTCGAGCCATGCTCGACGACAAGGACCTCTATGGTCGCGGCCTCGACGTGGTCGAGCTGCGCCGGCGGGTAGGGATGGTCTTCCAGAAGTCGAACCCCTTCCCGAAGACGATCTGGGAGAACGTCGCCTTCGGACCCAAGATCCTCGGGGAAAAGAACAAGGGCCGCCTTGACGAGATCGTGGAGCGCTCGCTCCGGAACGCGGCCCTCTGGGACGACGTGAAGGACCGCCTCCAGACCTCCGCGCTCGGGCTCTCCGGCGGCCAGCAGCAGCGCCTCTGCATCGCCCGGGCCCTCGCCGTCGAGCCCGAGGTCCTGCTGATGGACGAGCCGGCCAGCGCGCTGGATCCCATCGCCACCTCCCGGATCGAGGAGCTGATCCACGAGCTCAAGGCGCGGTACACCATCGTGATCGTCACCCACAACATGCAGCAGGCCGCGCGGGTCAGCGATCGGACGGCCTTCTTCTACATGGGGGAGCTGGTCGAATACGATGAGACGGAGACGATCTTCACCAACCCCAAGGAACGCCGGACGGAAGATTACGTCACCGGCAGGTTCGGGTAAGCTGCCCGCATGTACCATACGGACAAGATCTACGAAGCCGAGCTCACGGAGCTCCGCGAGAAGCTGCTGACGGTCGGGGGCCTGGTGGAGCAGGCGATCGTGGCATCGGTTCGCTCCCTGGTGGAGCGTGACTCCCAGATCGCCCGCGAGGTGGTCGAGAAGGACCGGCGGGTCAACCTGCTCGAGGTCGAGATCGACGAGCTCTGTCTCCGGATGCTCGCCCTCCGGCAGCCGGCCGCCTCCGACCTCCGCTTCATCACCCTCGCCCTCAAGATCGTCACCGACCTGGAGCGGATCGGCGACCTCGCGGTCAACGTCGCCGAGCGCGCGATCCAGCTCAACCTCGAGCCGCCGCTCCGGCCCTACGTCGACATCCCCCGCATGGCCGCCTCCGCCGAGGAGATGCTGAAGAAGGCCCTCGACGCCTTCGTCGCCGGCGACGCCGGGGAGGCCCGCGAGGTCCTCGCCCAGGACGACGAGGTCGACGAGCTCTACCACTCGGTCTTCCGCGAGCTGGTGGACATCATGGCCAAGGAGCCCGACGTCGCCCCCCGGGCGATGGCGATCCTCTTCATCGCCAAGCACCTCGAGCGCATCGCCGACCACGCCACCAACGTCGCCGAGATGGTGATCTTCTTCGTGGAGGGCCGCGACGTCCGCCACCCCGGCAGCCGATAGGGCCCCTGCTTGGCAGATCGCTCCGTTTATGGCCTGAGCACGGTCTTCGATGTCACGTCGGCATATCCCGGAGGCGGCAGGAAATAGGCTCGGACCGCATCCCATCCCTCTCGGGGGAGCGTGGTGATGAAAGACCCTTGGGAGAGAGGGATGGTTCGGTTCTCCAACTTGCCCTCGGTGTCGATGGTCAGAATGATCGAGCCTCCCGGCGGCACCGCCCCCCCCGACTTGACGCGGAGGTCGCCGCTCACCACCACCTCGTTGCCGCTGGCCACCGCAGCGAATCTCTGAAACTGCACGGCCAAGCCCTCTACCACCTCGATCTGATTCCCGCCGATCAGCTCGATCGAATCGAGCTCACCTGGCCCCAGATACGCCTCGACGATGACGCGGTTGGGCTCGAACCGGAACTCATCCATCAACAACGCCCCGGAGTCGTCCGTCCCCGCGAACTCCGACATGACCAGGACATCGCGGCTCTCGAAGGCGTCCATCCGAAACCAGCTCGCCCCAAGATATGAGCGGTAGAGTGGGTTCGTCTGCCTCAGCTTGATGTAGACGATCTGCTCGCGATCGGTGGGATTTCCGATCTCCAGGAACTGCGCCACACGAGACGAAGGAGAGCTGGTGGCAGAGATCATCCTCTGAAAGTTGCTCCGCGCGGAGTTATTGCTCTTCGTGAGCTCGCGAATGGGAGGGTTGGTTCCAGGGACCGAGTAGAAGCCGTCACCGCTCCCGACGATCCTCGCACGAACACAATAGTGCGCATCGGGCAAGAGCTCGCCGGGGTCCGGGATCCACTCGTCGCTCACAAATTCCACGGATGATAGTTGAGCGACGTCGCGGTAGACTATACTCCCAATCGGCTGCCACTTCTCGTTGGCTCCGGCCCTGGTGTACTCGAAGCGGACCCCGACCTGGGGAGCGTCCAGGTTCCCCTCATTCAGGAATGAGGCGACGACGCGGTTGGGGTTGTCTCCGAAGACGTCGTACCTCCACTCGGCATTAATCCACGTGGATCCATTCCAATTTCGCGCATTGCGAACGAAGAGGTCCGGGCTGTGGTATGATTTATCCCATTCTCGGATCGAGAGCTCGGGGACCTTGGACGTTCCGGTCTCGATGAGGATCTCTCCGCCCTGGATGTCCAACGCGTAGATCCTCATACCCAAGGGGCTCGAAGTCGTCGAGCCACCACCATCACCGAAGGTGTCTCCGACCGAGGTGAGCACCGGCCCATCCCCTCGTTCGGGGGCGAAGACGAATCGTGGAGTGTCCAAAATCCCTACCTCCGTGATCAAGATCGCTGGGTCTGAAGGGAGATTTTGATCGGTCACATATTGGGTCGGCAACTGGGATTTCCTCAACTCCACCAGATAGTTGCTCCTCTCCCCCAGCCGAATCTCCACGGCAGAGTAGTTCAGGGGTGAAGGCTGATAGGTGGCCCAGGCGCTCGGATGGAGAGACACCACCTCTTGCTTCAGGGCACCAGGCTGGTGCCGGATGCACTTGATCTTGGTGCTAGGAATCCAGCCGAGCGCGATCTGATGTGGCAGAGCGAACTGTGGGATCCGCGCACTCTGCGCCATCAGATCCCACCCCCCCACCGATCGCCCCTTATAATCGCTGCCCCACAGCTCGGGTTCATAGAGATCTGGGAGTTGGAGGCTGTGTCCAATCTCATGGGCAGCGGTCGCATAGATCCGCTTCCCCACCCGCTTCTCGTGGTCGAGTGGCATCACATTGACGCCGATCTCAGTATGCTCCGGGAGCAGCCCTTTCCCTTCATAGTCCACGCGTTCCCACCCATAGTTGGTGGGCCAGACGAACTGGCTCTCGCTGCCACTCTTGACCACGAAGATGACGAAGTCGTATTTGCGGTAGTTCACGCTCTCCTTCGAGAGCGCCACCACGGATGCGGCGAAGGATCCGTTCGCGTACCAATGCTCGGACTTCTTCTCCCAATAGAAGTTCTGCTTCCACCCCTTCGGAAGCTTCACGACGATCGGATCTCCATGCTTGTCTCGAACGACCTTTCCCTCGATCTTCAGCTTGTCACTGGAGACCTCTCGATAGTACTTGGACATCGAAGGTGGCCCTGGCTCCCCGGGGACCCCGGTGAAGAGGTGCTGCTCCCACTCGACCGCCGCTTGCTTCACGTCAGCCGAAGAGAGCCGTGATGACGAAGTGTCCACGAAGACGACGCCGACCGTTCGCGTCCCCCGCTTAGGGCTATAGCGAGTCCACTGGGGGGAACAGGGACCGTTGGGATCGTCATCCGGAGGAGACCATCCAGGAGCGTAATCGTCGGGACCTCCCGCGCTCCAGATGGCGAGCGGCGGCCCCGCTGACTCATCGTCCCAGCTCCCCCCGACCTCGAAGGTCGCCGAGCCCACGAGGTCGCCGATGGCGTTGGTCGCCTCGATGACATAGGTCCCGAGATCATGGCCGGCTGCGAGCAGGAAGGTCGGCTGACTCGGGTCATGGCCGTAGTCCTTCGATCGCGAGATGAAGCCACCCCTTGGGTCGAGCACCGAGAAGACGATCTCTTCCGCCGACAGTCCCGCATCGTCATCGTGACCCATCAGCGACACCGGGATGACAGCGGTGGCCGTCCTGCCTGAGCCTC
>JBEBXK010000069.1:0-16967 GCA_040391605.1 Vulgatibacter incomptus
GACGGGCGGCGGATCGACGGGCGGCGGATCGACGGGCGGCGGATCGACGGGCGGCAGCTCCGTGTTTCCATCGGAGTTCGTCTGGAACCCGATCTCGTCCAGGTAGATGGTCGGGATCGTTCCGCCCCTCCATTCCTGGATCGCGAGGCCCTTGATCGTCTCCCCGGGGGTCGCGATATCCGCTAGGGGAATCGTGCACTCTGTCCAACTGCCGGCAACGATGCTACCACCGGCGCACGTGGGTCCGAGAGCGGTCCCTCCGCTCCATGCGTCGTTCGCGCCGACGGTCCGGACCTGAAGCGCAGCCCCGCCGCCGGACGTCCCGCCGTGGACCCGAAGCGTCACGGACGTCAGCCCCACCGTCGAGAGGCCGGGGTGCATGAAGAAGACACCTTCCCACGCCCCGAAGGACGCGGAGATGGAGCGGTTTCCGGCGAAGACCGGGGATCTCGCGGCCAGGTTACCCGTGGCCCAGGTGCCATCGCCCCATCCGGACGCCAGCGCATCGCGGTAAACCCAGACCGTGTCAACGGAAGGATCCGGTGGAGGAGGAAGTGCAGGCACTGTGATGTCGACAGCGGGCGACCTCGGGCCCTCGCCAGCGGAGTTGACGGCCGAGATCGCGTAAGAGTACGTGGCACCCGCCGTCACGCTTCGATCCTCGAACGAACGTGACGCGATCGGGGACGAAGTCAGTCGGGTGAAGGAGCCCGACTCTCCGGCTCGGTATACGTGATAGCCGGTGGCGCTCCCGACGGTGCTCCACGTGAGCGTGACGTGTTCGGCTGCCACCTGTACGTTCGGCTGCGAAGGGGCCGGCGGAGGTGCGGGGACGGTGGCTGATACCACCGTGGAGGGCGCGCTCTCCCCCGATCCGGCGACAGAGGTGACCCGGTACCAATAGGTCGTGCCGGCCGTGACCGCCGTGTCGGCGAACGAGTTACCCGATACAGGCTGGTAGGTCATCCGCGAGAACGAGCCCGTGGCGCTCGGGGAACGGTAGACGTGGTAGCCGCTCGCGACCGGGACCGAGCTCCACGAGAGGGAGATCCGGCCGGTGGACGGTGTCGCCGAAATCTGGGAAGGCGCCGCCGGCAGCACGACTCCCACGAGCTGGATGTCGTCCACGTACATGACGGGGCGCGACCTGCCAGCGAACTCCTGTAGGATCACGCCATCGATCCGTCCACCCGTCCACCCGAGGGCACGAATCGGGATCTGGCATCGAGTCCACTGGTTCGAGGGTATCTTATCAGCCGTGCAGTAGGACGCTACGGGGACGGCCGCCTTCTCGGCGCCGGCCACCGTGATCTTCGCCACGAGCGCGGGATTCGAGGTCCTCCCCGCGTTCACATGGAACTGCAGGAACGCCAGCTCTTCCCCGGGGATCCCGGCGTGATGGAAGAACAGGCCCTGCCATGGGCCGAAGGTCACTGCGATCGACCGGGTACCCGATTGGACCGGCGACCGGTTTTGCAGGTCTCTAGAGGCCCAGGACCAGTCGGACCAGCCAGAGCCCAAGCCATCGGCGAAAATGATGTGGTCGGAGGAAGCAACCGGCTGCTCCAGCCGCCCGACCGGTGAAACGGGATCGTCTTCTTCTCCACAGGCCAGGAGCGAGGCCAACACGACCGCTCCGAGCACGAATCTCTTGGAATGCAAAAGGAACCTCTACGTCAAGGGGTTGCGACGGAGGCGAGCCATTCGCGCACCGCCGACTGAGGCGACGATGCAACTTGCCGAGGGTGCGATAAAAGGCGCGGAGGTGCGTCGAGGTCGCACCGGACTTGCCCTACGCCTGGTCGCTCACCTCGTTAGGGAGTAAATCCAAGGGTTTGGATGAGCCGGAGGACCCTCCGATGTGAACGATGTCTCAACCGGATCGGCGCTTCCCCGCCCTCTTCTCGACAAGCTCCCCACGATCGAGCCATGGCCGTTCGGGCGCACCGGAGGCAGAGTTCCAACTCCCCACGCGCCCCCCCCCGGCTACGTGCGGTGGCACGTTTCCGTGATGGGCCATGGGTTTCGTGGTGGACGGGCAGAGCCCGCCCGACGGACCGGGTGTGATGGGTTTTCGCGAACATCGAGCAGAAGCGGCGCGGCACATCTTCACGCCGCGTCACTCCTCCTGAGCTCCGTCCCGGAGCTTGAACCGTTCCCGTTGCTCCAAATTCGTCTGGGCGCGCTCACCGGATGACCGCGAGCGCGCCAGAACCGGCACCGACCGCTACGGGTTCACCTCGATCTCGGAGAGCCCGACGTTGTTCGTCGACCACTCGGTCTCCGTAACCGTGAAGCGGATCCACGTCACGTTTCGGGCGTCGAAGCGGACGGCCACTCCCCCACCGGCGTTGTCGAGGGCCCCAACCGGCACGCTGGTGCCGTCACTGAACTCCAATAGTCCGCCCAGGATGTGATCGCTCAGGTTTGGTCGGTCATAAAGAACGACGGCCCGGACGGACTGCGGGGAGGCCCAGTCGAGCTGTATCCAGGCGCCGTCTCGCTGGCCGAGGGTGACCCACTCGTGGACGTAGCTGCCGTTCGAGTAGCCCTCGACGACCCCATCGATCGCCGATGCGGCGACCTGCCCGGTACTGACGTTCTCGCTGGAGGCGGTCGCCGTGGCGAGGAGGGCGAGGTTCGCCGGAGGCGTCGGCGGAAGCACCGTGATGGTGACCGTGGCCGGATCACTCCACGAGACGCCGTCGCTCACCACGAGCTGGAAGATCAGCTGCTGCGACAGACCATCGGCCGGGGCGACGAAGGTCGGGTTCGGGGCGGTGAAACTCGAGAGCGCGACCGAGGGGCCGAGGATCTGCATCCACTCGTACGAGAGGGGTTCACCCTCAGGATCGTAGCTCGCGTCACCTTCGAGCGTGACGATCGCTCCCTCTGCCACGGACTGCGACCCACCGACGGAGGCCACGGGCGGCAGGTTGCCGAGATCTAGAACCTCGAGCACCTCAATCTCCGCGAGGCCGACGTTCATGGTGTTGTTGCTCACCTGATCGATGGTCACCCGAATCCAGAGGAAATACCGGGGTGAGAAGTCGATGGCGACGGGACCACCCTCATTGTCTAGAGCGCCGATCTGGATCTCGAAGCCGTCGCTAAACGTCAGCGTCGCCGCGAGGATGTGGTCGTTCGAATTCGGTCGATCATAGAGCACGATCCGATCACTGATTTGCATCACGGGCCACGTGAGCTGAATCCACGCCCCCGCCCCCTCATGGTTCGAAGACCACTCATGGGTCCCGTCCACCGGATACCCATCCGTGAAGCCGTCGATCGCCTTGGAGGCTTCTTGCTGCGAAGCCGCTGACGAGGCCGTCGCGCTCGCGCTGCGCCCGAGGTTCCTGGGGGCCGGCGGAGGAGGAGGCGCTAACACAACGACCCGGACCGTAGCGGGCGTGCTCGTGTACGTCCCGTCATAGACAACGAGCGTGAACTCGAGCTCGAGTTCGGTCGCCTCGGACGATGGCGCCGTGAAGGTCGGGTTCGATGCGGTCGAATCGGACAAAGTGACCGCCGGTCCGGCCACCTGCGTCCACGAAAAGGAGAGTCCCTGCCCCTCAGGATCGTAGCTCGCGTCACCCGAGAGTGTCACCAGCCTCTCCTGCTCGACGCTCTGGTCGGGGCCAACGACGGCTACGGGGGCCAGGTCGATCGGTCCGACGATGCTCCAGACTTCGAGCTCGGCTAGGCCGACGTTTCCGGTCGAGGGACTCACCGAAGTGATGGTGAATCGGACGCTGCTGATCGAGCGCGGCGCGAAGATGACGGTGGTGGCTGACCCGTCGTTCGAGAGCTGCCCGACGGTGACCATCGAGCCATCGCTGAAGGTGAGGATACCGCCAAGGACATTGTCGTCTCCGTTTGGACGGTCGTAGAGAATCACCCGATCGACGCTCTGGGGCTGGGCCCAATGGAGTTCGATCCAGGCGCCCGCCCCCTGGCTCGCGGTCGCCCATTCGCGCGTGTAGTCACCGGGGGCTCCATCCACCACGCCGTCGATCACTTTTGCTGCTGTCTGCAGGGTCCCTGCGGTCTCGCTGCTCGCCGAAGCAGTCGCACGTAGCGCGACGTTCTCGGGCACGGGCGGCGAAACGAATACGTTGGCCCGCATCGGCGCACTGTACGTCGTCCCGTCGAACACGACGAGATCGAAAGCGAAGAGGGTCGGGTCGTCCAGATCGGTGGGCGTCGTGAAGATGGGGTTGGACGTCGAGGCTCCGGAGAGAGCTACGGACGGCCCCGCGACCTGCGTCCACGTGTATTCTATCGGATCGCCATCCACGTCATAGCTCTCCTCGCCGTGGAGCATGACCACTTCGCCCAATCCAACGTGCTGCTCGACCCCAACGACGGCGACCGGAGCAAGATTCCCCGGCAAGACGGACGGCGAGAACACCATGAACTCAGCGAGACCGACGTTCACGGTGCCGTCGCCGACCGCGGTTACGTCGAGCCGGATCGAGGTGATCCGCCGGGCAGGGAACGAGATTGAGGTCCAGCTCCCGTCGTTGTGAAGTGGACCAACGGTGAGCGAGTACCCATCACTGAAGCTCAGGATCCCCGCAACGATCCAATCCCCGAGGTTGGGACGGTCGGCGAGCACGATCCAATCGACGATCTGAGGCGTGGTCCACGAGAGCTCGATCCAGGCGCCCACCCCCTCCCTGACCGTCGCCCACTCGCGGGTGTAGTCGGACGGCGATCCATCGACAATTCCGTCGATCGCCTTCGACGCCGTCTGTCCCGTGGACGAATCCTGGCTGGAGGCCGCCGCCGTCGCAAAGAGCGCGACGTTCTCCGGCGGGAGGATGTCGCTGCCCAGCTCGATGGTGACGGCGTCGGGGACGCTCGTCGCGATTCCATCCGAGACCACGAGCTCAAACGTCGCGGACTCTCGTTGCATCAGGCCACCCGGCACGACGAATGTGGGTTGGGACGAAGCCGGGTCGGAGAGGACCACCGGGTATCCAGCGACCTGCGCCCACAGGTAGGTCAACGTTCCGCCATCCGGATCGAAGCTCGCAGTCCCATTCAGTGTGACGATGGCGTTGCGGGGGGCGGCGTCATCCAAGCCTGCGTTCGGAACGGGTGGTCGGTTTCCTCCGGCCTGCTCGGGCCAGAAGTTCTCATCCTTGTGTACGAATCGACCGATATAGCCGCCGTTCGACCCCTGCGACGCGTGTCGCGCAATCGCCTGGTACTTTGGGTTCTGGGCAAGGTCGATCGACTGCAGAGCGAGGGGGACATCCAGGCTCTCGCGCAAGGCCCAGGTCGCCGCTGAGACGGTTGGAACCGGTGTGAAGTAGGTGATCGGTGACGGAGGGTTCGGCCAGGATTCGTCTGACCAGACGATGGTCTTGTGAATCGTGGGGTCGTAGAGCGCGTCCGACGCACGAACGAGATCCAGCCCGGCGCGGACGAAGGCGTACGTCGCTGCGTGATCTGAATGGGCGTCCCATTCGGAGGTCACGAAGACATGTTCGGGGCGAAACGTCCAAAGGATGTCCGCGAGGTCATGGGTCAGGTTGTATGCGTTGTAGTCGGCAGGCGCGCCAAACCGGTAGGTGTGGTAGTCGGCAAACCCGAGGCCACGTGCCCCATAGGTTGTGGTCTGTCCGTTGTGGTTCAGGACGTCCGTCTGGTCCGGGAACTCATAGAAGAGACTCCGCAGGCTCGTGTCCGGGTAGCCTAGGAATATCAGGTGGTCCTCCTGCACTCCCAGCTCCGCTTGGGCAGCGACAGCTTCGTCCTGGCGGAGAAGACCCATGGCCGTGCCCTCGACGTCGCCGTTCGTCATGAAGACGACGTGGACAGTCTCGCCTCGATCGAGAGCGCGGACGATCACCCCGGCAGACGTGATGATGTCGTCGTCGGGATGAGGCGCGACGACGAGGATGTCAGCGCTTGCAGCTCCCGCCGCTCCGAGAGAAAGGAGCGCCGCCGCCACCGCCAAGTTCTTCCAGGTTCCAGCCTTCGACAAATTTCCGGTCATCCGACTTCCTCTATTTCTTCCAAGCTTGGAGGCGTGCGAACGAACAACCTCCTTCGAAAACACGACCGAGGGCGCTCCCCCAATCCGGAACGCCCTCCGACCTCGTCGCGCCTCAGCGCGCGCCTCTCACCGGCATCATCGCCGAGATGATCTTGAGCATGTCCTTGCCCAGCGACGAGTTATCGATGTACTCCAGATTGATCTCCATCCATCGCTCGAAGGAGATCGTGTTGCGGCCGCTGACCTGCCAGGTGCAAAGAAGACGGGGCCCTTGGACCTGAGCTTGATCGCCACGACGACGACCTCGAGAGAGGCGCGGGAAAGAGGAGGGAGAGGTCGCTGGCGACAACGTCCATGAAGCGTACGGCGCGGACGACGATGGATCGTGCGTTCTGCTTCAGCATACGGGCATCTCCCCGACGAAGAGCCTCAGTCCTACGCCCGTGGGTTCCTATCGTCTACCCCACGTACATGTGACGACACGCACTCACTCGCCCCTCTACCTGAAGCCTCTTGGGCGGTGGAGCCTGGTCGATGTCGGGGCGCGTCATCACCGTCTCCTTCGGGGCGGACGTCTCGCGACCGTCGAGAGCCAGACACGGGTCACAGCGGCCGTTCCCTCTGCTGGCCGCCAGGGTCTGTGACGCTTGGGGTGTGCGACCGGACTGTGGACCTCGAGTCGGAGGGGCGCCTACGGGAGGGCGACGATGCATCTCATGATCCCCCGTCGCCGCAGCGGTGAGCTGATCCTGGCGGCCTTCCTGGATCAGCCGAACCGCTCCCTGGGCCTCATCCGGTTGCCGAGTCGGGCGAAGCTGGCTCGCCGGCCTCGTGGCTCTTGGCCCTTCGACGACGGCGACGATTCGGCATAACCAGTTGTCGCGGTGTGGCGCGTCGAAGCGGGAGCGGCATGGGCCTTTGCCGCTCCCATGCCCGTCTCACACTCCCCGAACATGGGATCCAGATTTCGTCATGATTGGGGCAACGTACCTCCCTCTGGCGCGGCCCATGCCGATCGACGGAGGGTCGGGCCCCGGCCAGAAGCTTGACGTGGCGGGTGACGTTGAGAAAGAGACGACGAAATGGGCAGGGTGCGGGACTCCTGCTCCACAACCGCCCTGGCCACGGAAGCGCGTGGCATGATGGCTCCACGCGAGCCGGTCCGTTGATGCTAAGCTACAGCCAAGTCCTACGTTCTCGATCAGGCGACATGCAATGGAGTCCAAGTATTTTTCATGCAATTTCCGCGGGTTTTGCCCGGCGATGGTGGGCCTCGTGCTCGCCTTGACTGCGCTAGGGCTACCTTCGGGCAGCAGCGCCGATGAGTCGAAGCCTCTTGCCGATCAGCTTCGACGAATCGGTTCGAAGCGGATCTTCTTCGGGCACCAATCCGTCGGGGACAACCTCCTGGACGGGCTCCGCGATCTCGCGAGCGAAGCGAACGTTCCGCTCGAGATCGCGGAGGTGGAGAAGCCCGGCATGATCGATGCGCCAAAGATCGGGCACGCGTATCTCGGGGAGAACACCAGGCCGCTCAGCAAGATCGAGGCCTTCGAGCGGGCGATGGGCTCGGACCAGCTGGCGAGCGCCGACGTCGTGTTCTTCAAGTTCTGTTACATCGACTTCAACGCGAACACCGACGTCCAGGCGGTCTTTACGCGCTACCTCCAGATGCATGAGAAGGTCAAGGAGCAGCAGCCGGACGTGTCGTGGGTGCATGTCACGGTACCCCTCACCGTCACCCAGGGCGGCGTCAAGGGGTACGTGAAAGGCCTTCTCGGTCGCCCTGCGTGGGGAGAGGCGGAGAACATGAAGCGCGAGGCGTTCAACGAGCTGCTGCGTGCCCAATTCGTGGGGAAGGAGCCGGTCTTCGATCTGGCGGCGGCTGAGTCGACTCACGAGGACGGCAAGGCCGAGACCTTCGAGCGGGACGGCAAGACGTACCCTCGCCTCGTTCCAGGATACGCCTACGACGGAGAGCACCTGAACGAGCGGGGCCGCAAGCACGTCGCGCGGGCGTTGGTCGAGGTGCTGGCCTCCATCCCATGAACCTCCTGCGCGCCAACGGGATCTCGTTTCGAGCGCTCCGTGATCGCATCGGGCTGCGGTCCTACGGGAAGCTCGGAAAGGACGTTCGGATTCAGGGCAGCATCTGGGTCCATGGCGCGGGCGCGATCTCCATCGGCGATCGGGTCGTCTTCGACGCTCGTCGAGGTCCTATCGAGCTTCATGCTTGCCGGGGGGCGAGGCTCCACCTCGAGGACGAAGTCGTCCTGGAAGGGGGCGTGTCGATAGAGGCGGTGGACTCCGTTCGGCTGGGTCCGGGCTGCGTCGTCGGCGCCTGGTCGAAGATCCTCGACAACCACTTCCACGAGGTCCAGGGCGACCGGCAGCATCGCCCTGGCTCGGAGCCTGTCTGGATCGGTCGAGGCGTTCGGATCGGGGAGCGATGCATCGTCCTGCCCGGCACGCGGTTGGAGGATGGCGTGCGGCTCGGGCACGGCGTGGTCATTGGGCGCCGAGTACCAGCGGGTACCCTACTGGAGGGATCTCCCCCGCGGCGCGTGGCCGAAGGGGGGCTGAGATGAATCGCCCGACCGACCCCGATCGGCAGAGCCCGGGACGGCGGCCCCGCAGGAGTCCTTGGTACTTCGTGAAGCGGGGGGTCTCAATCGCGCGCGCTCGGATCTCGCTCCGTAAGGCCAAGCTCGGCTATGGCGTCGGGGCAGGTGGGAGGCTCGACGCCGTACTGGATGGCCGCTGTCGGATCGCAGCCAGGGTGTCGTTCCGCGGCGGGATGATCCCGACCCTGCTCCACGTGCATTCGGGGGGTGATTTGAGCATCGGGGAGAGCAGCATGTTCAACTATGGGGTATTGATCGACGTGCACCATGGCGTGCGGATCGGCGCGAGGTGTATGGTCGCCTCCATGGTCCGCATCTGCGATCTCGACGGTGACCGAGCCGGCCCGGTCTCGATCGGTGACGACGTCTGGATCGCGCATGGCGCGTTGATTCAGCCCGGCGTCACCATTGGGGACGGCGCCGTGGTCTCTGCGGGGAGCGTGGTTACGTCGGACGTACCGGCGGGCTACCTGGCGGTCGGGAGCCCCGCACGGGCAGCGCCCCTTAGCCTCGTCTCGCGGGAGAAGGCTCCCGCCCTATCCGCCGTCGGAGAGAATCCATGAATGCCGCGACCGCCGTCCGTTCGTTCATCTCGGAGACGTTCTTCGTCGACGACTTCGCGGAGGAGGACTCCTTCCTCCAGAACGGCATCATCGACAGCATGGGGATGATGGAGCTCGTCGCGTTCATTGAATCGACCTACGGCTTCAAGGTCGGTGACGAGGAGCTGATCCCGGAAAACCTCGACTCCCTCTCGAACGTGTGCCGGTTCGTCGAGCGCAAGCGCTCCCAGGCTGCGTAGGTCACCCATGTGCGGCATCGCTGGCTTTACGCTTCGTGCCGAACTGACGGAGGAGACGCGGGCCGAAGAGGGTGCTCGCCTTCGGCGGATGGTGGCGTCTCTCCGCCACCGTGGGCCTGATGCGCTCCAGGGGATGCTACGGGAGGGCGTGGCGCTGGGGCACGCGCGGTTGTCGATCCTCGATCGAGAGGGCGGTAGCCAGCCGATGGGCGACGAACGCACGGGGGTGACGATCGTCTTCAACGGCGAGATCTTCAACCATGAGGATCTGCGTGGGAGGCTCGCAGGCGAGTACGAGTTCCGCACCAGGTCGGACACGGAGGTGATCCTGGCCTCCTTCCTGAAGCGGGGGATCGACTGCGTCCACGAGTTCAACGGACAGTTCGCCTTCGCGATCCATGACCCACGGGACGGGAGCCTCTGGCTCGCTCGGGATCGCTTCGGGAAACAACCCCTCTTCTACGTTCACGACTCGAAGGGCTTCTCGTTCGCTTCGGAGGCGAAGGCGCTCTTTGCCGGGGGTGTGGTTGAGCCCCGACTCGACGGCCGGGCGCTGATGGAGACGATCCACCTCTGGGGTCCCACCTCGACGCGCTCGGCGTTCGAGGGCGTGCGGGCGCTGGCTCCGGGGAGCTTCGCTCACCATCGGGACGGCTCGCTCGCGGTCCGTCGGTATTGGGATCTCGATGTCTCGGATGAGAGGATCGACCGCGGCCTCAGCCTGGACCGCGCGACGGACGAGTTGGAGGGGCTCCTGGTGGACGCCGTGCGACTTCGCCTGCGGGCGGACGTACCAGTCACCGCGTACCTCTCGGGCGGCCTGGATTCGAGCCTCCTCTGTGCGCTGGCACAGGAGCAGCTCGGCGGCAAGCTGCAGACCTTCTCGGTGGCCTTTTCCCAGAACCGCTACGACGAGCGCGGCTTTCAAGCGAGCGTCGCGGCCGCCCTCGGGACGGAGCACCACGAGGTCTCGGTGGATGACGCCGACATCGGCGACGTGCTGCCATCTGTCGTAGAGCACGCCGAGACCACGCTCCTGCGAACGGCGCCGGCTCCCATGCTGAAGCTCTCGTCCCTGGTGCGCTCCCACGGCACGAAGGTGGTGCTGACAGGCGAAGGGGCGGACGAGACCTTCCTCGGATACGATCTCTTCAAGGAGACCGCGATCCGGCAGTTCTGGGCCAGGCAACCGGCATCGACGGGGCGGCCGATGCTCTTTGGGCGGATGTACCCATACCTCTCGGTTTCGAAGCAGTCGCCGCAGATGCTGCGACAGTTCTTCGGCCTGGGCCTCGACGAGCCTCATGCCCTGGACTTCTCTCATCGCGTGCGCTGGACGAACAGCGGCCGCGTCTCGAGGTTCCTGGCGCCGGGCTTCGTGGAGCGCCTCGAGGGATGGGATCCAGTCAGGGAGCTCCTCGAGAGCGTCCCGGAAGTCGTCCGCTCCTGGCGTCCCCTCGCCCGAGCGCAATACCTCGAGGTGCACACGCTCCTCTCGCAATACCTCCTCTCGTCACAGGGCGACCGGATGCTGATGGCGAACTCTGTGGAGGGGCGCTTCCCCTTTCTCGACCATCGGGTCGCGGAGCTCTCGGCGCGGCTCCCCGACTCGATGAAACTCCGGGGGCTGACGGAGAAGCTGATCTTGCGGCGGATCGCCAAGGGACGTGTTCCCCCCCAGGTCTGGAATCGCACGAAGTTTCCCTTTCGCGCACCGATCGCAGCCGCGCTGATTGGGCCGAGGGCTCCCTCCTGGACCCGTGAGCTGCTGAGTCGCGACGCGGTGGATGCCGTAGGCGTCTTCGACGGCGGCAAAGCGGAGCGGCTCCTCGCCAAGCTCTCCGCGTTGCAGGGGCTCCCCAGCGAGGCGGACGACATGGCGCTGGCGGCGCTCGCTACGACCCAGCTCCTTGCGCAGCGTTTCCTCTCGGAGCGGCAGATCCCGGACTGCGATCTGAACGCTGTCGAGGTCCAGGTGGCATGATCGAGGGCAGCAGGCAGCAGGGGATCGCGGCCGCAAGCGATCTGCAGGAGGGCTCGTGATCCAGCGCAGCCCCTTCGTCTTCGATTGGGTGAGCGAACACGCCCAGGCGAGGCCCGATGCCCCGGCGATCGGGACCCCGACGGGCTGGATCAGCTATCGCGAGCTGGACCGAGCGACTCGTCTCCTCGGGGGGGAGCTGGCTGCGGCGGGGGTGGTCCCGGGATCGTTCGTCCTGCTCGCCCTGCCCCCGAGCGCTGCGGCGGTGGCGGCGGTCCTGGCGGTACAGACGCTGGGGGCCTGCGCAGTGGAGATCAACCGCGAGCTCGACGCGCGATCGATCGCGAGCATCCTCGACCAGACCGGCGCGCGCCACGCGTTCATACACGGCCGCGGCGCCGCGAGTTGGGCCGAGATCGCGCGGACCCGGGGCCTCGAGCATCTGCACGTCGTCTTCCCAAGCTCGCCGACCACTCGGATGCAGCAGATATTGGATGGGCTCGCATGGACGTGGGTCCACGAGGACCGGCCCGTCGGCGAGGTCGCTGCGCTCGACGACGCTCCCTCTTTCCTGGAATGGATGAAGGAGACGGGCGCCACCGCTTCTCTCTCTCTTCGATCCGCGGCGGGCAGCGAGCGGACGCCGAAACACGCGCGTGCTACCGCGTCTATCCCGCCTCACATCGGGGCAGGCAGCGAGCGGCCCTCGGGCGACGACGCCCGTTCAGGCGCCAGCGCCAACTCGCCACTTCACGCCGCAATGGACAGCGGTCTGGATCCGCACGCCCCCGCACTCCTCGTCTACACCTCCGGCAGCACGGGCACGCCCCGGGGCGTATTGCAGACGCACGCCAACGTGCACGCGAACACCCTCGCGATCGCCACCTACCTCGAGCTCACCAGCGACGATCGCGCGCTCTCGACGCTGCCCCTCTTCTATTGCTACGGACGCAGCATCCTCCAGACCCATCTCTTCGTGGGCGGCTCGGTCTTCTTCGATCACCGCTTCATGTATCCGAGGGTGGTGATGGAGGCCTTGGGTGCGCAAGGCTGCACCGGCTTCTACGGCGTCCCGCTCACCTTTGAGAGTCTTCGTCGGCAGGTAGATGTCTGCGCCCTGCCGTTGCATACGCTGCGGTACGTGGCCCAGGCTGGCGGGGCGATGCACCCGGACACGATCAAGTGGGCTCGCGACGCGTTCGCGCCAGCGCGCCTCTTCGTGATGTACGGGCAGACCGAAGCCACCGCCAGGCTCTCCTTTCTGCCTCCTGCGTACGCTGAGGAGAA
This sequence comes from Vulgatibacter incomptus, assembly GCA_040391605.1. Classification (GTDB taxonomy): domain Bacteria; phylum Myxococcota; class Myxococcia; order Myxococcales; family Vulgatibacteraceae; genus Vulgatibacter; species Vulgatibacter incomptus_A. The sequence goes on from JBEBXK010000069.1 coordinate 12,702, forward strand.
GGCAGGATCGATCGGACGCGGCCTCCACAACGTCGAGCTGCGGGTGGTCGATCCCTCCGGACACGAGCTCCCTCCTCGCGAGGTGGGTGAGTTGGTGGCCCGAGGTCCCAACGTCACGTCCGGTTATTTCCGGGCGCCAGAGGAGACGTCGGAGATCTTGCGGGGCGGCTGGCTTTGGACGGGGGATCTCTGCTGGCGAGACGAGGATGGCTTCATCTTCCTCGTGGGCCGATCGAAGGACATGCTCAAGCTGGGCGGCCATCGGGTGAGCGCCGCCGAGATCGAGCAGATCGTCGTGGAGCATCCGGACATTCTCGAGGCGGCGGTGATCGGCGCTCCGGATCCGACGGGAGGGGAGGCGGCGATCGCCTTCGTGGTCGTCGCAGGGGACCACGAGCCGGATCCTGCCGAGGTGCGCCGCTTCTGCCGGGAGCGGATGCCGGCGTTCAAGATTCCGCGCGAGATCCGGGTCGTGAAGGCGCTACCCAGGACCTCGTCGGGTAAAGTCGCAAAGACTGAACTACGGAAGGCGCTCGAACGTGAAATCTGAGTTTTCGAAGGACGTGCTGAAGCTGGACCTGGAGCAGAAGGCGGCGGAGCTCGCCGAGGCATTGGAGCACGCGGTGCTCAAGACGCTGCGGCGCCGTGGGGTGGTGGTGGCGGTTTCGGGGGGAATCGACTCGGCGTGTGTGGCGGCGCTGGCGATGCGGGCGTTGGGGCCGAAGCGGGTCTTCGGGCTGCTGCTGCCGGAGCGGGACTCGGCGGGAGAGAGCACGGCGTACGGCCGGGCGCTCTGCGAGAAGTTGGGGATCGCGTACGAGCTCCACGACATCGCGCCTACGCTCGAGGCGGTCGGCTGCTACGCGCGGCGGGACGCGGCGGTGCGCTCGGTCTTCCCGGAGTTCAAGGCGGAGATGCCCTGGAAGATCGTCCTGGGCACGAGCGCGCTGAACGTCTTCTACGTGGTGGTGCAGACGCCGGACGGCGTGGAGCATAAGGTCCGGCTGACGCCGTCGGCCTACCTGGAGATCGTGGCGGCGACGAACTTCAAGCAGCGCACCCGCAAGATGATGGAGTACTTCCACGCGGATCGGCTGATCTACGCGGTGACGGGAACCCCGAACCGCCTGGAGTTCGATCAAGGCTTCTTCGTGAAGCTGGGGGACGGCGCCGCCGACGTGAAGCCGATCGCCGGGCTCTACAAGAGCCAGGTCTACGCGATGGCGCGGCACCTCGGGGTGATCCCGGAGATCTTGGGTCGCGAGCCGACGACGGACACCTACTCCCTGGAACAATCGCAGGAGGACTTCTACTTCTCGGTGCACTACTCGAAGCTGGACCTCCTCCTCTGGGCGAAGAACCACGAGGTGCCGGCAGAAGAGGCGGGGCGGGAGCTGGAGATGAGCCCGTCAGACGTCGAGCGCGTCTACGCGGACATCGATCAGAAGCGCCGCACGACGGCCTACCTGCACGCGGCGCCGCTGCTCTTCGACGACGTCGCCGAGCTGAGGCCCTTCGCGGTATAGGCCGCGCGCCCACCGGAGCAGAGCCGCGGAAAACGCTCATGGAACAGGAAGAGCCGCAGGGCCATGGAGGCGCTGCGGCTCTTCGTTTCGATCGACGGAAGTGGTCGGGCTACTGGGCGCCGCGGGCGGTGAGCACGGCGGGGATGGTCCGCAGGAAGATCTGCATATCCTGCCAGAGCGACCAGTTGTCGATGTACTCGAGGTCGAGCTCCATCCAGCGCTCGAAGGAGATGCTGTTGCGGCCGCTGACCTGCCAGGTGCAGGTGATGCCCGGGCGGACGGAGAGGCGGCGGCGCTGCCAGCGCTCGTATTTGCGCACCTCGGCAGGCAGGGGCGGCCGCGGGCCGACGACGCTCATGGTGCCCATCAGCACGTTCCAGAACTGGGGGAGCTCGTCGATGGAGGTCTTGCGGATGAAGGCGCCGACCCGGGTGATGCGCGGGTCGTTCTTCATCTTGAAGACGGGGCCGCTCATCTCGTTGTGGACCTGCAGGGCCTGGAGCCGCTGCTCGGCGTCGGGGTACATGGAGCGGAACTTCAGGATGGTGAAGGGGCGCCCGTTGAGGCCGACACGGGTCTGCCGGAAGAAGACGGGGCCCTTGGACTCGAGCTTGATCGCGACGGCGACGGCGGCGAAGAGCGGCGCCAGGACGAGGAGGGTGAGGCCGCTGACGGCGACATCGAAGAGGCGCTTGGCTGCCAGGGAGAGGACGTCCGACGGCGTGCGGTTGAAGACGAGCATGGAGAGCTCGGAGAGCTGGAAGACGGACATCTGCCCGCCGCCGAGGTGGAGGGGCTCGAGGGAGACGGCGACCCGGACGCCCTGCTCCTCACAGCGCTTCACCGCGGACTCGATGCAGTTCAGGCGCTCGCGGGGCACGGCGAAGACCACCTCGTCGATGACGTGATCGTCCAGGACCTGCTCGAGATCGTCGAGGGTGCCGAGGACCTTTCCTTTGGGGGCGGGGACCGAGCGATGCTCGGGGAGAATGAAGCCGGCGAGCTGGTAGCCCCACTGCGGATGCTTGGCGAAGGTCTCGGCGACCTCTCGCGCGGCCTCGCCGATGCCGACGATGGCGAACTTGCGGGTGTTGTAGCCGCTGCGGCGGAGGGCGCGGGCGGTGAGCCGCACGGCGATCCGGCTCATGGCCAACATGCCCGCGCCGCTGGCGAAGTAGAGGCCGACGAGGAGCCGCGGCATGTGGGAGTCGACGGCGAAGAGGCAGGCGAGGGCGCCGAGGGCGACCAGGGCCAGCGCTCTCGTGATGCCTGCGATCTCGCCGAAGATGGTCCGGGTGCGGTAGGCGCCGTAGACCTGGAACGAACCGGCCATGGCGATCCAGAGGATCAGCACGGCGACGACCGCCCCCCAGAGATCCTCGATCGCAGGCGCCACGCTCGCCCGCGCCATGGGCGCCATGGCGTAGGCGTAATGAGCGACCGGCAGCGCCAGGGTCAGCAGGACCAGGTCGAAGAGGCGTACAGCGAGATCTACGAATCGTGCGTTCTGCTTCAACATGCGGCTATCTCCCCGATGACGAGCCTCTGTCCTACGCCTGTAGGTCCCCGTCGTCTGTCCCACGTACATGTGACGACACCCGCTCACCCGCCCCTCTACCAGAAGTCGATCGAGCGATGGGGCGGATTTCTGATGGCGTCCCCAGGTAGATCGTCGTCCCTTGTGGATAACGCGGCGCAGCCTAGACGAGGTCCGGGACCCCGCCGCTGTCTCCTTCGGGGCGAGCCTCTCCCGATTGTCAGGCCGCGGTCTTGGAACACGGCGGCGGTCTTGGCCCAATCGCGGAGCCGAGGGCGCGTGGCAGCGCTCTTCCAATTTCTGGGACGCAGTTCTCACGTGAGGGGAACGCTGGATCTCCCCGTTCTCGGCAGCTATGGAGGCAGGCGATGGACCTCCTCATCCCCCACCGGCGCGGCGGCGAGCTGATCCCGGCGACCTTCCTCGATCGGCCGAACCGCTTCCTGGGTATCGTTCGGCTGCCGGATGGACGGGAGGCGGAGGCCCATATCGGTGATCGCGGGAGGCTGGAGGGGGTGCTCGGGCCGGGGGCGGAGGTGCTCCTCTCGGAGGCGGCGTCGCCCACCAGGCGCACGGCGTTCAGCGTGGTCTGCGCCCGGACGCCGGAGGGCGTGCTCGTCTCGGTGGATCCGGCGAACGCGAACCGGCTGGTGCGGGCGCTCCTGGAGGCCAGGCTGCTCGACCTCCCTCCCTACGAGTCGATCACGCCGGAGGTGAGGCTGGGCGCGTCACGGATCGACTTCGGCCTCGACCTCCCGGATGGCGAGCGCCTCTGGCTGGAGGTAAAGAGCGCCGGGGCCGCCGCAGGAGACCTCGCGCTCTTCCCGGACGCGCCTTCGGAGCGGGCGGCGCGTCATTGCCAGGCCCTCGCGGAGGAGGCGCGCGCGGGGCGGGCGGCGGCCATCGTGCTCGTGGCACAGCGAGGGGACGCCCGAGCGGTCGGGCCCCACCCCGTGGATCCTCATTTCGCCGCGGCGCTCGCGGACGCCGCGGATGCGGGCGTGCTCCTGCGGGGCGCGGCCTTCGCGGTGGAGCTCGAGGGCTTCCGCTTTCTCGGCCCGATCCCCGTCCGCCTCTGATCGGATCGCTTCAAGAGATCGGTCCTCGTCGTGCGGCCGAACTCCTCCCGAGTCCCGAGCTTCCTCAGGGCTTCCTCAGGGCTTCCTCAGGGCTTCCTCAGGGCTTCCTCAGGGCTTCCTCAGG
>JBEBXK010000070.1:0-14673 GCA_040391605.1 Vulgatibacter incomptus
GCGCCGCGCCGAAGACAGCAGCCAAGAAGAGCGCCGCGCCGAAGACAGCAGCCAAGAAGAGCGCCGCGCCGAAGCGGCTGGCGCCGGCCGTTTCGATTCCGTCCCGCCAGTCCAAGCGCAAGAAGCTGCCCATCCTCTGATCCGGAACCGACCATGCCCAAGAAGATCGAGCTCCCCATCAACGAAGCGGCCATCCGCGAGCTGCGGATCGGCGACGAAGTCGAGATCAGCGGCCCGATGGTCCTGGGCCGGGACGCGGCCCATAAGCATCTGATCAAGGGATTTGACGCAGAGTTCGATCGCCTCGCACGCGATCGCTTCCTCTATCATTGTGGCCCCGTGGTTCGGCGCAGCGCCGACGGCGAGTGGCAGTTCGTCGCAGCCGGCCCGACAACCTCGATCCGGGAGGAGCCCTACGAGGCCGAAGTGATCGAGCGCTACGGCATCCGCGGCGTCATCGGCAAGGGCGGGATGGGTCGCCGAACCCTCGACGCCATGCAGAAGGCAGGCTGCGTCTACATCCACGCCATTGGGGGCCTCGCCGTGGTGTTGGCGAGCAAGGTGGTGAAGGTCCACGGCGCCCATATGCTCGACGAGCTCGGCGTGCCGGAGGCCATGTGGTCCATCGAGGTGAAGGACTTCCCCGCGGTGATCACCATGGACTCCCACGGAGACTCGCTCCACGAGAAGATGTTCTCCGAGTCCCGCGAGGCGGCCCGCCTCCTCATGGATCGGGGGATCGAGCCCGCCAAGATACCTGGCGCGTGATCATCTTCACCGGGCCGTTGAAGAGCTGATCTTCGGTGAAGAGCCGCCGCCGCCCAGGCTTGGAGTCCTGCGAGCCATCCAGGAAGAAGAAGGGCGCCGGGCGCTCCAGCCATTGGCGCATGATCACCTCGCCGTTCAGCGCGAGCCCCTCCAGGAGCGCCTGCGGAACGGTGAGGAGATAGCGCTCCACCACCGGCTCGAATTGCTCCCGAAACAATCGCCCGGGGAGGCTGGAGTGACGACGATCCCGATGGAGGGTCCCGTCGAACTCGGCGGACATATGCCAGAGCTCATGGAGGATGGTCTCCACCCGCTTCTCCGGCGTGGACTGGAGGAAGAACATCGGCCGGAACGCCACAACATAGAGCATGCGGCGGCCGCGGATCCGGACCTCCGCCTTGGCCCGCCTGCCGTCCTTGGAGATCCGATCTCGGGAGTCGCCGAAGCATAAGGGGCGGACGGTCGCCCGGCTGGCGCGTCTGGCCTCGCCTGCCACGACGAGGATCCTCGAAGCATCGATGTGCGCGAGCTCCGGGACCCGCCGGGAGGCGTCGCGCATCACCGCTTTGATTGCCGTTCCGAGGTGGGGGCGGCGCAGGGCTGGCCTCATCGAGGCGATGGTAGCCTCCCGGACGCATCCCCGTCGATCTCCATCGTGTCCCGGCTGGCTCGCGGTGTTCCCGCCCGTAGGCGCGCGGTTCGGCCTTTGCTATGCTGCCGCGCGACGGCGCCGGATGCTCAGATCCCGCGCGCCGAACCGACAATTGGAAAGGCCGTCGACGATGCTGAAGAAGCTCCCCCTGATCCTCCTCACCCTCCTCGCCCTGGCCGCCTGCGGGGAAGAGAAGGAAAAGCAGATCAACTTCGTCCCCGATGTGCTGGAAGATCCCCTGGCCTACTTCGGGGTCGAGACCTGCACCTGCTACGAGTATCGCTCCCTGGATCCCAAGGAGCCGCGGCTCCTCGGCGTCGCGGTGGAGCGGGTGGACGAGCTGCACTCGGATCCGGACGATCGCAAGGATGTCCACGAGATCGTCTACCGGATCGGCGGCACCCCGGAGATGCGCTACGTCTTCGAGGCGGGAGAGACCGAGCTCCGCCTCACGCGGGTCTCCACCGGCGAAGACTCCGCCGCCGACGAGTGGCGGCTCAAGCCCGCCCTCCCCTTTCTGCGCTGGCCCGTAGAAGCCCGCACCTCGATCCGGCAGGAGGTCGACGCCGGCCTCTTCCAAGGCGGCAAGGCCGTCGGAGAGCCCGAGGCCCGCGCGGTCCAGGTGAACTTCACGGCCATGGAGACCGTGACCGCCTCCCTGGGCGGAGGCGAGGAAGAGGCCTTCGAGGCGATCCGGATCGAGTTCGCCAACACCCCCTGGAACGAGGCGCGACGCTGGTTCGTCCCTGAGGTCGGCAACGTGAAGCTGGAGCTGCGGCTGGGCGGCGAGCGATCGACCTGGGTGCTCGAGAACGTCCGGCAGCTCGATGCCGATAGCTGCCCGGGCAAGATCACCGTCGTCGATCGCTGCGGCGCGGCGGCCCGCTAGAAGCAACGCTCACAGGCCCGGTCGGTGACGACCACCTGCACCAGGAGGAACGGATATGAACCACGCTGATTGGATCCGCATGCCATGGGGCCTCGGGCTCGCCATCCTCTTCGCGGCCAGCGGCTGCGCCGGCGCCCAGGTGATCGAGCCGGTGGTCAGCCGCGCCGAGGTTGTGAAGATCGAGGCGAAGGACCAGAGCTTCACGGGCTTCACCTCGGTGGCCCACGTGCAGATCGGAGCGTCGGCCAAGGCCCGCAAGGTCCGGGAGGCCACCTACGAGCTGCTGATCGGCGAAGCACGCCAGCCGCTGGCCTCGTGGCAGCTCCAGCTCGACGTGGACGTGCCGGCGGAGGGAGGCGCGATCCCGCTGGAGGTCGTCTCGCCTTACGCAGGGGAGGGCGAGTTGCAGGCGATCCTCGAAAGGGAAGCGCCGATCCCTTACATCTTCCGCGGCACGGTGAAGACCGACGACGGCAACGCTTGGGAGTTCAGCCGGGCGTCCATGGTCCGGGCGCCGCGGGTGCCGGTGGCGAAGGTCTGGCACGTCGAGGCCAGCGCCCAGGGCGGCGAGATCAGCCTGGTCTTCTTCCTCCGCCTCGAGAATCAGAACCCCTTCGACCTGCAATTCGAGGGGCTCACCTTCGACCTCGCAGTGAATGGCCTCTCGCTGGCCAAGGAGGGCAAGGCCGGACGGAAGCAGTCGATCCCGCCCAGCTCCACCGCCCAGCTCGAGATCCCCTTCCTGCTCAGCGAGGCGAACTTCCCCGGCGTCGATCAGATCATCCGCTCGAAGCGGCGGATGGAGTACCTGATCGACGGCGTGATCCAACTCGGAATCGGCCATATGCCGATCGAACTCACGGGCCCCATCGATCTCTGACCCACGTGGTCACTCAGGGGCCGAGGCGCTGCAGGATCGAAGGAATCGCTCCTGCCTCGCGCGGATCCGATTGTCTCATTGGCCCCGCTATCGCCCTCGGGGCGAGTGGCGGCGGGGCGGCAGCTTGGCCCCGGTGCCGCCGCGGTTCGCGGTGCGCGACGGGACGCTGGGGCGTGGGAAGGCTGGCCCTCTCTTGCGAGGGGCCTGGACGGCAGCTGCCTCGTCGGCGGCCCCCTGGGTGATGGCCCTGCCCGCCTTGCCCGCCGCGGGACGATCGCCCTCTCCGCCGACGTGCCCGTGGAGCGCGGCCTTCGGCGGGACTCCAAGCTCGATCTTCGGAGCGTCGGGGTTGCGTTTGTAGAGGAGGATCGTCCTCCCGAGGATCTGCGCGACCTCGGCGCCGGTCTCCTCGGCGAGCTTCGCCGCGGCGTCCTTGCGATCGAGGGGAGCGCCCTCCAGGACCTTGACCTTGATCAGCTCGTGGGAGGCCAGGGCCTCCTTCGATGCCTCGATCAGCGCTGCGGTGATCCCCTGCTGCCCGATCTGGATCACGGCGCTGAGGTGGTGCCCCAGCGCACGGAGGGCGCGGCGATCCTTGCCGGCAAGTCTGCTCATCGGGTCGTCCTCGATTCGATCAGCCGGAGCTCGCGCATCGCATCCACGTTGCCCTCTTCCAGCTGCAGGCAGCGCTTATAATACTGGATGGCACCGCGGATGTCGCCGAGTACGTTGGCGATCCGGGCGGAGAAGAGGTAGGCCATCGCACAATTCGGGCTCTTGGCCAGGGCGGTCCGCAGCTCGTCGGCCACCTGGACCTCCACCTTCCGCTTGTCCGGCGTGGCGCTGAAGCGGGCGAAGGCGCGCCAGGCGTAGAACTCGCCCTCTGCGTCGTTGAGCTCGATGGCCCGATCCATCTCCTCGATGGCCTCCCGGAATCGTCGGGCCTTGGTCAGCAGGCTCGCGTGGCGAAAGAGCTTCTCCGCCTCCAGGATCCTGGCGATGTCCATGGGGCTCGCCTCGGGACCGCTGGTGGTCTCGATCTCGAGGACATAGTCGGCCCGGCGGCGGTCGTTGCCGAGGACGTGGTTCGCCTCGTTGAGGCGGGCGGTGATCTGCTCCTTCAACCTGCGGTCGGCGTCGCTGCCGGGCCCCGCGGTATCCGGATGATAGAGCCGCGCCAGCCGGAAGAACGCGTTCTTCACCTCGGCCCCCGAGGCACCCTTGGTGACGCCGAGGACCTCGAAGTGGTTCTTTCCCTTCAGGGACGCCAGGTATGCGTCGAGGCCGGCGGCCTCCTTGGGCCCGGCCTCCCTGGCAGGCCTCGCCAGGGGAGGGGCCGATGGCCTCGCGCCCGCCGACGGCGCTGCCGGCCTCGGCCGGGGCGCTGCCCTGGGAGGCGGAGGGGCCGTAGGACCGGAGGTCTGCATCGGCTGGTTGGGCGTGAATTCCTCGATGGGTCGCCTCCCTGGCCCAACGGTGAACTCGTAGGCGGTGGCGCCTCCTTCGCCCGGGTCGTGGAGCGCGATCCCGGGGGGCCGCGGCAAGGGCGGACCCGAGAGGAAGGAGACGAAGCCGAGCTCCGCCAGGAAATAGCCCAGGCGCAGGATCGTCTCGGTAGAGGCCGGCGAGGCTGCGGCGAGCTGCGCCAAGGAGCGGCGACCGTCGAAGGAAGCGACGATCCGCACCTCCTCTCCGTTGAGGCGGACCGAGTCGAGCGACACCAGCCCATCGTCGGCCCTGGTGATGGGCTGGTCGATCCACTGCCCCAGCCAGCGGACCACGGTCTCGGTGGAGAGCCTCCGCCCGGCGTCGCGGACCAGGGTCCAGGTCTCCCCGAGCGGCGACGCGCCGGGAGGCGACGCGACGCCCGCCAGCCAGCGGAAGCTCCCCGCCTCGAGGACGAGGGCGCGGGCCAGCAGCGCCCGGCCATAGCCCGAGAGGATCTCAAAGGCCTCGAGGGGCTCGAGCCGCGAGACCCTGCTGAGGATCTCGATGACGTCGCCCCCCGTCTGCTGGAGCGCGGACTGGGCCTGGGCGAGGGTCTCCGGATCCAGCACGCCCTGGGCGATCAGATAGCGGCCCAACGAGAGGTGCGCCGAGGTGGAGCGGACGTAGGTGGGTACGCCTTTGTCGAAGAAGATCTCGAAGGCCGGCCCCGCCTCGTCGACCAGGATGAGGCGGCCGGTCGCGCGGCTGCCGGCGGCGAGGTAGTAGAGGCGAAAGGGCGTCCCACCCTCGAGGTTCCCCTCGGGGATCAGCTGCTCCAGCCTCTCTGGATGCGACGGTACGATTCCCACCTGCGCCGACATCTCTTCCCCCTCCCGCTTGCGATCACTCCACGACGACGAGCTTGGCCCCGCTGTCTACCGAGGCACCCTCGGCGGCGAAGAGCTCCTTCACCACCCCGTCCTTGGGGCTGGTCAGCTCATTCTCCATCTTCATCGCTTCGACTACCACCAGGCCCTGGCCTTCGGCAACTTCATCACCCACGGCGACGAGATACTTCACTACCTTTCCCGGCATCGGCGCGACGATGGTCTGGGGGCCCTCCACCGAGAACCTGCCCCCGGCCTGCCTCATCCGCAGACGGCGCTCGTCCAGCACCTCGACGGAGAAGACCTGATCCTTGACCAGGACATTGACGCTGGCCTCCGCCGTATCCTCGAACTCCACCGAATAAGACGCGTGATCCACGATCAGGCTGACAGCTCCATGGGCCAGCTCCAGGGCGTCCACCACGTGGATGTAGCCGCCGAGCCGCACCTCATAGAGGCCGTCGCCCTTCTCCGTCACGTCGATATCGTGGGTCTCCTTGCCCAAGGTCGCCTGGTACTTCATCGGATGCCTCCGCTCTGGCCGAGGGCGTGGATCCGCCCCACCTCGGCCCAGCGCGACCGCGAGGCCCTGGCCCCCTCGGCGCTGGCCACGAGCTGACGGGAACGCTTCTGATCGAGTTGGAACTGATGGATGGCCGAGGCGATCAAGGCCACCTTGGCGAGGTCGTCGTCCGGCGCGTTCTCCAGGTCCGCGGCGCGGCGGGCGAGGAAGGTGGTGTCGTAGTCGCCGCTGCGAAACTCGGGGTGGGCGAGGATCTGCTTCAGATAACCGATGTTGGTGGTGATCCCCTTGACGATGAACTCGGAGAGGGCCCGCCTGAGCCTCTCGATGGCCTCGTCCCTGGTGGGCGCCCAGACGATCAGCTTGGCGATCATCGAGTCGTAGGCCATCGGCACGGTGTAGCCAGGGTAGACCCCGCTGTCGATCCGGGTGCCGGGGCCGCCGGGCAGCCGCAGATAGCTGATCTTGCCCGGGCTCGGCATGAAGTTCCGCCCCGGATCCTCCGCGTTGATCCGCGCCTCGATCGAGTGCCCGTTGGAAGGGATCTGATCCTGCTCCAGCGGCAGCCGCCCTCCCGCCGCCACCTCGAGCTGCCAGCGGACCAGGTCGAGGCCGGTGCGGAACTCAGTCACCGGATGCTCCACCTGCAGGCGGGTGTTCATCTCCAGGAAGTAGAAGTTGCGATGGGCGTCCACCAGGAACTCGCAGGTGCCGGCCCCGACGTAGCCCACGGCCTTGGCCGCCCGCACCGCCACCTCGCCCATCTTCGCGCGCATCTCGGGGTCGACGATGGGCGAAGGGGTCTCCTCGATTACCTTCTGGTGGCGCCGCTGCACCGAGCACTCGCGCTCGAAGAGGTGAACACAGCCGCCGTGGCCATCGGCGAAGATCTGGATCTCGACGTGTCGCGGCTTCTCGAGGAACTTCTCGATGTAGATCCGATCGTCGCCGAAGGCGTTCTGCGCCTCGCGCTGGGCGGCGTCGAAGCCCTCGTCGAAGGCGGCCGGCGAGTCCACCCGTCGCATCCCCTTCCCTCCACCGCCGGCGGCTGCCTTGATCATCACCGGATAGCCCACCTCGGCGGCGAAGGTCTTGGCCTTCTCCCGATCCGACTCGGGCTGCGCCATGCCGGGGACCACGGGCACGCCGGCGTTGATCATCAGCCGCCGCGCTGCGGTCTTCTCACCCATGGCGTCGATGGCCGAGGCCGGAGGACCGATGAAGGTGAGGCCGGCCTCGGCACAGGCCTTCACGAAGGCAGCGCGCTCCGAGAGGAAGCCGTAGCCCGGATGAATGGCGTCGGCGCCGGTGGCCTTAGCCGCGGCGATGACCCGATCCATCCGCAGATAGCTCTCGCCGGAGGGGGCGGCCCCCAGCCGCACCGCCTCGTCGGCGGTTCGGACGTGGAGCGCGCCGCGATCGGCGTCGGAGTAGACCGCGACGGTGTGGATCCCCATCTCACGACAGGTTCTCATCACGCGTACGGCGATCTCCCCTCGGTTGGCCACGAGGATCTTTCGAAACAAAACGGACTCCTTGCCCAGAGGTACGATGGTCGGGGCGCGCATCCTAAGCGCTTTGGCCCGGCTTCGGAAGCGAAGTGCCGAAGGCGGCCAGAATCTCCGCTGCGGCGGTGGTAGGGGTGATCCGCGCGTCGCGCACCTCCCCCTCGAGGCTCGCGATCCGCTCGGACATGCCTGGTGCGGCCCTCAGCGCGTCCCTCATCCCCTCTTCGACCATGGTCCACATCCAGCGGAGCTGCTGGGAGCGGCGCTTCTCGGCGAGCTCCCCCGACACCTCGAAGCGCCGGCGGTGCTCGAGGATCTGCTGCCAGATCGGCTCCATCCCTGCGCCGCTGAGGGCGCTGCAGGTCAGGACCGGCGGCTGCCAATTCGGGCTCGTCGGGCGCACATAGTGGAGGGCGCCCTGATACTCGCGCGCCGCGCGGCGGGCACGCTGCAGGTCGGGGCCGTCCGCCTTGTTGATCGCGATCAGATCGGCGAGCTCGAGGATCCCCTTCTTGATCCCCTGGAGCTCGTCGCCAGCGCCGGCCAGCATCAGCACCAGGAAGAAGTCGACCATCGCCGCCACGGCGGTCTCGGATTGGCCCACGCCGACGGTCTCGATCAGGATCACGTCGAAGCCCGCCGCCTCACAGAGGAGGGAGGCCTCCCGGGTGCGCCTCGCGACCCCTCCCAACGAGCCGGCGCTGGGCGAAGGGCGGATGAAGGCCCGAGGGTCCACCGAGAGCCGCTGCATCCGAGTCTTGTCGCCGAGGATGCTACCCCCTGTGACGGTGCTCGAAGGGTCCACCGCCAGCACCGCGACCCGATGCCCCTGCTCCGTGAGCAGGCTGCCGAAGGCCTCGATGAAGGTGCTCTTTCCGACGCCGGGCACCCCGCTGACGCCCACCCGGACCGCCGCCCCGGTCCTCGGGAGGAGCCTGCCGAGGACCTCCTGGGCCAGGGCCTCGTGGCCGGAGTGGGTGCTCTCCACCAGGGTGATCGCCCGGGCGAGGACGGCCCGATCGCCGTCGACGATCCCTCGGACGTAGTCGTCCGCCGAGAGGCGGGCGCGCCTGGCGCTGGCGGGCGGCGCTGGCGTCTTCACCCGCCGAGCCTCGACTCCAGATCGTGGAGCAGCCTCCGCGCCGCGTCACCGATCACCGTCCCCGGACCGAAGATCTCGGCGGCCCCGGCCTCGCGGAGGGCGTCGTAGTCCTGTGGAGGGATCACGCCGCCGACGACGATGAGGATGTCGGGCCGGCCCATGGCCGAGAGCGCGTCCCGGAGCTGCGGCACCAGGGTGAGGTGGCCTGCCGCGAGGGAGCTCACCCCCACGATGTGGACGTCGTTCTCCACCGCCTGGCGGGCGGTCTCCTCCGGCGTCTGGAAGAGCGGGCCGATGTCCACGTCGAAGCCGAGATCGGCGAAGGCAGAGGCGATCACCTTCTGCCCCCGATCGTGGCCGTCCTGGCCCATCTTCGCCACGAGGAGCCGCGGCCTACGGCCCTCCAGCGCCTCGAACCTCTCGATCTCGTCGCCGATCCCGGACACCGAGTCTCCCGTCTCCCCCAGCTCTCCTGTGTAGACGCCTTGCACCGATCGGATCGTGGCCTGGTAGCGGCCGTAGACCGCCTCCAGCGCCGACGAGATCTCTCCGACGGTGGCGTGGGCCCGCGCCGCCTCCACCGAGAGGGCGAGGAGGTTGCCTTCGCCGCTGCGCGCCGCCTCGCTCAGGGCCGCGAGGCTGCGCTGCACCCTGCCGTCGTCACGGGCCGCGCGGAGCTGCTCCAGCCTGGCGATCTGCGCGGCGCGGACCTGCCGGTTGTCGACCTGGAGGATCTCGATCTTCTCCTCGGCGTCGCTCCGATACTTGTTCACGCCGACGATGGTCTGGCGGCCGGAGTCGATCCGCGCCTGGGTGCGAGCGGCAGCCTCTTCGATCCGCAGCTTGGGCAGCCCCTCCTCCTGGGCCCGCGCCATGCCACCCAGGGCCTCGACCTCCTGGATGTGCGCCCAGGCCCCGCGGGCGAGATCCCAGCTGAGCTTCTCCACATAATACGAGCCACCCCAGGGATCGGCCACTCTGCAGGTGCCGCTCTCCTGCTGGATGAGGAGCTGGGTGTTGCGGGCGATCCGGGCGCTGAAGTCGGTGGGCAGCGCCAGCGCCTCGTCCAGCGAGTTGGTGTGGAGTGATTGGGTGTGTCCGTGGGTGGCCGCCAGCGCCTCGATACAGGTGCGGGCGACGTTATTGAATACATCCTGCGCGGCGAGGCTCCAACCCGAGGTCTGGCTGTGGGTGCGCAAGATCAGCGACTTGGGGTTTTTGGCGCCCAGGGAGGCGACGAGCTTCGACCAGAGGAGGCGGGCCGCTCGCAGCTTGGCCACCTCCATATAGAAGTTCATCCCGATGCCGAAGAAGAAGGAGAGCCTGGGCGCGAAGGCGTCCAGGTCCAGGCCCGCGGCCATGCCCGTACGCATGTATTCGAGGCCGTCGGCCAGGGTGTATCCAAGCTCCAGATCGGCGGTCGCTCCGGCCTCCTGCATATGGTAGCCGGAGATGCTGATGCTGTTGAACTTCGGCATCTCCTTCGACGTGAAGGCGAAGATGTCCGCGATGATCTTCATCGAAGGCAGGGGCGGATAGATATAGGTGTTCCGCACCATGAACTCTTTAAGGATGTCGTTCTGGATCGTCCCCGCGAGCTGGGCGTGGGGGACGCCCTGCTCCTCCGCCGCGACGATGTAGAGGGCGAGGATCGGCAGCACCGCGCCGTTCATGGTCATCGATACGCTCATCCGATCGAGGGGGATCCGATCGAAGAGGATCTTCATGTCGAGGATCGAGTCGATGGCGACGCCGGCCATGCCCACGTCTCCCGCCACCCTGGGGTGGTCGGAGTCGTAGCCGCGATGGGTCGCGAGATCGAAGGCGATGGAGAGGCCCTTCTGCCCGGCCTTGAGGTTGCGCCGGTAGAAGGCGTTGCTCTCCTCCGCCGTAGAGAACCCCGCGTATTGGCGGATGGTCCAGGGCTGCTGCACGTACATGGTGGGGTACGGCCCCCGGAGGAACGGCTGCATCCCCGGGAGGCTGTCTACGTGGACCAGCCCGTCCAGATCGTCGGCCGTGTACAGGGGCCCCACCGGGATCCCCTCCGGCGTCTCCCACGCGAGCTCGGGCACGGGGCTGCCGGCCTGCCTTTGCGCCGCCTCGCGCCAGTCCGCGCGATCGGCGGCGAAGACGCTTGCCGGCAGCGGCAGCTTTGAAAAGTCGGGGATCCGGCTCATTCGGCCACCCCCATCGACGAGAGGATCGACTCCACGGTATCCACCACGTTCACACCCACGAAGATGAAGGCGTCGACGCCGGCGGCGCGATACGCCCCCTCTTGCGCCCCGGGCCTCCCGGCCAGGAGGATTCGGCGGGCCCCTGCGTCCCGGAGCGCCGTCGCCACGGGCGCAGCCTGCGACGCGTAGGTCGTGTCGGCGCCGCAGATCACGGCGACGGTGGCATCGCTCGCGCGAAGAGCCGCCGCTGCCGTCGATGGATCCAGCTCCTCGCTCCCGGTGGTCTCGATCCCACCGGAGGCGAAGAGGTTCTCGGCGAAGGAGGCGCGGGACACGTGCTCGGAGACAGGGCCAAGGTTCGCCAGGAAGAGTCGGGGCCGCCTGCCGGTGGCGGCGAGGTGGGCGTCGCTTCGATCCCGCAGCCTCTCGAAGGGCTCCGAGAGACGCTCACGGCGCAGAGGCTCGATGGAGGTGCCGCTCGAAGAGCTCGCGTTCGCCTCACGCTGAGGCGATGCTCTCCCGCGTTCTGCGCCGCGCACTGTCGGGGCGGGGGGACGCACCAGCTTCTCCTCCTGCAGGTTGGGAAATTCGCTCACGCCGGTGATCGGCGCTTGCCGGCGAGCGATCCGCTCCCGGCCTTCCGCGGCGGCGGCCTCGATTTGGCGTTGAAGGGAGCCCGAGCGGAGGGCAGCGACGACGCCCCCTTCCCCTTCGAGGCCCTGGAAGCGGGTCCACGCCAGCTGCGCGAGATCTTCGGTGAGGCGCTCCACGTAGAACGAGCCGCCGCCCGGATCGATCACCCGCTGGAGGTGGGACTCCTCCTCCAGGATTCGTCCGGTGTTCTCGGCGATCCGCCGGGCGAAGTCGTCGGAGGCGCCCAGGGCCTCGTCAAAGGGGCGGATCTCCACGGAGCACGCGCCGCCGGCCGAGGCGGCGAAGGCGCCGAGGGTCGCCCGCAACATATTCACCCAGGGGTCGCGGGCGGTCATCGTACGCCACGCCGTCTGGGCCTCGATTCTCATGATGGGTGTCTCGACTCCGCACTCCTGCAGGAGGCTGCACCAGAGCCGGCGCGCCGCACGCAGTTTGGCGATCTCGAGGAAGACATCCACACCCACCTGGAATCGGAAGACGACGCGGGTCGAGGCCTGGCTCGGCTCCATCCCCGCCGCCTCCAGGGCCCGGAGATGGGCGAGGCCGACGGAGAGGGCGATGGCCAGCTCCTGATCGGCGGTGGCGCCGGCGTCGTGGAAGGGCGCTGTCGAGACGAGGATCGCCGGAGCGTGCGCCCCTGCCGCGATCTTCTTGGCGAGCTCCGAGAGCGAGACCTCGATGGTGGAGGGGAGGTGCCCATCCCCAGCCAGGCGGCCGATGGGATCCACCTCGTAGGCGGAGAGGGCTTCCTCCGTCATCGGGAGGGGGGAGGCGCCCCGAACCAGGGGGGAGAAGCCCGGAAAGCCGGAGGGATCCCGGCCTGGCGGGAGATCGGCCTTGGTGTAGAGCGGCTGGATCGAGAGCCCCTCGGCGAGGCGGCTGACCAGCCTCTTATCGAAGGGGGTCCCCGCCAGCACCTCCTCCACCTTGGCGCGCCAGGTGGGGAGGTCGGCAAAGGGGCCGGGATCGGGAGAGAGGATCGGACTTTCTTCTGTCATGGGATCACGGGGTTTGGGTACAGACGAGGCGACGGGTCCAGGAGCCGGCAGACCGGCGGAACCGGGACATAGGCCCAGGAGACGTTCGGAGTCTACCACCCTCGCTCCCACGAGCATCCCCGCGTGTGTGCGAAGCGCCCGAGATGCAGCTGCCGCCTCGAGGCTTAGCGGGGCATCACCGCGTGCGTGCGGAGCGCCCTCCTCGGGTCATCCGATGTGGCTCCTCGTGAAAGCGGTACCGATCCTCTCTCGCGTTGCGAAAGTGGAGAGGGATAGGGTGCGGTTCGTCAGCGTAGATCCATCCTTCGTCAGGCGCTGGGCCCATCGACGCGGCCTCGCGCCGCATCTCTCGTCCCGTGGCGGCATCGTCCTGATCCCCCGTGGCGCGCATCCCGCGGCGTCGATCTCCTGGGAGGAGTTCGCGGGTGTCTTCACGGTGGAGGCCCTCGCCTTTTCGTACGACGACGGCGCTGGCGACGAGCGTTGGAGCATCGGCCCCAGGCTCGCGCCGCCCCGATCCTGAGGGCGAGAGGCTCGGGGGTGTAGGGCGCCTGCGATCGCACGCCAACTCCCTTCATCGGATTTTGCCCCTCCTGGTGTCCTTGCGCTATCCTGGCCCGAGTCGCCCTGGCCCGGCGCGGTATCGCGCTCCGCGGATATGACGCCTCGAGCCCACTCCAGACAAGGAAGTCACCGTGTTGCGATCGAAGACCCTCCACCTCCTCCCTTTGGCTCTCCTCGCGTTCTCCCTTGTTGGGGGCCAGGCCTGCGGCGACAGCAAGGATGACGACGACAACACCGGCGCCGGTGGAACCCTCAGCGGCAGCGGTGGCTCCGGTGGGACGGGAGCCACGGGCGGAACCGGGGGTGATGGTGGTTCATCTACCGGCGGGATCGGGGGAGGTGGCGAAGGCGGAGGCGGCGAAGGGGGAGGCGGCGCCGGCGGCGAGGGAGGCGTTGGCGGTACCGGCGGCACAGGCGGCACCGGGGGGACGGGAGGGACAGGTGGTCAGGTGCTGGTGCCGGCATGTGACGGCTTCTGCGCCACGATGGTGACCGACTGCGGCCTCTCGAACTTCGGCTCGCTCCCCGTCTGCAAGATCTCGTGCTCAGTCGACATGGAGCAGAGCGAGAGGGACTGTATCCTCGGCCTCGATCTCTCGTGTTCCATGCCGGATATCCGTGAATGTCTCTCGGCGAGATCGCGCTGTACCGAGATGTGCGCCAACGTCTACGAGGAGTGCGGCGCCGATCTCGACAGGCTGGACAATCCCAACCAGGGGATGACCCAGGTGGCCTGTGAGATCGCCTGTCGGAACGACGCCTTCACCGGGGCTCAGATCGAGTGCCTGGCGGTGGGCTGCAACCGGGACTGCCTCAGCCCCCCTTCGGAGGGCACTGGCGGAACCGGCGGCGCCGATGGCGAAGGCGGCAGCGGAGGCGCCGACGGCGAGGGCGGAACCGACGGCGGCGACTCCTGACCAGCCCCGCCCAGATTGAACCCCCGCCCTAATAGGCGGGGGTGAAGCTCAGAGCGGGATGTTGCCGTGCTTCTTCGGCGGGTTGGTCTGGCGCTTGGTCTTGAGCATCTCCAGCGCCTGGATCAGCCTGCCGCGGGTCTGCTCGGGCAGGATCACCTCGTCGATGTAGCCCAGCTCAGCGGCCTTGTAGGGATTCGCGAACTTCTCGCGATAGTCCCGCACCAGGCGATCCCTCTCGGCCACCGGATCAGCCGCCTTCTTCAGCTCCTCGCGGAAGATGATGTTCACCGCTCCCTCCGGACCCATCACCGCGATCTCCGAGGTGGGGAAGGCGTAGTTCACGTCGGCGCGGATGTGCTTCGAGGCCATCACGTCGTAGGCGCCGCCATAGGCCTTGCGCGTGATCACCGTGACCTTGGGCACCGTCGCCTCGGCGAAGGCGAAGAGGAGCTTGGCGCCGTGCCGGATGATCCCGCCCCACTCCTGCGCGGTGCCTGGCAGGAAGCCGGGGACGTCGACGAAGGTGACCAACGGGATGTTGAAGCAATCGCAGAAGCGGACGAAGCGCGCAGCCTTCACCGAGGCGTCGATGTCCAGGCAGCCGGCGAGGACCATCGGCTGGTTGGCGACGATCCCCACCGGGCGGCCGTTGAGCCGGGCGAAGCCCACCACCATGTTCTTGGCCCAATGCTCCTGGACCTCGAAGAAGTGGTTGTCGTCCAC
>JBEBXK010000071.1:0-14673 GCA_040391605.1 Vulgatibacter incomptus
CGATCTTCGAGGGGCTGCGGGGGGTGGGCGCCGTCGACTTCGGCGGCGTCACCGACGACGACGATCTGGCGCAGCTCTGGGCGGCGCGCTCCCTGGATCTGGTGGCGGGCCTCGACTTCCTGGCCGGTCCCCTGGCCCTGCGCCTGCACTTCGGCTACCCGATCCAGATCGGACCGGTCCTCCCAGCAGACGGCTGGGTCACCAACTTTGCCCTGCGCCTTCGCTACTAAGGGTGTCGCAGACGACTACCCTATCACCGTCCGAGCGCTCGAATCCTGGTGAAGGAGTCGGGATGGCCCTCGGCGGGATCCACGTAGCTCCTGCCGGCGAGCCACTGCCCTTCACCTACCAGGTGGGCGAGGTACGATCGAAGCGCGCTCTGCTCGGTGATCGGCGCGCCGCCATCCAACAAGGGGATGGGCTCGAGGAGCGACGCCGTCGACGGAAAGTAGCCGTCTCCTCCCCGTGCCAGGTAGTCCAGGGTCGCGAAGGTGATCCTCGCGTCTGGGGTGGGGAGCCGCCCTCCACTCACGATCTCGACGGGGCCGGCGGGTCCCTGCACGATCAAGGTCCGCACCCTGTCGCCGGCGCGGCGCACGGCCTGCGGCCCCGCCACCAGATCCTGGAGCTGCTCCTGCCCATCCACGTCGTAGGCCAGGAAGATCTCGCGGCTCACCTGGGGGAAGTGCCCCCGCCCCGTCCCCACGCCGCGCAGGGTCGATTCAAAGGTCTCCTTCAGCGCGCGGTGGGTGGTGGTGACCAGCACCACGGGGTTGTCGAAGCGCAAGGCCGCCTCGATGTCCACGAGCCGGATGGGCCCGCCCCCCCTGACGAAGGTGTCATGGTCGACTCCACCGATCGAGCTGCGGATCCCGCCGCCGTTTCGCAGGCCGAAGGCGATCCGATCGGCGCCCTCCGGCGCATGCCGGCGCGCGGCCCAGACGATCGAGTCCGCGCTGAGATCCCCGAGGTTGGTCTGCCGGTTGCGGACGCTCTCCCGCTCGCCGTCGAGGTAGACCGCGGCAGTGGCGAGCTCCGTGGACAGGGGCTCCAGCAGCGAGCGCACCCGCGCCTCCAACTCCACGCCCCCGGCGTCCAGAGGCAGGCCGAGCTCTCGCAAGGATCGATCGTCGGTCGGGATGGGACGCGCGCCGCGGTAGCCGGTGAGGACGCCCTGCCGATCGAAGGTGAGCTCGACACGCCCGAGGTAGCGGAGCTGGCCGTCGGTGGCCAGGATCAACACCGGCCTGCCGTCCTGCGCCAGGCGCACGAGGGGGTAGCAGGGGCGCTCCCCCTCGCAGATGGGGCTCGGCTCCTCGCCGTGCAGCAGGCGGTGATCCGGGTTGGCCAGGCGGTCGTCGCCGCCTCCACCGACGATCACGTCGACCCCGCTGAGCCCTGCCGCCACCAGCTCGACCTCTCGTCGCACGTCCTGCAGATGCGAGAGGAGGATCACCAGATCCACTCCCTCCGCGGCGAGGGCGTCGGCCTGGGCCTGTACCCGCGCCACCACCGCCTCGAAGGTGCCGACGCTCCGGGAGGCGGGCTGCGTGCTGGCCACCGCCGCCAGGGTCTCGGTGGTCGCGCCGATCACGCCGACGACGAGGCCCGTGCACACCAGCTCGCCCTCCACCTCCACCAGCTCGCCTCCTGCGCAGAGCTTGCCCCTGGGGAGGATCCGTCCGGGATGCCGGATCAGCCAGGGGCTGGGCGCGCCGTCCGGGATCGAGAGCGCGAGGGGCGCCACAGGACCGTCGTCGAAGTCCACCGTCGAGGTCAGGTAGGGGAAGTCCGCTCGGGAGACCATCTCCGCCAGAAAGCCCTCGCCTCGATCGAATTCGTGGTTGCCGAGGGCGCTGGCCTGGAGGCCCAGCCGATTGTTCGCGAGGCTGACCGCGTTCACCCCGTCGATCTCGAGCTGCAGCGCCGGCGCCGGCATGAAGGTGTCGCCGGCACCGAGCATCAGGGTGGGAGCCTCGCCGGTAGAGAGCAGCCCCCGAACCAGCGACGAGAAGCGCGCCAGGCCCCCGGCGCCAGGGGCGACCTCCAGCACCTCGGACTCCGTGTCCGAGACGTGGAGCAGTACGAGCCTTCGATCCACCGGCTCCGAAGAGAAGGTGCGCGGGTCGTGGAGAGAGCGGCCGGGCCCCGCACAGGAGAGGAGGAGCGCGAGGGCGGCCCAGGGCGCGAAGAGGGGCCGCATCATCGGGCCTCGCGCAGCGTGAGCTTGCCCTCGTCGGAGACCGTGGCCTGGAGATCGAGGCCACAATAGCTGCATAGCGCCAGGTCGCCCGTGCGGAGTCCGTCGTCCACCGGGTTGTTCGCGTCGCAGTCCGTGCAGTCGAACTCGAAGAAGACGAAGCTCCCTGCGGTAGGCAGCTCGTCATCCTCATCGAAGTCGTCACTCATTGGGCCCAGGAAACCAGCTCGGGGGCGGATCGTCCAGTTCCATGAGATCCGTCCACCCTCGGCGAAGGTCCGGCCCCCGGCCTCTCGCGGATCGAACGCTCGACCGGCGCTGATCCGCCGTGAGCGCGGCGGCGATCAAGGGAGCGTGCGGTAGCGGGCGTCGACCTCGTCCATCAGCTCGAAGAACGACTGCCCGTAGGCGAGCTCGTCGCTGCCGTCGGTCCCCGCCGCGTCCACGAAGAAGGTCCCAGAGCGGCAGAGCTTCTCCAACGCCGGATCCTTGAACGACGCGTTGCCCTTGGCGTCGAACTCCGTGCAGACCATCTCCCCATTCTGAATACTTCGATAACAGCATCCGCCTGAAGGGAAGACGACGATCGCCTTGCGGATCGCGCCGGTGGCCATCGAGCCGTCGAAGACCAGGGCCTGCTCGTAGAAGCCTCCGCTCCCCGCCGCGTGCATGCCGTAGCCATGGAGCAGGTAGAGCACGGGATAGCGCACCCCGGCGTTGGCTGGATCGTCGTAGCCCGGCGGCAGGACCACCGCATAGTCACGCTCCACGCCACCCAATGCCTGGGAGACGAAGGTCTGCGACGAGGCCCTGGACCAGAAGGAGGAGCGATCCGCCGGGGGGTCCGGGAGCCCCGTCCACCGATCGGAGATCCAACGCAGCAGGAGCTGGAGCCGGCTGAGGACCTGGCGGCTGGTCCCGGCGTGGCCGCCGTCCCCCTTGGCCACCTGCTCCGGATCCGCCGCCTCATCGCCGTAGAGGTAGAGCATCTTCCGGGGCAGGATCCCTTCTTCGTAGGCGAAGGGCGCTAGCTCTGCCTCGGTGGCGGGGCTGCCGGGGAGGGCGGAGACGCCGAAGTAGCGCGCGGACTGATTGGGGCTGGCTGCAGCGAGCTCTCCCCAGACCATCGCTGCCGAGACGTCGAAGTTGAAGAGGTCGCGGATCCCGCCGTCGGCGTAGAAGGCCATCCTTTCGCGATCCGCCTCGGTCCAGCTCTCCCGCATCCGGGTCCTGCCGTCCTCCAGCCGAAAGCGGAGGCGGGAGGGCGCCTCGGTATAGCGCCCATCGCCTTCGCCGTAGTCCCCCGTGCCGGGCACGCCGTCGAGGCCGTCGTCATCGAAGGGCTCCCCCTCGTCGTAGATCAGGTTCCCCTCGGTCCCATGGGGGTTCGTCTCCCAATCGAAGTCGTCGCCGTTCGGATCGAGCAGCCCGTCGGCGAAGGGGCTCATCGAGGGGTCGCTGACGCAGCCCCCCCTGCCGTCCTCGATCTCGTTGGGGCAGCCGTCGATCCCCACGTCACGGAATCGCTCATGGGCGTTGAGGACGATCGGCTCGCCGTAGTCCCGCCTGCCGTTGCCGTTCAGATCCACCGCCAGGGCGAAGGGCACGGGTCGTCGATGCGGCGAGCACGGATCATAGACGCCCGCCCTCTCGCGAAAGCCCGCGCCGCTCTTGATCCGGACGGCACCGCCCTCGTCCGCACAGGCCACCTCCGGATCCGCCTCCCGGCAGCTGTCCACGATCCGCTCCGTCTCCCTGCAGCCGAACACCGGCTCCTCGCCGTCGCAGAAAGAGATCAGATCATAGCGTCCCTCCGGGTTGTACTCTGCGTTGTAGACCCCTCGCAGCACCACGGGATCCTCGCAGAGCGCCTCGCCCCGATCGAGATCAGCGCGGCTCAGCCCCGGCGCGTAGTACGAAGAGTTCGCCTGATGGGAGAGGGGGTTCCCAAAGGCCCTGGCGAGATCCTCGAAGAGATCCAGGTAGGAGTCCCGATCGAAGGAGCCGCCGTTGTCGCTGTACATCCAGTCGTCGAAGCTCTGCACCCGCTCGGGGATCCGCGCCGACATCAAGGGCGGCGACGGCGCCATACACGGGAGCATGGCGGGATCGTCGAGGACCTCGGGCCGCCCCGGATGCGCCGCCAGGATCGCCTCGAGCTCCGCCAGCTTGCAGAAGCCGCCCAGATGCTGCCGCTCCATGTAGGAGAGGAAGTAGCCCAGATCCAGCGGCCCCCCCAGGGAGGCGATGGCGTCGAAGCGCTCGGGTCGCGCGGCGCCCAGGAAGGTCGCGCCCATCCCCCCCATCGAAATGCCAGCGATCGCCCGGTAGGTCGGCGCCTGCAGCGGCTCTCTCCGAACCCCGCTCGCGTCGCCGTCGCAGCCGGCCAGCGCCGCCAGCCCAAGCCCCACGACTACGATCCAGGATCTCCGGCACATCCCCGCAAGGTGGGGGCGCTCCGACGCGGCGGGCAAGCGGCCTGGCGCCGCCTCGCGGGGTTGCGCAGATCATGCCATGCTGCCGCTCGCCCGAGCGTCAGTCCGGCATCCTTCTTGTACGGCGTTTGAATGCACGGCGTCTGTCGACGTCCCAATGGCTGCGGGGTATCCATCCCCCTCCGCCTGGAAAGAGAGGTCGAAAGCATGCGTCCGCACCACCTGGCTGCTGCCCTCATCGTCGCCGTCGCCGCAACTTCACCTGCGAGATCCGCCACGATCTCGGACATTCCGATCATAGCGGAGGCCCCCGACGTGACGACGACCGAACCTTCCCTCGCGCCCGAGGTGTCCACTCCATTTACCCCTGGAGAAGAGCTCATTTACAAGATCTCCGCCTTGGGGATGACGGCGGGCAAGGCCCGGATCAGCATCGGCTCATCCACCGAGCGCGAGGGCGTCTCCACCTGGCCGGTGGTGGTGCAGGCACGGACCGACTCGATCTTCGACTCGATCTACTCGGTGAAGGATCGCTTCATCACCTGGTGGAACCCCTCCACCGGCAGGGTCGTCGGCAGCGAGTTCTACGCCGACGAGCGCGGCAAGCGGCATCGCAGCAAGTCCCGCCTGGACCACGAGAGCGGCAAGGCCGAGGTGCAGCGCCTCAAAGAGTGGAGCGGCGAGCGCTCTTTGAAGTCTTACGAGATCCCCGCCGGCTCCTACGACATCGCCGGCGCCATCCTCGCCCTGCGAGGCAGACCCCTCATGCCCGGCACCGTCGAGGAGGTGGACGTCTTCGACGGCAGCAAGGTCTTCCGCCTGCGCTGCATCGTCGAAGGCTACGAGAAGGTGAAGGTCGGCGCGGGCTCCTTCGACGCCATCGCCACCCGGGTCCAGCTCGGCTTCGACGGGAACTTCAAGTCCAAGCGCGATCTCAAGACGTGGTTCTCCGCTGACGAGCGCCGGATCCCCCTGCGGATGGAGGCCGACTTCGTCCTGGGCTCGGTGGTCGCCGACCTGATCAGCGCGCAGAAGGGCGTCAGCCTCTGATCACGATCGACGCTGCTCCACATGGATGAAGGGAGCCGGTACGCTGGAGCGATCCAGCGTCTCCCAGCGACTGGTTGGCAGACTCCCCTGCCGGCATCCGGAGGACGAGCGATCGTGAACCCGACGAGCAGAGACGAGATCGGCGGAGGCCGGAGAGCCTCCTGGCCTCTTGCAAAATCAGCCCCGGGCAGGTCGGAGGCGATCGCGCCACCCGCGCTACCCTCGAAGGACTCGCTGGGCCTTTGCCCTCCTCCCGATCGCGGGTGCCCTGCCCTGCACCTGCCCAAGGCCTCTACACGAACGTCCCGGATCGCGTCGTGGACGCGCGAGATCATCCTCGTCCTGCCCGCGCTCGCCGCGCTCTCGTTCCTCGTCGGCTGCTCCGACGAGCCCACCGTGAACGCCGCGCCGGTCTTCCAGTTCGCGCCGGAGAGCGGCGTGACGCCCCTCGATGCGGCGGCGGATCCCGACGGCGCGCACTTTCTCGTAGACCTCGGCCTCATCCCCCAGAGCGGCTCGAAGCACATCCTCCCCTTCCTCAACCAAGGACGCGGCTCATTGGAGATCGCGATCCAGACCGGGTCGCGCTTCGTCTCTGCCTCGGCGCCGAAGCAGATCGCCAGCGGAGCTGCCGGCAGCATCGACCTGCGGATCGCGGGGGCCCCAGCCGGTGAGCTCTCGGCCCTGATCACCCTCACGACCAACGAGCCGGCGACCCTTCGGCTCCGGGTGGTCGCCGAGGTGGGCGGCTCCGCGATCAGCTGCGACGCCGCCGCCTTGGACTTCGGTGACGTCTTCCTCGGCGAAGCGACCCAACGCCGCGTCGAATGCATCAACAGCCTGGGCGCGCCGATCCAGGTGGGCGCGCGGATCGAGCCGGCCGACGCGGCCTTCGTGGCCGCTGTGGAGGGAGCCGCCTCCCTCCTCCGCGTGGACGCCGGCGCGACCTTCGCCGTCCTCGTCGACTTTCAGCCCGAGACCCTCGGCCACCACACGGGCAACCTGGATCTCGTGGACGGGGGAGGACAGCGGCTGCTCCGCGCCGCCGCCATGGGATCGGCGATCGCGGGACCCCTCATCGTCCGAGCCACTGGATGCATAGACTTCGGCCTGGTCCATCCCGGCTCGTCACGCCGCGCCTCGCTGCTGATCCAGAACGTGGACGACGCGCCGCATCGTCTCACGACCTTCGCCCTGGACCACACCGACTTCTCCGTGGGCGTGGCCGCGCCGCTCCCCCTCGCCCCTGGTGCCGGGCTCGAGCTCCCCATCGACTTCCTCGCGGCAGCCTCCGGGCAGGCCCGCGCCGCCCTCGTCATCGAGACCGACGGACCCGGGCGACCTCTCGAGGCCTGCCTCCAGGCTTCGGTGGGCGGGCCCCGCCTGCGCTGCGAAGCGGCCGTCGACTTTCCGCTCACCAGGGTCGGCGAGGTCCGGACCCAATCTCTGCGCTGCACCAACGACGGTGTGGAAGATCCCGAGACGCCGCTTCAGATCCGCGGGGTCGAGTCGAGCCATCCGAGCTTCGACGCCGCGATCTTCGAGCTCGACGGCAGCCCCGGCCCCAGCGACGAAGGCTATGCCAAGGGCGAGGGCTTCCGCCTCGAGCTCCGCTTCCATCCCGAGACGGAAGGGGACGCCGTCGGCACCCTCACCCTCGCCTCCAACTCGAGCGACGACCTCAGCTCCCCCCTCCAGCTCCAACTGCGCGGCAGCGCCGTAGATGGCCCTGTCTGCGATCTGAAGTCTGAAGTGCTGAAACTGCAGCGCCCCAAGGTCGATCTGCTCTGGGTCCTGGACAACTCGGGCGTTGGTTGGCTGGAGTATGCGTTCCCCGCTCTCTACCCCCAGATCGTCTCAGCGGCAGGCCAAACCGACTTTCAGATCGGCGTCACCACCTCGGGCCTCTACTCCGGCGGCAGCTGCCCGGGCGGCGCCCATGGAGGCGAGAACGGACGGCTCTTCCCTGTGGACGGCAGCTCTCCTCGCATCATCACCTCCTCGATGTCTCACGCGGATCAGCAGGCGGCGTGGGCCTACAACTCCCAGGTGGGTGATTGTCATTGGGACGAGCAGTTCTACGAAGCCGCGAGGCGGGCGCTCTCGCCACCTCTCATCGACAACGCAGACGATCCTCGTACCCCGCAGCCCAACGATGGCAACCTCGGCTTTCTCCGGGACGACGCGAACCTCTCGATCGTCTTCTTCGGCGACGAGCGGGATCACGCCTTCGAGCTGGGCCCCGATCACTGGACACCGGCCGACTACATCCACTTCTTCCAATCGCTGAAACCGTCGCCGCGGCAGTCCGTGAAGCTCCACTCCCTCGGCGGGCCACGCTCCAACATGACCAAGCGTTGCGCGGTCGAGTACAACGACGATCTCCTCGACGGCGTGGACGCCACCGGCGGAGTCTGGCTGGACCTCTGCGAACCGGGCCCCTACGACTCCCCCACTTGGCTGGCGGCCATCGAGACGCTCTCGCAGGGCATCTTCTCCGAGTCGGCCAATCGACTTCTCCTCGGCGCGCTCCCCAACGACATCAATGGAGACGGCGTCGTCGACGCCAACGACATCGAGATGTGGGTAGACGGCTTCAAGCTGTATCCCATCACCAGGACTGGCGGCGTGGCCTGGACCTACGATGCCGCTACGAACTCCATCCGGTTCGGCGACCTCGCCGTCCCGCCCACAGGCAGCCAGATCATCGTCCACTACCTCGAATGCGAAGACGACGAGTAATGGTGGATCCCGGAACACGTGGACCATCATCGTCCCGAGGGGGGGCCGCGCCCGAAAGGGACCTCCCCCACCTACTCCGCCCGATCCTAACTTGCTCCTTGCGGGGGCGGCGGTACGCCTGGAACGGATGGGGTGGTGGCGGGGGGACGACACGGGTGGCGGCGGCAAGAGCCAGGGCGGCGGCGGTGGTCCGATCCTCTCGTCGCAGCTCGGCTTCATCGCGCTGCCACGAGCCCAACCTGCGCGAGCCCAGGCGCCGCCGGTCGAGCGTCTCCGTGCGGAGCCTCTTCCGGCAGTTGGAGGGCGCCGATCGCGGGTGCGTTGGCATCCCTGCTGGTCTTCGGCCCGCTGCCCGCCGCGGCGCTGCCCTTCTTGCGGCCCTACCTCCAGGGGGAGGTGGACACGCTGGGGCGTGGAGGCGCCGAGGCCTTCCGAGACCTGGGGGCGGAGGCCCTTCGGTTGGAGCGGCCCACGCTCCTCGCAGGCAGCCGCGAGATCCTCGTCTCGATCTTCCTGGAGAACGAGACCACCCTCTCCCTGCGGGCGGGTGCCTGGGACGGGACCCGGGCCAACGATCAGCGGCTCGGGCTGACCGCCGTCGTCCCGGTGGGCGAGGCCTTCGAAGGGATGCCCATCGCCCTTCTGGTCGGCCTCCGCCGAGACAGCGGCGAGACTCGGATCCAGAGCAAGAAAAACGGTCTGCTGCTGCACCTGGAGGAGGAGCGGGAGTGGGCCGTCGTGGGCTTCACCTCCAGTCTGCCCTATGGGGTCTCGCTGGCGGCGTCGGTCGAGCCTCGGAGCGGCGGTAGCCCTCAGTGGATGGCGGATCTCCGCTTTCACCCCATGGAGGCCACCACCTTCTGGCTCCGCCGCCGCGGGATCGATGACGGCTATCGCGTCCGGATCCCGGATGGCGTCGCCACCAAGGTCTATTCGCCGGAGCTCTCCTACCTGGTGGAGCTCCAACGCGACGATCTCGAGCTCGGGGGCGAACTGCGCTCGGACGACGTCTGGCTCCTCGGCGGCGTCCTCGCCGACTCGTCCCCAGACTATTGGGCCGAGGCTGGCGGGAGGCCTCTGCCCTGGTTCGCCCTCCGGGTCGGCGCCGATCGCTCCGTCGATCGCTTCGTCGATCCCATCCGTGCCGACGGCACCGGCACGATCGCGTCCGTCGAGCTCGGCCTTCGACGACAGAGGATCTTCGCCGGCGCCGACCTCGAGCTGGGGCCCCGTGACGGCCTCACCGTGCGCTACATCCACTCCATCCTCGACAGCGTCTCCAGCGCCGACGAGGTCGGCACCAACGCCGCCAGGGCCTTCCTCCACGTGGACTACGACTTCGGCCTCGACTTCCGCAGCGGCTATCGGATCCGGGGAGACCAGCTCGCCGTCGGCTGGAGTCATCGCACCCTCGGCGGCGTCGACTACTCGATGGGCGCCCAATACTTCCGTCTCGACCTCCCCCCGGGGAGCTATGCCCTCACCTCCCAGGTCCTCGATCGAGCCCTCGCCGCAGAGTCCATGATCCCCACCTCCGTCGATCTCCTCGGCCTCACCGGATCCATCGACTTTCCGATCGGCGCCTTCCAGCTCGGGGCCGCCGTGGGTCAGTACCTGCCCGTTGCCACCCACCAGCCCGGAGAGGCTGGCTCCGGATCCTCCGGCGGCAAGTCATCCAAGGGCGGTGGCCCCTTCGATTGGGTCGGCAAACTCGCCAAGGGCCTCCAGGACTACGGCGGGGGCAACCGCCTCCTCTTCCGGATCACCTCCCACTTCTAAGATCCCGCGGCCCCCACCGACCAGCGGCGTCGATCCCCTGGCTTGGGGCATTGCCGGTCTCCGTCCGCGTGTCGACCCTGCCTCGGATGGGGCGTCGGATCCTTTGGATGGTGGCAGCGCGTATCGCGTTGGGCCTGGTGCTCGTCGCCGGAATCATCGGCGTGATGCGAGCGCTCCCTGAGGCTCGGGGAGGCAAGCTGCAGGCGAATCTGGCGGCTCCTTCCGGCGACGGGGACGAAGGCGGGTCCGATGCTGGGGCTATACAAGCGCCTCCGCCCCTCGTGGCCATACACTCGTCGCTGATCAAGCTTCGTCCCGATCGCCCTCCCCCTCAGGGGGCGCAGGCGATCGACCTGCGGCTCCTCCGGGGCGAGTGTGAGTCAGCGCAACTCAGTGTATATGCCGGGACACAGGCATTGCAAGGGGTGCGCGCCAGCTTGGAGGGCGAGCTGGGTGAAGGGGTGAGCACCCGCCTCTATCGTGAGGCGGTCGTGCGGCTGGCGCAGCCGTCGGGGCCGGAAGGTGAGGCGGGCTCGTGGTCCGATCCCCTGATCCCGGAGCGCGACGCCTACGCCGGCGAGCCGCGCTCCGCCTTCCCCTTCGACGTCCCGCGGGACGAGATCCGCGCCCTGCTCCTGGAGGTCTGCGCCACCGCCGCCACCAGCCCCGGCCCTCGATCCGCCCGGCTGATGGTCTCCTTCGACCGGGCAGGCACCGAGGCAACGCCCACCGGCGCCCCACATTCCAGGATCGAGCGGATCGCGATCACCCTCCAGATCGAGGAGGGGCAGATCCCGGCGACCTCCACCTTGCCCAATAGCTTCGGCTTCTCCGCCTTGCGGGCAGCGATGGGCCACTACGGGAGGGTCGGGCGCCCCGAGGAGATCCAACGCCTCGACCGCCTCTATCGGCAGGCGCTCCTCGCCCATCGGATCTCGGTCCACGGCGGGACGATGGAGCCACCGCCGTTCCAGCGCCTTGCCGAGGGCGCGATCCTCCCGGACTTCAGCGGATACGACGCGGAGGTGGGCCCCTCCCTGGAGGGCAAGCTCCTGCCGTCGGGCGCCAAGGCCACCAGCGCAGAGCTCCGCACCCATCCTGCGCTGCAGAACGACGGCGAGCGCCTCCGCTACTGGACATCCATCGCCGCGCACCATCGAGCCATGGGCTGGACCGCGATCCTCTTCGACTACGCCAAGGACGAGCCCGCCCGGACGGACCTCCCTGCGATCGCCTCTCGGGCGCGATTGGTGAAGCGGGCCGATCCCTCGATCCGGGTGCTCCTCACCGCCTCGCTGGATCCCGCCCTGGCCAAGGTGGTGGATCTCTGGGCGCCCAACCTCAACTGTCTCTGGGTGAAGTCCAGTCCGGACGAGTTCTGCGACTGGCGCGCGCCTCGTGCCGCATACGATCCGCTCGTCGCTGGCGGCGCCCTCCTGTGGTGGTACCAGAGCTGCTCGTCCCACGGCTGCGACGAGGGCGCGCCCTCCACCGCCTCCTACTTCCGGGGTTGGCCCTCCTACGTCATCGACGCCCCCGGGACCCGGACCCGGATCATGGGCTGGCTCGCCTTCCTGGAGGGGATCGGCGGCGAGCTCTACTGGGATACGATCTACGCCTACTCCCCCGACGGCGCGCCGCGGGATCCCTGGGACGGCGCCGCCCTCCGGAGCTTCGGCGGCAACGGCGACGGCACCCTCCTCTACCCTGGGACACCCGCGCGGATCGGCGGCAAGAGCCACGTTCCCGTGGAGAGCCTGCGCCTCAAGCAGATCCGCGACGGCCTCGAAGACTGGGAGCTGCTGCGACTGGTGGCCGCACATCCGGGAGGAGCCGAGCTCGCCAGGCGGATCGCCACCCGCCTGGCGCCGACCCCCTTCCAGGTGCGGGACGATCCGGCGGCGATGGAGAGCGCCCGAGCGGAGCTCCTGGACTACCTCCGCGATCGGGCGCCGGGAGCTCCCATCGAATAATCGGGGAGGTCGACCCGTCGGTAGCCATGAACGCCGCGACCGGGCTCCATGCTACCGTCGCGATCCAGAAAGGCAGGCGCAGATGCTCCGTCTCCGGTTGACCGTCGCCCTCCCCCTAGGCAGCGCACTCCTCCTGGCCTCAGCCGCCAGCGCAGCGCCAGCCTCCAGCAGCCAGGCGATCAACGCCAAGCCCGCTCCCATCCGGAGCGCCGCGTCGACGTCGGCCGGGGTGTGTGCCGCCCTCCCGGATCCCCGCGAGAAGCTGCCATGGGCGCCTGGCGAGCGACTCAACTTCGACATCGACGTGATGGGCGCCGGCGCCGGGAGCCTCGCGATGCTGGCGCTGCCACCTGTGGGCAAGGGGACCTCGACCGAGTATCCGCTCCGGGCCCTCGCCGCCTCCAACTCCTTCTTCTCGAAGGTACGCAAAGTGCGGGGCCGCTCCACTTCCTATGTCCGCTCGAAGGACCTCCACCCCCGTCGCTACGAGGAGGAGTCCAACGAGGCAGGCGTCTCCCGCTCCGCCGCCGTGGTCTTCCAGCGGCCGAGCGAAGGGGCCCTGGTCAAGGTCGACTGGACCCGCGAGTCCGAGAAGGGCAAGGCGAACCTGCGCTACTCCAACGACGCCTTCGATCCGGTCTCGGCCGCCTACTTCCTCCGCATGCTCGACTTCGAAAAGGGGCAGGAGATCTGCTTCCACTCCTATGGCATCCGCAAGCTCTGGCGGGTGACGGGCAAGGTGGTGGGCCTCGAGGAGGTCCGCGTGCCCGCGGGCGTCTTCAAGGCCTGGCATCTGGAGGGTGTCGCCGTCCGCACCGATCGGCCGCGGAGCGCCCGCGAGATTCACATCTGGATCTCGAACGACGAGAGGCGCCTCCCACTCGCCGCCCTCGGCGTCCTCGACCTGGGCGCGGTCCGTGCACAGCTCTCTCACATCGGCGAGGGCGCCGCCCCCTCCGACGATCCGATCATCGCAGAGCTCGAGCGCCCCCTCCCCGCCGCACCCCGCCCGGCCCCCGCCAAGCCCAAGGCCAAGCGATAGCCTTCACGTACGGATGAAGCGGCCCGGCCCCGCCGGCCTGGCGAGGCCTCTGGCGCAGAGATCGGCCAGGCGGGCGGCCACGTCGCCGAGAGGCGCGCCGAGCCGCGCCGCCACCTCGGCGACGCCAGAGGGCTGTCGATCGATGGCGGCCAGCAGGCGACCATCTTCAGCGTCGAGGGGCGGCCCGCCACGAGAGCGCCGCACCTCCCCGCCCAGCCGCTCCAGCAGCTCCGCCGGGCTCCGAACCGGGAGCGCTCCCGCGGCAAGGAGGGCCTCGCCCCCTGCCGCAGCCTCGCCGGGATCGGCGGGCAGGACGAAGATCGCCCGTCGCTGCGCGCTCATCGCGGTGGCGGTGTAGAGGCTGCCGCTCCCCGCCCCCGCCCGCACCACCACCACGGCCCGGGCCATGGCGGCGATGAGGCGGTTGCGCCTGGGAAAGTGCTCGGCCCTGGCGGGCTCCTCCGCTGGCAGCTCGGAGACCAGCCCACCCCCAGCGACCAGCATCCTCGCGAAGAGCCGACGATTGCTTGCGGGGAGCGGGCGAAGGATCCCGCTGCCCAGGACTGCCACTGTCGGCCCACCTCCCTCCAGCGCTCCTTCGTGGGCCGCGGCGTCGATCCCCAGCGCACCGCCGGAGACCACGGTGTAGCCCGCCCCTGCCAGCGCCGCCCCGAAGCATCGCGCCATCCGGATGGCGCCGGGGTCGGCCCGGCGGGCCCCCACCACCGCCACCGCCCGTGGCAGCCCATCGGCGCCCAGCGTCCCGGCCCCACCCAGCTCGCCCCGGAGCCAAAGGACCTCCGGCGGATCTCCCAACGTGCCCAGATCGGGATAGCCGTCATCGCCGCGTAGAAGGTGGCGCCCGCCACGCGCCGCCGACCCTCGCTCCCTGTCGGCGCTCCACCCCGCCAGATCGGCCGGCGCCGCCAGCAGCTGCCCACGACCGCCTGGCCGCAGCCCCATCGCCTCCGCCAGCGCTGGCCGTGGCTGCCGACAAGCCTCCTCCAACGATCCAAAAGCAGCGATGGCCCCGTCGATCGCCCGCGCCGAGATCCCACGGATCGACCAGAGCGCCACCCGCAGCAGGCGCTCGCCCTCCAAGGCAGACGGTAACTCCAAGCCAAGGCTCCTCTTCCGGATCGACGCCACACAACATGCGATCCCCTGAAGCGCAGACGAGGGCGATCGCCCCCCGCTCCATCCAGGCGTGCGACACCTCATCGACGCTGGAAGAAGATACCTGGACCCTACGACATCGCCCGTCCTTGGAAACCCGCGCGCCCGGGGCATCGCTCTGTCCCCGGGATCCCCCACCCGAGACCTCACTCCACCCTGGAACTCCCCACGGCCCCAAAGAGGAGAGCGGCCCGCTCCATGCCTGCTGGAGGGGCCGCTCGATGGTGGCTACGGGTGGATTCGAACCACCAACAACCGGCTTATGAGACCAGTGCT
>JBEBXK010000072.1:0-14431 GCA_040391605.1 Vulgatibacter incomptus
TCGGCTCGCAGAGCCTTCGCTCCTGCGACGTGGCTACGGCCACGCCTCGTCGCTCATCCACGCCACAGGCGTGGCGCGCGCCGCCCTCGCTTCCCGCCTCGCTCGTCTCGCGACGGGACCGTTCGACACCAGCCACCTAGGCAGGGGAGCAGCCCGGGGGCGGTCACTCCCCCGGACGCGGCCCGCGAGGCGCGTAACCGGCCCCCCTCCCGTGCAAGAAATTGCCGTGCAGGGCTCCTGTCAAACGGTTAGAAATCCGCCCCTTGGGCCATCCGTCTCCCACGCCTGCCCCGCCTACCCTCGGCGGCCAGTTCCGAAAGCATCTGCCTGCCTACGCGGCGGGCATGGTGGCGCTCGCCCTCTTCCAGCTCGCGATGAATCGGATCGATTGGCAGGCCAAGGCCGCCATCGACGAGATCTTCGGGGAGGACGCCGCGGCGGCGTGGGTGCCGGCGGCACTGATGCTCGCGCTGGCCGTGGCCGCCTTCGCCACCCGAGTCGCCAGCCGCTGGTGGCTCTTCAACGCCGGCCGCGACGCCGAGTACGAGCTCCACGCCAAGCTCCTCGACAAGCTCCACCTGCTGGGCTCCAACTTCTATCGGCAGATGAGCGGCGGCGAGATCATGAGCCGCGCCACCAGCGATCTGCAGCAGGTCCGCCTGCTCCTCGGCTTCGGCGTGTTGAACCTCGCCAACGTCGTCTTCGCTTCGGCGAGCGCGCTCCAGGTGATGGGCTCGATCTCCTGGCGGCTGACCCTGGCCTGCATGGCCACGACGCCGCTGCTGATCCTCGCCTCCCGCACCCTCTCCCGCGGCCTCTATACGAGGATGCGCGAGAACCAGGCCACCCTGGGTCAGATGACGGGGGTGGTGCAATCCAACCTCGCCGGCGTGCGGGTCGTGCGCAGCTTCGGCATCGAGGATCGCGAGCGCGAGCGCTTCGATCAGGCCAACCGCGCCTACCTGGAGGCGAACCTCTCGCTGGCCCGGCTGCGAGGCTCCCTGGGGCCTATGATGGGCGCCATCAGCGCCCTCGGCGTGCTGATCTTCTTCTGGTACGGCGGCGCGCTCCTCTTACGCGGGCCCGAGGACGGCGGCGTCAGCCCGGGTGCATTCTTCGCCTTCTGGCTGGCGCTGGCGCGGATGACCTG
Source organism: Vulgatibacter incomptus (assembly GCA_040391605.1). GTDB lineage: Bacteria > Myxococcota > Myxococcia > Myxococcales > Vulgatibacteraceae > Vulgatibacter > Vulgatibacter incomptus_A. Next base: position 1,151 of record JBEBXK010000072.1, read on the forward strand.
GCCCATGCTGGCCTTGGGCTTCGCGCTCTCGGTGATCCAGCGGGGCAGGGCGGGCTTCGCGAGGATCCGTGAGATCTTCGACGTGGAGCCGGAGGTGGTCGACGGCAAGGAGCTCGCTCCCGTGCAGATGGAGGGCGCGCTCTCGGTCCGCGGGCTCGGCTTCTCCTACGGCGCGCGGGAGGTGCTGCGGGACGTCTCCTTCGAGGTCCCCGCCGGGCGATCGCTGGCGATCGTCGGGCGGACGGGCTCGGGCAAGTCGACGTTGGCGAAGCTCCTGGCTCGCCTCCTCGCCACCCCGCCGGGCAAGGTCTTCATCGACGGCCATGACGTCTGCGGCCTGCCGCTCTCCGCCCTGCGCACCGCGATCGGCTACGCCCAGCAGGACGCCTTCCTCTTCTCGACCACCGTCTCGCGGAACATCGGCTTCGCCCTCGAGGATCCCGACTCGGAGGACGCGATCCAAAGGATCCACGAAGGGGCGGCGGACGCCCAGGTCCTCGAAGAGGCCCTCTCGCTCCCCGAGCAATTCGACACGGTGGTGGGCGAGCGCGGGGTGCAGCTCTCGGGCGGGCAGAAGCAGCGCATCGCCCTGGCCCGGGCCATGGTCTGGGAGCCCGCGATCTTGATCCTCGACGATCCGCTCAGCGCGGTGGACGCCCGGACCGAGGCGGCGATCCTCGACGCCATCGATCGGCAGGCGCAGCGCCGCACCGTGGTGCTGATCACCCATCGGGTGGCGGTGGCGGCGCGCTGCGACGCCGTGCTGGTGCTGGACGAGGGGCGGGTGGTCGAGCAGGGCACGCATGAGACCCTGGTGGGGGCGGGCGGGATCTACGCCGCCTTCGCCGAAGAGCAGCAGCGGATGAGCGAGCTGGAGGAGCTCGCCGAAGAGCCGGCGCAGCCCGGGGGAGCCGCGACGAGATGAGCGCGCCCACCGCCACGAGCCAGCCGCCGGAGCGCGCCACGGAGAAGCTCCGCGCCTTTCACGAAGAGGGCGCCATGGGCAAGGCCTACGACGGGAGGCTGCTGCGCCGCCTCTGGCCGTACGTGCGCCCCCACGGTCGCTTCCTGATCGTCTCCTTCGTGGCGCTCTTCGTCCAGGCGGGGCTCCAGCTCCTGCAGCCGCTGATCATGGGCGACGTGGTCCGGCGCGCCGCGGAGAAGGACGCGTCTGCGCTGATGCGCGATGGCGCCGTCCTCGCTGCGTTGCTGGTGATCGTACAGCTCCTCACCTTCCTGCAGACCTACACGATGCAGCTCGCCGGCGCCCGGGCCATGGCGGATCTGCGCGCGACGGTCTTCGGCTTCTACCAGAAGCTCAGCCTCCGCTTCTTCGATCGCACGCCCATCGGCAGGCTGGTGACGCGCTCCACCAACGACGTCGACGCGGTGGGCGAGGTCTTCTCCTCCGGCGTGCTGAACGCCGTCGGCGATCTGGCCTCGCTGGCCGGCATCGTGGTGATGATGCTGGTGCTGGATTGGCGCCTCTCGCTGATCACCTTCGTCACCCTCCCGGTGGTGGGGCTCATCGTCGACTTCGTGCGGAAGCGATCGCGCGAGGCCTACCGGGACATCCGCGCCAAGACCGCGAGGTTGAACGCCTTCCTCGGCGAGCAGGTCACCGGCATCGCGGTGGTCCAGGCTTTCGCCCGGGAGGCCGAGATGGCCGCCGAGTACGACGGGATCAACTCGGCCTATCGGGACGCGACCAAGCGCGCGGTCTACTACGAGGCGATCCTCGACGCGGCCATCGAGATGGTCAGCACCCTCTGCCTCGCCAGCATCCTCTGGTGGGCCGGCCTCCATCGGCTGGGATCGGGCGCCGTGGACTTCGCCCTGGTGGTCACCTTCACCCAATACGTGCGGCAGTTCTTCCAGCCCATCAGCCTCCTCTCCAATCGATACACCGTGCTCCAGAGCGCGATGTCCGGAGCGGAGCGCGTCTTCGAGCTCCTGGACGAGCAGGACGTCGTCCAGCCGCAGCGACTTCGTGAGGAGATCGAGCGCTCGTCGCGGGGCGTGGCGATGGAAGCTGGCCCGCGAGACGCCGCCGCGGCGGGGGTGGATGCGATCGGCAGGGGCGAGGGGCTGGAAGAGGCCGTCGCCCTCGGGGGCGTCGACTTCGAGTACAAGCCCGGCGTACCGGTGCTGCGCGGCGTGAGCCTGAAGGCGCGGCCCGGAGAGAGGCTCGCATTGGTGGGCGCCACCGGCGCGGGCAAATCGACGGTCGCCAGCCTCCTGCTTCGGCTCTACGAGCCCGAGGCGGGATCCGTGCGGGTCCTCGGCAGCGACGTCCGCACCTACGAGCCCCAGGAGCTGCGGCGCCTCTTCTCGGTGGTGCCCCAGGATGTCTTCCTCTTCTCCGGCACCGTGCTCTCCAACATCGCGATGACCGACGCCTCGCCGGATCGCGCCCAGGCCGAGCGCGCCCTGGCCAGGATCGGCGCCCTCGATCTCTTCCTGCGCCGCGAAGGCGGCCTCGACGCCAGGGTGGATGAGCGCGGCGCCAACTTCAGCGCCGGGGAGGCCCAGCTCCTCGCCTTCGCCCGGGCCGTCTACCGGGACGCGCCCCTGCTGATCCTCGACGAGGCCACGGCCAGCATCGACTCCGAAACCGAGGCCCGGCTCCAGCTCGCCCTGGACGCGGTGATGGAGGGGCGCACCTCCATCGTCATCGCCCATCGACTCTCCACCATCCGCGCCGCCGACAGGATCGCTGTCTTCCACAAGGGGCAGGTCGTCGAGGTCGGCCGCCACGACGATCTCCTGGCCCGAGGCGGCACCTACGCCGCGCTCTACCGCCTCCAATTCTCCCAGGAGGAGAAGGCGGCCGAAGTTCGCGCGACGACCTCCGCGAGCGGCTGATCAGGTCGCGCGTCGGCCGTGCATGACGCGGCAGCCTGGAGGGGAGCGTCGCGAGCTGGGCAAAGGGGGGACCTCTTCCAAGCAGAGCGTGGTGGTGGCGTCGCAGCTCTCGCCGGTGAACGAGGCCCGGGGCGTCCAGGGTCGGATCCACGCCCGCGTCCGAGGGGGCGCCGATCCGCTCGCGATCGGCCCCGGGGGCGCCATCAATTTGGCTAGGTTGTCGTGGTGATGCGAGGATACACACTCGCTCAAACCGCTCAAACCGCTCAAACCGCTCAAACCACCTCTGTGGAGTTCTGGATGAAGTCGAAGTTGCTTCCGTTTTTCGCGAGCCTGATCGCCCTGGCCGTCGCCTGCTCCAACGAGACGATCCCGCCTCCCGCCAAGGAGATCGACACGCCACCCGACGAGGAGGTCGACACGCTCCCTGCGCCGATCGAGGTGACGGCGACGACCGGGCTTCCGGACCAGGTGGTGATCGAATGGGCCCTGCCGGACGGCGCGCAGCCCTTGGCCCTCGTAGTCGAGCGCGGAGGCGTCCTCCTCGCCCAGCTGCCCGGCGACGCCAGGCGCTTCGAGGACGGCGGGGCGGAGGCCGGCTGGTTCGATGCGCCGGAAGGGATCGTGGCCGAGGGGAGGAGCGACGCGGTGGCGGTCGGCTGGAGCGCCGCCTTGGCCCATCCCGGCGAGGCGCAGGACTACACCGTCGTCGCGACCTACCAGGCGGGGTCGAGCGAACCCTCCCAGGCCGCGAGAGGCGCTCGGGCCGCGCCCTCGATCACCGGCTATCGCGTGCTCCGGGACGGCGCCGAGCTCGCGGAGGTAGCCGCCACCGAGACGAGCTTCGAGGACTCGAGCGCGGACGCGGGATCGATCGAGGCGCCCGGCGCGCTCTCGGCGTCGGAGGGGACGCGCGCCGACGCCGTCGAGGTCGCGTGGGATCCGGAGGTCTCTCGCGAGGGGACGGCGCACGCCTACTCGATCGTGGCCCTGTCGGAGGACGCCGCGAGCGCGCCCTCCGACGCGGTCTCCGCCAGCCGCTCGGCGCCGCTGGTCGAGTCCTTCGAGTTCCGCCGCGACGGCGGCCCCTGGATGCCAGCGGGAGACGGGCCGCGCTTCGTGGACACGAACGCGCCCCTCGGCACAGTCCTCGCCCACGCGGCGGTGATCCCGGATCGGGTCCTCGGCTTCGTGGAGTTCGCTCTCGCGGAGGAGCCGACGATCACCGCAGCCGAGCCCTCTACCTATGAGGTCCGCGCGATCGGGGCGGAAGGCGCCGGCCCCAGCGCGTCCACGTCGGGGTTCCGCGGCGCAGGCGAGACCCTCTCCATCCAATGGCAGCGCGCGATCCCTGCGGCCGATCCCGACTTCGAGGACATCGAAGGCGCGGTCGATCGCTCGCACCTGGATCTGGACGCCACCGACGAGCCGGTCTCGTACCGGGCCCGGCTCTGGACAGAAGGCGCCATGGGGATGTCTTCCGCCGCGGACGGCGCCGCGAACCTCTTCGAGAGCGTGAGCCTGGGAGAGGACTTCGGCTGTGGCGTTCGCAAATCCGACGGGAAGGTGCTGTGCTGGGGCCTGAACGATCAGGGGCAGGCGCCGGCTGGACCCAGCGTCGACGCCTTCTCGAGCGTCAGCGCCGGCGGGGCCCACGCGTGCGGCATCCGAAAGGCCGATGGCAGGGTCCTCTGCTGGGGGTCGATCGAGACCACCCACCAGCTACCCGGCGAGGGAGCGTTCAAGAGCGTCAGCTCCGGCCTCTTCCATGCTTGCGGCCTCACCGAGAATGACAAGATCGTGTGCTGGGGCTCGAACGACGTGGGACAGTCGCCAATCCTACCGAACAGCGACAACTACGAGAGCATCAGCGCCGGCGGGATCCACACCTGCGGGGTGCGCACGGGCGATCGCAAGGCGGTGTGCTGGGGCGAGAACGGCTACGGGCAGGCGCCGCCGGAGTCCGTCGACACGTTCTCGAGCGTCTCCGCCGGCCTCCTCCACACCTGCGGCGTGCGGAGGAGCGACGGCAAGGTGCTGTGCTGGGGTTTGAACGACCTCGGTGCTGCGCCGAGCACGCCTAGCGATGACGCGTTCACCAGCGTCTCCGCCGGCGCGACCCATACCTGCGCGGTGCGCGCTTCCGACGGCAAGGTGATTTGCTGGGGCTCCAACTACTACGGCGAAGCGCCCGCCGCCGCCAGCCTGGACGCCTTCGCGAGCGTCTCCGCCGGCAAAGAAGCGAACTGCGGCGTCCGGCGCGGCGACGACAAGATCGTGTGCTGGGGGCGGAACGTCTCCGGGGTCGCTCCGGCGGTTCCCAGCGTAGCGGCCTACGAGTTGGTGGAGGCCGGCGGCAAACACACCTGCGCGATCCGCAAGGACGACCGACGGGTCGAGTGCTGGGGATACGACGTCGATCGCCGGACGTCCGGCGTCCCCGAGGGGGAGACGTTCCGGAGCGTCAGCGCCGGCGACATCCACACCTGCGGGCTTCGGGAGTCCGACGGGAAGGTCCGTTGCTGGGGAGCCAATTGGGACGGACAGGCGCCCGCGGGTCCCAGCGTCGACTCGTTCGATGCGATCAGCGCAGGCGGCTACCATAGCTGCGCCATTCGACAGACCAACGGGAAGGTCGTGTGCTGGGGCTTCAACAACTACGGCCAGTCGCCTGCCGGAGAGACGGCGGACTCCTTCGCCAGCATCAGCTCGGGGCGCGCCTTCAACTGCGGCGTGCGCGAGGGCGACGGCAAGGTCATCTGCTGGGGGAGCAACACCCACGGGCAGTCCGCCCCCCCCAGCGCGGAGGCGTTCGTGAGCGTCGGTACCGGCGTGTTTCACGCATGCGGCGTGCGCAAACACGATGGCAGGGTGCTGTGCTGGGGCGCGGACGACTTCGGCCAGGTGTCCGGGGCGCCAAGCGCCGACGCCTTCACCAGCGTCAGCGTCGGCTGGGACCATAGCTGCGGCGTGCGCGAGGCCGACGCCAAGGTGGTGTGCTGGGGCTCGAACGAGGACGGGCAGGCGCCTCCGGAGCCCAGCGTGGAGACCTTCGCCAGCGTCAGCGCCGGCGGCGCTCATACATGCGGTGTACGCAAGAGCGACCGCCGCATGCTGTGCTGGGGGAACGACGTGGACGGCGCGGCGACGACCGGCCACGCCAACCCTTGAACCCCGAGGATCGCTTCGTCGGCCGCCTCGCCCTGGAGCTCGCTGAACCTCAAGCGTGGCGGTCCTTGCCACCGGGGAGGAAGACGGCGACCACGCCGAGCAGGGGGAGGTAGGCGCAGAGGTGGTAGACGAAGTCGATGCCGTGGCTGTCGGCGAGCTGCCCCAGGACCGCGGCGCCGACGCCGCCCATGCCGAAGGCCAAGCCGAAGAAGAGGCCCGAGACCATCCCGATCCTGCCGGGGATCAGCTCCTGGGCGTAGACCAGGATCGCGGAGAACGCCGACGCGAGGATCAGCCCGATCACGACGCTGAGGACGCCGGTCCACCTCAGGCCGACGTGGGGGAGCAACAAGGTGAAGGGCGCCACCCCGAGGATCGACGCCCAGATCACCCACTTGCGATCGATCCGATCACCGATCGGGCCGCCGATCAGCGTGCCTGCCGCCACCGCGGCGAGGAAGACGAAGAGGTGCGTCTGGGCGCTCTGCACCGAAACGCCGAACTTCTCCATCAGGTAGAAGGTGAAGTAGCTGCTCAAGCTCGCCAGGTAGAAGTACTTGGAGAAGATCAGCAGCCCGAGGATCGAGAGCGCGCCGATCACCTTCTTGCGCGGGAGGGCGGGGGTAGGCGCCGGTTGGGTGTGGCTCCGGGCCGGCCGGCGGTGATGGCTCGCGTACCAGCGGCTCACCTGCAACAGCACCACGATCGCGAGGAGGGAGGCGAGGGAGAACCAGGCCACGCTCCCGCGTCCGTGGGGGACGATGAGCCAAGCGGCGAGGAGGGGGCCCAGCGCCGCGCCTGCGTTGCCGCCGACCTGGAAGAGCGATTGCGCGAGGCCGTGCTGGCCGCCCGATGCCATCCGCGCCACTCTCGATGACTCAGGGTGAAAGATCGAAGAGCCGATCCCGACTAGGCCCGCGGCGAGGAGCAGGATCGGGAAGGTGGGGGCCACCGCGAGCAGGAGCAGCCCGACGAGGCTGAAGCCCATCCCCACCGGGAGCGAGAACGGCATCGGCCGCCGATCCGTGATCATGCCGACCAGCGGCTGCAGCAACGAGGCGGTGAGCTGGTACGTCAAGGTGATCAGCCCCACCTGCGCGAAGCTGAGATCGAACTCCCCTTTGAGCATCGGGTAGATCGCCAGGATCATCGACTGCACCATGTCGTTGAGCAGGTGCGAGAAGCTGATCGCCCCGAGGACGGGGAAGGCCGTGGCCGACTTCAGCGGCGCGCCGTCGGCGATCGGGATCGTTGGGGATTTGGCGGTGTCCTGCATCGGATCTCTAAAGGGCGCGAGTGCTTCGGTGGAAATCTAAGCCCGCGAGGCTCGGGCGGTGGAGTCAGGGAGACGATCGCCCCCGCCGGGGCGGGAGGTCGCGCGCTCGGCGCGAGCGGGCGTTACGCTTGGATTCATCTGCGGTCGGGAGGTCTCCCGAGGCCGTGGAAGGTTGACCCCGCTGGGGCGGGAGGTCGCGCGCTCAGCGCGAGCGGGCGTGACGCTTGGATTCATCTGCGGTCGGGAGGTCTCCCGAGTTCATGGAAGGAAGACCCCGCGGGGCCGGGCGCGATTCCCGCGCCCCTATGTGAGCTAAGCTCGATCCTCCCCGAGACCCTCGACCCTCTTCCGAGCTCAAGCGAAGAAGGCCTCGAAGACGGCGGCGAGGCGCGCCTGCACCTCGGGGCGGACCGCGAGATCCTGCCGAACCTCCAACTCGAGCGCCCGCCTCCCATGGGCGCCGGCGTGGTGCTCGGCGGCGTGGATCAGCCCCTCCTTCCCGGAGTAGGGCTCGTTCATCGCGGTGACGAAGCCAGCCGCCCGCAGCGCGACCGCTGCTCGCTCGGCCAGGGCATCCTGCGTGTCGAAGAGGACGCCGACCTCCATCTGCCGCACCTGCCCCTCGTACACCGGCGTGAAGGTGTGGATCGAGAAGAGCACCTGGGCGCCGTGGGCGCCCAGCCGCTGGTCGATGGCGCGATGATAGGGGCGGTAGAGGCGCTCGATCCGCCGCAGCTTCTCCGCCTCGGTGAGATCGAGGTTGAGGACCACCGGCCCGCCTTCGGCCTCCGTGCGAAAGAGGGTCGTCGAGTCCTCCGGCCGGTTGGGATCGATCAGCAGCCGAGTGAAGCGGGAGAGCACCGCCGGCGCGCCGATCCGCGAGGCGAGCGCGTGGGTGATCGCCGCGGCGCCGGGATCGAAGGCCCAATGCGTCCCCACCAGGCGCCCGTCTTCCTGGGGCCAGGCGTAGCCCTCCGGCAGGCGCTGGGAGGCGTGCTCACAGCTCAGGAAGACCTTGGCCTCCGGACGGCCCGCCAGCGCCTCGAAGGCCTCGTGCAGCTCGTCGCCCGCTGCGGCTATCTTTGGTTCGATCATGGGGTCTTCCTCAATTACCACCGACGGTAGAGGCCATGCCGTCGACGCTCATGCGGCAGGCTCGCGTCCATTCTGCCTCGAACGGAGCCCGCGTGGAGTTCGTCCTCCCCCTGGGTGGCGATCCCTCTCGACGCGAAGGCATACGACAACCCCAATGCAGGCGAGGGCGTTCTTCGTTCCCCTTGCCCGGCGCCGGCGCCCATGGAAGTCTGCCGCCCATGACTCGAAGCTTTCGCGTGTTGGGGCTCCAGCAGATCGCCGTCGGCGGCAAGGATAAGGCGGCGCTCAGGCGCCTGTGGGTGGACGTCCTCGGCCTCGTCCCTGCCGGCAGCTATCGGAGCGAGAAGGAGAACGTCGACGAAGACATCACCACCCTGGGCGCCGGACCGTTCCGGGTGGAGGTGGACTTGATGCAGCCGATCGATCCGTCCAAGAAGCCCAAGGTGGACGAGCCCCCGCTCAACCACGTCGGGCTCTGGGTCGACGACCTCCACGCCGCGGTGGCTTCCCTCCAGGCGCAGGGGATTCGCTTTACCCCAGGCGGCATCCGCGAGGGCGCCGCAGGCCACGACGTCTGCTTCATCCACCCCAAGGCCAGCGACGAATTCCCGCTCTCCGGCGAGGGCGTGCTCATCGAGCTGGTCCAGGCGCCGCCCGAGGTCATCGCCGCCTTCGACGCAGCGGGCGCCTGAGCCACCTTGCCCCGGCTCGAGCCGGAGCGAGCGATCGATAGGGAGCGCGCCCGGGCCTCGCCGCGTTCGCCCGCCGCTGTCTCGTAGAGGCTTCCGCCCTCACTCCGCTCGGAGAATCCGAGAGACCGAAGCGAGGGGCTGGCCGTCTCTCTCGTCGGTCATCGGGGATCGGCGGGCTTGCACAAACATCCTCTCCGCTCAAATTAGAGACATCGGCATCCGCGCCATGGACCGCAGCCAGTCCGGCGCTCCGACATGCCGACGAACGCTCACCGAGAGAGGAGACGACCGTGTCGCTGAAATGGTACCGAAGGCCGCGGATGGTGGTGCTGCACCCCGAGACATCCGCGTTGGAAGCCGCCCGCGCGCTGGAGAGCAACGAGATCGGCGCGGTCCTCGTGCTGGATAAGGGCCGGCTCGCCGGCATCGTCACCGATCGGGACCTCGCCACCCGCGTGGTCGGCCAGGGGCTCGATCCCCAGAGCACCCGCCTCGACGAGATCATGACCCGCGGGGTGGCCACCCTCGAGCCTGGCGCGAGCCAGCAGAGCGCCATCGAGCTGATGTGCCGCCTCCAGATCCGCCGGATCCCCCTGGTCAAGGACGGCACCATCGAGGGCATGGTCAGCTTCGACGATCTTCTCCTAGACGAGGCAGCGCCCCTCGACGAGCTCTCCGCTGTCGTCGAGGCCCAGCTCGGCAGCGGCGGCCCGGCGGCCTCCACCCGCACCCCGGTGGCCCAGCGCCGCATGGCCCGGGCCGAGGCCACCTACCGCAGGATGCTCCGCGAGCTCCAGGAAGCGGCAGGCCTCGCCTCCATCGAGCAGGCCCGCTCCGCCACCGAGCTGATCCTCACCCAGCTCGTCAGCCGGCTCACCATGGACGAGGCCGACGACTTCATCGCCCAGCTCCCCTCCCTCGTCCAGGGCCAGCTCCGCGCTCTGCCGCCAGGCCCCGACACCCTGATCACCCGGGAGATGATCGAGTCCGAGCTGATGCAGCGCTTCGACGTCGATCCCGATCGGGCGGCCGAGCTCCTCTCCGTGATCGGCACCGGCATCCTCGAGAGCGTCAGCCCCGGCCAGGCCGCCAGCGTCCAGGGCCAGCTCCCCCAGGAGCTGCGCCAGGCCTTCTCCCCGGCGGTCTTCGAGGGCCCCTGAGCGCCCCAGCTGGCGGGGGCTGCGCTCCCGGCCCCCACCACGCCGGCCATCGAAGCCGCGACCCAGCCTGGAGCGCGTCGCCGCCCAACCGATCGCCTCCCGCGCCAACGAAGGAGCTGGGGGCCGTCCCCGTCGCAGCGCAGCGGGATCTCACCGCCGCGAAGGGCAGCTCCCTGACTCCGTGTACGTGTCCGCGCGCCCTATAGGGGATCCCCTCTCCGCGAGGGGTAGCTAAGGCGTTGTCGGGAGCTCCATGGTTCCCGTCGGCGCACGCGCACCAGTCGACTTCGCCGGCGCCTTCTTGCGGGATCGGCTCCTTCGAAAATTCCAGGGCGCCACCGGATCCGGCTCCGCCCAGAGCCCGATCCCATCCACCTTGCTGCGCCGCTCCGCCTCCTCGTAGAGCCTTCGATCCTCCGGCTCCTGCTCCTTGGCATATTGGCGATACCACCAGGCCAGCCCCGCCGACACCTGCCGAAGGTTCGCATCGATCTTCGGGCACGCCCCCTTCCCACAAGCCGGATCGTCGACCATCACCTTGCCCAGGATCCGCCCGTAGCGATCGCGCTTCTTCCAATGCACCTCCACCTCCTTCTGGAAGACCAGGGCGGAGAGGTGCTCCGTCGACCGGCTGCCGAAGGCCTGATGCCGCTCCGGCGCGTCGATCCCGCTGAGCCGGATCTTCTCCTGCTTCTTCCCAGCGTCCAGCACAGTGATCGTGTCGCCGTCCGCCAGCGCCACCACCCGCCCCCGCAAGATCCCGTCGTCCACCGTGGTGGTGGTCGTGCAGCCTCCGGCGGAGAGCAGCAGGACCGCCCCCAGCGTGAGCAGGACGGAGGCGCGGTCGTCCCTCGATGAAGTTCTCATGCGGCCCACCATATAGCGACGGCGGGCCTCCAGCCCGCAAAGCGCCTCACGAGCCACCGCCTCCAACGAGACGCGAGGCCCCAAAGCGCGCTCTTCGACAGCGGCCCCGCTCCGTCGACCCCCTCAATCGTCAAAGCGTCCTGAGCGGAGCCGCTTGATCGCCCCGCGCTGCTGCTTCGCCGCGAGGCGCCGCTCCTTCGACCCACGGCTCGGCTTCGTGGGCCGGCGCGCCTTGGGCGGCGGCGCCGTAGCCTCCGTCAGCAGCGCCGCCAGCCTAGCGTGGGCCTCCTCGCGGTTGCGAAGCTGCGAGCGGTGCCCATCCGCCCGCACCGTGATCACCCCATCCACCAGCCGCCCCGCCAGCCGCTGCAGGCCCCGCTCCTTGTAGAGCGCCGAGAGCGAAGGGGTGTTCGCGAGATCAAACGAGAGCTCGGCCGCCGTCTCCGTCTTGTTCACGTGCTGCCCGCCGGGCCCCGACGAGCGGGAGAAGCGCCAGCGCAGCTCCGCCTCCGGAATCACGACCGAGCCTCGAATGTGGAGCGGACCAAGCATCCCCACAGTATCGCCCGCCCAGCGCTGAGCGTCACCTCGAGCGATCTCGTGCGACCGCATCGAGAAGAAATCGCTGGATCCCGATGGAACGACGGCCTACCTCGCGAGGCATCTCTGCCGTGTGGCGCCGCAGGGCGCCTCTCCCGCCAAGCATGGCGACCGGGCCCGCAACCATCACCGCCCTGTACGGAAAAAAGGCGGGCCTTCTTTGCCAACGCAGGAAATCCGTCCCTCCTTCCTGGAGCGGGACACGGGATTCGAGCCCGCGACCCTCAGCTCGGAAGGCCCTCCGGGTTATGCTGCTGGACGAGGAGGCTACCGACATGCCCATCGACTTCGAGGACCCGAAAGCAACCTTGCAACTCCTTGACGGATTGGAGGCACTTGGCCTCGACAACGATCGGTTCAGGGCGCTTCATCATGCAATAAATTACAAGAACTACATAAGTGCGCATCGTAGGTACTGTCGAAACCACCAGTCTCGCTTCCAGCCTGGCGACACGAACGTCAGGACAGCCCGGCGCCTCGCGGTGGCGCTGGACCGTCGCAGAGCCGGTGCGGACTGGAGCGTAGCGATAGCCGCCGCCCTGCAAGAGGTTCCTCTCGATGCGATGATCGGAGCCACCCAGGTCGCCCAGCGCGGCCCCGACGCGCAAGCCTCATCACGGTCGCCGCTGAGATCGCTCGTATGGGGCCTCATGGAGAGGCTTGAAGACGCTGGACTCGGGAAGCGCGAGGTCGTGAGTGATCAACGAGACAAGTTCCTACTGGACCCCGCTCATCCCTCGGTGGCGCACGTATCAACTCGGCCGCACGCCGACGGTTTCATCAGGTCCGACCGGGGCAGCCTCCTGTTCCGCGATGCAAACCCGACGCTGGTTGACGCCGTCGCGGCGAGACTGACGGCTCGGCGAATGCAGTCGTCCAAAGGGCTGGAGTTCCGCTGGTCCGCTCTCGATGAGGACGCGATTGGCGGATTGTTCCGGTCCGTCGAGGCAGTAGCCTTCGCACCGATTCACGACGAAGCGGAGCTTGAGTCTGTCCGTCGCCAACTCGCAGTTCTCCAGCCCCCGCGCAGGCCGCCAGAGGGCCAAAAGCATCCCCTCCGCGTTAAGACGATGAGTGTTCAGTTCGCTCGCAGTCCCCACGTTATCGATCAGGTACTGCGGGAGGCTGGTGGCCATTGCGAGCACTGTCGAGCCCCAGCACCATTCTTTCGGACCGATGGGACCCCATTCTTGGAGGTACACCACGTCTGCAGGCTCGCCGATGGAGGCAGCGACCGGGCGACCAACGCGGTTGCCGTGTGCCCAAACTGCCATCGACTTCTGCATCATTCGCCGGACGCGGCGGCTGCCGTCGAACGGTTGTTCTCGTCCGTGGGTCGGCTGGTTGCCGAGAACGTTGAACTCACGAATGGCGGAACGACCAAGCGCATGCCACACGTGCAAGAAGACGCTTCTCGAGGCAACATTCCCGGTCAGCGGAACCTGTCAACGTGAATGAGGCATCGAACGTCAAAGTTTACTGTCCACTCGCCTGACCTGCCCCCCCGGAAACTGGTCCATGGGAAGCGTGAGCCCAACCGTGTAGGATAGGGTTC
>JBEBXK010000073.1:0-13696 GCA_040391605.1 Vulgatibacter incomptus
CGGGCACCTCCTCCGGCGCGGGCACCTCCTCCGGCGCGGGCACCTCCTCCGGCGCGGGCACCTCCTCCGGTGTGGCCGCGTCGACCGGCGCAGCCACTCCAGCCGGCCACGGCACCCCGACCACCGCGTCTACTTCGCGTGCCGATGGAGATCCGCGCCGCATAGGGCGGATGGAGGGAGGCCCGCTGCCGGCCGTCGAGTCCGGCGTCTCGACTGGGGCGGTGGGCAGGGGCGGACCGGCGGCTGCCGATCCACCGGCGGCCCGGCGCCAGCTTCAGCTCCGCTGGGTCCCACAGGGCGCCTCCCTCTCCATCGATGGCGTCCGGCAGGACACCGTGGCCCCCTCGTGGAGCGGCGAGCTCAGCCTCGGCACGCATCGGATCGTCCTCTCCCATCCCGACTGCTGCGAGACCTTCGAGGAGGCGATCGAGCTCGAGGCCGGCGACGCGGCGTTGCGGCGCAGCATCGTCCTCGCTCCGCGAGAAAGCGGATGGTTCGAAGTGGATTGTGACGACGCCGACGCCGAAGTCTGGTTCGACGGAACCTTCAAGGGTACGGTAGCCGACGTGAATCGCCGGGGAGGGGTCGTGGTGGCCTTCTCCAAGGGCGACGGCGGCCGTGAGCGCTACGTGAAGACCCTCCCCTTCGAGATCTTCTCCACCGACGAGAGCGGCCGACGGGATCGCGTCACCGGCCAGGTGACGGTCCGTGCCGGCCAGCGCTCGCGATCGGAGCCGCTGCGAATCGCGCCCCCCCGCGAGGAAGCCGACCCCCTGCAGGCCGGGGGCAGTCCTTGATCCGCGCCGTGGGACTCCTCCTGCTCCTGCTCCCGATGCTGGTGGCGGCGGCGCCCCAATCCGCCCGAGCCAGCGCCGTCGACGAGCTGCGCAAGGCCCGGGAGTCCTTCGAATACGGCGACTACGAGCGCGCCCGGCAGATCGCGGAGGCGCTGCTGAAGAAGAACGTCCTCGCCAGTGACGATCAGCTCATCGACGCCAACCGCATCGTGGCCCTCGCCTACTTCTACGGCCCGGCCCCCGACAGGCGGGAGCGGGCGGAGCGGTACTTCCTACAGCTCCTCTCCATCGAGCCGGAGTATCGGCTGGACCCCTTCTTCACCCCCCCGGCCGCGGTGGAGTTCTTCGACTCCGTGCGGCGAGAGCATGAGGAGCAGCTCGCCCCCATTCGCGAGCAGCGCCGTCTGGCCAAGGAGGCGCGACGCGCCGAAGAGGAGGCCCGCCGTCGCTTCCAGGAGGAGCAGGCCCGCGCCGCCAGGGACTCCCAGACCGGCAGCGGCGAGGTGGTGGAGCGCCGCCACCTCGCCCTGGTCTTCCTCCCCCTGGGCGCCGGCCAGTTCCAGAACGGCGATCGCTCCGCCGGCTACTTCCTCGCCTCGGTACAGACAGTGGCGGGACTCACCAGCGCCGCCACCTTCCTCGCAGTCCACAACCTCACGCCTGGTGGGAAAGTGCAGCACAGAGACGTGGGTCTGGTCCGCACCCTCGACACGATGAAGTGGGCCTCCGCTGCGATCTTCTACCTGGCCTGGGGCTATGGCGTGTTGGACGCCTGGTCCAACTTCGAGGCGGAGGTGGGGCGCGAGGCCCCGGAGGCCGACCTCGAGGTCCGCGCGCCGAAGACACCGACCGCCCTCCCCTTCGCCGCCGCCGCTTCTGACGGCGCTACCATCGGATTCTCGCTGCAGTTCTAGGTGACGCCATGCCCTCGCTGATCATCAAGTTGCAGGACGGAAGCCGCCGCCAGGTGCCGCTGTTCAAGCAGATCACCACGGTGGGCCGGTCGGCGGACAACGACGTGGTCATCGACGAGTTCGCGGTCGCCCCGGCGGCGCTCCACCTCCGCCTGGACGGCGACGTCCTCCACGCCGTCGCCCTGGACAGCGGCTTCCTCCTCAACGGCAAGAAGCGCAACGAGGCGAAGCTGGGGCCTCACGACGTGATCGGCCTTGGCTCTATCGAGCTGCGGATCGCCGGGGACGGAGTCGAGCGCACCTCGGGCGAGTCGGTGGTCTCTGACGACGCGCTCGCCGCCCTGCGCACCCTCCACGCCTTCTCCGAGAAGCTCCTCGGCGATCATCCGATCGACGCCCTCCTCGAGCGGCTGATGGACGACGTGATCGCGATCACCGGGGCCGACAAGGGGCTGCTGATCCTCCTCGAGGGCGGCGAGCTCCAGGTGAAGGTGGCCCGCAACGTGGCGCGAGAGAACATCGAGAGCGCGTTGGAGCGGGTCTCGGACTCCATCGTGGCCAAGGTGGTGCGGCAGAGACGGGCGCTGATCGTCTCCGACGCCCTCCACGACGAGGAGTTCAAGAGCGCCGAGAGCGTCGTCAACCTCAAGCTCTCCAGCGTGATGTGTGCGCCGCTGATGGAGAAGGGAGATCTCTTCGGTCTGCTCTACGTCGGCAACGATCGGGTGGCCCATCTCTTCGAGGAGCCGAACCTCGAGCTCCTGACCATCTTCGCCGGACAGGCCTCCCTGCTCCTGCGCAACGCCCTCCTCCTCAACGAGCTGCGCCTGGACAACGTGCAGCTCCGGAGGCGGCTGGAGGACGATCGCTTCGGCGAGGTCCTCGGAGCCTGCTCCGCGATGAAGGCGATCTATGGGACGATCGAGAAGGTCGCCAAGACCGACGTCTCGGTGCTGATCACCGGCGAGACCGGCACGGGAAAAGAGGTGATCGCCAGGGAGCTGCATCGGCGCTCGGCCCGCAAGGACGGCCCCTTCGTCGCCATCAACTGTGGCGCGATCCCGGAGAACCTCCTGGAGAGCGATCTCTTCGGGCACCTGCGGGGTGCCTTCACCGGCGCGGTGCAGACCCGGACCGGCCGCTTCCAGGCAGCCAACGGCGGCACCCTCTTCCTGGACGAGATCGGCGAGATGCCCACGCATCTGCAGGTGAAGATCCTGCGGGCGCTGCAGGAACGGACGGTCGTGAAGGTCGGCGACTCGAGGTCCGAGTCCATCGACATCCGGGTGATCGCCGCCACCAACCAGGACGTCGCGGCCGCCATAGCGGCGGGCAGCTTCCGCGAAGACCTCTACTACCGCCTCAACGTGGTCTCCCTGCATCTGCCTCCCCTCCGCGAGCGAGGCGACGACGTGGTGGTCCTCGCCCGCTTCTTCCTGGCGGCCTTCACCAAGGAGCTCGACTCGAAGGTCCGGGGCTTCTCGCCGGAGGCCGTCGGCGCGATGAAGCGCTACGGCTGGCCGGGCAACGTGCGAGAGCTCGAGAATCGGGTGAAGAAGGCGGTGGTCCTGGCCGATCGCGCGATCCTCTCCGCCGCCGATCTGGAGCTGCATCCCGAGTCGCTGGAGCCGGTGATGCCGCTGCAGCAGGCGAAGGAGGAGTTCCAGCGCCGCTACATCAACGAGATCCTGGACCGCAACGGCGGCAACCGGACCCAGGCGGCGAAGGAGCTCGGCGTCGATCCGAGGACGGTCTTCCGCCACCTCGAAGCGGAGCGCGACGAGGCGTTCGCGGAGTGATGCGGCCCCTCGTCGCCAGCTTGCTCCTCCTCGCGGGAGGCTTGGGCGCCTGCCTCGTGCCGCAGCCCTATGAAGAGGCGGGCGACGACGGTCCCACCAACGATCCGCCCCACATCCTGGGGCGAGAGCCCCAGGGCTCGGTGGTCCGCACCCAACGGGGGTGCCGGGAGGTGAAGCTCGAGCTCCTGGCCATCGAGGATCTCGACGTCGACGACGCCCTCGAGGTGCGGTGGTTCGTGAACTACGAGCAGGGCAGGCAGGAGCCCGTGGCCCGGCGCACCATCCCCGCGGGCTTCGGCTTCCAATACGGGATCCGCACGCCAGCCGGAGACAGCCTGCAGCTCTCCTTCGATCGCCACCGCGATCCGGTGCTGGTGGTGGAGGCCGTGGTCTCGGATGGCTTCGATCCGGATCCGGAGCGCCAGCCGATGCGCCGCGCGATCCTGCCGGGGAAGGCGGTGGCGGAGACGAGCTGGGCCGTCTTCGTGGAGGACGTGCAGGAGTGTCTGCCTTGAGGCCCCGCCTCGGCCGGCAGAGGACGCCGCTCCCCGGCGCCGGCGCGATCCTCACGCGCTCTACGGCGCACCTCATCCGCTCTCCGACGATCCTCATACCCTCTATGGCGCCCTTCATCCGCTCTCCGGCGCCCTTCGGACGATCGACGATCGCTCTCTTCTGCGTGAAGGTCGTCTTCCGTCAGGCGGCCGCGCTCCTCTGCGCCCTGGCGGGGGCGATGCTCCTGGCGGCCTGTGGGGGCGGCGCGCCTGGGGCGAGCTGCAAGACGGTGGACGACTGCGACGATGGCCTGGCCTGCTTCGAGGAGATCTGCCACGCCCTGGGCCAGCCCGCCGGCAGGATCGCCTGGCGGATCGATCCACCGGCCGCCACGGGCCTTGTGCCCGCCGCTTTCAGCTCCGGCCGGGCCCCGCTGCAGCTGGCGCTCTGCAAGCCCGCCTCGATCTCCGCCAGCCTCGCCTTCCCAGGCCCGACCCGCCTGGTCGCCCATGGCGAGCTCGCCTCCCTCCCCGGCCAGGTGGAGCGCCATGAACAGCTGGTAGACGACAAGTTCACCATGATCCTCCCCCCGGGCGCCTGGAGCCTCACCTTCTATCCCCCGGGCGATGAGCCGCCGGTACGCCGGGACGTCCAGCTCGCCCGCTGCGAGAGCGGCAGGCAGCTCGCCCCCATCCAACTCGCGAGCCAGACCCGGATCGCGAGCCTCCGCCTGGTGATCGACGCCGCGCGGGATCCGCGCCAGCGCTGTGGCGCCTTCGTCCGGATCCACGATCCCGACACAGGCGGAGCGCTCTCCGCCAGGCTGGAGCTACGCTCCGGCACCGACGGCTGCGGCGATGAGATCGAGCTCGAACATCTGAAGTTCGAGGTCCCCACAGGCGATCGCATCGAGGTCCGGATCGGGGCGCTGGAGTCGAGCCATCCCAGCCTCCCGGAGCAGCGCCTCCTCTTCGCGTTGGACGAGGGGGGCGGGCCCGTCGATCTGGGGACCCTGAGCGCGAACCCCGGCGGCACCTCGCTCCAGCGGGTCTGGATGCGCCTCAGCGACGGAGACGGCCAACCCGTCAAAGGGGCCAACGTCATCGCCGACTCCACCCTCCTCCACGCCACGGAGGATGCACCGGACGCGGTCTTGCGCTTCCGCTCGGCGCCGGCGATGCCAGTCGACGAGGACGGCCTCTATGAGCTCTGGCTATTGCCGGGGCGCTACGCCTTTCGAGCAGAGCCGCCGCTGGAGGGGAGCGCATCGTTCGGGACCTGCGTCAGCGCTGGGACGACCACGAGCTGCAGCGGCGAGGCGACCATCGCCCCGGGCCTCCGCAACGAGCTCTCCATCACCCTTCCGGCGAAGCTGACCCTCAGCGGCGTGATCTCGCTCCCCAGCCGGCTCCCTGCAGCGGCTGCGTCCATCCGGGCGACGCCGGCACGCGAGGGAGGGGGCCGCCCCGCCTCGGCCGTCGCGGACGGCGCCGGACGCTACGAGCTGCGCCTCGATCCCGGAGACTACGATCTGGTGGTCCATACCTCCGATCGCGCCATCCCCTGGCTGGTGCAGCCGCTGGCCGCCCCTCTGATCGCCGACGGAAAACTCGATGTCGCCCTCCCCGCCCCCGCCCTGGTCATCGGCACGCTGCGGGGCGACGTGGCCGGCACCACCGCGACCGTCGCCGGCGCCATGGTCCGCGCCTACCGGCTCGAGCCCGGCGCCCGCCCCGCGCTGGTAGGCGAGGCGATCACCGGATGGGATGGCAGCTTTGGCCTGGTGCTCCCGAACCGTTAGGCGAGCGAATGTCGCGAGGGCTCGCTACCGCGTCTCGTCGATGGCGGCGGCGGCTTCGTCCAACGCCGGACCCAGGTGCCGCGACCAATGGGTGGCCTGGACCTCCGAGAGATCCACGCTGCGAAGCAGCGCGCGGAACGCGGTGTCCACCGAGCGGGCCTCTGCCAAGGTCGACTCCGCGGGGGGCGAGCAGCGCTGCCTGGCCGAGGCGACCCTGCCCCGAAAGCTCACCGCCCAGCCCTCGTACGAGCGCCCCTCCAACGCCGCCGACGACGCCGTGGCCAGGCTGGCGAGGCGGGCCAGCAGCTCCTGACGCAGCGCCCCGAGGTCGTCGGCGCAGGTCGCCACCGTGGCCTTGGCCTTAGGCCGGGGCGGGCGCACCTCGGCGAGGCCGTGCCAGACCCCCGCCGCCAGCGCCACAGAGAAGGCCGCCGCCACCGAGACGTGGATCCCGAGGAAGAGTCGTCGAAGAAAGCGGCCCCGTGGGTCGCGGGAGTCGGTGCTCACGACGCGCAACGTAGGCGCCAGGAGACGCAGCGGTCAATCATTCCGAGCCGGGCGCCTTCCGCAGCGCGGAGATCCGTCGCCGCATCTGCGGCAGGAACTTGCTCGAGGCGTAGTTGGCGACGCCGGCGCGCAGCGTGGCCTCGGCCTTGTCCTTCTCTCCCATGGACTCGTAGGCCATTCCCAGGAGGAGGTGGGCGTAGTCCTTGTTGGTCCGCCCCTTGAACTGGTCGATGTAGCGGCGGAGGTTCTCCGAGGCCAGCGGGTAGTCTCGCAGCTCGAGGGCGGCGGAGCCCAGATAGAAGGCGTGCTCGTCGGCGGCGGGATGCTCCGGCCAGATCGAGTTGGCCTTGCTCAGATCGGCCACCACCGCCTTCCAATCCGAGCGGCGGTAGGCCGATTTGCCGGACTCGAGGAACTCATCGGCGAGCTGCTGGACCACGCCCCTGCCGCGATCCTCCAGGGCCCTGGCCTCGAGGCGCGAGAGGCGCGAGCGATCGACGCTCTGCAGCGCCGCCACCGCCGCCTCCCGCTCCGCCGGCGTGGTGGCGTCGAGCTTCGAATAGGCCGCCAGGGCCGCGGTGGAGGCCTCACGGGAGAGCTTCAGATCCTCCCGCGCCTGGTTCGCTGCCTCGGTGGCCTCCGCGGCCTTCGCGGTCAAGGACTCGGCCTGCGCCTGCGCCTGTGCCACATAACCCTTGGAGGCCAGGAAGGCCCCGCCCGCCGCCAGAATCGCGAAGACCAGATACGCGGCCGCCGCCGAGAGCCGCTGCTTCCTCTCGAAGCCGTCCTGCTTCTTCCCGAAGGCCTTGATGTCGGCGCTCAAGGTCTTCAGCAGGTTGTCGTTCTTGATCACGAGGTTGCGCGCCTCGATGATCTCTTTGCGGATCTCCGCGATCTCCTTTTCCATGTACCTTACTCTCTCACTAAGCGCGAACTACGCGCGTCAACTGCCCAGCCGCCTCACGGGCTCCCACCGGAAGTAGAGACCCGCCCGCACGAACGGGCCACCGCCATCCAGCCTGCCCAGGGCGGGATCCTTGGCGCTGGCGTACAGGTAGCCCAAATCCAGCGCCAGCCCGATCGAAGTCGAGAGGTCGGCCTGGATCCCGACGGCTCCCATGGCCGCCGTTGGCGTGTGTTCCCGATATTCACCACGGGGTCCATATACCAGCAGCAGCTCCTTCCCGACCCCTGCGTGCACCACCGGCCGGAGGTCCCAGCGCGGCGTCGGGGTCCAGCTTCCCCGGAGGAGCAGCGGGACGATCAGCAGATCGTAGCGCCCGGCTCCGGCCCGGAGGCCGGCGCTGCTCAACCCTACGTCGATCCCGACCTCGAGGGAGGCGTTGGGCTTGAAGCCGAACGCCAGCATCATCGCCGGCGCCGCGCCCTCGTTGTCGAGGCCCGTCGGCGTCGAGGCCAGGCGGGCTGCCGGCAAGATCGCCACGGTCCCTTCCCGTGCCAGCGCTGCGGCAGAGGAGGCGACGGGCGTCAACGTCAGCAGCATCAACAGGCCGCCGCAGATGACGCCTCGTCCAGGGACCAGGCGGTCCACGTTCACCGGCCGCCGCCCTTGGCGGAGTTGGCCGGGATCCACGCCACCACCGGCGCCGGTCCAAGGGCCCCCCCCGCGGGAGGCGGTGAAGCGTGGGCGGACTCGTCCTCTGTTGCAGCCGCCACGGCAGAAGAGGGGACCCAGCCGGCGCCGGCCCCGACCGCGACATTGGCCGCAGCGGCCGTCGCAGTCGCCTGGACCTCCGATGTACCTGCCACGGCCCGAGCCGCCTCGGTGGCCGACCCAGCGTGAGCCGCGGCCTGGGTGCCATGAGCCGCCAGGCCGCGCGCCCGCTGCTCCCACTCGCCGGGGCCGGGAGGGAGAAAGCCCCCCGTGCCGGCGGGGAGCGCGCCCTGACGGCCGAGCTCCGACTCCAGGAGCTGGACGTAGGCCCGGATCTCCGCGAGCTGCTGCTCCCGATCCATCAGCCGCCGATAGAGATCGATCCGGCGCTCCTTCTCCTCGACCAGATCGTCGTGGAGGCGGAGCAGCGAGCTCATCGCCTTCTCGGCGTACGCTACCGGGACCTGGGCGTCGGGGCGCTCTCTCTCATCGTCTTCGTTGGAATGACCGGCCATTTGACGCGGGAGGGTGCAACGGAGGGGAGGTCCAGGTCAAGCGCGGAGCCCCCGGGCGCTCCCCCGCCTCCTCGCTCTGAGGCCATCTTTTTTGGCGTTCGCTCGCCACCGGCTCGCCTAGAGCCCGTGCCCCGTCGCGGCCTGAGAGCGGGGCATCGGTATCTCCCGACGGGTGTTCGGATCCCTACGCTCCTTGCGGATCGGATAAGAGGGTAGCGGTATGACCAAGAAGCCCAAGAACCCCCTGCGTCGCCTCTCGCTGATGCTCACGCTCTCGGCGGTGCTCGGCACCATGGGCACCGCTGTGGGCGCCTCGGCGCTGATGTCCTGGCGCGAGCCGATCCCGGAGCTGCCGGCGGTGGCGCTGCCCGCCGCCCCGGAGGGCGAGGAGGCGGCCTGGGAGAAGATCCAGGCGGTGATCGACGAGATCCCGGCGACCTACACCCAGGTCTTGCAAGACCGTCGCCCGGCGGTCACCGCCCTGGCGGCGACCAACCTCTTCGCTTCGCTGGCCCTCTTCATCGGCGCCATCGGCGCTCGCAGCAGACGACGCTGGGGCCTCAGGGGGCTGCGCTCGGGTCTGGTCCTCTCTCAGGGCTACGCGATCCTGGCGCTCGGGGTGCAGAGCTGGGTGCAGCTCGGGCTCCTGGCCGGCAACCGCACGCTCTTCGCGCCGCTGGCCGCGGAAGGTGGCTCTGTCGCGGCCATGGCCCTCACGATGATGACCGCCCAGGTGGGGACGGTCGCCGTCACGGCCCTCCTCGCCCTGGCGCAGCTCGCCTTCTACCTCTGGGCCGCGGCCCTGCTCCGCCGCCCAGGCGCTGCGGAGCTCCTGGCGCCTCCCGCGGAGTAGACCCCGAGCCTCGAAGAGACGGCAGCCGGACCCGTGCCTGCCACTTCGGCGATCACCTCTCGTCGAAGGCGGGCCGCGCCTCCACGCGCGCGTTTCGCTCAGCCCTCCCGCCGCCTCGATCTCCTCCGATGGCCACGCTCTCCCGCGACGCTCGTCCCGCCGCCCTCGCCGTCTCCGGCTGCCGCCGCCTCGATCTCCTCCGATGGCCTCCCGGCTACCTCGCCCCTGCCTTTTTGTGGAGCTCGTCCAGGGAGAGCTCGACGACGAAGGGATTGTCGTGGAGGGCGGCGCCCCCGGCCTCGATCCGATCCCAGGTGTCCACCAGCTCCTGCGCCTCCTTTACGGTGAGGATGGTCTGCTGGTTCGCGCCGGCGCGACACGCCATCACCGCGAGGGCTGCCCCGCGCCGCTGCCCCTCCGCCGCCGCCTCGCAGGCGTCGACGAGATCGGCGGCCAGCGCCTCGTAGTCCACCCCCACCAGAACGCGGGGCACCTCCTTCAGGGCGAAGGTGGTGCCGCCGAAGGGCTCGAGATCGATGCCGAGCTCTCGCAGCACCTCGACGTGGCGCAGGAGGAGGCGTCCGTTGGCGATCCCCGGATCGAGGATCACCGGGAAGAGGAAGGGCTGCCCCTGCCTCCCCCCGCTGGCGCCTCCGAGCTCGGCGAGGGCGATCCGCTCACGGAGCGGATGAGGGTCCAGGATCACGAGCCCCCCGCTGGGTGACTCACAGAGGAGGAAGGAGGGGCCGAGGGCGCCGATCACCCGCAGCGTCGAGAGGCCTCCCTCTGTGGATCGAACACCATGAGCATCGGTTCGACTGACGACTTCACTGAGAGTCGAAGCACCAGACGCCGGATCCATGCCGCGCCCCGCCGCGACCGGATCACCTCTCCTGGGCCAGAGGGCCGATGCGGCCTCCCGGATCCCCGCACCATCCCCGCCCTGGATCGGCGCGCCCCGCCCCGCCGATCGGTAGCGGGCCTGCCAATCGAAGGCAGGCTGGGACGACGGCGGCACGGCGAAGCTCCTCACCCTGGCGGCAGGCGAGACAGCAGGGTTCGTCGAGCCCAGCCAATCTCCCTTGCCCAGGGCGTCGGAGAGCCCGCGCAGCAGCGCGTCGTAGACCACCCGCGGCTCGGCGAAGCGAACCTCCTGCTTCTGGGGATGGACGTTGACGTCCACCTCGCCCGGGGGAAGATCGATGAAGATCACCAGGCCGGGCGATCGTCCCTGGGGCAGCAGCCCGTCGTAGGCCCGCTGGATCGCGTGGAGGAGCTGGCGATCGCGGATGTAGCGCCCGTTGACGTAGGTGTAGATCGCCCGCCCCGTTGGCGCGGAGAACGCGGGCGACGCGGCGAAGCCTCGCACCTGTAGTGTGCCTCTGGCGTGTTCGACCGGGAGGAGGTGCTCGAAGATCTCCTTGCCGAGGGCCGCCGCGATCCGCTCGCGGGGATCTTCGCTGGCCGGCGATTGAAAGGCGGCCCGCCCGCCGGAGCGCAGGGTGAAGGCGACGTCGGGTCGCGCCAGGGCGAGCCGCACCAGGGCCTCCGAGGCGTGACCGGCCTCGGTCTCCGGGCGCTTCAGGAACTTGCGCCGCGCAGGGGTGGCGAAGAAGAGGTCGCGGATCGCGAGGGTGGTCCCCCGCGGCGCACCGCAAGGCTCGGCCGCGCGGATCGCCCCGCCCTCGATCTCGATCCGGGTGCCCTCCAGCGCGTCGGGCTCGCGGGTGGTGAGGCTCATCCGCGACACTGAGGCGATGGCGGGGATGGCCTCGCCGCGAAATCCGAAGCTGGCGATGTGAAAGAGCCCCTCGGCGTCGACCAGCTTGGAGGTCGCGTGGCGCTCGATGCTGAGGAGCGCGTCCTCCCGGCTCATCCCCCTGCCGTCGTCGGCCACCTGGATCAGCTCGCGGCCGCCTCCCACCAGCTCCACCTCCACCCGGGTGGCGCCGGCGTCGAGGGCGTTCTCCACCAGCTCCTTCACCACCGACGCGGGACGCTCCACCACCTCGCCGGCAGCGATCTTGTTGATCAGATCGGAGGGGAGCTGTCGGATGGTGGGCACGAGCGGAGGGTACGAGGGCGGCTCCTGTCGGGCAAGGCGAACGATCGCTGCCTTGCGTCCTTGACCGCCTCCTGCCGCCCTCCTACAAGTCGAAGCATGGCCACGAAGAAGCGGGCGGCGGCGCCCAAGCGCGAGACCTCGAAGCTCCCCAGGGTGATCGCGGTGGTGGGCTCGCATGGCGCCCTCGGCAGCGGTCTGATCGCGGCGCTCGTCGACGATCCCTCGGTGGAGCGGATCGTCGCCATCGATCTGAGGCCCCCTGAGGCACTCGCGCCGAAGGTCCACTTCCAGCGGGTGGATCTCACCAGGCCGTCGGCGGATCAGGAGATCGCCGACATCCTGCTGGTGGAGGAGGTGGACACCCTGGTCCACCTCGCCTACTTCGACGCGCCGCTCCCCAGCGCCGACTACGCCCACGAGCTCGAGGTGATCGGCACCCTCCACGTGCTCACCGCCGCCGCCGCTTCGAAGATCGGCCGGCTGGTGGTCCGCTCGTCCACTGCGATCTACGGCGCGCACCCCAAGAACCCCGGGCTGATCCGCGAGGCGCATCGCACCCGCGGCACGCCGCGCTCCCGCTTCGTCAACGACAAGCTCGAGGCGGAGCGGCAGGTGCAGCGCTTCGCCGCCGATCATCCCGAGGCGGCCGTCTCGATCCTGCGCTTCGCGCCGATCATGGGGCCGGGGGTAGACAACCTCTTCAGCCGCTACCTCTCCCGCTCGGTGGCGCCGACCCTCGCCGGCTACGATCCCCTCCTCCAGGCGGTGCATCGGGACGACGCCGTCGAGGCGCTCCTCCTGGCCACCCGCCAGGCGCCGAGAGGCACCTTCAACGTCGCCGGCAAGGGCGTGATCCCCGTGTCGACGGCGCTTCGCGTCTGCGGCACCCGCGCGCTGCCGCTGCCCCATCGGCTCGCCGAGGTCATCCTCCAGGGCATGCGGCGGGCGGGGATCTCCATACCGATCCCCACGGCGATGCTGGACTACCTCCGCTATCCGGTGGTGGCCGACACCGCCCGCATCGAAGAAGAGCTCGGCTTCGAGCCGCGCCACACCACCCTGGACGCCTTGCGATCGATCGGCGCGCGCCACGAGGACCGCCCCTCCCTGCCCGGCTGAGGAGTTTTGTCAGGATGGCCAAGAAGTCGCAGATCCTGGGAAACGATCCCTTCCGCCGCGGGGCCGCGGATCGGAGCCCGAAGGAGCCGGCGTCGGCCGCCGGAGGCGATCGCGCCGCCAGGAAGGCCACGCCATCCAAGCGGCCAGCACCCCGGCCGCCTGCCGCCCAGACGCCGGAGTCCGCGGCGAACCAGCAGACCGCGAAGGCCGCGCCGGGCCCCCGCACCGCGGCGAAGCGGCAGACCGCGAAGGCCACCCCGAACCCCCGCACCGCGGCGAAGCGGGAGACCGCGAAGGCCTCGCCGAGCCCTCGCGCCGCGGCGAAGCGGGAGACCGCGAAGGCCTCGCCGGGCCCTCGCGCCGCGGCGAAGCGGGAGACCGCGAAGGCCGCGCCGGGCGTCAAGACAGGGGCGCAGCCAGAGATCGTTACGGCCCCGGTGCCTCCTCAGGACACCGCGGCGGAGACAGGCAGCAAGGTCATGCCTTCGGCTGAGGCGACTCGGGCGGCACCGAAGCGGGCGCCCGTCGAGGCTCGGCGCGAGGCCGGGAGCGAGGAGGGACGCGTGGAGGCGGGGCTGCTGCCGGGAGACGACGGCAGGGAGCCGAAGAGACGGAAGGTGGTGGCGGTGCCGCCGATCGCCGCCGCGGCCGGCGCCGCGCCCCTCGCTGCGCTGCAGCACCCCACCGGCCTCGACGTCGCATACGGTGCGTTCACCGCGCTGCGACAGGCGCTGCATCTCCCGGGGGGAGCTCCCTCTCTCGAAGTGGACGAGTTCGGCTACGATCCGCCCTTCGCCCAGCAGGTCCGGCCCTTCCTCGAGTGGATCTACCAGCGCTGGTTCCGGGTGGAGTCCAGCGGCTTCGACTCGCTCCCCCGCGGCGTGCCCCTGGTGCTGGTCGCCAACCGCGCCGGAGCGATCCCGTGGGATTCGCTGATGCTCTCCCTCGCCGCCAGCCACGGCGGCCTCGACGCCCGGCCCCTGGTGGAGGACTCGATCTTCCACTTCCCTTCGGTGGGCCTCCTCGTCAACCGCCTGGGCGCTGTCCGCGCCTGCCCGGAGAACGCGGAGCGGCTCCTCGCCAGGGGCGCTGCCGTCGCAGTCTTTCCCGAGGGCGCCACCGGCTTCGGCAAGCCCTTCCGGGAGCGCTACCGCCTCCAACGCTTCGGCCGCGGCGGCTTCATCAAGCTCGCCCTGCGCACCGGCGCCCTGGTGGT
>JBEBXK010000074.1:0-11990 GCA_040391605.1 Vulgatibacter incomptus
AGAGCCTGTGAAAAAATCGCCCTCGCGTTGCAGTGGGGGCGGTTTTTTCACGCGCGCTGCGCGCTACGGCTCCTTCTAGCGCTCGCTCGCCTCCGGCTCGCAGAGTTCGTGATTTCTACACAAACTCTCAGTCGAACTTCTCGTCGTAGAGGCCGTCGAGGACACTCTTGTAGTGCTCGGTGGCGACCTTTCGCTTCACCTTGAGGGTCGGGGTGAGTTCGCCGCTCTCGATGGTGAAGTCCCGGGACGGGATCGCGAAGCGCTTGATCGTCTCGTACGAAGGCAGGTTCGCGTTGAGCCTATCCACCGCAGCCTGCACCTCGGCGCGGATCTGCGGATGCTGGCTCAGCTCCTCGTAGCTCCCGACCTGGATCCCCTTGGAGGCGAGGACGCTCCGGCCGTTCTCCTCCTGGACGGTGATCAGGGCGGTGAGGAACTTGCGCTTGTCCCCGTAGACCAGGGCCTGGCTCACGATGGCCTCGGTCTTCAGCGCATTCTCCAGGTTCTGCGGCGGGACGTTCTTGCCGCCGGCCGTGACGATGATGTCCTTCTTGCGATCGGTGATGGTCAAAAAGCCGTCGGCGTCGAGGCTGCCGATGTCGCCGGAGTGGAGCCAGCCATCGGCCTCGAGGACCTCGGCGGTCTCCTCCGGCCGGCCGAAGTAGCCCTTCATCACGCCGCCGCCGCGGATCAGGATCTCGCCATCGTCCGCGATCCGGAACTCGGTGCCGGGGAGGGCGGGGCCGACGGTGCCGATCTTGTTGTGGGTCGGGAGGTTCACCGCCGTGGCGGCGGCGGACTCGGTGAGGCCGTAGCCCTCGAGGACCTGCAGGTCGAGCACGTGGAAGAACCAGGCGATCTTCGGGGAGAGCGGCGCGCCGCCCGAGACGAAGATTCGGATCCTTCCGCCGAGCCGCTCGTTGCGCAGGGTCTCGGCCACCTTGGAGAAGACCAGCTTCTTGGCGAGGGTCCAACCCAGGCCGCCGTAGCTCCGCCCGGCCGCCATCGCGTCGGCGTACTCGTCGAAGAGCGACATGGCCCAGCGGAAGAGCATCCCCTTCACGCCCGGATTCGAGGAGCCGTTGGCGACGACGGTGCTGAAGACCTTCTCGAAGACACGAGGCGCCGAGGGGATGATCGCCGGACGGACCTCCCCGGCGTTCTGCACCACCTTGTCCACCGCCTCGGCGAAGGCGGTGGTCGCGCCCAGATGCCACCACACCACCTGGACCACCTTGGCGAAGGAGTGGGCCAGCGGCAGGAAGAGCAGGATGGTGTCGCCGGGCTGGAAGATCGAGAGCTGCGCCGTGGCCGCCGCCTCGTAGCACCAGTTCCGATGGGTGTGCATCACGCCCTTGGGGTTGCCGGTGGTCCCCGAGGTGTAGAGCAGCGAGGCCATATCGTCGCTGTCGATCGCCTCCACCCTCTCGTCGAAGGCGGTGGGGTGGGAGGCGGCGTGGGCGTCGCCCATCCGCTCCACGTCGGCGAGGCTGACCACCCAATCGGCATCGGCATCGGCGTCGGCGGCCTCCCCGTCGAAGAGGATGGCCTTGCGGAGCGCCGGCAGCCTGGAGCGGCCCTCCCGCAGCTTGGCGAGCTGTGCCTCATCCTCCACGAAGACGTAGGAGGAGCCGCTGTCCTCGACGATGTACTGGACCTCCGCCGGCAGGATCGAGTGGTAGATCGGGACCGAGACCGCGCGGGCGGCGAGGACCGCGAGGTCGGCGAGGGAGTGCTCGACGCGGGTGGAGCTCAAGGTGGCGACCCGCTCGCCCGGCTGCACGCCGAGGGCGATGAGGCCGTCGGAGAGCTGGCGCGCCTTGGCGACCATCTCCGTCCAGGAGTAGGTGCGCCACGCGCCGCCGCGCTTGAACTGCGCCGCCGGATCGTCGGGCTGCTGGGCCGCCCGATCAAGGAGCATCCGGACGATGTTGCGGGGGATGGGAAACGCTGTCCTTGCCTGCTGGTTCATCGTCGCCTCTGCTCTCGCCATGATTCGCATCCCGGGGATGGCTCCGCCCGGAAACGCCGCCAGGACGGATCGCCGGTTCCAGGGGAGACGCAAATATTGTCATGCGGCAAGATCAACGGGTACCACGGGTGCCAGCATTCCGGCAACGACCGCCCCCGGCGCGCGGCCCATAACGTTGAGCAGGAGGCGCCGCCTCCCGCGAGGCCTTTCGGCTCGCCGAACTGGGACTCTGTGGGCCAACGTCCACCATCTTTCTTGCCAAGTCGCAATCCGTTGCCAAGTTGGGGCCTAGCTGCGCTAATGCCGGCGTGAGGGCCATCCGGCCCGCTTTGTCCACGGTGGCACCCGAGCCCGGGCAGCGGGGAGCAATCCGGCGCGGTGATCGATCGGGGATTGTCCCCTGCTGCTCCTTTTCGAGAGCGAGACCTCCATGTCGGACGACGCAAAGAAGAATCCATCCAGCATCTCGGGACCTCCGCCCAGCGGGCTCGAAGACCTGCCCCAGGTCCTCCCGATCCTGCCGCTGCGCAACTCGGTCTTCTTTCCGGGTGGCGTGCTGCCCCTCGCGGTCGGGCGGCAGAAGACCATCGCCCTGATCAAGGATGCGGTACGCGACGATCAGGTGATCGGCGTGGTCACCCAGAAGCGTGCCGAAGAGGAGGATCCCTCCTCCGGCGATCTCCACGCCGTGGGGACGGTGGCGCGGATCGTGAAGCTCCTGAAGATGGGCGAGGACAACTACTCCCTCGTCGTCCAGGGGATCTCGCGGTTCAAGATCACGGAGGTCATCCAGGAGTCGCCCTACCTGAAGGCGCGGGTGGAGGCGGTGGAGGAGGCGCCCGCCGCCGAAGAGGTCGAGGTCGAGGCCCTGGCCATCAACCTCAAGAAGCTCGCCCGCGAGGTGATCGAGCTGATGCCGGAGCTCCCCGCCGCGGCCAGCGAGCTGGTGGAGTCGATCACCCACCCGGGCCACCTCGCAGATCTGATCGCCGCCAACGTGGACGTCTCCATCGACGAGAAGCAGCAGGTCCTGGAGACCATCGAGCTCAAGCCGCGGATGAAGCTCGTCCTCGAACTCCTCAACCGCAAGCGCGAGGTCCTCAAGCTCTCGAGCAAGATCGACAGCCAGGTCAAGGGCGAGATGTCCAAGACCCAGCGCGAGTACTACCTGCGCCAGCAGCTCAAGGCGATCAAGGAGGAGCTCGGCGATCTCACCGACGAGGAGGAGGAGGACCTCGACGAGCTGGCAGAGCGCCTGAAGAAGGCGGGCCTGCCTCCCGAGGTGGAGAAGGTCGCGAACAAGGAGATGAGCCGCCTCAAGACCATCCCGGCGGCGAGCTCCGAGTACACGGTGGCGCGGACCTACCTCGAGTGGCTCGCGGACATCCCGTGGTCGAAGAAGACCGACGACAACCTCGACATCGAGAACGCCCGGACGGTCCTCGACGCGGATCATTACGACATCCAGAAGGTGAAGAAGCGCATCCTCGAGTACCTGGCGGTGCGCAAGTTGAAGAACGACATGCGGGGGCCGATCCTCTGCCTCGTCGGCCCTCCCGGCGTGGGAAAGACCTCCCTCGGCAAGTCCATCGCCCGCTCGATCGGCCGCAACTTCGTGCGGCTGAGCCTGGGCGGCGTGCGGGACGAGGCGGAGATCCGCGGGCATCGCCGCACGTACGTGGGCGCCCTCCCCGGCAGGATCATCCAATCGATGAAGAAGGCGGGGACGGTGAACCCCGTGATGATGCTCGACGAGATCGACAAGCTGGGCGCGGACTTCCGCGGTGATCCCAGCGCCGCCCTCCTCGAGGTCCTCGACCCCGAGCAGAACAACACCTTCAGCGACCACTACGTGGACGTGCCCTACGATCTCTCGCGGATCCTCTTCATCGCCACGGCGAACCAGCTCGAGCCGATCCCGCCGCCGCTCCGCGACCGCATGGAGATCATCGAGCTCCCCGGCTACACCTTCGACGAGAAGGAGCACATCGCCAGGGGCCATCTGGTGGGCAAGCAGCTCAGGGAGCACGGGATCTCGGACGAGATGCTGGAGCTCACCGACCAGGCGCTGGCCAAGATCATCACCGGCTACACCCGTGAGGCGGGGGTCCGCAGCCTGGAGCGGCGGATCGCGGACATCTGCCGGGCGGTGGCGGTGGAGGTGGCCAGCGGCCGCACCGACAAGCGGGTGCTCGAAGAGGCCGACGTGGTCGAGATCCTGGGGCCGGAGAAGTTCTACAACGAGGTCGCGGAGCGCACCGAGGTCTCCGGCGTGGCAACGGGGCTGGCCTGGACCCCTGCCGGTGGTGACATCCTCTTCATCGAGGCGACGAAGATGCCCGGAAAGGGCAGCCTCACCCTCACGGGCCAGCTCGGCGACGTGATGAAGGAGTCCGCCCAGGCGGCGCTCTCCTACGTGAGGAGCAAGAGCGAATCCCTGGGGCTCGAGAGCAACTTCCTCGAGAAGCAGGACATCCACGTCCACTTCCCGGCAGGCGCGATCCCCAAGGACGGCCCCTCCGCGGGCGTCACCATCGTCACCGCGCTGGTCTCGCTCCTCACCGGGATCCAGGCCAGGGGCGATACGGCGATGACCGGCGAGATCACCCTCCGTGGCCAGGTGCTGCCGGTCGGCGGGATCAAGGAGAAGGTCCTCGCCGCCCACCGCGCCGGGATCAAGCGGATCGTGATGCCGGAGCGCAACCGCAAGGACATCATCGACGTCCCCGAGCAGGCCCGGGAGGAGTTGGAGTTCACCTTCGTCGCCAATCTGGACGAGGTGCTGCAGGCCACCCTGGAGCGCTCCCCCTTCGGCCCCGCCGGCTCCGGAGGTGAGCGCCCCGCCCCCGCTCCCGAGATCCGTGCCTGAGCCGGAGCGACATCCTTGGAAAGCGCCCTCCCCGCCCTTCGCGCGGAGGACAGACGCCTCCGCCTGATGCGGGGGCGTTTGTCTTTGGATGCCTCGAGGCCGCGAAGCTCAGCCTCTCGGCGGACGCTCGGGTCGACGAGCCCCATGCGCTGCAGGTCGCCGGCTCCCCTCTTATGCGTGGCAGATCGGACCACATACACACACACCGTGAGTAAGAGTGATCGACTCCGGTAATTTTGATTTCCACCATGCGAGCGGGTATGAACGCCCCAAAGGACTGCTGGCCGAAAGTGCGGCCGATCCAGAAGGGGCGTCATGACTCGGACCTGGTTGGCGACGATGTTGGCGAGCGTCGCGCTCGCGATCTTCGGAGCCGGATGCGGCGGCGGATCCCCATCCGGATCGACGGGCGGCGGCAAGGCCGGCAACGAGGCAGGCACAGGCGGCGGCGAGGCGGGCTCCGGTGGTCGGGACGGCACAGGGGGTACGGGAGGGAGCGGCGGCAGCGGAGGCAGCATCGATCATCCGCGGATCCCGCCGGATCCTTCCGATCCCCAGGGCTGGTTCCGGGACTACGACTGCGACGGCCTCAGCGACGCCGAGGAGTTTGGGACGGTCTACCCCAGTGGGCTGAAGACCGATCCCTACAACCCGGACACCGACGGTGATGGCATCCTAGACGGCGTCGAGGTGGGCCGCATTTCCAGCCCCGATCCGACCTGCCCCAACTTCGTGGGTGACGCCGATCCCTCCACCACCACCGACCCCACCAACCCCGACACCGACGGCGACGGGATCCCCG
This sequence comes from Vulgatibacter incomptus, assembly GCA_040391605.1. Lineage (GTDB taxonomy): Bacteria > Myxococcota > Myxococcia > Myxococcales > Vulgatibacteraceae > Vulgatibacter > Vulgatibacter incomptus_A. The sequence continues at coordinate 5,644 of JBEBXK010000074.1, forward strand.
ACGGGATCGAGGACAAGAACCGCAACGGCAGGGTCGATCCCGGCGAGACCGATCCGAACAACCTCGACAGCGACGGAGACGGGATCCCCGACGGGGTCGAGGACAAGAACCACAACGGCGTGGTGGATCCCGGGGAGACGGATCCCACCAAGCGTGACAGCGATGGAGACGGGATCCCCGACGGGGTCGAGGACTTCAACTTCAATGGGATCTGGGAGCCCGAGCTGGGCGAGACCGATCCCACCAACCCCGACACCGACGGAGATGGGCTCCTCGACGGCGAGGAGGATCTCAACTGGAACCACGTGGTCGATCCCGGCGAGACCGATCCCCTGGTGCCGGACAACCCCTGGTTCGATACCGACGGCGACGGGCTCGCAGACGTCGACGAGATCCTCTACGGGACCGACCCCTTCAATCCGGACACAGACGGGGACGGGATCCCCGACGGGATCGAGGTCCGCACCGGGACCAACCCCCTCTCCAAGGATACGGACTGCGACGGAATCCCCGATGGCGTGGAAGACGCCAACCGCAACGGGATCTGGGAGCCCCACCTCGGCGAGACCAACCCGCGCCTCTGGGATACCGACGGCGACGGCCTCTCCGATGGCCTGGAGCTGGGCTACACCGAGACCCCCGAACCTGTGCTCTGCGCCGGGCGCTTCGTCCCCGATCTCGATCCCAGCACCATCACCGATCCCCTGCTGATGGACACCGACGGCGACGGGATCAACGATGGCGTCGAGGACTTCAACTTCAACGGGCGCTGGGACCCGGAGCTGCGCGAGACCGATCCCACCAACGCCGACACCGATGGTGATGGCCTGCTGGATGGTGAGGAGGATCTGAACCAGAACCACGTGGTCGATCCGGGGGAGACGGATCCCCTGGTCCCCGATCTGGACAGCGACGGCGACGGCCTGCCCGACGCCCTCGAGCTGCTGATCGGCACCGATCCCTTCAACCCCGACACGGACGGAGACGGCATCCCCGACGGCGTCGAATACCGCACCGGCACCGATCCCCTGTCCAAGGACACGGACTGCGACGGGATCCCGGACGGCGTCGAGGACGCCAACCACAACGGGATCTGGGAGCCCGAGCTGGGCGAGACCGATCCCCGGCTGGCGGACACAGATGGCGACGGCCTGCCGGATGGTCTGGAGCTCGGCTACACCACCACCCCCGAGCCCGTGCGCTGCGCCGGCGTCTTCGTGCCGGACGCCGATCCGTCCACCACCACCAACCCCCTCCTGGCCGACACGGACGGCGACGGCCTGCTGGACGGCGTCGAGGACGCCAACCACAACGGCCGGGTCGACCCCAGGGAGACGGATCCCAACGTCCCCGACGCGACAGATCCTGCGGTGGTGGCGGCCTGCACTGTACAGGGCCTGCAGCCCGTGATCTTCCACACCGACAGGGCCTCCGACCTTCGCCTGGCCACCAAGCCGAGCTGGTCCGAGTCCACCCAGCTCCAGGACGCCGGCGGCGTCAACGCCGGGCGGATGATCTTCTCGCCCAACGGAACGCCGCCCATGGCCGGCTTCGCCCTGGTGAAGGCCTCCGCCGGCGACGCCCTCGCAGAGGAGCTGGCCGACCGCGCGCTCTTCGGCGGCCTCTCCTCTCCGGTGGTCCAGAGCTTCACCACCTGGGACGGCTTCCCCGCCGTCCGCGCCCTCTACGATCTCTCGGGGGGCTCGGACCTCAAGGCCAGGGCGAACCAGCTCGTACGGGCCTTGGTGCCGGGCGCCACCGGGACCCTCACGGGGAGCGCCGGCGTCGGCGGGCCGTACAAGCTCCAGGTGGAGTACGTGGTCCGCGACCCGCGCCGCGCTGTGGTCGTTGGGGCCCTGATGCCCGCCTCGGGTTGGACGGGCGACGGCGTGATCCAGCTCGATGACGTCGCCAACGGCTCGGCGCTGGCCCAGCACGCGGATCCCACCAATGTCGCCTGCGACACCTTCGACACCACCACTTGGGCCCAGGTGGACTTCCTCTTCGTGATCGACAACTCGGGATCGATGGGCGACAAGCAGCAGGCCCTCTCCGACGCCGCGGACGCCCTGGCAGACCAGCTCGCCAACTCGACCCTGGACTGGCGGATCGCCACCATCACCACCGACTTCGATCAGAACGGCCTCGGAAACAAGCGCCTCGCCGACTTCACCCGGGACGTGAACCAGTTCAAGATCGACGCCAAGCCCGGGATCAATGGCAGCGGGACCGAGCGCAGCTTCGCCCCCATCCGCTGTGCGCTTCAGGGCCACTCCACCTGCAACTCGAGCTTCCGAAACGCCTATCCCAATGGCTATTTCCTCCCTGTGGCGGAAGATCGGGTCGACAGGATCCGCCCCGAAGCGACCCTGGCGATCGTCTTCATCACCGACGAGCCGGAGCAGTCCAGCGGCACGGTCCAGAGCTGGGTGACCGACCTCTTCGAGGATTGGGATCCGTCTCGCCCCGGCGCCCAACGCGCCTTCCTCGCCGGGATCATCACCTGCGACGCTCGCCACAACTCCGACTGCAACAGCACGAACCAGACCAGCATCGACCGGCGAAACCGCTACACCGACGTCATCAACCAGATGGGCGGCGTGATCGGAGACCTCTCCGATCTCTCGACGATCTCCCCGACGATCAACGCGATCATGAATACGGTGATGGGCGCGACCTCTCCCTACGAGCTCAGCCGCGACCCGATCTCCGCGTCGATCAAGCTCGCGATCGACCCGGCGGCGCTGGTGGTCCCGCAAGGCGCCGGCTGCTTGGCCACCGATGTGCCCCATAGCCGCCAGGACGGCTTCGACTACGACGGCGCTACCAATCGGATCAGCTTCTTCGGCGACTGCCGCCCCAAGAACGACGCCGGGGGCCTCACAGTCGCGGCGAGCTATCGCTATTGGATCGATCTCTCGGGAGATCCCTTCCCCGAGGATTGCAGCCTCTGTGAAGATCCCTTCGTCTGCGACCAGACCACCCTCGAATGCGTCTGCCCCTGGGATTGCGGCGGCGACGCCCCCAGCCCCAACCACCGCTGCGACACCGCCACCTGTACCTTCGTCTGCCCCTCCGACTGCGGCACCGGCTGCGGGAGCGGGACGGTCTGCGATACGGCCAGCTGCGGCTGTGTCTGCCCGAGCTGCCCTGGCACCCCGCCTTGGCCCGGCTTCGAATGTGATCACGGGAGCTGCACCTGGACCTGTGACGAGACGTGCAACGGCCAGCCGAAGCCCGGCGAGCACTTCGTCTGCGATCGCTCGACCTGCGATTGGCGTTGTGACGCTGAGTGTGGCGGCCTCGAGCCGAACCAATACTGTGACCGGCTGGAGTGCGAGCCGAAGTGCGCCCCCGACTGCGGCGGAAACTGCGGTCCGAACGAGGTCTGCGACCCCTCCACCTGCGAGTGCAGCTGCCAGCCGCCGGCGGCGACCCCCGTCCCCGGCTTCGTCTTCGACACGGAGAGCTGCTCCTTCGCCTGCCAGCCGGATCTGGTGAGCTGCGGCGGTCTGCGCACCGTCGATCCCGCCACCTGCCAATGCGTCTGCCCGGTCGACTGCGGCGCGTGCAACGGCACCTGCGATCAGCAGGCCTGCGTCTGCTACCGGATGGACTGATCGCGGACGCCGGGGGGATCGGTTAGAGGCCGGCGCTCCTTTGCATTGCCTGCGGTGGTTGCGGGCCTCTACAATGCGCGGCTTCCGGCCGGCGTTTGGGTGCTTTGCCGGCCTTCCTTTCAGCCGAGGGAGAGGCCATGGCGAGAAAGAGGATCGGTGTGCTCACGGGGGGCGGCGACTGCCCCGGGCTGAACGCGGTGATCCGCGCCGTAGTCAAGAGCGGGATCACCAGGGGTTGGGACGTCGTAGGCTTCGAGTACGGCTTCCAGGGGGTGATCGAGGACGCTCCGCCCATCGACCTGGGCCTCGACTCGGTCCGCGGGATCCTCGATCGCGGCGGCACCATCCTGGGCACCTCCAACAAGGCGAACCCCTTCTCCTATCCTATTTTCCGGGGAGACACCTGGAGTGAGGAGGACGTCTCGGAGGCGGCCCTCGCGAGGCTGCAGCGCCTCGGCATCGAGTGGCTGGTCTGCATCGGCGGCGACGGCACCCTGCAGATCGCCCACCGCCTCGCGCAGAAGGGCCTTCGGGTGGTCGGCTGCCCCAAGACCATCGACAACGATCTCTCCGACACCGACGTCACCTTCGGCTTCGACACCGCCCGGGCTACCACCACGGACGCGGTGGGCAAGCTCCACACCACGGCCGAATCCCACGATCGCGTGATGCTCCTCGAGGTGATGGGGCGCAGCGCGGGGCACCTGGCGCTGCACGCCGCCATCGCAGGGGGCGCCGACGCGGTGTTGATCCCCGAGATTCCCTATGAGATCGGGCCGGTGGTGCGCAGCATCCGCGCCCGCAAGTCGATGGGCCGCAGCTTCGCCATCGTGGTGGTGGCGGAGGGGGCCGCGCCGAAGGGCGGCGAGCTCGCGGTGGTGGAGTCCGCCTCGGCCACGCCGGGCCGGGGCGTGGTCCGCCTGGGCGGCGCCGGTAAGGTGGCGGCGGATCTCCTCTCCCGGCGGATCAAGGAGCATGAGATCCGCGTCACGGTGCTGGGCCACCTCGCCCGTGGCGGCACGCCCACCGCCTTCGATCGAATCCTTGGATCTCGCTTCGGCTGCAGGGCGACGGATCTGATCGCCGAGGGCGCGAGCGATCATATGGTGGCGCTCCATGGCAACGACGTGGTCCCCGTGCCGTTGGGCCTCGCCTCCAAGACCCGGCTGGTGGATGTCGACGGGGAGATCGTTCGAGCCGCCCGGCAGCTCGGGATCGCCTTCGGCGACGAAGGCGGCGCCGACGCGGTCCCGGGGGGAGGCGCCGGGTGATCGGCAGGCAGCTCGATCGATACCGGCTGCTGGAGGAGATCGGCAGCGGGGGGATGGCCTCCGTCTATCGGGGCGAGGATGTCTCCCTCGAGCGCGAGGTGGCGGTGAAGGTGATGCATCCCCACCTCGCGGGGAAGGTGGAGAGCCGCCGCCGATTCTCTCGGGAGGCCCGGGTGGTGGCCCGGCTGCGCCACCCCAACATCGTGGAGATCTTCGACTTCTCCGGGGACGAGGCAGGTGAGAGCTTCATCGTCACAGAGTATGTGAAGGGGCGCACCCTCCGCGCCTTCGCCGACGAGGTCGGCTTCGGCCTGCCGGAGATCGGGATGCTGATCACCGAGCGCCTGGCGGAGGCCCTGGTGCACGCCCACGAGGCAGGGGTGGTCCACCGCGACCTCAAGCCCGAGAACGTGATGGTCCGCGACGACGGCGTGCTGAAGCTGATGGACTTCGGCATCGCCCGGATGATCGGCAAGGACGAGCGGATGACCATGACCGGGGCCATGGTCGGCTCGCCCCTCCACATGGCGCCGGAGGTCATCGAGGGGAAGGAGACCGGCGCGGCAGCGGACCTCTTCTCGTTGGGGACGATCCTCTATTGGCTGGTCACCGGGCGCATGGCCTTTCAGGGGAACAACACCACCCAGACCCTCCGGCTGATCCTGGACGGCGAGTATCCGGATCCGCGGCAGCTCGCGCCGGCCTGCTCCGACGAGCTGGCGGCGATCATCGCCCGCTGTCTCGATCGGGATCCCGAGGCGCGCTTCGCGTCCATGGCCGGGCTGCGCGGCGAGCTCCGGGGGCGGCTCCTCGCCAGCGGCGTGGACGCGGGGGAGGAGGAGCTGCGCTCGTTCTTCCTGGATCCCGACGGCTATCGCGAGGCCCTGCGCGGACGGCTGATCGAGCGATTCCTCCTGGACGCCGAGGCGGCTCTGGCCGCGAAGCGACCGGCCCGGAGCCTTGCCTTCTTCAATCGGATCCTCGCCCTCGATCCCGCCGAGCCCAGGGTGCTCGCGCACCTGGAGCAGCTCCGTCGACGAAGTCGGCGCAGCCGCCGCCTGCGCCGGGCAGCGCTCCTCATCGTGCTGATCATGGGCGGCGGCGCCGGAGCGGGGCTTGCGTTCTCCCGGGCGTCAGCACCCGGCGGCGTCTCCACCGCCTCGGGGAGCGCCACCGACGCTCGAGCGATCGGCGGTGGCGCCCCTCCAGCCTCGGGGGCGCCTCCCGGCGGAGGATCTCCAGCCGTCCCAGATACCCCATCTGGCACGGGCACCTCCTCCGGCACGGGCACCTCCTCCGGCGCGGGCACCTCCTCCGGCGCGGGCACCTCCTCCGGCACGGGCACCTCCTCCGGCTCGGGCACCTCCTCCGGCGCGGGCACCTCCTCCGGCGCGGGCACCGCCTCCGGCGCGGGCACCTCCTCCGGCGCGGGCACCTCCTCCGGCGCGGGCACCTC
>JBEBXK010000075.1:0-11919 GCA_040391605.1 Vulgatibacter incomptus
AGCTGCACCATCGGGATCAGGCTCTCGCCGCCCTCGAGGGAGAAGCGCTTGGCGCCGACGAAGCTGGTGTGGAGGAATTGCTCGAAGATCTCGGCGTCGGTGAGGTCGGTGAGGAGCTCGATCTGCTGCTCACGATCCAGGGCGACGTGGTTCCGGGTCGACTCCATGCGGCCCTGGAGCCACTCGCGGATCTCCGGATCCTCGATGTGGGCGAGCTCGACGCCGATGGTCCTGCAGTAGGTCTCCTCCAGGTGCCCGATCAGCTCACGCAGCGTGCCGCGCAGGCCACCGGCGGTGAAGGTCTTGTCTAGCTGGCTCTCGTCCAGCCCGAACTCGGCGAGATCGAAGTGGCTGATGGGCGCGTTCGGCGCCGGCGCGAGGGGGTTGAGGTGGGCGTAGACGTGGCCCCGCTGGCGATAGCGATGCACCAGGAGGCTGACCCGATCCTGCTCGGCCTCCTTCGCGAGGCGCTTCTCCTGTGCCGAGACGACGCCGTTCAGCGCCCGCGGCGCGAAGATGCTGCGCGGCGCGAAGCCCGGACCGTTGGGAGGCGTCCGCTCGCCGAGGCCGCGGAAGTAGGCGCGCCAGCTCTCGTCTACCGAGTTTTCGTCGGCGAGAAAGCGGGCGTAGAGATCTTCGATGAAAGGGAGGTTGTAGCTAGGCAGGGGTACTGATCCGAATCCCATCTCGACACGACTCCAGGGAAAACGAAGAAAGGGGGGGTCACCTATGGCAGCGCAACATAATCGAACCGAGCGGATCCCGCCGCTTTTCAAGTTGGCGGGAAAACCCCTGGTGAATTCCTCGCGGATCACCCGGACGACCTCGGGCCGCCCGGTAGCTCGCGAGTACCCCATCCACCTCTTTGAGTAAAGAAAGTTGGGGCCCGGCGCAGCCGCCCCTGCGCTGGATGGGCCGTGATTCGGCTGGGGAGGCCGCAGGCCGACCCACGGGCACCTCCCGGGTGTCGGGCGCCCCTCCATCCCTATCTTCGAAGAGATGGAGAATGCAGACGTCGCCCAGGTGCTGGAGGAGATGGCGGCGATGACCGAGCTCCTCGGCGGGAACCGCTTCAAGGTGCGGGCCTTCCGCCAGGCCGCCCAGGTGATCGACACCCTCCCCGGCCCCGTGTCGGAGCTCTGGCGACAGGGCCGGCTCACGAGCCTCCCTTCCATCGGCGAGCGCATCGCGGCGAAGATCGGCGAGATCCTGGAGCGCGGCACCTGCGACGAGCACGAGGAGCTGGCCGCCAGGGTGCCCGTCGGGATCCTGGAGCTGCTGCGGATCGAGGGGGTCGGACCGAAGACCGTGGCGCTCTTCTGGAAGGAGCTCGGAGTCACGGAGCTGGACGCGTTGCAGGAGGCCCTCGACGACGGCAGGGCGGGAGACCTCCCGAGGATGGGGCCCGTGCGAATCAAGGCGATCCGCGCGGCCCTCGGGCGGTATCGGAGGCGCGGCGGGAGGATGCCGCTCCATCGGGCGGTCTCCCATGCAGACTCGATCCTCCACTGGTTGCGGGAGGTCCCCGGCGTGATTCACGCGGAGGCGGCTGGGTCGCTGCGGCGACGGCGCGAGACCGTGGGCGATCTCGACCTGCTGGTTGCCGCCGAGGATCCGGCGCCCGTGATGCGCGCCTTCGTCCGGCTGCCCGAGGTGGACGCGGTCATCGCCCGCGGTCTGACCAAGAGCTCGATCCGGCTCAAGTCGGGGCTGCAGGTGGATCTGCGGGTGCTGCCGCAGGCGTCCTTCGGCGCGGCGCTCCACTACTTCACCGGCAGCAAGAGCCATAACATCGCGATCCGTACCCGGGCGGTGCGCCGGGGCATCAAGCTCTCGGAGTACGGCGTCTTCGATCGCCAGGGGCATCGCCGCTCCGGAGAGCGGGAGGAGGACGTGTTCTCGGCGGTGGAGCTGCCGTGGATCCCGCCGGAGCTCCGGGAGGGAGCAGGCGAGTTGGAGGCAGCCGAGGAGGGCCGGCTGCCCCGGCTGATCCGTGAGGAGGAGATCCTCGGCGACCTCCACGTGCACAGCGACGCCTCGAGCGACGGACGCGCCTCCCTCGAGGCGCTGTGGGAGGAGGCGAAGCGGCTCGGGCGGCGCTACCTGGCGATCACCGATCATTCGCGATCCCGGCCGCTGGGTCTGGACGCCCAAGGCGCCCTCGCCCGCGCCGATGAGATCCGCGCCACCTCCCGCCGGCTGCCGGACGGCCCGATCTTCCTCGCCGGTCTCGAGGTCGACATCCTCGCGGACGGCGCCCTCGATCTGCCGGCGGAAGTCCTGGCCCAGCTCGATTGGGTCGTTGCGAGCCTCCACTCCCACTTCCACGAGTCGGAGGCAGACACCACCGCGCGGCTGGTGCGGGCGATCGAGTCCGGCGTGGTCGACGCCATCGGGCACCCCAGCGGACGGCAGATCGGCAAGCGCGATCCCTACCCCTACGATCGGCAGGCGGTCTTCGAGGCCGCCGCCGCCTGGGGCGTGGCCCTGGAGATCAACGCCATGCCCGATCGCCTGGATCTGGACGACAAGGGCTGCAGGCTTGCCAAGGAGGCCGGGGTGCGAATGGTGATCGATTCCGACGCCCACGTCTCCAGCCACCTCGCCAACCTCCGCTACGGCGTCTGGGTGGCCCGGCGCGGCTGGCTCGAGAGGGGCGACGTGCTGAACGCCCAACCCCTGGAGCAGCTGCTGGCCTGGAGAGCCCGCTGGCGGCGGCCCGTGGAGACTCAATGTAAAGCCGAGGAGGAGGCCCATCCATGAGCGAATCCATCCAGCGGGACGTGGAGGTGCAGGTCGATCGGATCACCCTGCCCGGCACCCTCGCGATCCCCCCTGGCGCGACGGGCGCGGTGCTCTTTGCCCACGGCAGCGGCAGCAGCCGCTTCAGCCCGCGCAACCGCTTCGTAGCCGGGACGTTGCAGCAGGCTGGCCTCGCCACCCTGCTGATCGATCTCCTCACCGAGGAGGAGGACGAGATCGATCAGATCACGGCCGAGCTCCGCTTCGACATCCGCCTCCTGGCCGAGCGGCTGGTGGCCGCGATCGATTGGCTCCAGGCGACGCCGGTCACGGCGGATCTCCCCATCGGCCTCTTCGGCTCCAGCACCGGCGCTGCCGCGGCCCTGGTCGCCGCCGCCGCGCGCCCGCGGCAGGTGGGGACGGTGGTCTCCCGGGGAGGCAGGCCGGATCTCGCCGGCGACGCCCTCAGCCTGGTGGTCGCGCCGACCCTCCTGCTGGTAGGCGGGCACGACGAGGTGGTGATCGAGCTCAACCGGGAGGCCATGCGCCGGCTCGAGGGTGAGAAGGAGCTGCGGATCATCCCTGGGGCGACCCACCTCTTCTCCGAGCCCGGCGCCCTGGAGGAGGTGGCGCGCTTCGCCGCCGGCTTCTTCGCCCGCCGCCTCGGAGCGGGCCTCGCCGCGCCGGCCCCGGCGCGCTGAGTTCAAAGAGCCGTCCGGTCGCAACGCGGGTGGGGAGCTCGCCTTCGCCTCGCGCGGGGGGCGTTCGACTTGCGCCACCGCGCACCCAGCGCAGCCCCGTCGCCATGACTTCGCGCGGGAGACAATCGCTGCCAACGCTCTGCCTGGGCTCTGGGACTCGCGCCGCGACGACGAGAGACGCTCTCACGAGCGCGCCGCTCGACCGCCGCCGCCCCACATAGGGTGTTTGGCGCTCCCATCGGAGTGCCTAGGCTCCCGCCATCGCCAACCAATCCACGGGAGCCCTACCCCCGATGAGACCGCTCTTCCCGCCGTGGGCCAACTCGGCCATGTGGTCGGTGACGATCCTGCTCCTCGTTGGCGTGCTCGGCCTCCCCATCGCCTTGATGGTCTACATGCGGACGCCCTACGTCACCGATCAGTTCATCGAGAAGGAGCAGCCGATCCAATTCGACCACCGTCACCACGTGCTGGATGACGGGATCGACTGTCTCTACTGCCACTACCTCGCGGATCGGAGCCCGTGGGCCGGGGTGCCGCCCACTGAGCTGTGCATGAACTGCCACAGCCAGATCTGGAACGACGCCCCCCTTCTGGAGCCGCTGCGGGAGAGCTTCTTCACCGGGCGGCCGATCAAGTGGGCGCGGGTGAACGGGATCCCGGACTTCGTCTTCTTCAACCACGAGGTCCACATCCACCGCGGCGTCGGCTGCGCCACCTGCCACGGGCGCATCGATCAGATGGCGGCGGTCCACGCGGACTCGACCCTCCACATGAAGTGGTGCCTCGATTGCCATCGCAGGCCGGAGCTCTTCCTCCGGCCCCTGGACCAGATCACGAACATGGATTGGGAGCTGCCGCCTGGTGAGCAGCTCATCCTCGGCAGAGAGCTGAAGGCGAAGCTCTCGATCGTTCCACCAACGAGTTGCACCGGCTGTCACAGGTAGAGAAATGGTCGATCGCATTCGGCTCCCCATCCATCCGGACTCAGACGGCGCCGACCTGCCGGCTCGTGCCGTTGCATCCGATCACGGGCACGATCACGGGCACGACCACGGGCACGACCACGGGCACGACCACGGACACGACCACGGCGACTTCGACGATGGCGACATGCCGAGCTCGATCTCCCGCCGCGGCTTCCTGGAGATCGTGGGCGCCGGCCTCCTCGTCGCCTGTGAGCCCCCACGTGGCGAGATTCTCCCCTACTCCCGCCAGCCGCGAGAGCTGACCCCGGGCAAGCCGCAGGTCTACGCCACCTCGATGATGGAGGGCGGCCAGGCCGTGGGCGTCCTGGCCACGAGCTGGTCCGGACGTCCCACCAAGCTCGACGGCAACCCGGACCACCCCGCCACCCTGGGCGGCGGCTCCAGCATACGCCTCCAATCCGCGATCTACGATCTCTACGATCCCACCCGAGGCCGGACCATCCGCCACGGCAGCCAGGGCGCGGGCTGGAGCCTCTTCCTGGCCAACGCCCGCGGCGGCTTCCAATCCGGCAAGGGTCTCCACTTCCTCCTCGAGCCCACCAGCTCCCCCTTGCTGATCCAGCAGATCCAGGCGGTCCGCGGGAAGCTCCCGGAGGCCCGCTTCCACTTCTACGATCCGGTGGCGCCCACCGCCCGACTCGACGCCACCCGCGCGGCGCTCGGGAAGATCGCCACCCCGATCCACCACCTCGACAAAGCCCAGGTCATCGCCGCCTTCGACTCGGACTTCCTCATGGAGCCTGCCGTCGGCATCCGCCAGGCCCGCGACTTCGCCACCCATCGCCGGGTGCGCTCGACGGCCGACGGCATGAGCCGCCTCTATGTCGCCGAAGGCGAGGTGAGCGTGCCCGGGGCCATCGCCGACCACCGCCTCCGCGCCCGGCCCAGCGAGATCCCCTCCCTCCTCCTGTCGCTGCTTGCCGAAGTGGCGCGGGGGCAGGGGAAGCTCGCGCCCAAGCAGCGGGCGGCCTGGGGCGCGTCGCTGGGGCCGCTGCAATCCAGGCCCGCGCCTCCGTGGATCAAGGTCCTCGCCGGCGACCTCCTCGCGCGTCAGGGGTCGGGGCTCGTCCTGGTAGGACCGCGGCAGCCCCCCGAGGCCCACGTCCTCGGCTACCTGCTCAACACCCTCCTGGGGAACACCACCGTCACCGAGACCTTCATCGAGCCGGTGATCTTCGAGGAGGGGATGGAGAGCCACGGCCTCGCGCCCCTGGCCACCGCCATGTCCCGCGGCGAGGTCTCCACCCTGGTGATCCTCGGCTGTGATCCCCTCTACGACGCGCCTGCCGATCTCGACTTCGCCAGGCTCCTCACCAAGGTGCCGACCAGCATCTACCTCGGCCGGCATGAGAACGTCACGGCCCAGGCCTGCACCTGGTACCTCCCCGGCCTCCACTTCCTCGAGCAATGGGGCGACGGCCGCGCCTATGACGGCACGCTCTCCCTGATCCAGCCGCTGATCCGCCCGCTCTTCGGCGGACACTCCCCCAACGAGGTCCTCGCGGCCTTCAGCGGCGATCCCGCCCCCGACGATCGCCTCCTGCTCCGCGCCCTCTACGGGATGGTCCCGACCGCCGACTGGCAGAGCGCGCTCCAGCACGGCTTCTTCTCCGGATCGCTGCCGCCGCTCGGCCTGGAGGTGAGCCCAGGCGCCGCGTCGAAGGCCATCGCCGCCGCCGCCGCGGCGCCTGCGTCGGCAGGCCTCGAGGTGGCCCTCCGCCCCGACTACAAGATGGGCGCCGGCGAGTTCGGCAGCAACGATTGGCTGATCGAGCTCCCCGATCCGATCACCAAGCTCTCCTGGGGCAACGCCGCGCAGATGAGCCTGGCGACGGCCAAGAGGCTCGGCGTCCGCAAGAACGAGATCATCGACCTGGCCCAGGGCGGCCGATCGATCCAGATCCCGGTGCTGCCCACCCAGGGAATGGCCGACGATCTGATCTCCTTGAGTCTGGGCTGGGGCAACGGGGCCCATCCCCGAGAGGAGGAGCACGGCCTCTTCTCGGCCAAGATGGCCCTGGTCGGCGTCGACGCCTATCCGCTGCGCACGACAGCGGCGCCCTGGTTCCTGCCGGACGCCGCGGTGGCGAAGACCTCTCGGCAGGCCTTCCCCTACGCCTCTCCGGAGCCGGTCCGGGAGGTCCTCGCGATCCAGCAGACCAACATCGACATGCAGGATCGACCGATCCTCCTTGGCGCCACCCTCGAGGAGTTCAGGAACAACCCGAACTTCGTCGCCCCCCACAACGATCCGGTCCCCGATCTATACGGCGATCCATGGAAATACACAGGGCAGCAATGGGGTATGGGCATCGACCTCACCACCTGCATCGGCTGCTCGGCCTGTGTGTCCGCCTGCCAGGCGGAGAACAACACGCCCACCGTCGGGAAGATCAACGCGTTCAAGGGCCGCGAGATGCATTGGTTGCGCATCGATCGCTACCAGCTAGGCGGCAGCGACGACGACGTCCGCCTCATGCCACAGCCGATGATGTGTCAACACTGTGAGAAGGCGCCCTGCGAGTACGTCTGCCCGGTGAACGCCACGGTGCACAGCCCCGACGGACTCAACGAGATGGTCTACAACCGCTGCATCGGCACCCGCTTCTGCTCGAACAACTGTCCCTACAAGGTGCGGCGCTTCAATTTCCTGCTCTACAACGACACACATATGCCCGAGACGCTGAAGATGTCGAAGAACCCCAACGTCACCGTCCGGGGGCGCGGGGTCATGGAGAAGTGCACCTATTGCGTGCAACGGATCCGCACCGCCGAGATCGACGCCCGCATCGATCAGCGGCACATCCGGGAGGGAGAGGTCCGCACCGCCTGCCAGGTGGCGTGCCCCACCGAGGCCATCGTCTTCGGCCTGGTCTCGGATCCCGACAGCCCAGTCTCCCAGATTCACGGTCTCTCCCGGGTCTACGGCGTCCTCCAGCATGAGCTCGGCACCGAGCCCCGCACGCGCTACCTCGCCGTCCTCCACAACCCCAGCCCGGAGCTCGAATCCTGATGGACCAGGCCGAGGAGCTGGGCCGGGAGTCGGCCGAATACGCCAAGGCGATGGATGGGCCGCCGATCCTGCTCACCCGAGCGTCGGAGGCCGCGATCACACGACGCCTGCTCGCGCCCATCTTCCGTGGCGGTCCCGGCTGGAAGCTCGCCTTCCTGATCACCCTGGGCGGCTCGACCATCTGCTGGCTGGCGATCCTCTACACGGTTGTGACGGGCATCGGCACCTGGGGCAACAACATCCCCGTCGCCTGGGCCTACGCCATCACCAACTTCGTGTGGTGGATCGGGATCGGCCATGCCGGCACTTTCATCTCCGCCATCCTCCTGATCCTCGAGCAGAGCTGGCGCAACTCGATCAACCGCTTCGCCGAGGCGATGACCCTCTTCGCCATCATCCAGGCCGGGATCTTCCCGGTGCTGCACCTGGGCCGCCCCTGGTACGCCTATTGGATCCTCCCCTACCCTGCCACGATGCGGGTCTGGCCCAATTATCGAAGCGCCCTGCCTTGGGACGCCGCGGCGATCTCCACCTACTTCACCGTCTCGCTGGTCTTCTGGTACCTGGGCCTGATCCCAGATCTTGCCTCGGCGCGAGACACCGCGCCCACCCTCACCAAGCGCAGGATCTATGGGATCTTCGCCCTGGGCTGGCGTGGCTCGGCCCGCTCCTGGCGCCACTACCAGATGGCCTACCTGATCCTGGGCGCCCTGGCGACGCCGCTGGTCCTCTCGGTCCACAGCGTGGTCAGCCTCGACTTCGCCATCGCTCAGCTCCCAGGCTGGCACTCCACCATCTTCCCGCCCTACTTCGTCTCCGGCGCCATCTACTCCGGCTTCGCCATGGTGCTCACCTTGATGATCCCCGTCCGGCGGATCTTCAAGCTCCACGACATCGTCACCGTCCGGCACCTCGAGGCCATGGGCAAGCTGATCCTCGTGACGGGCTCGGTCGTCTATTACACCTACGTGGTCGAGCTCTTCATCGGCTGGTACAGCGGCAGCGAATACGAGATCGGCACCATCCAGGCCCGGCTCTTCGGGCCCTACGCCTGGATCACCTGGACCGTCTTCGGACTCAACTTCCTCTGCCCCAACCTGATGTGGTTCAAGTCGATACGCCAGGGCGCCATCTGGATGTTCGTGGTCTCCATCCTGATCAACATCGCCATGTGGCTGGAGCGGTTCTGGCTCATCGTCACCTCGCTGAACCGCGACTTCCTGCCGTCGAGCTGGCACATCTACAAGCCCACCTATGTCGACGGGACGATCATCATCGGGACCATGTTCTTCTTCATGTTCTTGTTTCTTCTCTTTCTGCGGTTCGTCCCCTTCATCCCAATCAGCGAGACGAAAGAGATCCGCCACCTTCTGGTCAGCGAAGAACATAAGCGAGAGAGGGAGCGCCATGCGCAAGGGATTGATCGCTGAGTACGGCTCGCCCGAATCGCTGCTCAAGGGGGCGCTGGCCATGCGCGCGCAGGGCTTTACAGCGATGGACGCGTTCACGCCCTACGCGGTCCAGCCGGTGATGGACGCGCTGCGGGTCCCCCGCTCCCGGGTCCCGCTCTACTGCCTCTGCGCCGGCGTCATCGGCGGGGGCTACGGATATCTCATCCAATTTTGGATGAATGGCTTTGATTACGCCCTCAACGTCGGCGGCAGACCCCTCGGCTCCGTCCCCGCCTACATCCCGCCCACCTTCGAGGCGACGGTCCTCTTCGCCTCGCTCATGGCGATCTTCGCCTTCCTCGGCTTCAGCGGGTTGCCCCAGATCGCCGCGCCGATCTTCTCGGTGCCAGGCTTCGAGCGCGCCAGCATCGATCGCTACTTCCTGGGCCTCGAGTCGTTGGATCCCGCCTACGACCCGGAGATCGCCGTCCGCATCCTGCGCGAGACGGGGGCCCTGCGGATCAGCTTCCTCCCGGTGGAGGCGCCGGACGACGCGCCGATCCAGGAGCCCGCATGAGACGCGCCCCGCTCCCCATCGCGGCGCTCCTCGCCTTCGCCTGTGCCGTCGCGGCCTGCAGCGACAAGAAGAACCTGGTGCCCCTGGACTGGGAGCTGAACCGCATGACCCAGCAGGCGCGCTACACCGACTTCAAGGAGGGGCCGGGGTTTCGAGACGGCAGGGTGTTGCAGCCCCCGCCGGCAGGCACCGTCCCCAGGGAGCGCCGCCTGGGGCCGCTGGCCCTCACCCTGGGCGTGGATGAGCACGGCGCCTTCACCGAGCGCATCCCCATCCAGCTCAGCCCGGAGCTCATCGAGATTGGCCGCAATCGCTACGATCGCACCTGCGGCGCCTGCCACGGAATCCTCGGGACCTCCGACACCGAGGTCGCGCTCAAGATGCCCCTGCGCAAGCCTCCCTCCCTCCACTCGGAGCTGATCCGGGGCTTTCCGGTAGGCCGGATCTACCAGGTCGCGACCTTCGGCTACGGCCTCATGCCCTCCTATGAGTTCATGCTCACCATCGAGGAGCGCTGGGCCATCGTCGCTTACATCCGCGCGCTCCAGCTCAGCCAGGGCGCAGCCCTCGCCGAGCTGCCGCCGGAGCTGCAGCAGCGCTTCCGTTCGGAGATCCCATGAGTCATCGCGCCCGCTTCCTCCTCGCGTGCAGCGTCTCGCTCGTCCTGGGGATCGCCGGCCTGCTCATCGGCGTCTTCCTGGATCCGACGCGCTTCTTCTTCTCTTACCTCACCGCCTGGTCCTTCTACGTGAGCACGGCGATCGGCGGACTGCTCCTGCTCATGATCGGCCAGGCGTCACGGGCCCGCTGGTTCGCCGGCCTGCGACGCCTCGCCGAGTACACCGCCTCCACCCTGCCCATCTTCATCATCCTCGCCGTCCCGATCTTCCTGGGGTTGAGCACCCTCTACCCCTGGGCCGGATCGTGGGACGACCTCTCCGAGGCCGAGCGCCAGCTCATGCAACACAAATCGCTTTACCTGAACGTGCCCTTCTTCATCGCGCGCACCGTCTTCTATCTCCTGGTGCTCGGCGTCTTCAGCCACTTCATGATCCTTCTCTCCCTGCGGGAGGACGTCGGCTTCGACATGAAGCGCAAGCAGACCTTGCAGCGCCTCGGCTCCGGTGGGATCCCCGTCGCGGCCTTCATCCTCACCTGGGCAAGCTTCGACTGGCTGATGTCATTGGATCCCACCTGGTACTCGACCGTCTTCGGGGCCTACTTCTGGGCCGGCGGCTTCGTAGCCTCCCTCGCCCTCCTCAGCCTAATCGCCGCCTGCTTCCAGCGCCTCGAGCTGCTCCCCAAGGAGATCGGCGCCTACCACCAATGGGCCACCGGCCGGCTGATGTTCGCCTTCGTGATCTTCTGGGCGTACCAGGGCTTCGCGCAGCTCATCGTCATCTGGATCGGGAACATTCCCAGGGAGATCACCTTCTATCAACATCGGGCCAATGAGGGCTGGGGTTGGGTGAGCTTCCTCCTCGCGACGGGCCAATTCCTCATCCCCTTCATCGTGCTGCTCTCCCGCGACCTCAAGCGCAGCCCCAAAGCGTTGGCCGTGGTCGCGGCCTGGCTCCTCTTCGCCCACTACGTAGACATCTACTGGATGGTGATCCCCAACCTTCACCCAGATGCGGTGGTGGTCTCCTGGTTCGACGTCGCCGGCCTCCTGGCCATCGGCGGCTCCCTCGGAATCTTCGTGGCTCTGCGATTCAAGGGCCGCTCCCTCGTCCCCATCGGCGATCCGTACTACGAGCAGAGCTTGAGCTATCGAGGCATGCCATGAGCTCGCGGCCGCTTCGCACCGAGGGGGTCATCCAGGAGGACGACGACGTCCACGTCGTCTTCATCGTCGCGTTGATCGTCGCCGCGGTGAGCTGCACCCTCCTGGGAATCGGCTGGGCCTGGCTCGAGTGGAGTCATCTGACGGAGCAGCTCGGCGGCTACGAACAGCCCGTCCCTCCCCCCCGAGCCCCCCGCTCGATCGCAGGGGTAAACCAATCCCTGATTCACATCGAACGCCACGGACAGAAGCTCGAGGCCGAGCAGCGCCGGCTCCTCGAGCAATTCGGCTGGGTGGACCAGAGCCAAGGCATCGTCCGGATCCCCATCGATGAGGCGATCCGCATCACCGCCGAGGAGAGCCAGCGGTGAATGAATTCCTGCGATCGATCCTCTACCTGCCCAAGCAGGCCTCCACGATCTCCAACGACATCGATCACCTCCACTACTGGGTGATCGGCAGCACCATGGCGGGCTCGACCCTCGTCTTCCTGGCGGCGATCTGGTTCACCTACAAATATCGACGCCGCGAGGAGGGGGAGCTCACGCCGAATATCCAGGGCGGCCTCCTTCTGGAGCTGGGCTTCATCAGCGTCCTCCTGACGCTCTTCGTCGTCTTCTGGGTGATCGGATTTCGACAGTTCGTCCGGATCCGCACGCCGCCCAAGGACGCGATGATCGTCTATGTCACGGCCAAGCAGTGGATGTGGAAGTTCTCGTATCC
>JBEBXK010000076.1:0-11530 GCA_040391605.1 Vulgatibacter incomptus
GACGATGGTGGCGATGTAGAACCAGAGGGCGACGTAGAGGTTCTTCTCGTTGCGCCTGGCCAGGGTCCAGAAGAAGTTGATGGCGAAGACCACCCACACCAGGGTGAGGGCGATGTCGATGGGCCACTCGAGCTCGGCGTACTCCTTCGACTGGCTGATGCCGAGCGGCAGGGTGATCGCCGCCGCGACGATGATGGCCTGCCATCCCCAGAAATGGATCTTCGAGAGAAGGTCCGAGGCCATCCGCGTCTTGGCGAGGCGTTGGGTCGAGTAGTAGATCCCGGCGAACATCATGTTGCCCACGAACGCGAAGATCACCGCGTTGGTGTGCAGCGGGCGCAGCCGGGAGAAGGTGAGCCAGGGGATGTCGAAGTTCGCCTGCCACCAGGCGAGCTGGGTGGCGACCAGGGCCCCCACCGACATGCCCACGATGCCCCAGATCACCCCGGCCCAGGTGAACTGCCGAACCGTTCCGTCGTCGTAGACGATGCGTCTCTCTTCCACGTGTCTTCCTCTTGTCTGGGGCCGTGGCCCCTGATGCTCAGAGCCTCTGGGCGTTCGCTCGCCTCTGGCTCGCAAGGTCGTCCGGCGCCGCGTCCGTCTGCGCGGGCGCCTCCTCCCGATTGTCGTCTTCCTGGAAGGGGAGCAGCGAGAGCCTGTCCGCGTGCTCGTGATCGTCCTGCTTCACGCTGATGGCGAGGAGCAGGAGCGAGCCTCCCACCAGCATCAGGCTCACGAAGATCTGCAGGACCATCACGCTCATCTAGGCGGTCTCCCAGGTCGGGCTCTTTTGACTCATGGCGACGCGGCGACTGCCACCCAGGCTCCAGACGGTAAATAAAAGCACAGTGATCGAGCTCGCGGGCATGAGGATGGCAGCGCGGAGCGGCGTCATCCAACCGACGAGCGACAGGGATATGACTAGCACGTTGTATGCCAGCGCCAGAATCAGAATACGCCTTATGACGCTACGTAACTGCTTCGATAGATCGATGGCGTCCCGGATTCCGCGGATCCCTTCGCCGAGGAGGAAGAAGTCCGACTTCCCTGGGAGCACGGGGCGATCGACGGCCGGGGTGCCGGCGCAGAGCGCGCGCTCGAAGGCGAGGCTGTCGTTGACGCCATCGCCGAGGAAGAGCGTGTCTCCGTGGTCCAGCTCTTCCACGAACTCCGCCTTCCCCTGAGGAGAGAGGCCACCAAAGGCGCGATCGGCGTCGATCCCCAGCCGCTCGGCCATGGCCTCGACCTTGGCGCGCTGATCGCCGGAGAGGAGCCAGACTTCGATCCCCGCTTGGCCGAACGCGGCGATCTCTCGGCGGGCGTCCGCCCTGATCGTCTCGGCCATAGGGAAGAATGCCGCGGCGGTTCCGTCCACCGAGAGCAAAGTCGCCGCATCTTCAACGCCTCCGGGCGCAGCCCAGGATGCCTTGCCGAGACGATAGGTGCGCGAGCCTCGAACGAGCTCCATGCCGCAGCCGGGAATCTCCCGCACCGGCGCCTCGGGGTCGAAGCGCGCCCCGCGATCGCCGAGGGCCCCCGCCAGGCAACGGCTCACCGGATGGTTGCTGCGCGAGGCCATGTCGAAGGCCGCGTCACGTAGGGAGGGATCCAGCCCATCGAGAGCGTCGGGCCGCAGCAGATGCAGCCGCCCCAGGGTCAGGGTCCCCGTCTTGTCGAAGAGGAGCCGGCGGACCCGCGGCAGCTTGTCCAGGAGCCCCTGCCGGCGGACGAAGAGGCCGACACGGCGCAGCCTGGATTGGGCGAGCTCGTAGGCCAAAGGGATGGCGATGCCGATGCCGCAAGGGCAGGTCACCACCAGGAGCGAAGCCGTGACCTGGAGCGCCTTCTCGGGATCGGTGGGCCACCAGATCGCGAGGCCGAGACCGGCGAGGCCAAGGACCAGGACCACGTAGATCCGCACCAGGCGATCCCAGAAGCGCACGTGCCCGGGGCGATCCTGCTCCGCCTCTGGCGAGGTGCTTCGCAGCAGAGACGGCAGCGGCGAGCTGGCGAAGTCGGTCCGGGCCAGCAGCGCCACCGCGCGATTGCCGGCATTGAAGGAGCCGGCGGGGACCACCTCCCCCAACTCGACCGAGCGGACCTCGGACTCGCCGGTGATCCAATCGGTGGAGAAGGCGCCGGTGTCCAGGGCCTGGGCGTCCACCGGGACGAGATCCCCCGGAGCCGCCATCAGGTGATCGCCCGCCTGGATCAGCGGGGCGCGGATCGCCACCAGCCGATCCCCCTCCCGTCGCCGCACCAGGATCCCGTCAGCGCCGCCATCCTCCAGGAGGAAGCGGCGATTGCGATCCAGCACCCGCTGCTGGACCCACCGCCCCACCAGCATCAGGGTGACGAAGATGTTGAGGGTGTCGAAGTAGAAGAAGGCGTCGTCGCCCCGGGCCTGCACCAGGGAGGTGGCGTAGACCAGGAGGATCCCCAGGGCGATGGGCAGATCCAGGTGGAGGACCCCGCGCTTCAGGCTGAGGCACGCCGCGCGGAAGAAGGGCCAGCCGCCGATCAGCACCACCGCCGACGAGAGCCAGACGGAGAGCTGGACGAAGAGGCGGAAGATCCGCTCCTCGTCCGGCGCGAGGCCCAGGTAGAAGGCCACGGAGAAGAGCATCACGTTCATGCCGATGGCGGCGGTGATGCCCAGGCGAAGCAGCAGCGATCGAGAGGCGGCGTCGGTCGTCTTGCGGCTGGGGCCGAAGAGATAGCCGAAGCGCTCCACCTCCGAGAGGAAGGCCTTGGGGTCGAGGACGCCCCGCCTCCAGGAGAGGCGCACCTTCCCCAGGGCGGGGTTCACCACCAGCGACGAGCCGCCCTCCTGCCGGCGGAAGAGCTCCTCCATCAGCCATACACAGGCGGCGCAGTGGATCCCCTGGACGTCGAGATCCAGGGTGCAGACGCTGCCGCTGCCTTCCTCGCTCCGGGCGAGCAGCGGCTCGAGCCAGGCGAAGCTGCGCTCGGAGGCCGCCTCCGCCACCGGGATCACCTTCTCGCCTGCGAGATCGTAGTAGCGCTCCAGCCCCTGCGAGCGGAGGAGGCCGTAGACCGCCTGGCAGCCGGTGCAGCAGAAGCCCTCGAGCTTCGAGCCCCTGGGGATGGGGCTGGCGCAGTGGAGACAGGCGGCGATGTCGGAGGAATCCATCATCGAAGCGGCAGGGATGCGAAGCTCATGCCGCCTCGGCCTGGGACACCGGGTGGCAGTCCATGATTCGGCTGGAGGATGAGAGATCTACCAGCTGGCATGGGGGTTGCGATAGAGGCAAGGCATGGAGCTCCTTTCCCCTTCGATGGCAGCCGCCCTCGACAATCCTGCCGCAGCGATGGGCTTTCTTGCCGCGATGGTGGTCGGAATTGCCAGCAGCGTGCACTGCATCCTGATGTGCGGTCCCCTCGCCTGCGCTGGCTTCTCGACCTTCGGAAAGAAGGGCTCGCGCCGCGCCGCCGCTGCCGCGTATCAGCTCGGCAGGCTCGCCTCCTACACCGGAGTCGGCGCGGCCCTCGGCGGATTGGGCGGAGGCATCGCCCAGGTCCTCTCGATCTCGGTGCGGCCGTATCTACCGTGGGTGATGGCCGCCACCCTGGTGGCCACCGCCTTCGAGCTCGGCAAGCGGCTTCCGGCGATCCCCGGCTTCGCCCCGGTGGTGCGGGGGATCAGCCGGGCATCCGGTCGCCTCTCTCCCGTGGCCCGCTCGGGCACCATCGGCGCGCTCACCCCCCTCCTCCCCTGTGGGCTCCTCTACGGGATCTCGGCGGCGGCCATCGCCATCGGTTCGGCGGGAGGCGGCGCGCTGGTGATGGGTGGGTTCGCGCTGGGTAGCGGGCCTGCGCTGCTGCTGGCCCAGGCCGGCTTGGGCAAGCGCCTGCTCCCCGCCGCCGTCCGCCCCCTGCTGCAGCGAGGGATCCCCCTGGCCGCCGCCGCGGTCCTCGTCTACCGGGCCATCGGCAGCATGGGGGGCGACCCGCCGATCTGCCACTGACAGTATGCGGAGTCTGTTTCCGCTGGGGCGATTGGCTTCAAGGCCCTGATCCGCCACGATCCATTGGTGCCTGCAGCCTTCCGTGTTAAGCAACAGTGGGCCATCCCTCTCCTCGGAGCGTTCATGCCCAGCCCCTCGCCGCGCGCCCTCATCCTCTCCCTCCTCCTCCTCGCTGCGCTCTCGAGCGGGTGCAAGAGCCGGGTCGAGCCGTCGGCAGGAGCGGACGCGGAGGCGCCGAAGGCGAAGCAGCGCCTGGTCGTCTACTCGGGTCGCGCCGAGGCGTTGGTCGGCCCCCTCTTCCAGCGCTTCCAGCAGGAGACGGGCATCGAGCTGCAGCTCCGCTACGCCGACAGCGCCCAGCTCGCGGCCACCATCCTCGAGGAGGGGAAGAACTCGCCCGCCGACGTCTTCTTCTCCCAGGATGTCTCGACCCTGGGTGTCTTGAGCGAGCGCGGCAGCCTCGCCCCGTTGAACCAGGCCCTCCTCGCCAAGGTGGACGCCACCGCGAGGAGCCCCGACGCTAAGTGGGTCGGCACCAGCGGACGCGCCCGGGTCCTCGTCTACAACACCGATCGGGTGAAGCCCGACGCACTGCCCTCCCTCGACGATCTGACCGATCCAAAGTGGAAGGGGCGGGTGGCCTGGGCGCCGGAGAACGCCTCCTTCCAATCCTTCCTCGTCGCCATGGTCGAGACCGAGGGGCTCGAGGCCACCCGAAGCTGGCTCGAGGCGATGAAGAAGAACGACCCTCGCGCCTTCCCCTCCAACACGCCCCTCGTGGCGGCGGTGGCTGCAGGCGACGTGGACGTCGGCCTCGCCAACCACTACTACCTCTTCCGGATGCGCGACGAGCTCGGCGCGGTCAAGGCCGAGAACCACTACTTCCGCAACGGCAAGGCTGAATCCTTCGTCAGCCTCTCAGGCGCCGGCGTCGTGACCTCGAGCCAGCAGCCGGCCCTCGCCGCCCAGCTGATCGACTACCTCCTCTCCGCCGACGCCCAGGGCTATCTCGCCAAGGAGAACCACGAGTTCCCCACCGTAGCCGGGGTCCCCACCAGCGACGCCCTCCCCTCCGTCGAGTCGCTGCGATCCCCCGCCGTCCCCAAGGCCGGCCTCGCCAACCTGGAGCAGGCGGTGAAGCTCCTCCGTGAGACGGGGATCCTCCTCTGATCATCCGAGTCATTGCTGCGTCGATGTGGGGTGCGGCAGCTTCCAACGACGGGCGGGCTGGCGGAATCCGTTCCGCTCCTTGCGAGGACGCTCTCTCCCTGGGCCCGGGAGCCGCAGCCGAGCCACCGCTGAAGGGTTCTTCCGTCGCATGACCCATGGGGTAATTGACACATACACGCCTGAAGCACGAGGCCAAGAGGAACGCCTCCAGCCGCCACCTCCGATCCAGCGCCGCTCACGGCCAGGCTCCGGGAGACGGATCCCCCACCTCCTCGGGGCGCTCATCGCGCTGATCAGTCTCCTCCCGCTGGCCTGGCTGATCGTCTTCGGGATCCGGGAGGCGGACGTGGCGATCCTCCCCGTCCTCTCCTCCGCCTCCACGCTCTGGATCACCCTGCGCAGCCTCGGCCTCGCCCTGGGCGTCGCCGTCCTCGCCGTGGCCATCGCGCTGCCCGTCGCCTGGCTCAGCCACGCCACCGACCTCCCAGGCAGGCGCGCGTTCCGCTGGCTCGCCGTGCTGCCCCTCGCCGTCCCCAGCTACATCAGCAGCTTCGTCGTGGTGGCCCTCTTGGGCACGAGCGGCCCCTTGCGCGGGGCGGCGGCCTCCCTGGGGCTGCAGCTCCCCGACGTCTACGGGAGCTTCGGCGTCGTGCTCTCCCTGCTCTTCATGTTCCCGCTGGCGCTCCTGCCGCTCCAAGCCGTCCTCGAGCAGATCGACGCCCGCCAATGGGAGGCGGCCCGCGGCTTCGGCAGCCGCCCCTGGGCCGCCTTCCGCCGGGTGCTCTGGCCGCAGCTCCGGGCGCCCGCCGCCAACGGAGGCCTCCTGGTCGCGCTCTATGTGCTGAGCGACTTCGGCGCCGTCTCGCTGCTGCGCTACCCCACCCTCTCCTACGTCATCTACCTGCGCTACCAATCCCCCTTCGGTCGCACCGAGTCCATTGGCTACGCCCTGATCCTCGTCGTACTCGTCGGCCTGCTCTTCGCCCTCCATCGCTGGGCCGCCGGCAAGGCCACGCCGCCGTCGCGGGCGTCCGCCCCGAGGCCCTGGCCAACCTTGCATCTGGGCCGCTGGCGCTGGCCCTCCACCGTCTGGATGTCCCTGGTCGTAGCCCTCGGCGTGCTCCTCCCCGTTGGCGTGACCACCGGCTGGCTCATCCGCGGCAAGCTCCTGGGCGCGCCGACCTTCTCCATCGCCGGCGCCACCGCGTGGACCTTCGGCCTCGGCCTGGCGGCCGCCCTCCTGATCACCCTCGTCTCGATCCTCCCCGCGCTCCTGGCCCGCAGCGGCTCCGCCAGGGTCGCCCGGATGATCCGCCTCGCCAGCCACTCCGGCTACGCGCTGCCCGGGATCGTCGTGGCGCTGGCCCTCGTCTTCTTCGCCACGAGGGTGGCCCTGCCCCTCTACCAGACCCTGCCGATGCTCCTCGTCGCCTACGCCATCCGCTTCCTCCCCCTTGCCATCCAGAACGTCGACGCGGGCCTCGAGCGCCAGAGCACCAGGCTCGACGACGCCGCCCGCTCTTTGGGCCGCAAGCCATGGCAGGTCTGGGCCCAGGTCACCCTCCCCGCCGCGGGGCCGTCGATCATCGCCGCGGCGATGGCCGTCTTCCTCGCCACCATCAAGGAGCTCCCCGCCACGCTCCTGCTGGCCCCCTTGAACACCCACACCCTCGCCACCCGGATCTGGGGCTGGACCGCGGAGGCCTACTTCGCCGCCGCCGCGGCGCCGAGCCTGGTTCTGGTCGGGCTCGCCTTCGCGCTGCTCGTCCTACGCCCCGACAGCCGCAGGAGCTCCTCGTGAAGACCGTCTCCATCGAATGCGAGGACGTCAGCCTCCGCTACGGCGCCGTCCACGCCCTGCGCGACGTGAGCTGGAGCGCCGCCGCCGGCGAGCTCCACGTGCTCCTGGGCGAGAGTGGCTGCGGCAAGACCTCCCTCCTCCGCGCCGTCGCCGGCTTCGAACGGATCGACTCCGGCCGCATCCTCCTAGGCGGCGACGTCGTCGACGGAGATCACCGGGAGGCCGAGGCACCGTCGCCGGTACGGGAGCCACGCGAACGCGAGAGCCGGCGTCCCCGCTCCCCCGGCGGATGGGTCCCCCCCGAACAGCGCCGGGTGGGAATGGTCTTCCAGGACTACGCCCTCTTCCCCCACCTGAGCGTCGCCGCCAACATCCGCTTCGGCGCCAGGTCCCGCCCCCGCGCCGACGCGCTCCTGGCCAAGGTCGGCCTGGCCGACGTCGCCGACCGCCGCCCTGACTCCCTCAGCGGCGGCCAGCAGCAGCGAGTCGCCCTCGCCCGCGCCCTCGCCAGCGATCCCGCCCTGCTCCTCCTCGACGAGCCCTTCTCCAACCTCGACCCCTCCCTCCGCTCCTCCCTCCGCGCCATCACCCTGCAGATCGTGAAGGAATTCGAGCTCACCGCCGTCCTCGTCACCCACGACGCCCTCGACGCGTTCTCCCTCGCCGATCGAATCTCCGTGATGCACGAGGGCCGCATCCTCCAGACCGGTAGCCCCACCGAGCTCTACCGCGCCCCCAACTCCGCCTGGGTCGCCCAGAGCCTCGGCGTGGCCCAATACCTCGACGCCACGCCACAGGGCGACGGCGCCGCCTGCGCCTTCGGCGTGCTCCCTGCCATCGGCCCCCCCACCGCTCGCAAGGTCCTCGTCCGCCCCGAGCAGCTCACCGTCTCCCCCGACGGCGTCGAAGCCCAATGCGTCTTTCGGACCTTCCTCGGCCCGACCGTCCGCACCATCGTCCGCCTCGCCGACGGCACCCTCCTCGCCGCCGATCTCGAGGCCCACCACGCCCCGTCGCCAGGCGCCCCCTTGCGCCTCAACATCCGCGGCCCCGTCGCCTGGATCCCCGACGCCGCTCCCCCCTGACGTCCATCGCCCAGGGGGAGCGAGCCTCAACACGAGCGAATCGTGTCCACGCGCATCTCCCCGGGGCTTCCGCCCTCCTCGCAAGTTCTCCGAGGAGGTCGAGGATCACAGGTCTTCGACGCTCCGCTCCAACTCGGGGACGAAGTTGCCCCGGACCGGGATCATCGAGGCAAAGGACGCTCGGGGCGGCGCCAAAACGTAGCCGCCGCCGGCCTCGCTGATCGTTCCTTCGATGTCCACGGCGCTGAAGTCGATGATCGTGGTCGACTGGACAACCACCCTGTCGGGCTCCTGCACCACCGTTTCGGTCTGCGCGAATGCCGCGCCCGCGATCGCCGTCGTCCCAGCCAACACGAGAGCTGCAACCAAGTGCCGAGTCATGACTGCCTCCTTGGATCTACGGAAGACACTGCCTTCGACCGGTCTCTTGCGATGCTGACCTTCTCCGCCCTTCGAAGAAGTCGGCCGGTCGAGGAGCAGTCTACCCTCCAGCGATCAGCCGGACAACCTGATGGAGGATTGCCTGCGGCTGCGCGCTTGTCCTTCTGCTCCCGCGAGAGGTCGTGGAGGATGCACCACATATCAGCCCTCTTGGAGCATCGCGGTGTAGCGCCGCTGCATCTCCTCTGGGGTCAGCTCCTCGATCGCGTGGCCGATGAGCCACTCGTGCCCGAAGGGGTCTCGTACTGTGCCGGAGCGCTCGCCGTGGAACTGGTCCTGCGGAGCGCGGACGACCACGGCGCCGGCCTCGTTGGCGCGCTGAATCAGGGCGTCCGCGTCGTCCACGTGCAGGTGTAAGGACACGGTCGTCCCGCCGAGGGTCTGCGGGCCGACGATCCCATACTCGGGGTATTCCTCCGAGACCATGAGGATCGCGCCGCCGAGCTCGAGCTCCACGTGCCCGATGCGGCCGCTCGGCTCGACGAGGCGGAACTTCTCTTTGGCGCCGAAGATCCCGGTGTAGAAATCGATCGCGCGCGCTGCGTCCTTGACCCGCAGGTAGGCATACATCTCTCGAACAATCATCGGCTTTCTCCTTGGTTGCTCAAATCCTGGCGCGATCCTCTCGCCCCGACGGTCGCGGGTCTTGAACGAAATTGACCAGCGGCAGGTGGTTCGGGTGGTGTGGCGCGACCGCCCGAAAGCGGCCAGGCGTCACCCCGGAGATGTCACGAAACTCGCGGGTCAGGTGAGCCTGGTCGGCGTAGCCCGCTGCTTGGGCGATCGCGGCGAGCGAGGTGGGCCTGCCGGCCGCGAGGGCGGCGACCGCGCCCTGGAAGCGAAGGACTCGAAGGTGGACCTTGGGAGCGAGCCCCACTTCCTTCCGGAAGAGCGAGAGGAAGTGCCGGTGACTGTACCCACTCGCACCGACCACTTCGCCGACCGACGCTCCCTGCTGGAGGCGCTCCAGGGCCCAGGCGGCGACGCCCGCCGCCGGCTCCCGCAGACGTGATGCCAGGAGCGCCTCCAGCATATTGACCCGGTCGTCTGGCGACGCAGCGTCGGCGAGCCGCTCGCTCCAGTCCATTGCGACCGAACCCCAGAGATCGGCGAGGGCAGTGTGGCGCCCCGCGAGCTCGCCCCCCGGCACGCCAAGGAGCGCGGACGCCGCGCCGGGCGCGAGCTGGGCGCCTACCGACGCGACGCCGCCGGGGACGCTCCGCACGTACGCCTGCGCCCTCGCTCCACCGACGACCGCGGATCCCACCGTTCGTCCGGCGAGATCGTCGTCGCCGAGGTGCAGCCGCAGCGGCGGTCCGGACAGGCGAAAGGCTAGGTGCGCATCCCCGGTTGGGAGCACCCTCTCGCGCCCGTCCTCCACCGGAGGCGCCGCGACGGGAGCGGAAGCCCAGAGGGTCTTCACGAGGCCGCGCAACCGCGGATCCCTGGGAGGTCGGTGGACCATGTCTCGAACGCTCGATCCTACGCGAATCTCCGATTGTATCTCAATGGAGATGGGCAGAATACCCCCTCCTCTGGGCCAACTCATCCGCTCGCCGCCGAGAAGCGCACCCGGAGAGGCTCCTCCCTCCAAGGGCGCAGGTAGCCCGCCGGATCGAGACTCAGGCGTAGGTGCTCGAGAGCAGGAGCATCGGCAGGGTGGTGTTCGAGGCGGCCTCGATTAGAATCGCCCCATGGGCACGAGTCGTCGCCTCTTCCTCATCCGGGCCGGCGTCCCCACCCTCCCGCGTCTGGGCGCCGGCATCCGCCATCGCGCGTGAAGCGCGAAGCCCACCCCATCTTTCAGACAAGGACTCTTCAATGCTAATCTAGGTAGTCATAGCCAGCACTCGTCTCGGTCGCCTCGCACATCACGTAGGAACCTGGTTCCTCGATCAGACCCGCGCCCACGGGACCTTCGACCTCGAGCTCGTCGATCTCGCCGAGGTCGGCTTGCCGCTCTTCGACGAGCCCCGGCACCCCAGGCTGGGTCAGTAGGAGCACGAACATACCCGCAGGTGGAGCGACATCGTGGCCCGCGCAGATGCCTTCGTCTTCGTCACCCCTGAATACAATTACGGCCCTGCTCCTCTCTGATCAACGCCCTCGACTTCTTGGGCGGGGAGTGGGCCTACAAGCCGGTGGCGTTTCATCACACCTAGCGAACAAGGACGGCACCACCCTAGAAGCACTGAGAATACCCAGGACACCGAGAGGCAAAACACTCATCCAGAGCGCATTGCTCCTGCGCGCAATAGACCAGGAAATCGCACTCCAGAGTATCCATGCACTCCTCCGCACAAGACAGGATACCGCTATCAACATAACACGCACCCTCATCACACGCCTCAACTGCGGCAATCCTGCACTCCCTACATCCAAGACTCTCCGGATCCCTGGAGCAAACACCTTTGCCTGAGCCACCTGTGCACGAAGGATTCGGAACGCATCGCGACTCCACACATAGGAGATCCCCGGGGCAGTCGGCGGTCTCCCCACAGATGTCACTCGAGCCTTCATCTACCGCCAGACAGCTACCATCAAGGCAAACAAGCCCGTCACGACAATCGACAGAAACCTCGCAAGGCGACCCGACACTGCCATCCCCCACCGGCGTGCATTCTTCAAACGCACATGCAAATCGACGCCCCCTGATATCTTTCGCACAGCCAATAGCCCAATCACATGCCAGAAAAGGCATTGACCGACATGCACGCTCATCGACATTGCAGGACCCGCTGACGCACTGCAAATCCGCGGAGCACTCGAATCGGTCCTCCCGACTCCGCTCCGGGTAACATGTATCTATGATTCGCCCGTCGAATGCATCACAAAAAGACCGGCACCGCACGCGTCAGCACCCAACTCGACACAGCAAGGTGCAGAAAGAATCTGCGAAGGAGGCTGACCTGCCCCCCGGAAACTGGTCCATGGGAAGCGTGAGCCCAACCGTGCAGGATAGGGTTCATGCGAAAGAGCAAGTACACCGAGGTGACCTGCCCCCCATCACTGGCCCACTCGTAGCGTGAGCTCGGTGAACTTCT
>JBEBXK010000077.1:0-10900 GCA_040391605.1 Vulgatibacter incomptus
ATCGTGCCGATGTTCGCGTGCGGCTTGCTACGCTCGAACTTTTCCTTGGACATCTGCCGCCTCCTTGCTGCGTCTGCTTGAACGGGGAAAGTTTGGAGCCCTCGACCGGGATTGAACCGGTTACCTCGTCCTTACCAAGGACGCGCTCTGCCATTTGAGCTACGAGGGCCTCGAATCTTTGATTTCTTGGAGCGGGAAACGGGACTCGAACCCGCGACCCTCAGCTTGGAAGGCTGACGCTCTACCAACTGAGCTATTCCCGCCTATGTCTTTGTCCTGCGCCTTCTCTTTGCTGCTCTTCTAACTTGCAACCGTGGTGGAGGGGGAAGGATTCGAACCTTCGAAGGCTGTCGCCGGCAGATTTACAGTCTGCTCCCTTTGGCCGCTTGGGTACCCCTCCGCGGATCACGAATCGATGGTGCTGGCGGCGGGAATCGAACTCGCGACCTGCCGCTTACAAGGCGGCTGCTCTGCCAACTGAGCTACACCAGCCTAGCGGGCGGCGCGCTGCCTCCCGCTACAAACTCCACATTTCTCTTCACTTCTCGAAGCGCGCCGCGGTCCTGGCAGGAACGAGTCGCGTCAACGTCTGGGCTGGGGCTTGTAAGGGCAGGCGGGGATCCAAGTCAAGCAAGAAAACGAACGTAGCGCCTAGCTTCCCGGCGCCGGGCTCCGGCGCTGGCGGGCCACCTCGTAGAGGAGGATCGAGGCGGCGGCAGACGCCGAGAGGCTGTTGGCGCCGGCGCCCTCCATCGGGATCGAGACCACCCGATCGCAGCGGTCGCGGGTGAGGGGCCGGAGCCCCTTGGCCTCGCCGCCGATCACCAGGCAGATCGGCCCCCGGAGATCGACCCGATCACAGGGCTCGCCGCCCATGTCGGCCCCCACGATCCAGAGCCCGGCCTCCTTGAGGCGATCCAGCGTCCGGGCGAGGTTGGTCACCTGGGCTACCGCCAGATGCGCGGAGGCACCGGCGCTCGCCTTCACCGCGGCAGGGGTGAGCCCCACCGCTCGATCCTTGGGGATCACGATCCCATGCCCCCCCAGCGCGTGGGCCGAGCGGAGGGCCGCGCCCAGATGGATGGGATCCTGCACCTGATCCAACGCGAGCAGCAGCGGCTCCTCGCCACGCCGCGCCGCCAAAGCACAGAGATCCTCGGGATCGACGTACGCCGCCTCCTGGACCTCTGCTACGACGCCCTGATGCACACCGCCGTCGGCGAGGCGCGCCACCCGATCCCGCGCCACCCGCTCGAGGTGAACACCGCCTTCACGTGCCAGGTCGTAGATCTGATCGAGGCCGTGAACCTTGGCGCCCTCGGCGAGGTAGATCCGCTGCACCCTCCCCGGCTGGGCGCGCAGGAGCTCGACCACCGGATTCACCCCATAGACGATCGACACGCTAGTTGACCGTCACGGGTACGGAGACCTTCTCGGTGGTGCGCAGGCAGGCCTCCTCGACGCAGACGAAGAAGGTCAGGTCGGCGTCGATGGAGCCCTCCCCCGCCTCCTTGGCGTCGAAAGGAATCTCGAAGATCGGGCCGCTGCCCTCCTCCCTCGCCCTATCGGCGAAGCTGAGTTCGGTCTTCAGCAGCCCCACCTGGCCGCTGGCCTCCAGCGTGGCCCGGAAGGGCGTCTCGGCCTTGACCACCGCGCCCTCGATTGGACGGATGGCCAGGTGGAGGGTCCCGGTGTCGCCAGCGCTGGCCGGCGACGCCTTCGCCTCCAGCTTGTAGAGGGTCCGGGGGTCGTCGGGAACGCCCGAGGCTGCAGCCGCTGGCGCCGCCGCAGGCGCGAGGTCCTTGCAGGCCGAGGCGAGTCCCAGGGCCAGGAGCATCGGGAGGACGAGGGCGATTCGCATGGCGGTCCGGCCCGCGCAGGGAGGGAAGCTCCGCGGTCCGCTCCCATGTCTATCGCCCTGGCCGGTCATTTGCCAGCGGATCCGGGCTTGCGGCGGGCGCTCTTGCCCGCTGGGGCCACCCCTGCCGAGGCAGGGAGCCTCGCCTTGGCGTCTGACACCAGGGCGAGGGCGCGGTCGATGATCGGCATGG
This sequence comes from Vulgatibacter incomptus, assembly GCA_040391605.1. Lineage (GTDB taxonomy): Bacteria > Myxococcota > Myxococcia > Myxococcales > Vulgatibacteraceae > Vulgatibacter > Vulgatibacter incomptus_A. The sequence goes on from JBEBXK010000077.1 coordinate 2,052, forward strand.
CCAGGTCGAGGCCGGTCGCTGCCTCCAGGTCCTGGAGGCCCGGCGAGCTGTGGACCTCGAAGGCCTCTGCCCGCCCCTCTCGCTCGAGCATGTCCACCGCCGCCACCTCGAGGTTCAACACGCAGGCGGCGCGGATCGCGCTCCGCTCGAAGTGGGCCGGGAGGCGGAAGGGCTCGAACTTCGCGCCGCGGCTCAGGGTGCGGCTCAGCTTCCCGATCCGGGGGATGCGCCGGACCGCGCAGAGGACCTGCCCCCCCACCACGAGGGCCCGCACGTCGCGGTCCTTGGAGTCCCGCACGTATTTCTGGATCACGACGTTCTGCCCCAGCCCCAGGATCGCCTCCAGGGCCGCCTCGAGGGATGGCATTGTTTCACAGACCATTACCCCTTGTCGCATGCCCCCCTGGAGGAGCTTCACCAGCACCGGCACGCCCCCCACCAGCGAGACCATCTCCCGGATCGATCGCGGATCCCGCGCCATCAGGGTGGGCGGCACCTCGACCCCATGGCCCGTGAGGAGTTGGAGCGAGCGCATCTTGTTCCGGCTGCTGGCGATGGCGCCGGCGGTGTTGAGGAGCACGGCGCCGGAGAGGCCGAGCTGGTTGAGCACGGCAAGCCCGTAGGGAGCGATCGACTGCGCGATCCGGGGGATCACCACATCTGCGGGTCGGACGGCCTTTCGGCGGTGGTAGACGTGGGCTGTGATCCCGTCCATGTGCATCTCGCACTCGATGGGATTGAGCACCCGGGTGGCGATCCCCCGCGCCCTGGCCGCCTCGACCAGGCGACGAGTGGAATAGATAGACACCGAACGTGACAGGATGATGAGCCGGGTTCGCGAGGGGCGCGCCATGCGGGATGCTCTATCACGTTCCGTGAGGTTGCGTGGTCAGGGCGCATCACCCTCGGCGCCGCGAGCAGGTTCATCGAGCGCCTGTTTCCGGCGGGCCATCGGGCACGTCCCGCCGTGCGGGCTCATCGACCATCTCCTGCCGCGCGGGCTCATCGGGCGCCTCCTGCTGGCTCGCCTCGCGCCTGGCGCGCTGCTGGCCCACGGTCGCGACCTCCTTATCCCAAACGAGCTCGACGCCGCCGGCGCCGGCATCTCCCAGTCGGGTCTGGATGCCGATGGTGCGGGAGAGCTCGTACTCCGCCCTGGCCTCGTTGGTGTTCTCGCCTGGCTCCGGGAGGAAGTTGCGGACGTAGCCCAGGTAGAGCCGCCTCCCCACGAAGGTGCCGGCCTCGAGCTGGGTCTGACTCCCTGTCGTCTCAACTGTGAGCACCTGGAGTGGCACCCTGGGACCGAGCGCCTGGCGGAGCTTCTGGGCCAGGAGGGATCCCGCCACCGACGCGGCTGCCCCTGGCGCCCCAGTCTCCGCGCCGGTGGGCGCGGGCTCGCCTTGCACCGGGAGGAGGCCCGGGGCCCTGGTGCGGCCCGAGATGATCAGCATCACGATCTGGTTCTCCGGGAGCGGCGGCTCCGAGCGCAGCCTGATCGTGGGATCGTCCACGGTTCCGGTGAGATCCGCCCAAGCCGTGGCCTGGCTCGCGTCGACCCTGCCGGTGACCTCCAGGTGAGGATCGCCCGGTGGGCTGCCGATCCAGCGGAGCTCGGCGTGCTCGATGGTGAAAGGGCGACCGAGCACCTTGATCGTCCCACGCAAGGTGCGGGCGGTGCCATCCACCCGGAGGGTCGCGTCCCGCAGCCTGCGGATCGAGAGGTCCGCCTCGGCCTCCAGGTGGAGGTCGTCGCCCTGGACGATGAAGCGCGGCGGGAGGCGCAGCCGCAGCTCCACCGGGAGCGACGCCTGCCGCGCACGCTCGCTCGCGCGCTTCCTCGCCTTGCGGCCGGTGACGACCACGACATCCTCGGGGATCCCCACTGCCTGCAGGCTACGGGGCGACTTCTCCGGGAGCTCGATCTCCAGCGGACTAATGTACAGGCTGGCCGCCGCTCCTGCCCGCGGGTCGATGGTGCCGTCGAGGGCGCCCTGTCCCGTGACCCGCGCCGCGACGCCCCCGGCGCCCCCCACCGGGAGCGAGGTAGCGCGAAAACCCAGGCTGATGGGCGCCGCCGGCGCCTCGGCTCCCAAGGCGCCGTCGCTCGCGATCTGGAGGATGGTGGAGAACGGGCGGGTCCCTGCCCCACCCAGGCTCCCGGTCAAGAAGGCCCCGCCGCTCCTGGCCGTGTGGACGTCGAGAGAGCGGAGCTCGATGAGCCCTTCGGCGAGGCGCACCTCCATCCCGATCCGATCGTAGATGATCCCGCCGGGGAGCTCGACGGCGCCCTGGCTCAGCGCGATCTGGCCGATAGGGAGGAGGTCGTCGAGAGGCCCCGTGGCAACGATGTCCAGGTCGAGGGTCCCAGCGGCGCGGCTGACGCCAAGGACGCCAGCCAGAGAGCCGACGGCGAGGCTCTGCGCCTCGATCTCGAGACGGGACTCCACCCGGCGCAGCGCAGCGGGCCCGCGATCGAAGAGATCGAAGGCCGACCAGCCCGCGCCGAGCTGCAGGCGCGAGCTGAAGGTCCCTGCGGCGGCGTCGATGGCGTGGAGGCGGGCGTCCAACGAGTCGGCGGCGAGCTCCACCTGGACCGACACATCCCCGAGCTCCGTCTCGGCCCAGCCGAGACCGCTGGCCTCGAGGGCCGAGCTGCCCTCCAGCTTGCGGAGCGATCCCCTGAGATCGAGGTGGTAGGAGAGGCTCCCGACGAGGCCAGGCGGCTCTTCCTCGCTCCTCCTTCGCCCGCTGCCGCGCCCCTCCCTGCCCCATGGGAGCACGGCCAGATCGAAGCCGGCGAGGTCTACTCGTGCGGCGATCGGCGTGGCGGGCTCCAGGCGTCTCGCCAGGAGATCCGCTGGCGAGGCGCCCAGGTGCAGGGAGATCGAGGCGGGAGATTGACCGGCCGTGGCGAGCGATCCCTCGACGCGGATCTCGTCGTCGTCGAAGTGGGCGTCGGCGTCCATCGCGACATCGCGCAGGGGTCCGAAGGGGCCGCCGCGCAGGCTCGAGCGGAAACTGCCGCGGGGATCGCGCAGGGGACCTCGGAGATCCATCGAGGCGTTGGCGGCACCACGGAGATCGCTCCGGCCGATCAGCGCGCCTACCAACGCGAGGTCGACACCCATCGCGTCCCCGGCGATCCGCGACTGCCGGGAGTCGAGCATCTGCCGGATCGCAGCCCGGGGGTCGCGGCGCAGGCGCTCCAGCTCCAGCGGCGCCACCGCGGCGATCTCGGCGATCTTTGCGCGGCCCTGGATGAGCTGCAGCTTCGCCTGGACGCTGCCATCGGCGAAGGAGAGCGTGGCGGCGGCGTCGAATGCGGGAAGGTCCCGGAGGTCCGAAGGAGCCGTAGCGCGTGGCGCGGGTGAAGAGATCGCCCCATCGTTGCGCGCGTGCGAGCTCTTCATGGGCACTGCCACTTCCGAGGGGCGGAGCCCGCCGATCCGGACGTCTGCCTCGACCCGTGGATGGGCCAGGGTGCCGGAGGACACCAGCCGTCCATGCAGCAGCCCCTGGGGCAGCTCCTGGCCCAGGAGGATCCCTAGCCGCCGTAGGTCTACGGGATCGGCCCGAAGGTCGAGGGCGATCGGAGCCGAAGGAGGCGCGCGGGCCGGATCGATCGGCCCGTCGACGTCGGCCCGGATCGCGCCTACCCCGCCCACGGCGGCGGCGATCGTTCCGCGAAGCCGCCGCTGCTCCCAGCCCAGATCGGCCCGAGAGGCGAAGTCCAACGCCTCGTTGGCGAAGGCCGCGCGGCGCAGCAGCAGATGGCCCCGATCGCGGTGCAGCGTGCCGCTGGCGTCGAGTTGCAGCGCCCCCGCATCGCGACCAGGGGGCGTCGCGCTCGATGAGAGCCTGGCCTCGAAAGCCCCTCCCGGATCGCGCTTCAGGGAGAGCTGCGTGTCGTTGAATCGGAGCGCACCGCCCCCAAGGCCGCCGACGCAGCCGTCGATCCAGCCGACGGGGAGGCGCTCCGGATCCAGTCTCCCCTCCCCTCGGAGCTGCACGGTCGTTGCCTCCCAGCCGGCGTAGCGAAGCTCGTCGAGATCGACGCTCCCCTCCACCTCGGGATCGCGCGGCGATCCCCTGGCAGCGACAACCAGCTTTCCGCTGCCGCCGAGATCATCGAGCGAGGCGCCGGTGAGCCGCTCCACCAGCTCGCGCAAAGACTCGATCCGGCGCAGCTCCGCCGAACCCTGGAGATCGATGGCGCGGCCGGAGGCGAGGCCGTGGAATCGGAGCGAGGAGTCTGCGATCTCGAGCTGCGAGGGCGCGAACTCGGCCCGTACGCCTTCGTCTCCCTCGAAGAGCTCGGCGCTCACGTCGGCAGGTCCCACTGGCGCCTGGAGGAGGCTGCCGCGGTCCAGCCGCAAGCGCGCGTGGGCGCGCCTCGATCGGCGCCTGGCCTGGACGGAGAGGTTCCCAGCCAGATCCCCCGCAGGCGCGTCGATCACCCAACGGGAGGGATCGAGAGCGCGGAAGGAGACCTGGGTTTCGAGCGCGTCGTCGATGGTCGCGAAGAGATCGATCGCGCCGCCGCCAGCTTCGATCTTCACGCGACTGACGTTCCGATCGGCGCGCTGGGTCGAGGCCCCCGCGACCACGAGGTCGCTGGCGAGCGGCGTCCCCATGGCCCGCGCCTCCCGGCGTCCCACCCTGGCGTGAAAGCGCGCCTCGCCTTCGTGGGAGAAGAAGTCGTAGGCCCCCTTGGCCCGAAGCCAGGTCGTGCCGAGCCGGACCCTGGCGGGCCGGGCCTCGAGGCGATCGTCTGCGAAGCCGGCGACCACCTCTACGCGCAGGGGCGCGACCAGGGGCTGGAGCGGCACCCCCGTCAGCCACAGCGAGACCGACGCGCCGCCGTCGCTCCAAGAGCCGGCAGCCGCGACCTGGATCCCCCGCACCAGGACCTCGGCTTCTCCCCCCTGCGCCTGCGCCAGACGGAAGGCGGCGTCCTCGATGCGCAGCCGGTCGAGCTCGATGGGAAAAGGCGGTGGAGGCGGCAGTGACTGCACGTGCCGGCTCGGCGCCGCGATCCGGGGGCGGGCCGGCTCGAAGGCCACGCCGATGGCCGCCGCGCCGCCAGGGGCGAACGGCGCCACCTCCACCCGCCCGCCGCGGATCGCGAGTTCACGCACGACCAGCCTGCCGCGGAGCAGGTCGCTGAGATCCACCGTCGCGTCCACGGAGTCTGCCGCGATCACCGGTCGGCCGTCGGGATCGAGGATCTCTACCTCCCCGGCACGAAGGTGCATGAGCCCTCGGAACTCCAGGCGATGGATCCGCAGCTCCCCCCGGATGGCGTCGCCGATCCGATCCTCCACCGCACGGGCGAGGCGGGAGGCGCCCCATGGCGTGCTCAGGAAGGCCAACGCCATCAGGACACAGACGATCGCCGCGGCGACGATCGACGCCACCGCCGCAGCCACCGCCCCCAACCAGCGCAAGGCGCTCAATTAGAAGGCCTCGCCGATGGAGACGAAGACCGCGAACCAATCGATGAGGTGGTTCTCCTCCTGGACCTCGTCGTTGACGATCTCGAGGTGGCGGTGGAGGAAGCGATAGCCCACATCCAGACGCGCGGGACCGATGGGGGTGATGTATCGAATCCCTGCACCCAGCGCGTAATGGAGCTGCGAGAGGTCGAAGGCCTCCGCCGGTCCCGCCGCTACGTTGCCCGCGTCCAGGAAGAAGGCGCTGGCCCAGGTGGGCGCCATGCGCCAGCGCAGCTCGAGGGAGCCCAGGGAGCTGGAGTTGCCGCCCTGGGGCACGAAGACGATCACCTCCTTGCCTCGCCGCGTGGCGGTCGCAGCGCGGAGCGGCGAGAGGCGGCCTGCCCCGGTTCCACGAAAGCCGGACGCGCCGCCGCCGAAGAAGCGCACGACGATGGGTGAGCATTGGACCGCCTGGGAGTAGGCGTCGGGAGACTCGTCGCAGCCAGCCGCGGTGCGCAGGGGCTTCAGGTAGCCGAGCTCGATCCTGGCAGCGAGGACGAAGCGCTGCGAGATCGGGACGTAGTAACGGGCCTCGGGGACCAGGCGGATCCAGCTGAAATCGCCGCCCAGGGGACCGCCTCCCTCCTGCAATCCCAACGAGGCGTACCAGCCGCTCGTCGGCTCCAGGGGATTGGAGCGGCGATCGGCGATCAGCCGCTGCTCGAGGAAAGAGAAGAGGCAGCCCTTGGGGCAGTTCACCAGGGGCGTGGCGGCGCGGGCCTCGGTGGCGGCGAGCTCGGACTCGTCGAAGACGTCGACGCTGAAGAAGCGCTCGAGGTTGTAGCTGGGTGTGAAGAAGAGCCAGCGGCGGAGCCTGATCGGCGTGCCGATCCGGCCCGCCACCGACTGCGAGGTGTAGCTCTGGGTGAGCTGCCGCTCGTAGCCCAGCCGCAGCGCCAGGCTGGTCCGGGCGCCGATGATCTCCGGCTGGGTGAGCTCCGCCACCGATCGTGCGGCGAAGCCCGAGCGCTCCTCTCCGATGAGGAAGCGATATGCCAGATCGTTGTTCACCGACAGCCGCTGCATGCCGCCGAAGAGGTTGAGGTGGGTGAAGTCCACCAGGCCCCGGATCTGCTCGAAGCCCTGCTCGATGCCCACGCCGCCTCCTGCCCGCAGGTGGAGGAAGTCCGCCTCGGTGACCACCACCCGCACAGGGAGCGTGCCCTCCTCGGGATCCGGCGTCCCTCCCACCGCTACGGCGGAGGAATAAACGCCCAGGGCGAAGACCTCCTGCTCGGCGTCGCGGAGCGCCTGGGGCGAGTAGAGATCGCCGGGATGCAGATCGAGGCGGAGGGCCGACTCTACCTTGCGCGCCGGGATCAGCAGATTGCCCTCCACCTCGATGTCGCCGAAACGGTAGGTCCGCCCCGGCTCCACCTCCAGGATCAGGTCGGCGCTCCCCTCTTCCGGCGAGACCTCCGCTCTACCCTTCACCTTGGCCATGGCGTAGCCCTGGTCGAGGAGCCTCGAGAGGAGCTGCTGCTTCAGCGCCTCGTAGTCCGAGTCGACGAAGCGCTGGCCTTCGAGCAGGGGCGCCCGATCCAGGGCGCGGGCGCGCACCTCGTCGGGGAGCTGGTCCACGCCGTCGATCAGCAGCGAGCGGACGATGGTGGGCGGGCCCTCCCGGATCCGGAAGACGACCTCTACCTCGTCGGGGCCCAGCTCGCTCACCCGCGCCCGGGCGCGAGCGGCATAGAAGCCCTCCCGGGCGTAGACGCTCTCGATTCGCTTGGTGTCCACGTCTACCGCGCCGGGGTCCAGGTGCTTGACGCTGCCGAAGAAGAGGAAGCGGTTGCTGGCCTGGGTGGCGAGACCGCTGCCGATCGCCGAATCCGACAGGGAGCGGTTGCCGACGAACTTCACCGAGGCGATCTTGGGCTGGTCTTGCTCCCAGGGCTTGAGGGCGCCGCTCGACGTGGCGCAACCGGCGCCGATCAGCAGCGGCGCGAGGAGGAGTCGGCCCCTGTTGGATGTCCGGTCGAGCATCGGGAGGGCAGGTGGTGCAAGGGGCACCCCTCGCCGCTCACAGCGCGGGGCATTCGTCCTCCCGCAAGGTGCGCACTTCTCCCGCCGTAGTCAGGGGCCCGAAAAAATCGCCCTCGCAGGCTAGGGTACGGTTTTTTCATCCGCGCTTCGCGCCGCGGCTCCCACTGGTGGCGCCTCGGCGTCATTGCGATTGGTGGTACTCGGCGTCGACCACCTCGCCTTCCTCGGCCGCCTCGCCACCGGAGGGTGCGCCGTCGCCACCCGAGGGGGGCGGCTCGGTGGGGCCCGAAGCTGACGCCCGGTAGAGCTCTTCGGCCGCAGCGTGGGTCGCCGCCTCCAATTCCTTGATGGACTCGCGCAGCGGCTCGATCTCTCCCGCCTTGCGCTCGTTCACCAGCTTCACAGCGCTCTCGATCCGCTGGCGGACCTCGGCGGAGAGCTTCTCCTCGTTCTCCCGGACCAGCTTCTCCGCCTGGTACGCGAGCTGATCGGCCTTGTTCCGCTCCTCGATCTGCGCGCGCCGCGCCTTGTCGTCCGACTCGTGGGAGCGAGCGTCTTCCACCATCCTCTCCACCTCGTCCTTCTGCAGGCCCGAGCTCTGGGTGATGGTGATCCGCTGCTCCTTCGAGGTCGCCTGATCCTTCGCGCCTACGTGGAGGATCCCGTTGGCGTCGATGTCGAAGGTCACCTCGATCTGGGGGAGCCCCCTGGGAGAGGGCGGGATCCCGTCCAGATGGAATCGGCCCAATGTCCGATTGTCCCGGGCCAGCTCACGCTCCCCCTGGAGCACGTGGACCTCCACCGAGGTCTGATCGTCCGCCGCCGTGGAGAAGGTCTCTTTGCGCTTGGCCGGGATGGTGGTGTTTCGATCGATGAGCTTGGTCATCACCCCGCCCAGGGTCTCCACGCCGAGGGAGAGCGGGGTCACGTCCAGGAGCAGCAGATCCCGTACCTCGCCCCCGAGGACGCCGGCCTGGACGGCGGCGCCCACCGCCACCACCTCGTCGGGGTTCACGCTGCGGTTGGGATCCCTCCCGAAGAACTGCTTCACCGCCTCCTGCACCTTGGGGATCCGGGTGGAGCCCCCCACCAGCACCACCTCCTCGATCTGGGTAGGGTCCAGCCCCGCGTCCTCCAGGCATTTGCGGGTGGGCGCCATCGAGCGCTCGATCAGGTCGCTCATCATCCCCTCGAGGCGCGCCCGGGAGAGCTTCCTCACCAGGTGCTTGGGGCCGGTCTGATCGGCCGTGAGGAAGGGCAGGTTGATCTCGCTCTCCAACGTGGAGGAGAGCTCGATCTTCGCGCGCTCGGCGGCCTCCTTCAGCCGCTGCAGCACCATCTTGTCCTTGGAGACGTCGAGGCCGCTCT
>JBEBXK010000078.1:0-10819 GCA_040391605.1 Vulgatibacter incomptus
CACACCCCCGACAACAACCCCATCCTCGGCGAGACCCCGGAGCTCCCCAACTTCCTCCAGCTCAACGGCTTCGTCGGCCACGGCTTCATGATGGCCCCCGCAGTCACCGAAGCCATGGCCGAATGGATGACCGGCGGCGCCAAGGACGAGATCTTCGACCGCTTCACCCTCGACCGCTTCCGCAAGGGCGAGCTCATCGTCGAAGACTTCATCATCGGCTGAAGTCGATCTGGGCGACGCTCGCGAGGCGAGACCGAACGGCCTTCCAGGATCCGAGGGGGCTGCGTCCGTTGAACGTGCACCGATCCCTCTTCGAGGCCGGGCAGCCGGCTCCTCATCGAGAGCGTGAATGAACCTGGGCTGGGTTCGTCGGTGATCCAACGGATTGGGCGCGGTGGGCGCGTCCGGCTATGGCAGACTCGAGCGAACTTCGCTTTCACCTGGAGCCAAACGATGCGACTCGCCTTGATTTCACTCTTCGCTCTCATTCCTATGACCGCCAGCGCGCAGCTGGTCCAGTCGCGGCCGCAGCCCGCCGTCACCGCGGCGGGGGTCGGGGCAGTCCACGTAGCGCCCGATCGCGCAGAGGTCGGCTTCGGCGTGCAGCATCAGGCGGCCACGGCGCAGAAGGCGCAGGCGGGGGTAAACGACTCGATGCAGAAGGTGATTGCCAGCCTGCGCAAGCTCGGCGTCCCCGCCAACAAGATCAGCACCGATCGGATCAGCCTCTTCCCGGTCTACGCGCAGCAGCGGCCGGGGGAGTACGATCAGCCGCCCACGCTCGTCGGCTTTCGCGCGTCGAACTCGCTGCGGGTGGACCTCGCCCTGGACGGCAAGGGTCCCTCGGTAGGCTCCGTCCTCGACGCGGCGATCACCGCCGGCGCGAACACGGTGGAGGGGGTCTCCTTCCGGATCGCGGATCCCACGCCCCATGAGGCCAAGGCCCTGCGCCTCGCCGCGGCGAGCGCCCGCTCGAAGGCGTCGGCCATCGCCGAGTCGTTGGGCAGCCAGCTCGGCACCCTGATCGAAGCCAGCGAGTCGACGGGCGGCGGTGGCCCGATCCAGCCGATGATGATGAAGATGGAGAGCGCGCGGGACGCCTCGACCTCTGTGGAGGCGGGAGAGCTCACGGTCCGCGCCACGGTCCACGTCCGCTACGCGCTGGGGCAGTAGCGGCGCGTCGGGGAGCGGTGGCGGATCGCGGTGCGCCATCCCACCTTTGTTGAGAACGATCGCTTCGCCGTCGTCGCAGCCTCACGCGACGGCGGTGATCGACCGACTCATCAGGCGATGGGAGCCCCCGTGAATGTCCCCCTCCTCGATCTCCGGACGCCCGACGATCAGCCTGCCCCCTGGGCTGCGATCTGGCAGCGACACAACCTCCTGCTCCTGATCGGAGAGGACGACTGTGACGCCTGCCGGAAGGTGATGAGCGCGTGGGACGCCATGGGCCCGCTCCTCCAATCCGAGAACGCGGTCGCTGTCGCCATCCTCCCCTCGGATCCGGGCGCCATTCCGGACGGCGTCATCGTCCTCCTCGATCCGGAGATGCGAATGGCGAAGGTGATCGGCGCGGCGCCGGGGACGGTGGTCGCGGCGGATCGCTACTTCGAGATCCAGCACCGCGAAGATCTCCACGAGTGCGGCGCACAGGAGGTGGTCCGCAAAACCCTCGCCTGGATCGATCTCGCCGAGCGCCGCTGCGATGAATGCGGCATCGGCACCTGGTGACTTCACGAACTCCCGGCGCCCGGCCGCTTTGCTCTACCAGTGAAACGCCAGCCCCGCCGAGGTCCCCGCGGGCTTGGCGCGTCGGGGCGTCCCCTGCAAGAAGAGGCGGTCGACGCTCCACGCCAGGGCGAGGCCGACACCAGTGCCGACTACGTCCCAGGCGAGGTCCCGCCACGAGGGATCGCCCGCTCCTGCCATGTCCGCGATCTCCTTTGCGACGCCCAAGCTCAGCGAGAGGCCGGCGCCCGCCAGGAGGCGCTCCGTCGGGCCGTCCCAGATCAAGGCGCCCGCCGCGTAACCGCCGGAGGCGAGGGCGGCGCTGAAGCCGAAGTGCAGCGCCTTATCTCTGCCGAACCAAGGATCGGGATCCTGCGCCTTCGCGATCTGCGGAACCATGCCCACGACGATGAAGGTCGAGACGAGAGCGAAGACGCGCACCATAGGCTGCGACCTTGCCGCCGGGCCCCCGCCCGGTCAAGGCAGGCGATCTCCCGGACACCCTGCTTCGGTCCGCCGGGCGAATGCGCCTCGCCTGGCGTCGGGGATGGAGGTTTCGAGCCCTTGAGATTACGCTCTCCCGGCTCGCTCATCTCCACGGCGCTGTGCCAGACGAGCGAAGACGTCACCATCGCCAAAGGAAGACATGCCGGTCTGGTTGCGCCCCACGACGGGAGCCGTCCTCGTCGATCTCCTGATCCAGCCCCGGGCCTCCCGGGCCCGTGTGGTCGGCGAGCACGACGGCAGGTTGAAGATCCAGATCACGGCGCCGCCGGTGGATGGGGAGGCAAACGCCGCCCTGGTGGAGCTCATCGCCGGCCTCCTCGGGATCCCACGCAGGGACGTCGAGATCGCCACGGGCAGTACGGGCAAGCGCAAGACCCTCCGGATCGCCGGCCTCGACGCCGCGACGATCGAGCGGGCCCTCGCATCCAAGACCCCATGAGCCGCCCCCTCGCGTTCCTCCTGGCCCTCGCCCTCTCCGCCGCATCGGCGACGAGCGCCTCCGCCGCCAGGCCCTCTCCTGCCGCCACCTCCCCAGCGGCGGCCCCGACGACCCCAACGGCTGCAGCGTCGCCGTCCCAGGATAGGCGGTCGGCATTCGAGGATTCAGCGCCTCCGGACGCCAGCGAGGCCGATCCCTTGATCGCGATCCACGAGCCTCCGATCGAGCCGGCGTCGCTGGCGCGAGTGGATCCGAGGGTCCTCGAGGCCCCTCGGATCCATGTGCGCGCGATCGAGGTGGGCGGCCCTGAGGCAACCACCCTCCTCGCCCCCACGGGGCCGGCGGAGGCGATCGCTCGCGAGCTGGCGAAGACCTTGCCGGAGGAGCGCCGCGCCCTGCACCGCCTCCTCGGCCTGCCGGATGGCGGCCCGCTCGAGATCCGGGTGGGCTACGGGCGGGAGGAGTTCCGCGCCCTGCAGCCTTCCCGTTCCATGGCGCCCGGCTGGGCCGCCGGCGTGGCCTACCCCGGCCTGGGCCTGATCGTGCTGGACGCCCAGGCCGCCGGCCGCTCCGGCGACGCCCGAGGCGTGCTCCGACACGAGCTGGCACATATCGCGCTGGCCCGGGTCCTCGACACGCGGATCCCCCATTGGTTCACCGAGGGTTTCGCCATGCTCTACGCGGACGAGTGGACCCTCTCCCGTAGCACGGTGCTGGCCCGGGCCGCTGCGGCGCGGGTGCTGATCTCCCTGGAGGATCTCGATCGCGGCTGGCCGTCGTCTCCGTCGGAGGTCGATCTGGCCTACGCCCAGAGCGCGTCCATCGTCACCTACCTCGCCTCCCGGGACGACGGCGCCCCCTTCCATCGGATGGTCGCCGCGATGTCGGAGGGGATGCGCTTCGAGGACGCGATCGTCGCAGGCTACGGCCAGCCCCTCATCGTCCACGAGCTCGCCTGGAAGGACTCCCTCCAGACCCGCTTCGGCTGGCTCCCTCTCTTCTTCGATCACCAGCTCATGTGGGGTTGGGCCGCGCTCCTCCTCGTGATCGGCGCGTGGCGGATCCGCCGCCGCTCGAAGCGCCGCCTCGCCCAGATGGAGGACGGCCCCGACCTCGAACCCGTACCCGACCTCGAGGACGAAGAGCTCGTCCGTGCCGCGCTGGAGGCGGCCGACTTCGAACGCGGCCCCAGAGGGGAATTACACTGAAGGTTGTTCCCGCGCTCGCCTCCGACCTACAGAGGCAGATACCCCCCTCAATAACTATCAGTGCGCGACCGCCCAGTTGGAGCCGTGGGAGACATCGACTACCAGGGGGACGTCGAGGGTGGCGGCGGCGGCCATCTGCGTCCGGACGAGCTCGGAGATCGCTGCCACCTCGGCCTCGGGAACCTCGAGGACCAGCTCGTCGTGGACCTGGAGCAGGAGGCGGGCCCCGCTGCCCAGGCGGCGCAGCTCGGCGTCCAGGCTGACCATGGCGCGCTTGATGATGTCGGCGGCCGTGCCCTGGATCGGCATGTTGATCGCGGCGCGCTCGGCGGCCTGACGCATCGGATGATTTCGCGATTGGAGGTCGGGGAGGAAGCGGCGCCTACCGTCGAGGGTGGAGACGAAGCCGCTGGTCTTGCCCTCTGCGATGATCCGATCGATCCAGGCCCGGACCCCGGCGTAGCGCTCGAAGTAGCGCTTGATGATCGCCGACGCCTCACCGGCGGGGATGTCCAGGCGGGTGGAGAGACCGAAGGCCGAGAGTCCATAGGCCACCGCGTAGTTGACCATCTTCGCGATGCGGCGCTGATCCTCGGTGACGTCGGCCTCTTCTACCCCGAAGACCTCCGCCGCGGTGCGGCTGTGCACGTCGGCGCCCGCACGCAGGGCTTCCACCAGCCCCGGATCCTGGGTGACGTGGGCGAGGATGCGCAGCTCGATCTGCGAGTAGTCGGCGGAGACGATCTCGAAGCCGGGCGCGGCCACGAAGGCCTGGCGGATCCGCTTCCCCATCTCGGTGCGGATGGGGATGTTCATCAGGTTTGGATCGAGGGAGGCCAGGCGACCGGTGGCGGTGTTCGTCTGATCGAAGGTGGTATGCAGCCTGCCGTCGCGGCCCACGAGCTTGGGGAGCGCCTCCACGTAGGTCCCCTTCAGCTTGGCCAGCGAGCGATGCTCCAGGATCGCCCGCGGCAGCGGATGCAAGGCCGCGAGCTTCTCCAGCACCTCGTGGTCGGTGGAGGGGCCGGTCTTGGTGCGCTTCTGCACCGGCAGCTTCAGCTCCTCGAAGAGGACCTCGGCGAGCTGCTTGGGCGAGGCGACGTTGAACTCGCGGCCCGCGGCCTCGTAGCACTCCGCCAGCCGCTGGGCGAGGAGGCCCTCGAGCTCGCGATCGAGCTGGCGCAGGAGCTCCAGATCCAGGCTGACGCCGATGGTCTCCATCCGCGCGAGGATCGCGATCAGCGGCAGCTCCAACTCCTCGTAGATCGGCTCGAGGGGGCCCAGCTCGCCGCCCAGCGCCGCCTCGATCTCCACGGCGCATGCGGCGGCTGCGCCCATCCATCCGGCGGCGTCCTTGGGATCGAGGTCGATGAGGGGGCGACGATCCTTGCCCGTGCCGGCGATTCCGGTGAACTCCGGCAGATCGAAGCCCAGCTTCTCCCTGGCGAGGTCGGTCACCGCGAAGGTGCGCCGCGCCGGGTTCAGCAGATAGGCAGCGATCTCGGCGTCCCCGGCCGGGCCGCCCAGGTCGATCCCCTCGCTCAGGAGCAGCACCAGATCCCGCTTGGTCTGGGTGCCGATCCAGCGCTTGCCCGCCATCGCCTCCGCCAGCGATCGGAGGGTCTCGTCTCGCGGGAGCTGCGGACCGGCGAAGATCCCCCGATGCCCGAGCGGGACATAGGCGCTGGCCGACCCGGGGATCGCCACCGCCACACCGGCGAGCTCACCGCCGTGGACCTCCTCGTCCGGCGGCGCCACCCGCAGGCCGAGGAGGGGCGCTGCGCGGATGCGCTCGAGCAGCGCGGCCAAATCCTCCGCCTCCACGATCAGCTCTGTCGGCGGCGGCTCGAAGCTCGCTTCCAGCTTGACCTCGGAGGCCACGACCTCGTCGTCGGGCATCCCCGGGAGGGCGGAGGGGAGCTCGCGCAGCAGGCCGAAGAACTCGAGCTCACGGAAGAGCTGCTGCACCGCGGCGGGCGCCGGCTGGCGCCTGGCCAGCTCGTCCACCCGCAGCGAAAGCTCGACGTCGTCGCGGAGCCGCACCAGCTCGCGGTTCGTGGCCAACCTCTCCTTCGACTCCAGGATGGCGGCGGCGACCTTCTTCTTCTTGATCTCGCCCCTCTCACAGGCGGCAATAACACCCTCCACATCGCCGAAGCTCTCGATCAGCTCCGCCGCCGTCTTCGGCCCGACCCCGGGGATCCCCGGGATGTTGTCCACCGAGTCGCCCAGCAGGGTCTGCAACTCCATGAAGCGATCGGGCTCCACGCCCCACCGCGCCTTCACCTCCTCAGGCCCCGTCCACTTATCGAGCATCCCGTCGTAGAGGCGCACATGCGGCGTCACTATCTGCGCGAAGTCCTTGTCGCCGGTGACGATCACCACGTCGAAGCCGGCGGCGGTCGCCTCCTTCGCCAGGGTCGCGATGACGTCGTCCGCCTCCCACCCCGCCTTCTCCACGCTGGCCACCGCCAGCGTATCCACCACCTGGCGGATGTAGGGGAATTGGACCTTGAGGTCCTCGGGGGTCTCTGGTCGATGCGACTTGTACTCAGGGTCAATGGCCTGCCGCAGCACCCTGCCGTCGCGATCCCAGACCACCGCCAGATGCGTCCCCGCCGCCTCCCGCAACGACTTGAGCAGCATCCGGGTGAAGCCATAGACCGCGCGGGTCGGCAGCCCCTTCGACGTGGAGAGCTCGGATCGGATCGCGTGGTAGGCGCGAAAGATGTACGCCGATCCGTCGATGAGGGTCAGGGTGGGTCGCTCGTTGGCCATCTGCCGGGTATAGCAGAATCGCCCCCGCTGTCGGACCCTGGGATGCTTGCTGCGCGGTTCGGATCAGCGAGCGCCGCCAGCCGCGCGACGCTCCTCGAGGCGCTGCAGGGCCACCCGCAGCTCCAGATGCGATGGGTCCACCGTCTGCCCCCGCCTCCAGGCCGCGCTCGCCTCCTCCCATTGATAGCGGGCGGCGTGGCGGGCCCCCTCTTCGTACCAGGCCTTGCCGAGGAGGGTCCGCGCGTCCCGGACCGCCACCGAAGCGACCTCGGCCGGGAGCAGCGAATTCTCGATCGCGAAGGCAAGGCCCCAGCTTGCGTCGGCGTCGATCAGCCGACCGGCTGCCATCGCCGCATGCCCGTCCTTGAGGCTGGAAGCGAAGCGCCGGAGTCTGTCGACCAAGAGCTCCGCCGCCTCGGCATCCTCCATCTCGCCCGCACGGGCGCGGAGATCGTCCAACGCCGCTTCGATCGTTCCATCCAATGCGTAGCGGCGGATCGAGGCGGCGATGATGGGATCCGGATAGCTGCGGTCGATGGCTTCGGAGTGGAGCTTGCGGACCTCTCGCCTGGCGCTCTCATAGGCAATCACCGCCCGGGCGCTGCGCCTGCCGGTAGACGGTTCGGCGGTGGCCGCGACATCGTCGGGGCCGCCGTCCAGCGTCGCCTGCGCGCGGCGCAGGAGGCTTCGTGCCTCGTCGTGAAACGGATCCAATCGGAGGAGGGAGAGGGCCTCGTCCCTCGCCTGCTCCCACTCCCCTCTAGAAACGAAAGAGCGGAGGTGGATCTCGTGGCGGGTGCGGGTGGCGTCTCGAAGCCTCCAGCCTGACTCGCCGGGGCCACCCCCGGCAACGCCGGCGGCGACGGAAACGGGAGGACCCTCGGCGGCTCCGCCGCTCCCATGAAGAAAGCTCGTCGCGGCGATGCCCACCATCAGGCCCAGGATCCCCAATGCCAGCAGAGCTCGACGGATGAGATCGGCTCTTGCTCCCTCCTCGCCAGGCGCGCGGTGAGGCAGCGGCTCCGGAGCGTTCCCCGTCCCGAGCACCATCCCGTAGAGGCGGGTCGCTGGCGTCTCATCCGCCCAATGTCGGCGCTCATTGGACATGCTCTTAGCCCTCTCCCACTGGGCGGAAGATGGCGAGGTCGACGTCGAGCCCCCGAGCGTTGAGCTCTTCGTAAAAACGGGGGACGAAGCCGGAGGGCACGTGGCTGCCGCGGACCTTCCCCTCTCCGTCAAAGCCCTTCTGCTCGAAGCGGAAGAGGTCCTGGAGGGTGACGACCTCGCCCTCCATCCCCGAGACCTCGGTGATGTGGGTGACGCGGCGGGAGCCGTCGGAGAAGCGGGTCTGCTGGACGATGAGATCGACAGCGCTCGTCACCTGCTCTCGGATCGCCCGGATGGGAAGCTCCATCCCCGACATGAGGCACATGGTCTCCAGCCGCGAGAGGGCGTCGCGGGGGGGGTTGGCGTGAAGGGTGGTGAGCGAGCCGTCGTGGCCGGTGTTCATGGCCTGGAGCATGTCGAGGGCCTCGCCCGATCGGCACTCTCCCACCACGATCCGATCGGGCCGCATCCGAAGACAGTTCTTGACGAATTCACGGACAATTTCGTTGCCACATTCGGCACCGAAACCAGCCCTTTCAGCAAGATCCGCCCGTCCGGGAAGAGAAACGCTCCGTCCCTTCCCTGGATCGGACAAAGGGCCTGCATGACCCTCTTTCGCTCAAGGTCCGTCGCCTCCCCCATTCGCCCGCGAAGAGATTCCATCACCCCAACCGCTTCGCCTGTTGGAGCTTGCGCCCGTTCGATGGCAGCGAGAGCCGCGTTGATGCCTCCGATCTCTCCCTCCAACGCACGGCGAGTGGAGGCCAGGTTCTCCAGGGCATGATCAAGCCCTTCCTCGGAGAGCTTCCCGTTGGAGAACCGCAGGGTAAGGGCGTTCTCCTTCCCCCGGAGCCCTTCGAGCTTGGCAACCGCCCGCTCTAGATCCCTGGCGAGTTCCGCACTCCGATCCGCTGCCTTGGCCTTCTTCGCCTCGATTGCAGCGAAGGTTCCCGGCTCCGCTACGATCTGTGTCACCAACTCCCAGACCGCATCGTTGACCCTATCCAGGCGCCAGCGATTCCCGCACCTCTTAGACTGGTCGTTGAAGGAGGCGTTAGAGGAACAGGAGTAGTAGGACGGACGCCCTGCCGTTACATAGCTTGAGTAGACCGGCTTGTTGCAGGAGTGGCAGAAGATCAAGCCCTTGAGCATCGCGTTCTTCTTCTCCTTGCGACCGAGCTTCCCTCCCCTGTTCGCAAATGCGAAGCGAGCCGCATCGAACGTCTTTTGATCAAGGATCGGCGGAACCTTGAGCGAGCCGGTCTTGAAGCTCCATGTTCCGACATAGGCTGTTTGCCGAAGAAGCTGGCTCAACGTGGACGGCTTGAAGGGCTGGCCCCTCCTTCCAAGGAAGCCTTTGGCCGTGAGAACATCGCACATATCCGCAAGGCTCTTGCCATCGATAGCCAAGGCGAAGATAAGCCGTACAACCTTGGCCTCTTCTTCGTTGATCTCGAAGACCTTCTTCTTCCGGTCGTAGGAAAGCCCGTATGGATCTCTCCCGTAGGGCTTCCTCCCCTCTCGAAGGGCACGAGCCTTCCCATCTCTTGTGCGCGAAATAATGTTCGCCTTGTCATAGCCTGCCATACCGGGACCGAGCACGGTAAACATGAGAGCATCGGTCGGATCCTTAAGGTCGTAGCGCCCACCCGAATGGATGATGAGGATCCTTGCTGCTTTGCACGTCTCGGCAATAGTCGCCCAATCCGTAAGGGCTTGAGAGCGGCAAAGACGGTCGATTCCCTTAACAGCGATTGCATCAAACTTGCCCTGGCGCACGTCTTCGAGGAGTTCGCGGAACTTCGGGCGACCGGCAATGGTTTCCCCTGATCGCCCTGGATCTATGTAGAGCGTCAGATCCCATCCGTGAGTTTTCTCCTGGCTATCAAGCCACTCGATCTGGACGATCTCCGTCTCATCTTTGGCTTGTTGGTCCCCGCTGTTCCTGGCGTAACCTGCAACCCGAAGCCTAGTGGACATACTCTTCCGCCTCTCTGCCATCGAAGACGATCCCAGCAACCAGGGTCAGGAACCTATCGATCTGGTCTGGCGTTCCTTCGGTGCCATCGAAGGTTGCCAGGTAGGTTCCTGGGTGTCGCTTCTTCGCAAATTGCTCTGCAAGTTGTGGTGATACCGATAGTGAATCTTCCATCCTTCATTCTCTCATTTCTTCTTCCTCTCGAATCGGTCTAGAGCCTCGGTTAGGAGGATCCGAACAGCATCGGCCCTCGACGGATTCAGCGCTGGAAAGTCGTTGGTTATCTTCTCTAGATAGCGATCAAGTCGCCCTAGAAGCTCATGAGGCAACCTGACGCATACCTGGGTTGTGGGACCTGTCGTCTTGGGAGTGGTCATGGTCGCATGATCCCAGGTCTTGTGGGTCAAGTCAATCCCACTGAATCCAGCCGGATTCATCGCCGACCCAAAAAGAAGGGGGCTCCAGGCGAAAGCCTGCGCCCCTTGATCCGGTCCTTCATCGTCGATTAGTGCAGGCGCCGAATGCCGCCTTCTTCGATCTCCTCTACCGCTACTGCTCTCACTCCCTTAGCGAACAGTTGGGCGCGGATCCGCTCTACAACTGCCCGGTCAATGTCCTTCGAAGCGTAGAGAACGAACGCTCCGGCTTCGTCGCCCTCGGGACCAATTGGGATGAGGTAGAGGCCAGGAGGCTTCGACTCCATCTTCAATCCTCGGCAAGCAATAACGGCATGCCTGCGATCTCGTCGTCGGAGTGATTCGCCACCAAGTCCTTTGCTGCATGGCTTGGGCTGTAGAACAGGGAGGCGGCAAAGGCCAAGTCACCACCCAAGAAGATGAAACCATTGCGCCTCGCGTCTCCAATCGCCTGGAAAACCTCATCTACCGTCATTCCAAGACTCGCCGAAAAAGCCCTGGTATCAACGGTTCCTTTTGGCCCGAGAGCCAAGAACGCCCGAAGGAATCTCGCCATGAGTCCAAGACGCCCAACTCGCTCCGCTGCCGATACCTGCGACATACCGTGATCGATCAGCGACGCCGGGAAGACGGGGCTGACGGCTTGGTGTAGTTTTCG
>JBEBXK010000079.1:0-10328 GCA_040391605.1 Vulgatibacter incomptus
GCGTGGCGCTGCCCCGCGTCCGCGACTTCAAGGGCGTCTCGAGCAAGGCCTTCGACGGCTCCGGCAACTACACGCTGGGGATCCGCGAGCAGATCATCTTCCCGGAGATCAACTACGACCAGGTCGAGAAGGTCAAAGGGATGAACGTGACGGTCGTGACGTCGGCGAAGACCGATGAGGAGGGGCGGGCGCTCCTCAAGTACATGGGGATGCCCTTCCGCTCCTAGAGGGCGCAAAGAACTAAGGTGATTCACAGTGGCGAAGACCTCGAAGATGGTGCAGGCGAAGCGCAAGGCAAAGTTCTCTGCGCGCCAGTACAACCGCTGCCCGCTCTGCGGGCGGGCACGGGCCTACCTCCGGAAGTTCCAGATGTGCCGCATCTGCTTCCGCAACCGTGCGCTCCGCGGTGAAGTGACAGGTGTAACCAAGTCCTCCTGGTAGCAGCGGAGAGATTGGAAAGAAGTGGCGCGCGTTCGGACCACCGCATGGTGCGGCGAGGCGACGGGCGCCCCAAGTAGTCGAAGGACAGTCCCATGGCACATGTGAACGATCCGATCGGCGACATGTTGACGCGAATCCGAAACGCTTCGCGCGCACGTCACGAGAAGACGGTGATCCCGGCCAGCAAGCTCAAGGGCGCGATCATCAAGGTCCTCAAGGAAGAGGGCTACATCAACGACTTCGTCTTCCATCAGGACGACAAGCAGGGCGAGATCACCGTCTTCCTCAAGTACGAGAACGGCGACGGCGTGATCCGGGAGATCAAGCGGATCTCCAAGCCCTCGATCCGGCGGTACGTCGGCAGGGATTCGATTCCCCGCGTCCTCGGCGGCCTCGGTGTCGCAATCCTCTCCACCAGCAAGGGCGTGCTGGTCGACCGCGAGGCCCGCAAGGCCAACGTGGGCGGCGAGCTGCTCTGCACCGTTTACTGATCGGAGCGCGACCATGTCTCGAATCGGCAAGCTTCCGATTGAAATTCCCGCCAAGGTCAAGGTGCAGTTCGAAGGCAACGAGCTGAAGGCCGAAGGACCCAACGGCAAGGGCAGCCTCTCCATCGTCGAGGAGGCCAGGATCCGCGTCGAGGGGAACCAACTCCTCGTCGAGAGGAAGGACGACTCCGCGAGATCCCGTGCGATGCACGGGCTGACCCGGAGCCTGGCCAACAACCTGATCGTCGGCGTCTCCACGGGGTTCTCGAAGACCCTCGAGATCAACGGCGTGGGCTATAGGGCCGAGGTGAAGGGCAAGGAACTCCACCTCACCCTGGGCTTCTCGCATCCGGTGCTCTTCCCCCTCCCGGAGGGGGTGACCGCCGAGGTGGAGAAGCAGACCCGGCTCACCCTCAAGAGCGCGGACAAGCAGGTGCTCGGTGAGACCGCCGCCAAGATCCGCTCGCTCCGTCCCCCCGAACCGTATAAGGGCAAGGGGATCAAGTACTCGGACGAAGTCATCCGCCGCAAGCAGGGCAAGACCGGCGCTGCTTAGCGCCTCGGGACCTCGGCGGGGAAGTCCTGATCCCGCCGGGAGCCGAAGGAGAAGAACATGGCGAACGTGCACAAGCACAACCTGTCGCCGCGCGAGCGGCGAGCACAGCGAATTCGGAAGAAGATCTCGGGGACGGCTACCCGGCCCCGGCTGTCGATCTACAAGAGCAACCAGCACATCTACGCCCAGGTCATCGACGATACGCAGGGGAAGACCCTCGCCTTCGCGTCGACTCTCTCCAAGGAGATCAAGGGCGAGATCGCGGACCTCGACAAGAGCGGCGCGAGCAAGCTGGTCGGCAAGCTGATCGGCGAGAGGGCCAAGGCTGCGAACGTCACCACCGTGGTCTTCGATCGCAATGGTTTTCCTTATCATGGTCGGCTGGCAGCTGTAGCCGAGGGCGCCCGCGAGGCGGGGCTGGAGTTCTAAGATGGCTTCCTTGATCAACGCCAACGAGCTCGATCTCACCGACCGGGTGGTCAACATCAACCGCGTCGCCAAGGTGGTGAAGGGCGGTAGGCGCTTCAGCTTCTCCGCGCTCGTCGTCGTCGGCGACGGCGCCGGTCATGTCGGCGTCGGCCTGGGCAAGGCCAACGAGGTGCCCGAGGCCATCCGCAAGGGCGGCGAGCAGGCGAAGAAGAACCTGGTCCGTGTCCCGATGGTGGGCTCGACCCTCCCCCACGAGGCCCTCGGCCACTTCGGCGCCGGCTGGGTTCTGCTCAAGCCCGCGTCGGAGGGTACGGGTGTCATCGCGGGTGGTACGGTGCGTGCCGTCCTCGAGTCCGCCGGTGTCCGCAACGTGCTCACCAAGATCCAGGGGAGCCGGAACCCCCACAATGTCCTCAAGGCGGTGATGGATGCCTTGGGCCAGCTGCGCTCTCCCGAGGAGATCGCGGCCACCCGCGGCAAGACTGTCGCGGAGATCCTGCCCACGGCCTGATGGCCCGGCCATCGAGCGAGGAAGAAATGGCTCTCAAAGTTACACTCGTCCGCTCCGTCGCCGGTCGTCCCCACGATCAGCGAGAGACGGTGACCGGATTGGGTCTGAAGAAGATGAACGACGTGCGGCTCCTCAAGGACACCCCGCCGATCCGTGGCATGATCGCCAAGGTCGCGCACCTGGTCTCCCTCGAGGAGGTCGCCGGCGACGCGCCGGTCCGGACTCGCCGCAAGGGGAAGTCCGGCGCCAAGGCGAAGGAGGAATAGGGTCATGGGAACGAATCTGCATAGCCTCAAGGCGCCCGAGCGCTCCCGTCATCGGAAGAAGCGGGTGGGCCGTGGCCAGGGGTCGGGCCTCGGCAAGACCGCCGGCCGGGGTGGCAAGGGCCAGAAGGCCCGCACGGGCAACATGAACTTCAAGGGCTTCGAGGGCGGCCAGATGCCGCTTCAGCGTCGCCTCCCGAAGTACGGCTTCAAGAACCCGTTCCGGACGGAGTACGCTCCGATCAACCTGGAGCGGCTCGCGGCTGCCTATGACGACGGCGCCACGGTGACGCTCGACTCCCTGCAGGAGAAGGGGCTGATCACCCGCAAGGGCACCCTCGTGAAGATCCTGGGACAGGGCGATCTGGGCAAGAAGCTCACCGTCCACGCCCATGGATTCTCCGCCTCCGCGAAGGAAGCTATCGCGGGCGCGGGCGGTTCCGTGGTGGTCATCGAGCGGCATTCCGCCCCGGCCCAGCCGGACGGCTCCGCCGAGGCGTAAACAGGCAGCATCTGAACTGCCGTTGGGAGCTCTCGATCACGAGGGCTCCCTTCGCCCGTCCAAGGGGAAGCAACTTGTTCGAAGCCATCGGCAACATGTTCCGGATCCAGGAGCTGCGCAAGCGGCTGCTGTTCACCCTGGGGATCCTGGCGGTCTATCGCCTCGGCATCTTCATCACCACGCCCGGTATCGAGCGCGAGGCGATGCAGAGCTTCATGCAGAGCCAGGGTGGCCTCCTCTCCCTCTTCAACCTCTTCTCGGGTGGCGCCATCGAGCAGGCCTCGATCTTCGCCCTCGGGATCATGCCCTACATCTCCGCGAGCATCATCATCCAGCTCCTGGCGGTGGTGGTCCCTTCGCTGGAGCAGCTCCAGAAGGAAGGCGAGCTGGGTCGTCGCAAGATCACCCAATATACGCGCTACGGAACCATCGCCTTGGCGGTGATCCAGGGCACGGGCATCGCCTTCTGGCTCGAGGGCCTGGGGCGGGGTGGTGCGGGCGGCGACGGGATGCTGATGGAGGTCGTCACCTCGCCGGGCTGGGGCTTCCGAATCATGACGGTGATGACCCTCGCCGCAGGGACCGCCTTCATCATGTGGCTGGGCGAGCAGATCACCGAGCGCGGGGTCGGCAACGGGATCTCGTTGATCATCTTCGCCGGCATCGTGGCGCGGATCCCCGACGCAGGCTTCCAGACCATTCAGTGGTACCGCACTGGCCAGCTCGACGAGTTCGCGCTCTTCATCCTCGCTCTGGTGGTGGTGGTCTCGGTCGCAGCCGTGGTCTTCGTGGAGCGTGGTCAGCGGAGGATCCCGGTTCAGTACGCCAAGCGAGTGGTCGGCCGGAAGGTGGTCGGCGGCCAGACCACGCACCTGCCGCTGAAGGTGAATACGGCTGGCGTGATCCCCGCGATCTTCGCCTCCTCCATCCTCCTCTTCCCGGCGACGCTGGCCGGATGGCTCCCCTTCCTTCAGGGCTTCTCGGACGCCCTGCAGCGAGGCGGATGGGAGTACAACGCCCTCTACGCAGCGCTGATCATCTTCTTCGCGTTCTTCTACACGGCGGTGACCTTCAACCCGGTCGACGTCGCGGACAACATGAAGAAGAATGGCGGTTACATCCCCGGCATCCGTCCAGGGAAGAAGACCGCCGACTATATCGACAGGGTGCTCTCCCGGCTCACCACCGGCGGGTCGCTCTACCTGGCGATGGTCTGCGTCTTCCCGACGATCTTCGTCAACGCCTTCAACACGCCCTTCATGTTCGGTGGGACGGCGCTGCTCATCGTGGTCGGCGTGGCCTTGGACACGGTTCAGCAGATCGAGGGTCATCTGATCACCCGGCACTACGAGGGCTTTGCTGGCGCTCGGGGAGCAAGGATCCGCGGCAGAAGGAGCCTCGCGTCGTAAGTCGTAAGTTGTAAGGAGCCTACTGCGCACCCCGCCTGCGTCGTTGGATCTGCGCTCCGGTGCTCGCGTACCTTGGTACGCTCCGCTCCGGTGCTCGGTCCGCCTAGCAGGTGGGGCGCTCGCTACGGCTCCTTCGATGGGGGCTCGGATGGCGGGTGATTGGGGGGGGCGCTCGGTACGGCTCGTTGGGTGGGTGGGTGAGTTTTGGGGGGATTGGGGGCGCTTCTGGCGAGGGGGCGCCTCGTTTCTTTTTTGGGGGGGCGGGCTGGGGCGGGATTGGAGATGGCGATGAACCTTGTGTTTTTGGGGCCGGCTGGGTCGGGGAAGGGGACGCAGGCGAAGAAGATGGAGGCGGAGCTGGGGGTGGTACAGATCTCGACGGGGGATTTGTTGCGGGAGGCGGTTCGGAGCGGGACGGAGCTGGGGCGCGAGGCGGATCCGCTGATGAAGCAGGGGAAGCTCGTGCCGGACGAGCTCGTCATTGGGATCATCGAGGAGCGGTTTCGGCAGGGCGGGATCGGTGGGGGGATCTTGTTGGATGGCTTTCCGCGGACGGTGCCGCAGGCGCTCGCCCTCGATGAGATGATGGCGCGCAACGGACTCACCCTGGATAAGGTCTTGAGCCTCGAGGTCCCGGACGAGCTCCTGGTCGAGAGGATCACGGGGAGGCGGTCTTGTCCCGTCTGTGGTGCGGTCTATCACGTGACGGCGGCGCCGCCGAAGATTCCGGGGCGCTGTGACGTCGAGGGCGCCGCGTTGATCCAGCGCAGCGACGATACGGCGGAGAAGCTTCAGAACCGCCTCGAGGTCTTCCAGACGGAGATCCCGAAGGTGAAGGAGCATTATCGGGCGCAGGGGATCTTTGCGGAGATCGACGGGGTCGGATCGGCGGACTCGGTGTTCTCGGCCATCCGCGCGGCGTTGGGAGCCTAGATGGCGGTCATTCTCAAGAGTCGGGCCGAGATCGCGGCCATGCGCGAGGCGGGCCGGGTGGTCGGCACGATCCTGCAGGCCCTGCGGGAGGCGGCGAGGCCCGGGGTCTCGACAGGTGATCTGGACGCGCTCGCCACGGAGATGATCGAGGCGCATGGGGTCAAGTCGGCCTTCAAAGGTTATGGGCCTGGCGGGCTGCCTCCCTATCCCGGTGTCCTCTGCGCCTCGATCAACGAGGAGATCGTCCACGGGATCCCTTCGAAGAAGAGGATCCTACGCGAGGGCGACATCATCGGGCTGGACTTCGGCGTGGTGAAGGACGGCTGGTTCGGGGACTCGGCGATCACGGTGCCCATCGGGACGATCTCCGACGAGGCGGCGCGGCTGGTGGAAGCCACCAGGCGCTGCCTCGAGATCGGCATCGAGCAGGCTCGGATCGGCAACCGGATCTACGACATCGGCGCCGCGATCCAGGAGTACGCCGAGGGGTTGGGTTATGGGGTGACCCGCGACTTCGTGGGCCACGGGATCGGCCGACGGATGCATGAGGATCCGCAGGTTCCCAACTACGGACCGGGGGGCCAGGGGATCCGGATCAAGAAGGGGATGGTCCTGGCAATCGAGCCGATGATCAACGCCGGCACCTGGGAGGTCGCGGTGCTGGACGACGAGTGGACCGCCGTAACGGCGGATGGGAGGCTCTCTGCCCACTTCGAGCACACCATCGCGGTGACCGAGGACGGGCCGGAGATCCTGACTCTCCCGTAGGGCGGGTCGGCCCGTGGCCTGATCGCCACGGCCGGCGTGCAGGAAAGGAGAGGGCGCCTCGAAAGGGGCTTGCTTGGCTGGGCGTAGACATGCTATGCCCCGCCGACTTTGATTTCGACGACGCAGAGCGGGAATTTCCGCTGGAAGACGTCGCCGTCATACGGAGCGGAGCAGTCATGAAGGTGCGGGCATCCGTCAAGAAGATTTGTGAGAAGTGTAAGGTCATTCGGCGTCGCGGTATCGTGCGGATCATCTGCTCGGCCAACCCGCGTCACAAGCAGCGGCAGGGCTGAGGGCCCCGACGCCAGCATCAAGGGATAGGAGAAGAACGTGGCACGAATTGCCGGTGTAGATCTGCCTCGAGACAAGAGGATCGTGATCTCGCTCCAGTACATCTACGGAATCGGTGGCTCTCTCGCGAAGCAGATCTGCGCCAAGGCGCAGGTGGACGAGAGCGTCCGCACGAAGGACCTCGACGAGGAGCAGGCGCGTCGCCTCCGCGACGTGATCGAGCGGGAGATGAAGGTCGAGGGTGACCTTCGCCGCGAGATCTCCATGAACGTGAAGCGTCTCATGGATCTGGGCTGCTACCGCGGCCTCCGGCATCGCCGGAGTCTGCCGACCCGCGGCCAGAGGACCCACACCAACGCCCGCACCCGCAAGGGACCGAAGCGCACCCTGGCCCGCCCCCGGGCCGCCGCTCGCTGATTTCGACTGGCGTCCGCCGATCCTCGGGATCGCCGGGCGCTGACTACCTCGTATTTGGAGCAGATCATCAATGGCCGATGAGAAGAAGGGCAAGAAGAAGGTTCGCAAGAACGTCCAGCAGGGGGTGGTCCACATCGCCTCGACGTTCAACAACACGCTGATCACGATCACCGACGTGACCGGCAACGTGCTCTCCTGGTCGAGCTCGGGGGCCCGCGGATTCAAGGGTTCCCGCAAGTCGACGCCGTTCGCGGCACAGGTCGCCGCTGGCGACGCTGCTGCCAAGGCGATGGAGCATGGCCTGCGGACGGTCTCGGTGATGGTGAAGGGCCCCGGCGCTGGCCGTGAATCTGCCCTGCGCGCCCTCGCCGCCGCTGGGCTCAAGGTTCAGCTCATCAAGGACGTTACCCCCATTCCCCACAACGGCTGCCGGCCCGCCAAGCGGCGCCGGGTCTGATCCGCCCGAACTTCGGGCGCCAGGGAGGGGCTGATGCCCGCTCCGCTGGCGCGCAGACGACCTCTCGAAGGAGATAGCAGTGGCTCGTTATACTGGTGCGTCGTGCCGCCTTTGCCGGCGCGAGAACCTCAAGATGTACCTCAAGGGTGATCGCTGCTACAGCGATAAGTGCGCGATCGAGCGCCGGCCCTATCCTCCCGGGCAGCACGGCCAGGGCCGGATCAAGTTCTCGGAGTACGGCATTCAGCTTCGCGAGAAGCAGAAGGTGAAGCGGATCTACGGCCTCCTCGAGGCGCAGTTCCGACTCTACTTCCAGCGCGCGAACGCGAGGAAGGGCCGGACCGGCGAGAACCTCCTCCAGGATCTGGAGCTCCGCCTCGACAACGTCGCCTTCCGCATGGGCTTCGCCGACACCCGCGCCGAGGCGCGGCAGCTCGTGCGCCACGCCCACTTCCGTGTGAACGGGAAGAAGGTGAACATCCCGTCCTATCAGGTGCGGGTCGGCGACCGCATTGCAGTGAAGGAGCGGTCGAAGAAGGTGGTCTCCATCTCCGAGGCACTCGAGGCGGTGGACCGCCGCGGCTTCCCGGCGTGGATCGAGGTCGACAAGAAGGGCTTCGAGGGCACCGTGAAGGCGCTCCCGGCGCGCGAGGATCTCACGCTGCCCATCCAGGAGCAGCTGATCGTCGAGCTCTACAGCAAGTAATCTGACTCATCACCTTTTAGCCGCCCGTGGTGCCGGTCCCGCCGGCGTGGAGGGCGTGCACGAGGTCTTCATGGCAGACGCCAACATCGCAAAGAACTGGCGCGATCTGATCAAGCCGCGCGGCATCCAGGTCGATCACGACTCTCTCACCAGCAGCTACGGCCGCTTCGTGGCGGAGCCGCTCGAGCGGGGCTTCGGGATCACGCTGGGCAACTCGCTCCGCCGAATTCTCCTCTCCTCCCTGCAGGGGGCGGCGATCATCTCGGTGAAGATCGACGGCGTGGACCACGAGTTCTCCACGATCTCCGAGGTCTCAGAGGACGTCACCGACATCATCCTCAACCTCAAGGAGGTCCGGCTGCGGATGCACACCCTCGAGACCCGGGTGCTGCGGCTGGAGATCGACGGTCCCAAGGAGGTCACCGCAGGTGACCTGATCGCCGACCCCCAGGTGGAGATCCTGAACCCAGGCCACCACATCGCCACGGTGGCGGAGGGCGGCAAGCTCCGGGTGGAGATGACCTGCCGCCGCGGCCGGGGCTACGTCCCCGCCGAGCGGAACAAGATCCCCGGCCAGCCCATCGGGACCATCCCCATCGACGCGCTCTTCTCGCCGGTGAAGAAGGTCAACTACCAGGTGACCAACGCCCGGGTGGGGCAGCAGACCGACTACGACAAGCTCTCCCTCGAGGTATGGACCGACGGCTCCGTCGAGCCCGCCGACGCGGTGGCCTACGCCGCCAAGATCGTGAAGGAGCAGCTCTCGATCTTCATCAACTTCGACGAGACGGAGGAGCCCTCCACGGCGGAGCTGATCCCGCAGGCGGAGGAGAAGCTCAACGAGAACCTCTTCCGCTCGGTGGACGAGCTCGAGCTCTCGGTGCGATCGGCGAACTGTCTGCAGAACGCCAACATCAAGACGATCGGCGAGCTGGTGCAGAGGACCGAGGCCGAGATGCTCAAGACCAAGAACTTCGGTCGCAAGAGCCTCAAGGAGATCAAGGAGATCCTGGCGGAGATGGGACTCTCTCTCGGAATGAAGCTGGAGAACTGGCCGCCGCGCACCGCTGGTGCGGCGGCGCCGAAGCTGTAGACTCTTTTGCGGCAGGGCGTGGGTGCGGTGGGCATTTGCCCCGCGCGCCCCGGCACCGCCGATTGATTTGGATCCCCTTCGCTCCTGGAGCGTCGGGGGCGATGGAGAAAGACGATGCGTCACGGAGTTGCCGGCCGCAAATTCTCGCGGACCTCGGCTCATCGGGAAGCGATGATGGACAACATGGTCATCTCGCTGCTCCGGCACGAGCGGATCCGCACCACGGTGCCCAAGGCGAAGGAAGCTCGCAAGCTCGCCGATCGGGTGATCACCCTTGGCAAGAAGGGCTCGCTGCACGCGCGCCGCCTCGCCAGCAAGACGGTCCATGACCGCGAGGTCCTCTCGAAGCTCTTCGGCCCCATCGCCGAGCGCTTCGAGACCCGCCCCGGTGGCTATACCCGGATCGTCCGGATCGGCCGCCGCCTCGGAGACGCCGCCGATATGGCGTTCCTCGAGTTGGTCGACCGGCCCGAGGGCGAGGTCGAGGCCAAGACGGCCGGCGAAGAGTAGGGAAGAGTAGGAGCGGCGTCGCCCCCGAGGCGGCGCCGGGATGAGTGAGCCGCGGTCGGTCCTTGGGCCGACGAGCGGCTCGCAAGATGGCGGCGGTCCCGAGAGGGGCTCGCCGCCGTCCGTCTTTTGAGGCCCCGCGTGGGCATGCAAGCGCAGCGCAAGAGGGGCCCGGCGGCGCAGTCGATCTGCAGCGCGCCCCTGACCGGCCAGAACTTCGGGACCGGAGGCAGGGAGCCGCCGGGAACATCGGGTGGTGCGGGTGCGAGGTGGGTTTCTCCCCTGGCGTTGGCACAGGCCACCGGGCTGGGGCAGGGGCCAGGAGCCGAGAGCCCTAAGCCGGCGCCGGAGCGGCTGGCGGAGGATCATTGGGCCTCCAATAGGCCCCCAAAGTGATCTGGTCATCCGGATGCCGACATGCTTCAATACGCGGTTCGACTGGAGGTCACAGATGCGACGATTCGCGGTATGGCTGATTCTTGCCCCTCTGATGGTGGCGTGCTCGGACGATCTTCTCGGGACCGCTGCGGGCGAAGTGGTCGCCACTCCGGATTCCA
>JBEBXK010000080.1:0-10269 GCA_040391605.1 Vulgatibacter incomptus
TGAACATGAAGGGCTACAACTCCGACTACGGCCTCGAGCGCTACCCGATGATCGACGCTCTCAACATGGGCTCGCAGGTTCTCAACGAGGCCATCCTCGCCAAGGCCGTCGAGCTCGACGCCGACGCCATCCTCGTCTCTCAGATCGTCACCCAGCGTGACGTTCACAAAGACAACTCCCGCCAGCTCGTCGACATGATCGAGGAGCGGGGCATGAAGGGCCGCTTCCTCCTCCTCCTCGGCGGCCCCCGCATCGATCACAAGCTCGCCCTCGAGCTGGGCTACGACGCAGGATTCGGCCCCGGCACCAAGCCCTCCGACGTCGCGAACTTCCTCTTCGGCGCCGTAAAGGAAAAGACCGCCCTCGAGTCAGCCTGAAGTTTAGCCACGCGTGGTAGCCTCGCGCTGAACTCGCCATCCTCTTGGGGTGCAGGATGAAGGTCTTTTGGAGCGTCGCCGCTGCCGGTCTCCTCTTCGCAGGCTGCTCGCGGAGCAACGGACCATCACCCGGCTGCTCGGAGCTGCCGCTGCGACACGAGGCGATCGAGGAGCGCGACGCGTCGATGGAGGCGGCCGTCGCCGGCGTCGAGATCGAGGCGCCGAAGGACTTCGCGATCTACCGTGAATGGGGACCAGCGAGAGAGGGCTCCGCGCTTCGACTCATCCAGGGCCTCGCGGATCTCGTCTCGCCCAAAGACGATGAATTGCTCACGGAGCTCGAGAGTAGGCGCATCGACTGGGCGGTAGAATCGGTCGTCATCGACCGGTCCTTCTCCAGGGGCCGCGAACGACACTTCGTCCTGCGCGCGACGACCCTCGAGATCCACGAAGGGCACGAGTCAGCTTGCCTCGATTCCGACCAGGAGCCGACAGGCCTGGCTGGCATGGCAGTAGGCGGCAAGGAGGCCTGGACCGCGTACATCGTGCCAAAGGCGGTAGAAGACGTACGCGTTGTCCCTCACGTCGCGCGGTATCGGATCCCTCGACATGCCGCCGCCGGCGGCTGCGTCCGGGGAGCGACCGATCTATCCCTGATCAGCCATCACTGGCACGCCGCCCTGGCCACTGGCGGCCGCTATCGAATGTGGATCAGCGAATCGAGAGGTTGCTTCGGCCCGGGCTGCGCGAAAGTGTTCGTCTCTGAGTCAACGGATGGGGTGTATTGGAAGCCCAAGCAGGTCGTAGCGGATCGCCAGGCTGTCTTCGACGCGCCGACATCCCTGGATCTTGGCTGGAACTCGACCGCCGTGGCGCCGTCCGAAACGGATGGGCTATTGATGGTTCACGCTCGAGGACTTCACGTGAGTCGATCGGACGATGGGTTGCATTGGGTGACGGAGGCGACGGAGCTGGACGAGTCGCTCTCCGGCGGACTGCAATCGCTCTCGATTCAATCCCTCACCGTCCTTCGACACGAGGGCAGGTATTGGCTTTGGTTCGAGCCGCTATCGGGCGATGCCCCCAGGATCCATCTGATGACCTCGGAGGACGGCCGCTCCTGGACACGCGTCGGCGATGGGCCCGTCTTGGTAGAAGGTGAGGTCGGCTCGTTCGATGAGTGGGGCGTCGCCTCGCCGCAAGTCATCCGATTGGATGGGCAGTTCGTCATGGTCTACGTGGGGCAATACGGAGGGGAACCCGGAAGGCCGCTTCGCTCGGTCCTGGCGACGGCAATCTCTGACGACGGAGTCCATTGGACCAAGAGCGAACGTCCGCTGCTGGGGCCGCGATCGGAGCAGGTCGGCGACGTCTTTCACTCGCCATCTGTGGTCGCCGATTCGGACGGCCTTCGCGTATGGTTCGCCGATCGGATGAATACGATTTACCACGCGCGGTGCCCCTGGTGAATCAGCAAGGAGCACAGCACACGCGGAAAGTGCGCTACGGACCGGCTCGTGATCAGCCGGGGGCGGTGACCTCGGCGCCTGCCGCCAGGCCCTCCCAGCCGTGGGCGCGCAGATGGGCCTCGAGGCTGGTGAGAGGGCCGAACTCTCGTTGTAGGGTCTCGAGATCGGCGCTGTAGCCCACGTCCTCGAACCATTGGAACATCCGGGTGAAGCCGGGGCCGGCGAGGGCCTCGAACTCCTTCCAGTCGGGGCGGTGGTAGTGGACTTCGCGCCCCAGGACCTTGGAGAAGGTCGCGGCCACCTCCCGCATGGTGGGCTCGGAGCTCGCCACCTCGATCGAGCGATCGAGGTAGCGCTCCGGGGAGGCGAAGGCGGCGGCGACCATCTCGCCGTAGTCGTCCTGGGAGAGCTGCTGGAGCCGGGTCTCTGGGGAGAGCGGGGTGGCGAAGGTGCCCTCCAGCAGCGCGCTCCGCATCCGCGGCATGTCGTAGTTGTAATAGAAGTTCACCGGCCGAAAGATCGTGTGGGGCAGGCCCAGGGAGCGGATGTGCTCTTCGATCAGCCACTTGCTGTCGAAGAAGGGGATCCCGGTGGCGCGATCCGCGCTCCCGACCGAGCTGTAGACCAGGTGGAGGATCCCCATCTCCTTGGCGACGTCGGCGACCGCCTGGCCCTGGCGGATCTCCATCTGGGGATCCGCCGCCCCCTGCACCGAGAACACGCCGTATGCATCGGCCATCGCCGAGCGCAGGGACGCCCGATGGTCGAAGTCCCCCTCCACCGCCTGGGCCCCCGCGTCCGCCAGGGCGCTCACCCCGCTATGAGGAGGGCTGCCCGCGTGAAGGAAAGCCCGCACCGCGAAGCCATGGGCGAGCAGGTGCCTGGCCACCGCGCCTCCCTGACGTCCGCTCGCCCCCGTCACCAAGATCAGCCGGTCTCGATTCGACATGTCACCTCCTCCCGCGAAAGGTGGGCCTCGATCGGGGCGCCCCGCAACCCTCCCAGGGGATCGCTCTGCGCCGGAGCCCGGAGGGAGTGATCCCCTCCGCTCGCGATCCAGCCGGGAGGACGCCGTCTGCGTTTGGATCCCAATGCCTACGGTGGAGGCTCGTCTCTTCGCCTTGGAGCAGCGGCCGTGGAAGGGAGCGGGACGATCGATCCAGAGCCCACGGAGGCGCCAGCTGGGTAGGGAGCGTGGAGCGATCCAAGATCGATGAGGCCCGCGTTTCGTGCGGCGTGGGAGAGGCGGCGCTGCGTGGTCCCGGCGGATGGCTTCTTTGAGCAGCCGCCATGCCCGATGAAGTCGGCTGCGTGGCGTGCTATGGGCTGAGGTGATCCGATCCAGCGGATGGCCGCTGGAGGACGATGCCCTGCGAGGAGAGCATTCGATGCCGGTTGGAGAGAAGGTCGTGATTCGCCTGCGGATGAGCCAGGCCGACGCCCACTACGGTGGAAATCTGGTGGACGGTGCGCGGCTGCTGGCGCTCTTTGGGGACGTCGCAACGGAGCTGCTGATTCGGCACGACGGGGACGAGGGGCTCTTTCGGGCCTATGACGCCGTCGAGTTCCTGGCACCGGTGTACGCCGGAGACTTCATCGAGGCCATCGGCGAGATCACCGAGGTCGGCAACACCTCGCGCAAGATGCGCTTCGAGGTGCGGAAGGTGATCCGGCCGCTGCCGGGCAGCGACTCCGCCTGCGAGGTGTTGGATCCCCCGCTGGTGGTCTGCCGCGCTACCGGCACCTGCGTCACCCCCAAGGACAAGCAGCGCCTCGCGCGCTGAACGCGAGCGGCCCATGGTCGGGCCTCGCATGATCCCTGCGGCTCGACGGGCGCGCTCGCGCTGCTTCTCGTCGACTCCGCCGCCACGATTCGCTCCAGGAGAACGCCATGAGTCATCGCCCTCTCGTCATCACCGCCGCCCTGGTGGGCGCCGAGACCACCCGCGAGCAGACGCCCCACCTCCCCATCTCGCCGGAGGAGATCGCCCAGGAGGCCAAGCGCTGCCACGACGCCGGCGCGGCCATGGTGCACCTCCACGTGCGCGAGCCCGACGGCAAGCCGTCACAGAGCGCTGCGCTCTTTCGCGAGACGATCGAGCGCATCCGCGTCCTCGCGCCGGAGCTCATCTGTCAGACGTCCACGGGCGGCGCCGTCGGCATGGAGGTGGATGAGCGCACGCAGCCGCTGACCCTGACGGGCGCGGCGAAGCCCGAGATGGCGACCTTGACCACCGGGACGGTGAACTTCGGCGACGACGTTTTCTGGAATCCGCGCGCCCTGGTGCGGGAGATCGCGAGGCGGATGCGCGCGGCGGGCATCGTCCCGGAGATCGAGTGCTTCGATGCGGGGATGGTCGACGAGGCCTACGCGCTGCAGAAGGAGGGGCTCCTCGATTTCCCGGCGCACTTCGACTTCGTCCTCGGTGTCCCCGGCGCGCTGGCCGCGAAGCCGGCGGCGCTCGACTTTCTCCGCTCACAGCTCCCCGAGGGCTCCACGTGGACGGTGGCGGGGGTAGGCCGCCACGAGCTCCCGATGGCCGAGCTGGCCATCGAGCGGGATGGCAACGTCCGCGTCGGCCTCGAGGACAACATCTTCGTCTCGAAGGGGGTGCTGGCGAAGGGCTCGTCTGAGCTGGTGGCCCAGGTCGCGGCGCTTGCGGCGACCAAGGGCCGCACGATCGCGACGCCGACCCAGGCCCGCGAGATCCTGCGCCTCCCGGCCCGCTGATCGAGAGCGGCGGGCCCCGTCGCCGAGGCTCGCCGCTGTACTTGGTTCGCGATCCGTCGTCCGGCGTCATCGTAGCCGCGCCGGCGGTGCGTCAGTAGCCCTGCTCTTCGCGACGATCGGGGAGCGCGGGCTCACCGATCACGTCGTTCACCGAAGGGAAGCGGGTGATCTCGCCACGCGCGATCCTCCACGCCTGCTGCACGATCCAGGAGAGCGATCGATCCTGCCGATTGGCTTCGAGTTGAATCTCCTGGAGCATCTCTTCGGGAAAGTAGAGGCTCTGCTTTCGCTTGTCGGTGCTCGCCATCGCTCATCCGCTCCTGTTGGAAAAGTTCGATTATTCCACACGTTATTGGCCCGCAAGTCAACGAAAGCGAGCCATCGGCCGCAAATCGCGTGCTGGTTCCCGCGCTTCGCCCCCTATAGACTCGACTCTCGCCGGGAGGCTTTGGTGGCGATCTGTCGCAAAGGGTCGCGGCGGGCTCCCGATGGAGGTTCAGCTTGCGTAGCCCGATCATTCTCGCAGTCATCCTCGCCCTGGGGCTCCTCGCTGCAGGCTGTGGCTCCGATCCGCTGCGGAGAGCGTCGCCGGCCATCGCCCTGGAGACCGGCGACGCCGCCCACGCCGACGAGCTCCTCTTTGGCCGCGTGCCATTGGAGGAGGAGCTCTCGAAGAGCTTTACGGTCCGTAGCGTCCTCACCGTCCCCCTCGAGGTTCACGAGATCCGCGTGGTGGACGAAGACGGCCTCTCGGCTGGGGCGTTCACCGTGGAGCGTCCTCTACGCTTCACCGTCCCCGGCACCCAGGGGAAGGAGGTCTCCATCTCGTTCCGTCCCACGGAAGTCCGGCGCTACAACGCCGCCGTGGTGGTCTCGTCCTCCGATCCCAATCGGCCCGAGATGCGCCTCAGCCTCTCTGGCGAAGGGATCGAAGCGGCGATCAGCGTGATCGGATGCCTGCCCAACGAGGGGGAGGAGCGGGATCGCTGCAGCCGCACCATGGTCGAGGCGCCTTCGCCCCTGCCGATCGGCGAGGTGGTCGCGGGCCAGCACGCGCGGATCCAGATCACCATAGGGAACCTCGGGGTCGACACGCTGCAGATCACCTCGGTGGGCTTCGCCAACAAGACCTCGGCCGCGGCGGCGGGCTTCTCGCTGCGGGAGCAGGATCGGGGCCCGACCGGCGTGGCTGCGCGCACGAGCCAGACCCTCTTCGTGGACTTCGATCCCCCAGCGGACCTCGAGGGCCCTGTTTCGACCACGGTGGTGATCATCTCGAGTGACCGTCGCCAGCCGAGCGTCGAGCTCCCGCTGGATGCGATGGTGGTGCCCAATCGCCCGCCGCTGGCCTGCCTCACGATCCGCGAGATCCGCCGGCAAGGCGGCGAGGTCGAGGTGGTGGATCCCGACGCCGGCCCGGTGGTGGTGGGCCCCACCGACTCGCTCCTCCTGGACGCCGCCGTGCGCCAGGGCTGCACCGGCGATCCCGAGGACGGCGATGATCTCAGCCTCGCTTGGGAGATGGACGGCCCCGATCGCTACGGCCGCCTCGAAGCGGTGCCCGGCGCGCCGATGCAACGCCTCTTCAAGGCGGAGGTGATCGGCACCTACGAGGTCGCCGTAGTAGCCACCGACCGCTACGGCGCCACCTCCGGCGTGGATGAGGCGGGGGTGGAGGCGAAGGTGGCCTTCGCAGTGAAGCCCCAGCAGGATCTCGCGGTGGAGCTGCGGTGGCCCGACGCCGAGGACGTCGACCTCGATCTCCACCTGGTCCGTGGCGACATCTCGGGGCTGTGGAGCGACGCGAACGACTGCTCCTGGCGCAACCCTTCGCCGGCCTGGGGATCGACGCAGCCCCTGAGCAATCCCCGGCTGGCCATCGACGATCAGGGCGGCGCGAGCCTAATCGAGACCGTGCTCCTCAACCATCCGGAGCCCGGCGTCTCCTATTGGATAGTGGCGCACTTCTACGAGGACAAGCGCAGCCGCTCCGGCGCCGCCTGTACGGTGGGTGGGGCGGCCTGTGCCTTGGGCAAGGTCTGCTCCGCCGGCGTCTGCATGGATCCGGTGGAGGTCGGCGTGCGGATCTTCGTGGAGGGCGAAGAGCGCACGAACGAGGGCTTCGAGGCAACCCGCGAGCTGGCGGGACCCTGTGATACCTGGCTCGTCGGCAGGGTCACCTGGAGGAGCGAGCCTGTCGGCCCGGTGCTCCTCAGCTCCTTCGACACGGTCTATCCCCAGGGCGCCATCGAAGGCGCGGTCTGCGACGTCTCCGGCCTATGAGCGAGTTCTCGTCCCGGAGGCTCCGCTGCCCGCCGTGTCGCACCGAGTTCGTGGTGGAGATCCCGGTGAGCGCGGCGCTGCTCCGGGTGGAGACCGACTTCCGGCCGGTCTTCGACGGCCCCGATCCCATCGCCCTGGAGATGCACGCCTGCCCGGGATGCCGCTACTCAGGATTCGCCGACGCCTTCGAACGGGATCGTCACGATGAGGTGGAGGATCCCGACTGGCCCGGCGTGCCGCCTCCGCTGGATCGGGGGGCGGTGCCGGACGACGACGATCTGGACGCCCTGCGCCGCTGGATCCAGGGAGGCGAGCTGCGGGCGGAGGCGGAGATCGACGGAGACGAGCCGTCTGCCTCCGAGCGCTATCTGCTGGCCCTCTACTGCCAGGAGTTTCTGGGACATCTGGGCGCGCTGGCGTTGGGCGATCTCGCGCTGCGCGGCGCGTGGTGCGCCAGGGGCGCGGGGGAGCTCCTGCTGGAGCAGCGGCTCCTGGTGGAGGCAGAGAGCTTCTTCGACGAGGCGGAGACGAGCCACGCGGTGATGGAAGGTGAGCGCGGACAGCTCCTCTACCTCTCCGCGGAGATCGCCAGGAGGACCGGCGACTTTGGTCGTGCCATCAATCTCTTCGAGAAGGCGGAGACCGTCCTCGAGCCCGACGATGAGGACGGGCAGCGGCTCATGCAGCTCTGTCGCCGACAGCTCAGCCTGGCGGTGGCCCATAGCCCCATGAACGCGGTGATCCCCGACGACGAGGACGAAATGGACGAAGACGCCCGTCCGTCCCGAAAGCGCTGACGAGGTCTCCCAGAGTCCTGGAGCGCCTGTGATGGACTTCATCACAGAGGGAGGGCGCGGGCGATGGAGGGGAAGGAGCGGATAAAAAAACGGGCCGCCGGTTTGCACCGGCGGCCCTAGCGGACCCAGAGGGGGAGGGGGGGGACCCCTGGATCACACCGCTGTCCGGAACCACTTCCCTTGTTGGGAAGCTCTTCCGTAACTTGCCGCGCGTACTCTACCGCTGCAGCTCAATTCGTCGCCAGGATTCAGGATCTTGGCCTCTTCGTCAACCAGATAAATTCTCGAAGCCCCCATTTATTTCGTCCCTGCCTGTGGAAAGCTCTCGATCCCCGGAAGTCTTCCGCACTTCCTACAGGCCTCATCCTTCTTACGCCACCGGAAACTCGCACCACCCTCGATCCATTTCGGCCATTTCTCACGGCCTTTGGATCCCATCCAAGCGCTGCGAAGCCCGTTCATTCAGAGTATACGATCCCGCTTCGGCGCATACAACCTTAGAGGGGGTCGACGAATTGCCACGCGCAGATCTCCAACGGAACTCCGGCGAGCGAGCATCCGGATCGATCGGGCGGGCGGTCGAGATCCTGCGGGCAGGCCTCGAGCGCCTCGGCTTCCGGGGCGGCAGCCGGGTGGTCGTCGCGTACAGCGGCGGCGCCGACTCGCTGGCGCTGCTGGCGCTGCTGGCGAGGCTACCCATGGGATCCCGGCTGGAGGCGGAGGCGATCCACGTGGACCATGGGCTCCGGCAGGAGTCCGCCGAGGACGCCGGGCGCGCGGCGCTGGCGGCGGAGGCCCTGGGCTTCCCCTGCCGGATCGTCGCCATGGCCCCTCCGGCACGCACGCGACGCGGGACAGCTCCTTCTGGCGATGAGGCGCGGATCATCCCTGCCGGCAGCGGGGGCCTGGAAGCCGTGGCCCGCATCGGTCGCTACGCAGCGCTGGCCGAGGCGGCTGAGGGCCGGCCGATCCTCACCGCTCATACCGCCGACGATCAGGCGGAGACCGTCCTCTACCGCCTGGCCAAGGGGACGGGGAATCGAGGGATCGCCGGGATCCGGCCCAGGCTGCGCCTGGCCGGCGCGGTGGTGGCGCGGCCGCTCCTGGAGGCGGATCGGGCGCTGCTGCGGGAGGTCGCGCAGAAGTTGGAGCTCCCGGTGGTGGAGGATCCCTCCAACCGCAGCCGGCAGTTCGCCAGGAACCTGCTGCGCCTTGACGTGCTGCCGGAGCTGGAGGCCGCCATCCCAGGGGCTGCCGGGCGGCTGGCCCGAGCGGCGCGCCTCGCCGCGGCGGACGAGCGTTATCTCGAGCGGCGCACGGAGCTGGCGTCGCGCCGGTTGGAGCGGGAGGGAGGCGTCGACGCCGCGGGGCTGCTGCGGCTGCCCGAGGCCCTGCGTGGGAGGCTGGTGCGGCGGCTGGTGGAGCAGGCCGGAGGGACGGCCCCCTCTGCCGCGCAATGCGAGCGGATCCTGGGGATCGCGCGACGGGGAGGCGAGCTCCACCTCCGAGGCGGACTCCTGGCGTCGGCCCGCGGGGGGCTCCTCCAGGTGCGGCGAGGAATCACCGGCAGGCGTTCGCGAACCAACCCGGCGCCTCCCGCATCTGATAAGAGCTGAATCGAGCGAGCGGCGGCTTGTCCTCTCTCGAGAACTTCGACGATGCAGGAAGGTAGGCAGGATCCAGATGGTTGGGCCACAGTCGAAGGAGCCCGGCTCAATCGACGAGGCAGCGCCCTCTGCCGGGGTGCCGCTCAGGGATTTCTAGTGGCCCGGCGCCGGTTGAGACGACGCCCGGTCTTTGGGTACGCTTAGGGACTTCCAGGAAGCCGAGGGACAATCGCCCGTGCGACAGTCGTATAAAACCGTGCTGCTGTGGGTAGTGCTGATCGTGATGTTCGTCAGCTTCTACCAGTTCTTCAACCACAACAGCACAGAGATCAAAGACACCGATTACTCGGTCTATCTCTCCCAGGTGGAGCAGCAGAAGGTCGAGTCCGTCGCCATCAAGGGGACGACGCAGACCTACACCCTCAAGGACGATAAGACGGAGTACCGCACGTCCGGACCTGCCGGCGAGAAGCTGATCGAGAAGCTCGACCAGAGCGGGGTCACCTTCAAGTTCGAGCGGGAGGAGCAGACCTCCATCTGGCTGCAGGTGCTGCTGCAGGGCCTGCCGATCATCTTCCTCTTCGTCGTCTTCATGCTCTTCATGCGGCAGCTCCAGGGGAGCGGCGGCAAGGCGATGCAATTCGGCAAGTCGAAGGCCAAGCTCCTCAGCGAGGTCCACAACCGGATCACCTTCGCGGAGGTCGCGGGCATCGACGAGTCGCGGGACGAGCTCGAGGAGATCGTCGCCTTCCTCAAGGACCCCAAGAAGTTCACGAGGCTCGGCGGGCGCATCCCCAAGGGCGTGCTGCTTATGGGCCCCCCGGGTACGGGCAAGACCCTCCTCGCGCGAGCGGTGGCAGGCGAGGCTGGCGTCCCCTTCTTCTCGATCTCCGGCTCGGACTTCGTAGAGATGTTCGTGGGCGTCGGCGCCAGCCGGGTCCGCGATCTCTTCGAGCAGGGCAAGAAGAACGCCCCCTGCATCATCTTCATCGACGAGATCGACGC
>JBEBXK010000081.1:0-10207 GCA_040391605.1 Vulgatibacter incomptus
GCCGTCGTCGCCACCCGTGCCGCCGGTGCCGTCGTCGCCACCCGTGCCGCCGGTGCCGTCGTCGCCACCCGTGCCGCCGGTGGCGCCCGTGCCGTTCTTGCCGCCATTGTCGTCGTCGGAGCCGCAAGCTGCCGCGCCCAGGCTGAGCGCGAAGACTGCGGCGATGAGAACTGAGATCTTCCTAAACATACGAACGTACTCCACTGCAGTTTTGCCCCTGAGGGGACGAAAGCTCCACGACCGCCTTGCCGCATCCGCCACTCTGTGGCGAAGCGATGGCGCCAGGATGACGCTAACTGGCTAACAAAGTGAGTGTCAACATGCTTGCGGATCAAACGACCCTGGTTGGTGCCCCAACCGAGTGTCCCTCGGGGCGGCCGGCGGCTCCGAGGCGGTCGTACTTGCTGGCGAGATGCGACACCGCCTCCGCCCTCCTGCGCGGCCCCCGCCAGCCACCCCTGCCTCTTTCGTGGGAGATCCAAATTCTTCCCGTATGAGCCAGAAGCGCTATCGTAACGGTAGTTGGGAGGTCTCTTGGGATTGGACCCTACACTCTGGAGCGCCCCCGATCCGCGCCTTCGCAGCCTGGATCGGGCCGATGATCTGGTGCGCCAGATCACCGAATACGTGCGCGACGTGTTCTGGCTGAAGGAGCCCGGCTCCGGCCGCATGCTCTACGTGAGCCCCGCCTACCAGAACGTTTGGGGCCGGACCGTCGACAGCCTCTATGCGGCGCCGGCCTCCTTCCTGGACTCGATCCACCCCGACGATCGCGACGAGGTGATCGCCAACCTGGGATCCCAGCTCACTGGAGGTTACGACGTCGAATATCGGGTGGTCCGGCCCGACGGCACCATTCGATGGGTGCGGGATCGGGCCTTTCCCATCGCCGACGAGGACGGCATCGTCGGCCGAGTCGCCGGCATCGCCCAGGACGTCACCGAGCGGCGCAAGGCCGTGGAGGAGCTGCAGACCCGGGAGCGCTGGTACCGGACCGTCTTCGAGGAGACGAGCGATCTGATCACCGTCTTCGACGCCGCGGGACAGCGCCGCTTCGTCAACCCGTCGGTGGAGAAGGTGCTGGGCTACGAGCCGAGCGACCTCGTCGGGACGTCGGTGCTGGTGAACGTTCATCCGGACGATCGCTCCCGGGTGGAGCGGCTCCTCACCAAGGTGAAGGAGGATCCCGAGGCGACCGCCCGGGCCGAGTACCGTCTCTTGCGCAAGGACGGCACCTACGGTGTCTTCGAGGGGGTGGCGGTGGCCATGCGCGAGGGCGGCGTCGTCGAGACGATCGTGGTCTGCGCCCGCGACGTCACCAGCAGCCGCTTCATCGATCCCCTCACCGGCCTCCCGAACGAGAACCTCCTGACCCAACACCTCGAGCTCTTCGCGAGGCGATCCCGGGGTGGCCTCGCCGGCTTCAGCCTGGTGGTCTTGGGCCTCGATCGCTTCCGCTCGATCACCTCCCTGGTGGGGGAGCCGGCCGCGGACCAGCTCTTGGTGGAGGTGGCCCGGCGCCTTCGGGCACAGGCGCCGGAGGCGTCGATCCTGGCGAGGATCCACGGCGATCTCTTCGCCGCGATCCTGCAAGGCGTCACCGGCCTCGACGAGGTCCTGGCCGAGGTGAGCCGACTCGAGGCGGGCTTCGGCCAGCCCTTTGCGTCGCCGATGGGGCCGCTGCCGGTGACCGCCGGCTTCGGGATCCTCGTGGCGCCACCCGCCGAGGCTGGCGCCGGCGAGATCCTCCGCGACGCCCTGGAGGCGCTCGCCAGCGCCAAGCGCCTGGGGCACGGCAGGCAGGAGGTCTTCGACGAGTCCATGCGCCGAAGGGCGATGGAGCGATTGGACATCGAGAACGGGCTGAGGCGCGCGCTCCAGACCGACGAGCTGCTGATCCACTATCAGCCGATCTTCGATATGCGCTCCGGCAGGTTGGCGGGCTTCGAGGCGTTGGCGCGCTGGGATCGACCAGGCGCGGGGCTGTTGCCTCCCGCGTCGTTCATCCCGGTGGCGGAGGCCAGCGACTTGATCTGCGAGCTCGACCTCTGGGTTTTCCGGCGAGCGGCCCGGCAGATCGTCTCCTGGCGGGAGCGGTTCTCGCGGCATTCCGACCTCTTCGTCAGCGTCAACCTCTCGGGGCGCCACTTCCAGGGAGGCAGCCTGGCGGATCGGGTGAAGACGATCCTGGCCGAGACGGGCGCTCCACCCGCCGCCATCCGGCTCGAGATCACCGAGGGCGTCCTCATGAAGCATGGGAGCGCGACCTCCGACGCGATCGAGCTTCTCCGCGAGGACGGGCTTCGATTCGCCCTCGACGACTTCGGCACCGGCTACTCTTCCCTTGCCGCCCTCCACCGCTATCGCTTCGAGACCCTCAAGATCGACGGCAGCTTCGTGATGTCCCTGGGCACCCCGTCGGAGCGCCCCGAGCTGGTCCGCGCCATCATCGGGATGGCCCATACGATGGGTCTGGGGGTGGTCGCCGAAGGGGTGGAGACGGCCGAACAGCTCGCCTTCCTCCGGCGCTCCCACTGCGAGTTCGGCCAGGGCTACGGTCTCGGGCGTCCCATGGACGAGGCGCAGGTGGAGGCGCTGCTGCGACGCGATCCGATCGTGTAACGAGGCACGCCCGGCCCCCTCTCGAGGGCTGGCCCCGAACGCGGCGACCCTCTAGATCGGAGGCTCGATCGGCGCGTTCGTGAAGAGTGCAAAGCTGCGGGCCGGAAGGCGAGCGAACGCGAGGAGGAGAGCTCTTCGCGTGCAGCGCGGGCGAGAGAGTCGTTCCCGCGATGTGCGGAGGGCGATCGCTTCACAAACTCTGCGAGCCGAAGGCGAGCGGATGCTAGAGGGAGCCGTAGCGCGCAGCGCGCGTGAAAAAACCGCCCCCACGTCGTGGGAGGGCGGTTTTTCACTGGCTCTGAGTTGGGGTAAGTGCATGGCACGGGGCGCCAGATGGCTGTGTCTGGCCCTGGCCATTACCTTCGCTTGCAAGCCCGGCGCGAAGAAGGAGGCGCCTCCTCCGCCACCACCGCAGGTGATGGTGGCGCCGGTCTCGCAACGGGACGTCCCGCTCGAGCGGATCTACATCGGCACCCTCACCGGCCTGGTGGACGTGGACATCCGCGCCAGGGTGGAGGGCTTCCTCCTCGGCCAGCACTACAGCGAAGGGGGCTTCGTCGACGTAGGCCAGCTCCTCTTCACCATCGATCCCGCGCCCTTCGTGGCGGCGCTCCGCGACGCGGAGGGGAGCCTGGCCCAGGCGAAGGCGGAGCGGCAGCGGACCACCGTGCTGGTGAAGCGGCTCCAGCCGCTCGCGAAGGAGCTGGCGGTGAGCCAGCAAGATCTGGACAACGCCCTGGCGGCCCAGGCCAGCGCCGTCGCCTCGGTGCAGTCGACGCAGGCCCTGGTGGAGCAGGCCAGGCTCAACCTCTCCTATACCTATGTGAACTCACCCATCACAGGAATCGCCGGCGCCGCCCAGGTGCGCCTGGGCAACCTGGTGGGGACCCCGGGCAACCCCACCTTGTTGGCGACGGTCTCCCAGGTGGATCCCACACGAGCGATCTTCCCGATCACCGAGGCCGACTACCTCGCGTTGGCGGAGAAGGGAGAGGCGGGCGCGCCGCGGAAAGTGCGCCTCGAGCTCACCAATGGTCAGATGTATCCCGAGGACGGACAGCTGATCTTCGCCGATCGCCAGATCGAGGCCTCGACCGGCACCCTCCGGATGGAGGCGCTCTTCCCCAACCCCACCGCCCTGCTGCGTCCGGGCCAATCGGTGCGGGTCCACGTGGCCTTCTCGACCCTCCACGGCGCGCTCCTGGTGGAGCAGCGGGCGGTGAGCGAGCTGCAGGGGATCGATCGGGTGGCGGTGGTGGGGAACGACGACATCGTCCACATGGTGCAGGTGAAGAAGGGCCCCAAGGTCGGCGCCGAGATCGTGGTCAGCGGCAAGCTGCAGCCCGGTGATCAGGTGGTGGTCGAGGGGCTCGAGCAAGCGAAGGACGGCGCCCGCGTGCAGCCACGCCCGGCGCCTCCGATGCGCGGCGGCGATTGAGCGATGGTCGGCTTCTTCGTTCGGCGACCGATCGTCGCGATGGTCATCTCCATCGTCTTCGTCCTCCTGGGCGCAGTCGCCGCGCTCTCGCTGCCCGTCGCCGAGTTCCCCGACATCGTGCCGCCGCAGGTGGTGGTGAGCGCGACCTATCCCGGCGCCGACGCCATCACGGTGGAGGAGTCGGTGGCGACCCCCATCGAGCAATTCGTCAACGGCGTGGAGCAGATGCTCTACATGGAGTC
Source organism: Vulgatibacter incomptus (assembly GCA_040391605.1). Lineage (GTDB taxonomy): Bacteria > Myxococcota > Myxococcia > Myxococcales > Vulgatibacteraceae > Vulgatibacter > Vulgatibacter incomptus_A. The sequence goes on from JBEBXK010000081.1 coordinate 4,303, forward strand.
GACCAACGCCCTCGACGGGACCATGAGCCTGCGGGTCACCTTCGAGGTGGGCACCGATCCCAACGTCGCCGAGATCCTCACGCAGAACCGGGTCTCCCAAGCCCAGCCCCTGCTCCCGCTCCAAGTGCAGCGGGTCGGGCTCACCGTGCAGCGGGTCACCGCCTCGCCCCTGATGGTCGTCGCCATCCACTCTCCGGACGAGAGCTTCGACGCCGCCTTCTTGGCCAACTACGCCACCATCAACATCGTCGACGAGCTCTCCCGCGTCCAAGGCGTCGCGCAGGTGGTGAACTTCGGCGCGAGCCAGTACGCGATGCGGATCTGGGTGAGCCCGCATCGCCTCGCGTCCCTGGGGCTCACGGTCGGTGACGTGCAGCAGGCCATCCTGGCGCAGAACACCGTGAACCCCGCCGGGCGGATCGGCGGACCGCCCGCGGCTCCGGGTCAGCAGTTCTCCTTCTCGATGATCGCGCCGGGCCGCCTGGTCACCGCCGAGGAGTTTGGCGAGATCGTGGTCCGGGCGGAGCCGGGGGGCGCCATGATCCGCCTCTCCGACGTGGCGGAGATCGAGCTCGGGAGCCAGAGCTACACCGAGAAGGCCCGCTTCGACAGCAAGCCCTCTGCGGTCCTCGGCATCTTCCAGACGCCGGGCTCCAACGCGCTCTCGACCGTCACCGCCGTGAAGCAGCGGCTGGCGGCGCTCGAGGCGAGCTTCCCTCCCGGCATCCAGACCACCGTGGCGCTCGACACCACCCTCCCGGTGCGCGACGGGGTCCGAGAGATCGTGATCACCCTCTTCATCGCCCTCGCCCTGGTGATGGCGGTGGTCTACCTCTTCCTGCAGAACCTCAGGGCGACGCTGATCCCCATGCTCACCGTGCCGGTCTCGCTGATCGGCGCGTTCGTCCTCTTCCCGATCCTCGGCTTCTCGATCAACACCCTCTCGTTGCTGGGGCTGGTCCTCGCCATCGGCCTGGTCGTCGACGACGCCATCGTGGTGGTCGAGGCCACCATGCGCAAGATCGAGGAGGGACTGCCGCCTCGCGACGCGACCCTTGCCGCCATGAAGGAGGTCTCGGCGGCGGTGGTGAGCATCGCGCTGATCCTCGCCGCGGTCTTCATCCCGGTGGCCTTCGTCCCGGGGATCACGGGGCAACTCTATCGCCAGTTCGCGCTGACCATCGGGATCTCGGTGCTGATCAGCGCGTTCAATGCGCTCTCACTCAGCCCCGCCCTCTGCGCGCTCCTGCTCAAGCCGCCCAAGACGGCGCGGGGTCCCATCGGCAAGGCCACCGCCGCCTTCCACCGCGCCTTCGATCGCTTCACCGGAGCCTACGTCCGGGCCAATCGGCGCCTCCTGCGCAAAGCGGTCTTCTCGTTGGTCGCCGTCGTCGCGGTGCTGGTGGTGCTGATCTTCGTCGGGAGGCTCGTGCCGAAGGGGCTCCTACCCACCGAAGACGAGGGCTACTTCTTCCTGGAGGTCGCGCTCCCGGCGGCGGCCTCCCTGGAGCGGACCGACCTCGCCGCCTCCAAGCTCGAGCCGATCATCAAGGACACGCCGGGTGTCGATCACGTCACCAGCATCGTGGGCTTCTCGCTCCTCTCCCGGGTGAGTCAGACCAACAACGCCTTCTTCTTCGTGGCGCTCAAGCCCTGGAGCGATCGGGGCAAGGGAGAGAGCGCCCAGGCGATCATCGACGGCCTCAACCGGAAGATGGCGGGGATGGCCGTCGGGAGGGCCCTCGGCTTCGCGCCTCCGCCCCTGCCGGGCCTCGGCACCAGCGGCGGCTTCACCCTGATGCTCCAGGATCGAATGGGCCGCTCGCCGGAGTACCTGGATCAACAGACCCGACGCTTCGTGGAGGCGGCGGAGAAGCGACCGGAGCTGCAGCACGTGCGGACCGACTACAGCTCGAACATCCCGCAGATCAAGGTGGACGTCGATCTGGAGAAGGCGCTGATCGAGGGGGTCTCTCCCACCGATCTCTACCTCACCCTCCAGACCTACCTGGGCAGCATCTACATCAACGACTTCAACCGCTTCGGCAGGCAGTGGCATGTCTACATGCAGGCGGAGCCCCGCTTCCGGGCCTCCACCGACGCGCTGCGGGAGTTCTTCGTCCGGGGCGGCGACGGGCGGATGGTCCCCCTCTCCACCTTCGTCACCACCGAGCCGACGGAGGGGCCTGACTTCACCGTACGTTTCAACCTGTTTCGCTCGGCTGAGATCGACGGACAAGCGGCGCCGGGCTTCAGCACGGGGCAGGCCATCGACGCGCTGAAGGCGGTGGCGGCGCAGGTGCTGCCGGAGGGCATGTCTTACGAATGGAGCGACATCGCCTATCAGGAGACCACGGCCCCCAGCGCCACGCCGACCTTCATCTTCGCCATCGCCATGGTCTTCCTGATCCTCGCGGCCCTCTACGAGAGCTGGTCGCTGCCCTTCAGCGTCCTCCTCGTCACGCCGGTGGCGATGCTCGGCGCCTATGTGGGCCTCCTGCTGCGCAGCTATACCGCCGACGTCTTCAGCCAGGTCGCGCTGATCATGTTGATGGGCCTCTCCGCCAAGAACGCCATCCTGATCGTGCAATTCGCCCGGGAGCAGCAGGAGACGGGGATGGCGCCGGCGGAGGCCGCGCTGGTGGGCGCTCGCCTCCGCCTGCGTCCGATCGTCATGACCTCGCTGGCCTTCATCCTCGGCGTGCTCCCGCTGGCCTTCGCCTCCGGTGCCGGCTCGCTCTCCCGAAAGGAGATCGGCACGGCGGTGATCGTGGGGATGCTCTTCACCACCTTCATCGGGATCTTCCTCGTCCCCTCGCTCTACCTGCTGGTCGAGCAGATCCTCCTCTTTATCAGCCGTCACCGGCGGCGCCCGCCATGAAGTGGATCGCGCTCCTGGCCATGATCGGCGCCGGCTGTGCGGTGGGGCCCGAATACCAGCGGCCGGATCTCCCGGAGGTGGAGCGCTTTCGCGACAGCGTCGAGGCGCCGTCGGGAGCGTCCATCGCTGACCTCCCTTGGTGGGACGTCTTTCACGACGAGACCCTGCGCGGGCTGATCGAAGACGCCCTGGAGGCCAACGGAGATCTGCGCGCCGCCGCCGCCAGGGTGGAGGCGGCCAGAGCCAGGGCCGGGATCGCGAAGGACGCGCTCCTCCCCAGCGTCAACGTCGGCGCTGCTGCCAGCCGCGAGCAGTTTCGGATCGTCCCACCCATACCCAGCTTCTCGGGCGCCACGACCAATGAATTCGCCGTCAGCGCGAACGTGAGCTGGGAGCTCGACGTCTGGGGCAAGCTCCGGCGCGGGATCGAGGCGGCCCAGGCCGACGCCGCCTCTGTGGAGGATCAGCGCCAGGGCATCGTGCAGATGCTGGTGGCGGATGTGGCCCAGGCCTACCTGGAGCTGCTGCAGCTCGACGCGCTCTACGAGCTCTATCGCGAGACCCGGGAGGCGCGCGCCGCCCTGCTGCGCCTCTTCAGCGCGCAGCTCCAGGGCGGGACCGGCACCCTGGTCCAGACGTCCAACGCGGAGGCCCTGGTCTTCGACATCGAGGCGACGCTGCCGCTGGTGGAGGCGCAGCTCGAAGAGAAGGAGAATCAGCTCTCGATCCTCCTGGGCCGACCGCCCTCCTCGATCCATCGGGGGCCGGCCATGGACTCTCATCTGCTGCCGCCGGCGGTCCCCCCCGGCGTGCCGGCGTCGTTGCTGGAGCGCCGCCCCGACCTACGGGCGCTGGAGCAGAACCTGCGGGCGGCGGTGGCGCGGGTGGGCGTCGCCGACGCGAACCTCCTCCCCTCCATCAGCCTCACCGGCATGGTCGGTCTCCTCAGCGCGGACATGGCGAAGCTGCTCAGCTCGGGAGAGTGGAACTACGGCGCCAATACGAGCTGGCTCGCGCCGATCCTCCAGGGCAAGAGCCTGCGCGATCAGCGGGACGCGGCCAAGGCGGACGCCGCCGCCCTCGCCGCGACCTACCAGCAGGCGGTGCTGCGCGCCCTGGGCGACGTCGCGGATGCGCTGGTCGGCATCGAGAGTGCCAGGGTCTCGGCCCAGGCCCGCGAGCGTCAGGTGGACTCGCTGCAGACCCGCCTGCGGCTGGTCCTCGATCAGTACAACGCCGGGACCGCGAGCTACGTCGAGGTGACCCTGGCCTATCAGGATCTGCTGCCGGCCCAGATCGCGGAGGTCACCGCCCGCTCGCAGCGCTTCCTCGCGGTGGTGCAGCTCTACCGTGCGCTGGGCGGCGGCTGGGGACATGGCCCGCCGCCCGCCGCCGGAGCGGGTGAAGGTGGAGCGGGTGACTAGTGGTGATGCAGGTCTATACATCCAAGCAGGGCACACCCGTGCTCCCCGGGCGGGTCGGAGCAGCCGCCGAGACCATCGGACTGGAAACTTTTCCCCGATCGGCGCATTGAAACCTTCATGGCTTCACCTTCGATTGGCCTCGCCACCTCCCCCTCCTTCCGCCGTCGCCTCACCCTGATCCTCGGCATCCTCGCTGCCGTCGGCCCGTTCTCCATCGACATGTACCTGCCGGCCTTTCCGTTGCTGGCCCAGAGTCTGGGCACCTCGGTCGCCGCGGTGCAGCTCACCCTGGCCACCTATCTGGCGGGCCTCGCCGTAGGACAGATCGTCTACGGGCCGCTGGCCGATCGGCTGGGCCGGCGCCTGCCCCTCCTCGTCGGGCTGGCCGTCTACATCGTCGCCTCCTTCGCCTGTGCGGCGGCGACCAGCCTGGAGGTCCTCGCCGCCGCGCGCTTCGTGCAGGCGTTGGGCGCCAGCGCCGGCATGGTGATCTCCCGGGCGGTGGTCCGCGATCACTTCGACGAGCGCGAGTCGGCGGGGATCTACTCTTCGCTGATGTTGGTGATGGGCGCGGCGCCGATCCTCGCTCCCCTGATCGGCGGCCAGCTCGCGCCGTTCGCCGGCTGGCGCTCGCTCTTCTTCGCGCTGGCCGCCATCGGCGCCGCGATGTTCGCCATGGTCTACGCCGCCCTCCCCGAGAGCCTGTCGGCGGAAGCCCGCTCCAGGAGCGGCGCGCTGCAGACCGTCCGCGCCATGGGCGGGATCGTGCGCAACGTCCGCTTCCTGCGCTTCACCCTAGCGGGCGGCGCGATCCAGGCGGCGATGTTCGCATACATCTCCGGCTCGCCCTTCGTCTTCATCGAGATCTTCGGCGTCGATCCCAAGCACTACGGCCTGCTCTTCGGCGCCAACGCGGTGGGGTTGATCGCCGCGTCGCAGCTCAACCGTTGGCTGATCCCCAGGATCGGGACGCTGCGTGCGCTGCGCGGCGGGATCGTCGTGGCCACCGGCGCCTTCGCAGGCGTCTTCGCCGCCTCGGGTCCCGGCGCCAGCCTGGCCGTGGTCGCTCCCCTGATCTTCGTCGGCATCGCCTCGGTGGGCCTGGTGCTCCCCAACGCCACCGCCTCGGCGATGGCGCCCTTCGGCAAGGACGCCGGCCTGGCCTCAGCCGTCCTCGGCACCCTGCAGACCGCCTGCGGCGCCTTGGCCGCCGTCGCCGTCAGCCTCCTCTCCAACGGCACCGCCGGCCCCATGGCCATCGTGATGCTCGCCTCCGCCGGGGTGGCCCTCGCCGCCGTGCTGCCGGTGGCTGCCAGCCGCGAGCCCGTCACCGCCTGACAGGGTCTCGAGAAATCGTAGCGAGCGCCCCGGATGCGAGGCGGACGGAGCACCGACGCGGAGCGCACTTCAGGTGCGTGCGCATCGGAGCGCAGGAAGTCCAACGAAGCAGGCGGGGGGTGCAGTAGATTTCTGGAGACCCTATGAGCGCGGGCGAGCTCGTCACCAGCCCGCGAGCCCCCCGGCGAGCCAACGTAGAATGGAGCATTCTCGCGCGAAGCGCGAGCTGAGGAACTCGCTCCCGCTTCTTGCGGGAACGAGT
>JBEBXK010000082.1:0-9804 GCA_040391605.1 Vulgatibacter incomptus
AACGTCGCCTCGCGCGTCCACGAGCGCCGTCGCCACCTGCTCCGCCACCGCAGCGCGATGAACGTCGCTCCGGGCATCCACGTGTGCCGCCCCGGCCCAATCATCCATCGGGGCGACGTGCGCCTCCCCCGGCTCCAGGTCCGGCGTCACCCCGGCCGCATCGGCCCATGTCTCGGCCTGCCGCGCCTGCGGCACCAGGTGATTGCGACCTGTACGCGGCTCCCTCGTATGCAAAGCGGGGGCGGCGAAATCCTGAAGCTCGAGGCGCCCGTCCGGCGCCAACCTCGCGAGGTTCACCGACACGTGGGCCCGGAGGCGGGCCACCGCACGCCCGCGCTGCAGAGCAGGCAGGTCCGCGATGCCATCGGCCTCGGGCCCGAAGAGCGCCGCCGCCGCCATGCCCGCTGCCCGTCGCACCGCCTCGTCGCCATCCAGGAGGCTGCCCACCAGGGCCAGCGCCGCCTCGGGGTCCCGGGTCGAACCCAGGCCGATGGCAGCCAGCCGCCTGGCGTGCCGGTCGGGATCCGAGAGCAGCGGCGTCAGCAGCGGGCCGGGATCGAAGCGCCGCGCAGAAGCGGCGCAGAGGGCGGCACGCCTTCGGACCCTCGGATCCGGATCCTCGATGGCCTCGACCAGCGCCGCCACCACCTCGTCTGCGCCGTCCTCTGCCAGCCGGCAGACGGCCTCCACCGCCGCCGCTCGGACCAGGGCGTCGTCGTCCGCCTGGCCTTCCCGAGCCGCGCGGAGCGCCTCGGCGCCACCGGTCCAGCCGAGCTGCTCCATCAGCGCAGATCGCGCCGTCGGATCGCAGGCGCCCATCGCGTCGATCAGCGCCGGCGCCGCCAGCTCCTGCGCCACCTCCACGAGCCTCCTGGCCGCCCGGAGCCGGGACGCCTCGGAGCCGGTCACGACCTCGGATGCCAGGCGCTCGGCGAGCCGCCGCTCCGCCATGGACTCCAGGCCGGCGAACGCAGGAACGGCGCCGCCCTGGGGTGTCTCTTCCCCGGCCGTGGTCGTCGTGGCGCGTGCCATATGTGTCTTGCTACGCCGTTCCATCGAGGCCGCTCGATCGGCAACGCCCGCCTCCACCACAATCGGCACGAAAGACGGGCGGACGATTGTGGAATGCAACGTACACGACCGGGATCGGACAGTCCAGGGCCGCAGAAGATCAAGGGTTTTCCCACAGGCACCGCCCACTGCCCCCCTTGGCCTGCCCGCCAGGAGCGGCTACGATCTCCGTCCCCGACGCGCCGCGCTCCAACCCCTTTCGCGTCGCCCTCCAAACAACATTGTCCAACGACATGACATGATTTCGATTCGCGTCTGTCGCGTCTTCGACCATATCGCCGGGCCGCGACATCCTGCCAGTCGGAGCCTGTGATGAAGTCCCCCGGAGAGGCGGAGGGGATCTCCTCACACGCATAGCGTCACATGCATAGCGCACGAAGGCCTCTTTCCAGCGGCCGCTCGCCTTCCGACTCCCTCAATGACGAAGCTCCGCCAAGTCAAAGAAGAGATCGATGCCCTCCTCACAGGCCAGGCACTCACATCGCACCACACGCAGCGAGCCGGTGGGCGTGGTGCGGCTCCCCTCGCCGATCCGATCCAGCTCGCCGCCGCACGCGCAGCGCGCCGCGTCCACCGCTGCGTCCAGCTCATGAAACGAACGAATCGGCAAGGGCCGCTCCGGGCTACGTCCGACTGCCCTCCGCACCGCCGCCAGCCGCGTCTTTCGACGCAGCGACCGCGTCCCCATCGCCGTCATCGCGACCACCAGGGCCACCGCGAAGATCCAGCCTGTCACCCTGTGTGCTCCTTTATTTGACAAGAAAATGAATCGGTGGCGAGAAATGTCCAATCCGCTCCGGCGATGTTAGCTTGCCCCAACCTTTGAGATGAGGGACATGTCGAATCCATCGCCCAACATCCTCGTCTGCGGCGCCATCGGCCCCCGGCTCCACCGGCTCGAGGGCGCGCTGATCCGGATCCTCGATCGCTTCCCCGAAGGCGCCTTGCGCCGGATCACCCTCGGCTATCGATCGGGAGACGACCTCCTGGTGCTTGTGCTGGATCCAGGCCCCTCCGCCCCGCCGGACTTCGGCGCCGCCGCCGCGGCAGCCTCGGCCCTGCCGGGCCTCCGGCTCCTCGACCTCACCACCACCATTCCCCCCGATCGCCTGAAGGAGCGTGCCCTCAGGAATTGCGATCCGATCCTCGAGGTCGACGTCCCAGCCGATGCCGTCGCCAGGCTGCGGAAGGCGATCGGCGATCCCGCGACCCAGCTCGCGAACGAACAGCGGATCCCCGTCCGCTTCCGAGGCCCCGACGCCTTCCTGAACGCCTACCAGCAGGATCTGATCGCCGGGAACCTCTTCGTCCCCTGGGAAGGAAAGAAGCCCGCCGTCGGCGCCTCCGTGACCTTGGAGATCTTCGTCCCCGGCGACGAAGCCCCCATCAAGGCCCTGGCCAAGGTGATCCACCACGACGATCTCCATGGCGCCGGATTCGGCGCCCGGGTCGCGCTCGTCGACCTCGCGCGCAGCCGCCTCGAGCTCGCCGTCCAGCGGCTCCGCTCGAATGAGTCCGCCAAGGAGATCCGGCACGATCCCCGGATCCCCGTGCGGCTCGGCGTTTCCTTCACCAGCGGCTCCGACGTCGCCCGCACCTGGACCCGCGACATCTCCCGAGGCGGCGTCTTCATCGCCACCGACAAGCCGCCGCCCATGGGCGCCGCCGTCGATCTCACCCTCGAGTTACCAGGCGGCGAGGCGCTGCGCCTCCCTGCCGAGGTGGTGCGGGTCGTGGGAGTCGAGGAGGCCGCCGCGCGCAGGAGGCAGCCCGGCTGCGGGCTCACCTTCCACGAACTGGCGCCGGAGACCCGGGCCAGGCTGGAGGCCTTCGTCGACAGGGCGGAGATCGCCCCGAAGGCCCGGGTGCTCCTGGTGGACGACGCCGCCCTCTTCCGCCGCCTCCTCGGCGACGAGCTCGCCTCCCGCGGCTGCCACGTCAGCGAGGCGACCAACGGTGTCGAGGCCTTCGACAAGCTCGTCGATGAGCTCTTCGGCCTGGACCTACTCATCCTCGACCTGGTCCTGCCCAACACCTCGGGTCTCGAGCTCTTAGACAGGATCCGGCGGCTGGGCGGCGAGACCGAGCTCGCCATCGCGGTGGTCGCCGGCAGCGGCGGCGATCCCAGCGTACAGCGGCGGGTCATCGCGGCAGGCGCCGACGAGGTGATCCCCAAATCCCTCTCCGCCTCCGAGATCGCCGACAGGCTCATGGCGCTGCTCCAGGCCCGCTCGCTGAGCAGCTGATCCGCCCTCGGCGAGGTTGAGAAGAGATCAGGACTCTTCGGCCAGAGAAGAGCGAAGGCTGAGGAGAGCGCTTCGCCCGGAGCCCGCCGCGCGCCGCCCGCAAGCGAACGCTGGAATGAGCCCGTTGCGCGGATCGTATGAGACGCCCGGACTCACCCAGTGCGGGGACGTCGTCAGAGGCTCGGTTCGACGTCGCTGACCAATGCGCCGCCGGGGAGGTGCCCGAAGCGCGCCTCCATCGTGGTGCGCACATAGGCCTCGATCTCCTCGGAGGTGTCGAACTCCATCGCGGCGTCCAGCAGATCCCTGCCCTCCTGCGCGGTGGCCGATCGGATCACCCGTCGGACCAGCGGGATCGAAGAGGGCGCCATCGAGAGCTGGTCCACGCCTAGGCCCAGGAGGATCAGCGCGTAGAGCGGCTCCCCCGCCATCTCGCCGCAGACCGAGACCGGCAGGTCGCGCTCCCTCGCCGCCTCCACCACGCCCCGGATCATCCGGAGGATCGAGAGGTGCATCGGCCGGTAGAGGTACGCCACCTCGCGATTCTGCCGATCGATCGCGAGCGAGTACTGGATCAGATCGTTGCTGCCGATCGAGAAGAAGTCTGCGTCCCGGGCCAACCGATCGGCGATGTAGACCGCCGACGGCACCTCGATCATCGCCCCCACCGGGATCGACGCGGCCATCGGCACGCCCTCCTCCGCCAGCTCCTGCCGCGCCTGATCCAGCACGTCCCTCGCCTCGCGGAGCTCGGCGACACAGGTGACCATCGGGAAGAGGATCTTCATCGGACCATGGACCGACGCCCGCAGGATCGCCCGGAGCTGGGTGCGAAAGATCTCCGGCTGCCGGCGATAGACGCGTAGCGCCCTCATCCCCAGCGCCGGATTCGGCTCGCTCTTGCGAACCCTCTCCGCCGGCATCTTGTCGGCGCCGAGGTCGACCGTCCGGATCGTCACCACCCTCCCGCCCATCTCCATCAGCACCGATCGATACGCCTCGTAATGCTCGTCCTCGGTGGGGAGCCGCCCGCGGCCGAAGTAGAGGAACTCCGTACGGAAGAGGCCGATCCCATGGGCGCCCGCCCGGGCCACGCTGCCGATCTCCTCCTGGAATTCGATGTTCGCGAGGAGTTGGAGCTCCACGCCGTCCCGGGTCAGCGAGGGGAGCTCCTGCTCCTTCTCCAACGCCGCCTCGTAGAGCGAGAGCCGCTCCCGCGCCTCGGTGAAGTGGGCCATCTGCGCCGGATCGGGGCGGAGCACCACCTCTCCCCTCTCGCCGTCCAACGCGATCTCGTCGCCGGATTGCGCCAGCTCGCTGGCCCGCTCCACCCCCACCACCGCGGGGATCCCACGGGCGTGGGCGACGATGGCGGTATGCGAGGTCTTCGTCCCCCGATCGGTGACCAGCCCCAAGATCTTCCCGGGCTGCAGGATCAGCGCGGCATAGGCGGGCGAGAGATCGCGCGCCACCAGCACCACCCCATCCGGTACCTCATCCGCCTCCACCTCCGGCGCCTGCCCCATCAGGTTGCGCACCACCCGATCGGCCACGTACGCCACGTCGTGGCGCCGCTCCCGAAAATACTCGTCCCCCAACTTGCTGAACGCGCTGCGCAGCTTGCGGGTGCAGCGGCGCACCGCCCACTCAGCGTTCACAAGCTCGACACGGATGAGTCGCCGCGCCTCGTCGGCGAACGCGGGATCCTGGAGCATCAGCCGGTGCGCGTCGATGATCAGCGCGTGCTCCGGCCCCTCGCGCTCCTCCACCTCCGCCTTCATCGCCAGGAGCTGGGCGTCAGAGACCGCCAGCGCCTCGTCCAACCGCGCCACCTCCGCCTCCACCTCCTCCGCCGCCAAGGATCGCCTCGGCGTACGGACCCGGCGGGTGTCGATGAGATGCAGCTTCCCCACCGCGACGCCGGAGGAGGCGCCGATCCCGGACAACACGATGGAGGCACGGGTGTTCAAGCTCGCCTTGATTATATCACTTACCCTCGTCCTCGCCGAAGCCGCTTTGGATCAGCGCGCCGATGGCGTCCATCGCTTCGGCGCCGTCCGGACCATCCACCCGGATTCGCACGACGCTGCCCTGGGCGGCGGCCAGCATCAGCACGCCCATGATGCTCTTGGCGTTGGCGGAGTGGCCCTCGCGGGAGACCGAGATCTCCGACTGATAGTGGTTGGCCACCTGCACCAGCTTCGCGGCGGCGCGGGCGTGGAGGCCCAGCCGGTTCACGATGGTGAAGCTGCGTTCGCTCGCGCTCATCTCGTCCGTCACCCTTCTGCCCAGGCGATCCCCAGCACGACGCCGAGGAGGATCGCCAGGTAGCCCGCCGCCACCGGGCCGCGTTTGAAAAGGAGCAGATAGGCCGCCACCCAGGCGATGACCGCCGCCCCCAACGCGGTGATCCAGGGCCAGGCCGAGGGCGCAGCCCCCGCGATCGAGCGGCTCGAGTCCAGGACCACCCAGAGCAGCCGGAACGCGAAGACCAGGGCGACGCCGCCCAGGAGCCCAACCGCCCGTCGCAACCACGCGCCTATGGCGGGCAAGCCCATCCGCGCCACCCGCTCCACCACCTCGTCGCCGAGGCGATAGCCCTGGACAAAGAGCCCGATCCGAACGGCGAGGTGGGGCAGATCGTAGAGGCAGAGGAAGATCAAGACGGCCCAGGCGCCGGTCCAGGGGAAGGACAGCGCCGCCAGCGCGCCGGCGAAGGGGCGGAGCGAGAGCCAGAAGAAGGAGTCCCCCACGGCGGCGAAGGGGAACATCAGCGCCTCCTTGAAGCGCACGACCTCGGCCGGCGCCTCCTCGCCCCGGGCGATCCGCTCCTCATGCTGCAGCGTGCCGCCGAGGATCGCTGATGCGAGGTAGGGGTGGCTGTTGAAGAAGACCAGGTGGCGCCGCGCCGCCTCCTTCCGCGCCCGGCGATCCGGATAGAGCCAGAACAGCGCCGGCCAGAGCGCATAGAGGAAGCCCAGGCTCTGCATGCCCTTGCGATTCCAAGACGCCTGTAGCGTCAGGCTGCGCAAGAAGACCCGCAGACGGATCCCGGCCGGCAGCCGCCGATGGGCCGCGCGTCGCTCCGAGTCCCGATCGGGGCGCGCCGCGTTCAATGGAGCGCTCCTGCGAAGCCCGCGTGGCGCGATGGCCGGTGCCATGAGAGGCCTACTCCCCGCAGGCGGCCGGTCCGCGAAGCTGCGGCCCATGAAGAATCCAATGGTGCGTCCACCTCGCGCGGGCAGCCGGTCCGCGATCCGAAGCCGGCGTTCAACTCATGCCTCCACCAACGGCGAAGGCGATCGTGAAGGCGGCGAGGGCGCCCGCCGCGGCGACCCACGGGCCATGTCCCAGCCGCGCCGCATGCACCGCCGCCGCACCGCCCGCCGCCCATAGAAGCATCCAGCCCAGACTCAGGCCGAGGGCGAGGCGCGCCGGCAGCAGCCCGTGGAGCCACGCGAGGAAGGGGCCGGCCAGGGCCGCTCCCACCGCCACCAGGAGGCCCATCGCCACGAACGGCCGCCAACTCGTCGCGAGGTGGAGGCGGACGGCGCGGGCCGGCGCATCCGCCGCGAGCCAGCCCTCCGCCTCTGCCAGCGCGCGCTCATTCGCCCGCTCGCCGTGCCGCTCGATCCGCCGGGAGAGGATCGCCAACGGCGCGAAGAGCACGAAGGCCAGCGAGGCCAGGGCGCCGTCCACCCCGTCGCCGAAGCGGCCCGCGGAGACCGCCGACGCGGCGATGGCGGCGGCGGCGGCGGTCTCGTGGTTGGGGAGCGCGGCGCCCAGGTTCGCGGCGCCGATCCAGAGGAGCTCCAGCGGCGCCCCAACGATCAGCCCGCCGAGGGGATCGCCGAGGATCCAGCCCAGCAGCGGCGCCAGCACGATCGGCCGCGCGATCTGCGCCTGGAGGAAGGCCTTGCGTTCGACCGCCGCGAGCCCGCCGACCACCGCTGCGGCGACGATCGGCAGCGCGCTCAAGGCCTCGTCCCCCGCCCGGCGTCGTCTTCGCGGACCGACACCCGATGATCGGCCGGGATCGCCCGCGCCTTCCCCCCGACTCCACCGGAGGCGACGATCGGCAGCGCGCTCAAGGCCTCGCCCCCAGCCTGGCTTCGATCTCGCGGATCGACACCGGATGATCCGTGGGGATCGCCCGCGCCTCCACCTCCACTCCCTTGGCGGCGAGCTTCTGCAGCACGGCCAGCTCGTCGTGGGAGAGGAACACCGAGGGTGAGACCGGCTCTCGATCGTCCGCGAAGTGGACGTTGCCGAGGTTCAGATGCGTCGCCGCGGCGCCGGCGTCGATCGCCGCCGCCGCCTGCTCCACGTCCCGGACCAGCAGCAGCACCCGCTCCCGGCTCCGGGACATCCCCGCCCAATCCGCCTGATCGAAGCGGAGGATCTTCGTGCGCACCGAGGGCGGCAGCGCCAGGGTCATCGCCGCCTGCATCAGGGGCGAGCCCGCCGCCTCGTCATCCACCACCACCACCTCGTCCGCGCGGACGTAGGGGATCCAGGTGGAGACCACCTGCCCGTGAATGAGGCGATTGTCGACGCGGACCAGCGAGATCATGGGGTCGTTTCCGGGGGCTACCTGGTGGTAGAGGAGCGTTCGCGCAGCAGCTCGCTGGCGTGCACGATATTCGTTCTGCCGTAGTCCACCAGCTCCTTCGCGAGGCTCGCGAGATCTTTTCCGTCCTCCCGCGAGGTCGCCAGCTTCAGGAGCATCGGGAGGTTGAAGCCCGTCACCACCTCGAGCCTCCCTTCATCCAGGAGGCTCAGGCAGCAATTGGCCGGGGTGCCGCCGAAGAGGTCCGCCAGGAGGATCACCCCATCGCCGACGTCCACCTTGCGGATCGCCGCCAGCAGCTTGCCTTTGCCGATCTCCAACCCCTCCGCCGGGAGGAGCCCCACCGTCTCCAGCGCCTCAATGGGGCCGACGATCCCGCGGGCCGCCGCCACCAACGAGTCGGCCATGCCTCCGTGTGCAGCGACGACGATCCCGACCATCTGCTCGCTCCCTACTCAGCGCGAAGGGCTCTTTCTTGCGTACGCTCGCCTCCGGCTCGCAGGTTCGTGAACCTCTTCGTCACGACCCCTAAGCCTGCGAAAAAAGCACATCGCGCGAGGCGGAGGCGATTTTCTCACACGTGCTGCGCGCGATGGGCTCCTTTTATTCGTGATTCGTTCAGGATCTCTCGTGAGGAAGGCTTCTCGAGGTCCTCGGCCAATATAGCGGCTTCAGTCCTTTTCGATATCCCGATCCCAGACCCGGACCAGGGTCTCCGTCCCCGAGAGGCCGTCCGCCAGCGCCCGGCTGAAGGCGACGCTGCGATGCTTGCCCCCCGTGCAGCCGATGGCGACGGTGAGGTAGCTCTTGCCCTCGCGCCGATAGTGGGGGAGCAGGAATTGCACCATCCCCCTCACGTGCGAGAGGAAGGTCTCCGCCGCCTCCTGCTCCAGCACATAGGCCGCCACGTCCGCGTCCCTTCCGGTGCGCTCCCGCATCCCCGGAACGAAGTAGGGGTTGCGCAAAAAGCGCACGTCCACCACGAGGTCTGCCTGGGGCGGCAGCCCGTAGCGGTAGCCGAAGGAGACCACCGTGACGTTGAGCAGATCCCCCTGGCCGTCGCCGAAGCGGCCCTGGATCATCTTCTTCAGCTCGTGGACCGTCACGTTCGAGGTGTCGATCACCTCGTCCGCCATCGCCCGCAGATGCCGCACCAGCTTGCGCTCCTCCGCGATCCCCGCCGGCACCGTCCCCTCCGGCGAGATCGGGTGGCGCCTGCGCGTCTCCGAGAAGCGGCGGATCAGCGCGTCGTCCGAGGCGTCCAGGAAGACCAGCTCCACCTGGAGGCCGTCACGACGCAGATCCTCGATGGTCTGCGGCGTATCCCCGAGGAAGCGCCCCTCCCTGGCGTCCACCACCACCGCGATCCGCGGCATGTTCCCCGCGTAGCGCGCCAGCTCCAGCAGCTTGCCCAGCAGCGGCACCGGGAGGTTGTCGATGCAGAAGTAGCCCGCGTCCTCCAGCGCGCGGATCGCCGTCGACTTGCCCCCGCCACTCATCCCCGTGATCACCACCACGCGAAGCGGATTGTTCGTCGGTTCCGGCATCATTCTACTTCGTCTCCCAGCGCCCGGCTCGGCCGGACCTGCGCGATCTCACGGTTGAGCTGCTCTTGAAAGGCCCGCGCCGAGTGATGCCCCTGGAACTTCAGGAGCTGATTCCTCGCCGCCACCTCGATGATCGTGGCCATCGCCCGGCCCGGCCTCACCGGCACCGTGACCTTCGAGATCTCCACGTCCAGGATCGTATGGGTGCGAAGCTCGATCCCCAGCCTGTCGTACTCCATCCTGGGATCCCACTCCACCAGCTCCACGACCATCTCGATCTTCTTCCGATCGCGCACCGCCGCGATCCCGAAGAGATCCTTGATGTTGATGATCCCCAGGCCGCGGATCTCCATGTGGTGCTTGATGATCG
>JBEBXK010000083.1:0-9759 GCA_040391605.1 Vulgatibacter incomptus
CCGCCCTCCGCCAGGAGCCACGCCGCCTCGCTCCCGTAGGGCGAGAGGATCCGGGTGGTGTAGAAGCCCGGCCCGTCCTCCACTACGATCACCGTCTTGCCCTGCCGCTTGCCCAGGGCCACCGCCGTCGCCACCACCTCCGGGGCGGTCCTCTTGCCGCGGATCACCTCGAGGAGCGGCATCTTCTCCACCGGCGAGAAGTAATGCATCCCCACCACGCTCTGCGGGCGCTTCGACCCCTCGGCGATGGCGGTGATAGGCAGTGTCGATGTGTTCGACGCAAAAACGCAATCATCCCTGGTCTCCGCCTCCACCTGGCGCAGGACCTCGCGCTTCACCTCCAGATCCTCGAAGACCGCCTCGACCACTACGTCCACCTCGCCGAAGCCCAGGTAGCGGGTCCCGCCGGTGAGACGACCCATCACCTCTTCGCGTTCGAGGCGGCTGATGCTCCGCCGCTTCACTCGCTGATCCAGCAGGCCGCGCACGTGGGCGAAGCCGCGGCCGAGGGCGGCGTCGCTCATCTCCTGGAGCCGCACCGGCAGCCTGGCGTTCGCAGCGGTCACGTACGCGATCCCGCCGCCCATGAGGCCGCCGCCCACCATCGCCACCTCACGGACCTTGCGCGCCTTCACCGCCTCGTCCGTGACCCCGGACTCCTTCTTCAAGGCGGTCTGCGCGAAGAAGATCTCGATCAGCCTGCGGCTGACGTCGGTCTTGACCAGCTCGCCGAAGAGCTCCGCCTCCTTGGCCAGCCCCTTCTCGAAGCCGTGCTCCAGGCCCTCGCGCACCGCCTCGATCGCCGCCGGGATCGCCGGATAGTTGCCGCGACTCTTCTCCAGGGCGGCCTTCTCCACCTGGCGGAAGAGGATCCGCCGGCCCACCGGATTCTCCTCGAGGGCCAGGGCGATCAGCAGCTTCTGATTGGCCTTCCCCTTCTTCAGCTTGCCGATCAGCGCCTCCCGGCCCCGGGCCGGCGCCTTCTTTCCGGTGGCCAGCTCGACCGCGCGCTTCCGCGCCACCTGGAGCAGCAGCGGCGCCGGCACCACCTCGTCGACCAGCCCCGCCTGCAGCGCTCGGGAGGGCTTGAGCTGCCTGCCGGTGAGGATCAGATCCAGGGCGGCCTGCGCCCCGATCAGCCGGGGCAGCCGCTGGGTGCCGCCGGCGCCGGGGATCAAGCCGAGCTGCGTCTCGGGCAGGCCGAGGCGGGTCTTCGGATCATCGGTGGCGATGCGGTAGCTGCACGCCAAGGCCAGCTCCAGCCCGCCGCCCAGGGCCACCCCGTCGATGGCGGCGATCACCGGCTTTTGAGACGCTGCGATCTCGCTGAAGAGCCGCTGGCCACCGCGGGCCAGCTCGGCGGCGTTCTCCGCGGCCTGCAGCATCTCCAGCTTCGCCCCGGCCACGAAGCAGCCGGGCTTCCCCGAGGCGAAGACGATCGAGTGCACGTCGGGATCCGCCAGCAGCTTCGGCCAGATCTCGCCGAGCCTCTCGGCCAATTCGATCGAGATCGTATTCACGGCCTCGCCCTGCTCGTCGAGGGTGATCAGCGCGACCCCGTCGCCGCCGATGGCCACCGTGAAGAACTGCGTCCCAAGCTTGTCGGAGGCGACAGCCATCATTCACGCTCCAGGACGACGGAGGCCGCGAGCCCCCCCGCCGCACAGATGCTGATCAAGCCGAGGTTTCCACCGCGGCGCTTCAGCTCGTTGAGGGTGGTCAGGATCATCCGCGCCCCGGTGGCGCCGAAGGGATGACCCAGCGCGATGGCACCGCCGTTCACGTTCAGCTTCGCGTCGTCGATCTCGCCGACGGCGGCCGAGCGCCCCAGCTTCTCCTCGGCGAACTTCTTCGAGGCCAGCTTCTGCCGCACCGAGAGGACCACGGCGGCGAAGGCTTCGTGGATCTCCACCAGATCGAAGTCCTGTAGCGAGAGGCCGGTGCGCTCGAGGATCTTGGGCGTGGAGTAGGCCGGGCCGATCAACATCTGCTCCTTGGGATCCACCGCGACGTAGGTGTAATCCCGCAGATAACCCAGAGGCGTATGGCCCAGCGCCTTCGCCCGCTCCTCGCTCATCAGCACCAGCGCCGCGGCGCCGTCGGTGAGCCCCGACGAGCTGGCCGCCGTGATCGTCCCGTATTTGCGATCGAAGACGGGCTTCAGCGCCGCCATCTTCTCCAGGGTGGTGTCCTTGCGGACGTAGTCGTCCACCGTGGCCGCCTCCTCGAACTTGGGCGGGATCAGCACGTGCATCACCTCGTCCTCGAAGCGCCCCTCCTCCCAGGCCTTGGCCGCGAGGTCGTGGGAGCGCTTGGCGAAGCGATCCTGCTCTTCGCGGCCGATGCCATTCTCCCGCGCCATCTTCTCGGCGCTCTCCCCCATGGTGAGCCCGGTGGAGGGCTCCTTCAGCCCCGGGGCGATCGGCACCAGATCCCTTGCCGAGAGGTGCGCGAAGCTCTTGATCTTGGCGCCCAGATCCCGGGCTCGCGACGCCGAGACCAGGGCGTCGGCCAGGGGCCGGGAGACGATGAAGGGGATGTCGGAGAGGCATTCGGCGCCGCCGGCGATGGCGATCTCCGCGTGGCCCAGCGCGATCTGGTCGGCGGCGCTGGTGGTGGATTGGATCGAGGTGGCGCAGGCCCGCGACACCGAGTACGCGTCCACCGTCGGCGGCAAGGCGGTGGAGAGGACGATCTCCCTGGCGATGTTCGGCGCCGACACCGAGGGGATCACCTGACCGAAGGTGAGGAGGTCCACCGTCTGCCGATCCAGACCGGTTCGCGCGATCAGCTCGCTGACGACGATCTTCCCCAACTCCAGGGCGGTCAGCTTGCCGAAGACCCCGTTCGCCCGTGCAAAGGGCGTCCGGAGCCCCGCCACGATCGCCACGCGCTTGAGGCCGCGCCCTGCCGCAACGCCTTCTGCCATGCTGGAGCTCTCCCGTCCTGCCGAGTGTGGATGGACAAGAGCATATAGGCCTGAGGCCCTCCCGCGGCAATCCAAAATGAATTGTCATTCAGTGAACGGGGCTCGGCTCGTCAGTGAGAGACGCGGCGCTCGTCAGGGGAGCTCCGAGGGATCGGGCTGAACCGGCTCCGAGGGCCGTGCCGTGAGCTCGCGATCCTGATCCGCGGGCTGATCGGGCCATCGCTCGATCTCGTCGGGGACGATGTCGTCCGGCTGATCCGGTGGATCCTCGATGGGCGTCGGGAAGCCGCCCCCGCTGAGATCCGCGCCGTAGGGATCGGCGCCGTTCCCGGCGTCACCGATGGCCGCCTCGTCCATATTCGCGTCGTAGCCGGTTATCTCACGTGTCATATCGCCGCGCCTCCCGAAGGGCAGCGTCGCATCCGACCTCTTCTTTGCCACGTCTTCACCTCCCGATTCGCTGCGCACCGATCCAATTCGTCGAGCGGCGCTCCCCTCGGCGCCCACGCCTCTTGCGGGGGCCTCCACTCAAGGTGGCCCCTGGGACAGCCGACGGCAACGACCCCTCGGCTGCTCCCGGGCTATGCTGTCTCGATGAAGAGCCGATACCTGCACCAGACCCTGGAGATCCGCAGTGAGGCGCTGCGAGGCAACCCGCTGGGCGATCCCTTCGAGCGCCTGCTCCACCTCTTCGTTCCCGACGACGGCGGCGCCCACGGCCCCTACCCCGTGATCTGGCTCCTGGGCGGCTACTCCTCAAGCCCCGCGAACTTCCTCAGCGACGAGCCCTGGGGCGAGGGGATGCAGCGGCGGATCGAACGCCTCTCGGCCCAGGGTGATCTCGAGCCCACGATCTTCGCGATGCCCGACTGCTTCACCGCCCTTGGCGGATCGCAGTACCTCGACAGCCCGGCCACCGGGCGCTACGAGGCCTACCTCTGGGACGAATGCCGCTCCGCCGTCGAGGCGCGCTTCTCGGTGGGCAAGCACGGAGTGGCCGGCAAATCGTCCGGAGGCTTTGGCGCGCTGATGCAGGCCTTCCGCCATCCTGCCCACGTGAAGGGAGTGGCCTGCCACGCCGGCGACATGGGCTTCGAGTACTGCTATCTGCCGGGCTTCCCCGCCCTGGCGGAGGGCCTGCGGCGCCACGGTGGAGTAGAGGACTTCTTCAAAGCCTTCTCCGCCGCCCCCAAGAAGCGCAGCTCCACCTGGTTCGAGCCGATCCAGGCCCTCTGCATGGCGGCGTGCTACTCGCCGGATCCGACGGCCCCTCTCGGCATCGGGCTCCCCTTCGATCCCCTCACCGCCGCCATCCGCCCGGAGGTCTGGGCCCGCTGGCTCGCCCTCGATCCCGTGCGGTTGGTCGATCGTCCGGAGGCCGCCGAGGCGCTGCGCGGCCTGGACCTCCTCTTCCTCGACGCCGGCACCCGCGACGAGTACCACCTGCAGTGGGGGCTGCGTCAGCTCGTCTCGAAGCTGCGCGCCCTCGGCGTCGCCCACGAGCACCAGGAGTTCGACGACGGCCACAGCGGCACCAGCTACCGCTACGACGTCTCGCTCCCCAAGCTCGCCCGAGCCCTGCGGCGATAGGGGCTCTCAGACGAGCGCCATGTCTATTGCGATGATCTCGTCCGTCTCGATCGGCCAGGGATCTCTCTCACGGCCACCTTCGGCGGCTCGTGAGTTTCCTCTCGAAACGACAGCGCCTGCCTCCCACATAGAACGTCTACATATTATTTTTTTCAGCTGAATCTGTGCTTCGTTCGGCTCGCAACAAAGCGGACCTGCCTCGTTTGCGGCGTCCCCGCCCTCGCCGCCTTCGCCCGGACGCCAGTTGACCCTTTGCCCGCAAACATGGTTCGCTTCCTAGATCGCATCGGAAATGGATGGAGTAGCAACCATTTACGCGCGGTCGTGGCATCCAACCAGGGTTTGGGAGCAACGGCTATGAGCAGGGCATTGGCATTGGCGCGTATCGGATGTTTTCTTTTCCTCGCTTCGATGGTCGTGATCGGCTGCGGCGGCACCGACGACCGTGATCCCACGACCGCGGCGCAATCCCTGGCGATCGAGACCTTCGCCGTCCAACCCGCCTCGATCCTCGAAGGGGAGTCCGCCACGATCTCCTGGACGACGCGACGGGCCGACACCATCCTCATCCAGGAGGTGGGCGGCGCTCCCGTCGATCTCGGCGGCGCCGCCGTGGCCGAAGGGAGCATCGAGGTCAGCCCGTCCGCGACGACTCGCTACGAGATCATCGCCACGAGCGCTGGCGGCGCCACCGCGACCCGCTCGTTGAGCCTCGAGGTGCGGGCGGGCCACCCGAAGGTCGAGTTCTGGGTCGACGCCGAGCGGATCGACTTCGGCAGCTCGGCCCTCCTCCAATGGACGACCGAGGACGCCAACTGGGTGCAGATCACCTCTGGGGGATCGAGCCTCTTCCATGAGGAGTCGCCCAGCGGATCGCTGAAGGTCTCTCCCGAGAAGGCGACCACCTACCAGCTCAAGGCGCAGGGCGCGGGCGGTGAGGAGACGGCTTCCCTACGCGTCGAGGTCGCCCCCGTGGTCAGCGGCTTCGCGGCGGACTCGCAGGTGGCCAAGCCCGTCGGCGCCAGCGTGCGTCTGACTTGGACCACCGCAGGTGCCGAGACGGTTCACCTCTCGAGCGAGGACGGCTACGAATACGCCGTACCCCGCGAGCAGCGGGCCCGAGGGAACGTGACGACCGTCCTCGGTGCATCGGGCGTCTTTCACCTCACGGTGGTCCGGGAGGGCATCGAGGTGGTCAGGGAGCTGGTCCTGCCGATCCTCGAAGCGCCGGTGGTGGAGGCCTTCACGGCGGCGCCGTCTGCCGTCACCCTCTCGGACGACGAGCCCGGGCGTGTCGTGATCGCCTGGCAGACACGCAACGCCTCGGTGGTCTCGCTCCTGGCCGATCCCGGTGGCTCGATCCCGCTGGTGGACGTCTCGCCCATCGCCGGCTCGATCGAGTTGGAGATCCTCGGCGACACCACGTACGTGCTCTCGGCGACCCATCCCGCCACCACCACCGTCACCGCCGAGTTGCAGGTCAAGACCTTCGGCCCGCCGAGCATCGACTCCTTCTCGGCGAGCCCCCCTCGCGCGGGCGTCGGCGAGGAGGTCCTGCTCTCCTGGACCACGACCAACGCCGCCCGGATCGAGATCGAGAGGGGAGGCCAGCCGCTCTCCGTCGATCCCGCCAGCTACAACGCCAGCTTCTCGACCCCGCTCAACGGCACCTCCACCTTTGTGCTGCGAGCCATCAACGGCGCGGGCCTCGCGACCGAAGCGAGCGTGGAGGTCACCGCCGGCGCGCCCTCGATCCTCAGCTTCGAACCCTCGGTGGTCGGCGTCCGTGCCGGTGAGCCCCTCGAGTTCAGCTGGTCCGTTCTCGGCGGCGTCGCCCTCGAGGTCCTGGGCCCCGACGGCGCGATCCCCGGCTGCTCCACCAGCGATCAGAACATCATCGCGGCAGGGAGCTGCGCGACCGTCGCACCCCCGACCCCCGGCGAGACCGAGTTCCAGCTCGCCGTCACCAACGGCGTCGGCGATCGGAGCGTCCTCTCCGCGATGGTGGGCATCCGGGGCGGGCCGATGATCCGGAGCTTCACCGCGGCAGAGCGGCGGATCTCGATCGGCGACTCCCTCGACTTCGAATGGTCGGTGGATCCCGACATCTTTGGGGTCGCCGCCTCCCTCTCCATCCAGGACGATCTCGGCCACACCTTCCCGATCACAGACCCCGCCCTCGGCACCGTCACCATCGATCCCAGCGGGATCGGAGATCGGACCTACACCCTCTTCGCCTCCACCCCAGGGACCGACGGGGATAGCCGACCGGTCAGCGTCCAGATCCTCGTCCTCCCTACCATCTCCCTCTCCGCCAACGCATCGGCGTACGTTCCCTCTTCGGGGATCCCGGTGACGCTCTCGTGGCAGACGTCCGACGCGACCTCCGTCGTCATCTACCGCGTCAACGCCGTCGGGCAGATCCTCCAGCCGGCATTCTTCACGGCCCTTTCCCATCAGGTCTCCTCAGGCACGGCCCAGGCCCGCCCCGTCGGAGACACCGTCTACCGCGCGGTAGCCACCAACGCCGCGGGCGGCTCGACCTACGACGAAGTCAGCATCGAAGCGCCGGCCTTCCAGATCGTCAGCTTCAACGCGACCCCGGATGTGATCTCCCGGGGGTCGAGCTCCGTGCTCAGCTGGGAGACGGTGGGGGCCGTCTCCATCGATTTGGACGTCCCCAACACCTACAGCGTCTCTCCCGCCACCGAGCCCTATCTCGACATCAGCGCCAGCCCGACGAAGCTGACGACCCCCACCAACAATTGTGGATCTAGCTGGGACGACGAAGGCTGCCCATTGATCACCTTCCCCGCGGGATTCACCTTCCCCTACTTTGGCGTGACACGGAGCCAAGCCAAGATCTACATCAACGGCTTCATCAGCTTCGACCTGACCCGGACCGGTTCCAACTTCACGACCTCTTCGCTGCCTTCGACATCGAACGCCTATGTGCACCTCGCTCCGCTCTGGCGCGATCTCCACGCACCATCGCCGGATAACGTCATGTACGACGTTGGAATGGACGCTCGGGGGCAGTACATGGTCGTCCAATGGGCGGGCTTCGGAACGGGGAGCCCCCCCTCGAGTGGGCCCCCCGGCGGCCCCCTGAACTTTCAGCTGGTGATGTGGGAGGATGGTGCTTTCGACTTCCGCTACGCGACGATGGGATCCCTCGGCAGCGGTAGCGCCAGCATCGGTTACCAGAACACGGCGGGAAACCAGGGTCATCAGGTCAGCTACAACGCTACGATCCCGAACATCGATAACTCGGGCTACTCCTTCCGACTCCCCGACCTGAGCTCCAACGGCACCGCCATCGTCAGTCCGACTTCCACGCGGACCTACACCCTGGTGGCCACGGATATCGGAGGAGCTCAACTCAGCGAGACCATCTCCGTCACGGTGAACCCCTGAGCACGCAGGCAGGCGAATGGTGGAAGAGCCCTTCGCCCGCAACGTGAGTGAGTGAATCGCTCCCGCCTCAGGCAGGGGGCGATTCACTCAGAGGCTCTCATCCCTGCCAGGGGGAAAAGCGTCAGTGGCCCTCGATCCAGCGAGGGACTCTGGCCAATGAGGCTCGCTCGCCGATCGTGTCGCAGAGTGCTTCGAGGGCATGGCGATCGGCGCCTCGCCACTCCAGATCGTCGAGGGTCTCGGGGAGGTCGGCATCTCGCCGCAGGGTCGCCAGGCGGCGGTAGAGGATCGCGTCGGCCCGACGGGAGGCCAGGGTGGCGGCGAGGGAGGCGGCGCCGCGGACCTTGATGGGCCAAGCGGCAGGATCGTCGGGGATCGCCTCGATCGTGCGAAAGTGGGAGAGGACGGCGGCGCTGCTCTTGGCGCCCCATTGCGGGAGGCCGGGGATCCCGTCGGCCGCGTCGCCCACCAGGGCGAGCCAATCGGGGATCGAGGCCGGCGCGACGCCGTACTTCTCACGGACCGCGCCCTCGTCCAGGACGAGCTCGCGGCGGCGATCCCAGAGGACCACTCGATCGCCGATCACGCATTGGGCCAGGTCCTTGTCCGGCGTACCGAGGACCACCTGCTCCACCCGGGGATCGGCGGCGAAGCGCGCGGCGGCCGTGGCCAGCGCGTCGTCCGCCTCGAGCTCCACCATGGGCCAGGTGACGATCCCCAGCGCCCGGCTCACCTCCTCCGCCAGAGGAAATTGCGCGAGGAGCTCTTCGGGGACCCCGGCCGAGGTCTTGTAGCCGTCGAAGAGATCGTTGCGAAAAGACTCGATCACATGATCGAAGGCGCAGGCCACGTGGGTGACATCGGGCTGTCGCAGCAGCAGCAGCAGGGTGCGCAGCAGCCCCCTCACCGCACCGACCTCGGCGCCGTCGTTCCCCTTCGCCGGCGGCGCGCCGAAGTGGGTGCGGAAGAGCTCGTAGGTCCCATCGATCAGGTGGACTCTCATCGTGTCTCCTGCGCCACAACGTAGCTGCGCGCGAGGATCTCCCGCACGAAGGCGCTGCGCAGGTAGAAGGCGCGAGGCAGCGTGCGGATCGGATCGCCCTCCTCGTTGATGCCCCAGCGCGCGGCGTGGGCGTTGGCGCCCTTGGGTCGGATCTGCAGGTGGTGGCCCATATGAGCCGTGATCGCCTCGACCTCACCGGCTCCTACCCGCTCGGCGAACTCCTCCCAGTCGAGGCGCAGCGCTTCCTCTTCACCTGGGGCCGGACTCCACAGCAGCGGCGTCCCGATCCGGCGACAGGGCAGCGGGATCGTGGGGTCGGCCTCGATCGGCACCCATAGGACCTTGGCCAACTTCTCGCGGACGGGCGAATCCTCCCAGCGCAGCTCGCCCATCGAGTCCAGCGGCGCCGAGCAGACGAAGGTCGACTCCTTGGGGCGGCCTGCGGCGTCCACCGGGACGGTCTTGAGCTCGATGCCGAGGAGCTCGAAGTCCGGCGCGCCCCGGCTGGCCGCCGTCGCTCCCAACGCGATCTCGAGGAGACGCCCCACCCAACCCTTCGACCGCCGTAGATCCGCGATCGGCACCGCGTGGCGCTCCGCGACGGCCCCGATCGGATGGCCGGCGAGGGCCCGCGCCCGGGCGAGGAGATCGCGCTCCGTCCCGGGAGGCGACACTAGGGTGAAGGGCAGCACGCACCCAAGATACCCTGCCCGAGCCCCGGGGTCGCGCACCGACTCACACGGCCTTTGCGGCATGCAGTGAGCGACCGCGACGAGATCGAGGTCCTGGCGCCGGGGCCACGCACCAACTCACACGGCCT
>JBEBXK010000084.1:0-9521 GCA_040391605.1 Vulgatibacter incomptus
GCCTCCGGCTCGCATGAGAGCCTGTGAAACGATCGCTCCCCCAAGGGTGCGGGGGCGATCGTTTCACGCGCGCTGCGCGCTACGGCTCTTTCTTGCGTGGCGCCCCGCGCGGACTTGCTGCCTCGCCCTTCGATGCGCACGTTCGGCGCGTGAACCATCCTGACTCCGACCTCCATCGGGTGGCCGCCCGCATCTTCGAGCAGGCCGCCAAGAGGCTGCGGCGGCAGCGGATCCCCTCCTCGGTCTATCGAATCCAGCTCTCCGAGGAGCTCCCATTCGATCGGGCGGCGGCGATCGTGCCCTACCTCCACGAGCTGGGTGTCTGCGACCTCTACACCTCGCCCTATCTGCGGGCGGCACCCGGCTCACCCCACGGCTACGACGTGATGGCCCACGACGAGATCAGCGACGAGCTCGGGGGCCTGCCCGGCCTCGAGCGGATGGCGGTGGCGCTCCACCAGCGAGAGATGGGGCATCTGGTCGACTTCGTCCCCAACCACATGGGCATCGGCGAGGAGAATGCCCTCTGGCAGGACGTCCTCGAAAATGGTCCCTCCTCGATCTTCGCGTCCTTCTTCGACATCGTCTGGAAGCCGGTGAAGGACGAGCTGGAGAATCGGGTGCTGCTCCCGGTCCTCGGCGACCAATACGGCGCCGTCCTCGAGGCGGGCGACCTCAGCCTGGAGCTCAGCCAGGGCACCTTCAGAGTGGCCTATTACGACCACCGCTTCCCCATCAATCCCCGCCACTATCCGATGATCCTCCGCCATCGGCTCGAGGCGCTCGAGGCCGCGCTGCCGCCGGATGACGTGGTCCTCGAGGATCTGCTCTCGATCTGCACCGCCTGCGACAACCTGCCGCCCCGCACCGAGACCGATCCGGAGAAGGTCGCCGAGAGGCGCCGTGAGAAGGAGGTGATCAAGCGCCGCCTGGACAGCCTCTGCGAGTCGTCGCCGCTGCTCCTCTCCTTCATCGACGAGAACGTCCGGGTCTTCAACGGCACCCGTGGGGATCCCCATAGCTTCGACCTCCTGGACGACCTCCTGGATCAGCAGGCCTATCGCCTCGCTCATTGGAGGGTCGCCGGAGAGGAGATCAACTACCGGCGCTTCTTCGACATCAACGATCTGGCGGCGATCCGCATGGAGGATCCGAGGGTCTTCGGCGAGACCCATCGGCTGATCCTGGGACTCGCCGCAAGCGGTCTCGCCCAGGGGCTGCGCGTGGATCATCCCGACGGGCTCTTCGATCCCAAGGACTATTTCCGCATGGTCCAGGAGGAGTACTTCGTCGGCGTCTGCCGCAGCTGTACGGCGCAAGGCGAGCGCCCCTTCGACGAGGTGGAGCCCCTCCTCCGCGAGCGCTACCGGCGCGAAGCCCACGGCGGCCCCGATCCGATCAACCGCCCCCTCTACGTGGTGGCCGAGAAGATCCTGGGCCTCGGCGAGCAGCTCCCGGAGGATTGGGCCATCGACGGCACCACCGGCTACGAGTTCCTCAACGCATTGAACGGACTCTTCGTCGAGCGGGAGAACCAGCGCGCCATCGACGACATCTTCGTGCGCTTCTCGGGCCTGCGGCTCCGGCTGGACGAGCTCGTCTACCAGAAGAAGAAGCTGATCATGAGCACCTCCATGGCGAGCGAGGTGAATATGCTCGCCTACCAGCTCAACCGGGTGAGCGAGATGAATCGGCGCTCCCGGGACTTTACCCTGAACTCGTTGCGCTCCGCCCTGGTCGAGTACGTGGCGTGCTTTCCGGTCTATCGCACCTACGTCACCGCCGAGGGGGTGGACGAGCGGGACCGCCGCTACATCGAGCAGGCGATCGCCCGAGCCAAGCGCCGATCGCCCGTGCTCAACGTCTCGATCTTCGACTTCCTTCGGAATGTGATCCTGGTCCGCCACGGCGCCCAGCTCGGCGATGAGGAGCGCCAGCGCCGCCTCGACTTCGCCATGAAGCTACAGCAGCTCACCGGCCCCGTGATGGCCAAGGGCCTCGAAGACACCTGCTTCTATATCTACAACCGGCTGGTCTCGTTGAACGAGGTCGGCGGTGAGCCCCGGAAGTTCGGGATCTCCGTCGCCGAGTTCCACGCCCAGAACGCCGATCGATTGGAGACTGCCAGGGGCTCGCTGCTGGCCACTACCACCCATGACACCAAGCGCAGCGAGGACGTGCGGGCCCGCATCGACGTGCTCTCCGAGCTGCCGGGGGAGTGGAAGTCCGTGCTCTCCCGCCTCTCCAAGCTGGCGAGACGCCATCGGATCGAGATCGCCGAGGATCGGAAGGCCCCGGATCGCGGCGAGGAGTACCTCCTCTACCAGACGCTGATCGGCGCCTGGCCCTTCGGCGATCCTGGCGACCTGGTACCCGATGGGTTCACTCGTCGCATCGAGTCCTATCTGCTCAAGGCAGCCAAGGAGGCCAAGATCAACACCAGCTGGATCAACCCCGACGCCGCCTGGGACGAGGCGCTTGGATCCTTCGTCCGCAAGATCCTGGAGGACGACGCCTTCCTCCGCGAGCTCCTCCCCTTCCAGCGTCGGGTGGCGCGGGTGGGGATCTACAACTCCCTCGCCCAGCTCCTGCTCAAGCTCAGCTCGCCGGGGGTGCCGGATCTCTTCCAGGGCTGCGAGCGCTGGTGCTTCTCCCTGGTGGATCCCGACAACCGTGGCCCGGTGGACTTCGACTCCCTGGCGGCCAGCCTCGCGGCGCTGCGCGAGGGCCTCGAAGCCGACGGCCCGTTGCAGCTCTCGCGGCAGCTCTGGCAGAGGCGCGAGGACGGGCGGATCAAGCAATATGTGCTGTGGCGAGCCCTGCGCCTTCGCCGAAGCCAGCCGAAGCTCCTGCTGGAGGGCGACTACATCCCGGTGGAGTGCGCGGGGCCTCGGGGCGCCCACGCCGTCGCGCTCTGCAGACGGCGCGGGGTGCAGCAGCTCATCGCGGCGGCGCCCCGCCTGGTGGCCCGACTCCTCGACGAGGAGGACGAGGGGGCGGAGCCCTGGGCCGGCACCTACCTGCTCCTCCCTGCGGGCTCCGGCCGGGCCTCATGGACCTCCGTGCTCACCGGCGAGGTCCATCGGCCGGTACTGGTGCGGGGCAGCCCCACCCTCCCCCTCTCCGATCTCTTCCGCGAGCTGCCGGTGGCGCTGCTGCAGCCGGGACCATGAGCGGCGGCTGAGAGCGTGTGAAGAGATCGCCCCCGAAGGGGCGCGAGGCATTTTCCCCACGCGGGCCTATGGTCAGGCCTGCCTCGAGAGGAGGGCTCTTCGTGTCGATCCCCAAGCGCCGCAGCGCCGGCCTTCTCCTTCCCCTCTTCTCCGTACGCAGCGACTCGAGCTGGGGGGTGGGCGAGCTCCCCGACGTCGCCGCCCTGGCGCCCTGGCTGCGGGAGGCGCGGCTCTCGCTGTGGATGATGCTCCCCCTCCTGGAGGCCGCCATCGGCCAGGACAGCCCCTACTCCGCCCTCTCCGCCTTCGCGCTGGATCCGATCTACGTCTCGATGGACGCGATCCCCGACTTCCGCGCGCTGGGCGGCGAGGCGGCGCTCTCGGGAGATGAGCGCCGCGAGCTGGACACGGCGCGATCGACGGCGACCATCGACTACCCGACGGTGCGCCGGCTCAAGGGGAGGTGGCTGCGCCGGTCCTTCGAGCGCTTCGAACAGCATCCCGATCCGGAGAGGCTCCGGGATCTGGAGCGCTTTCGCGTCGAGGCGCCCTGGCTCCCGGACTACACCCTCTTCAGCGCCCTGAAGGAGGCAAACGATCTCGACTGGTGGAAGGGCTGGGATCCCGGCCTGCGCCATCGGGATCCCGCCGCGATGGCCTACGCGCGGCGGGTCCACGCCAGCGCCGCCTCCTTCTTCGAGTACGTACAGTGGAACGCATATCGACAGCTCGAGGCCTCCCGCCAGGAGGCGCGGCGCCATGGGATCTTCCTCGCCGGGGATCTACCGTTCATGGTCGCCGAAGACAGCGCCGACGTCTGGGCCGCCCAGGACGAGTTCAACCTCGAGGCCACGGTGGGCGTCCCCCCTGACGCCTACTCCGACGACGGTCAGGATTGGGGCCTCCCCGTCTACCGCTGGGACGTCCTCGCCGAGAGGCGCTACGAATGGCTGCGGGAGCGGGGCCGCCAGTCGGCCCGGCTCTTCGACCTGGTCCGCATCGACCACGTCGTCGGGTTCTACCGCACCTACAGCATACCCAGGGACGGCGCGGAGCCATACTTCCTCCCGGCAGACGAGGGCAGCCAGCGACACCAAGGGGAGGCGGTGCTCTCCGCCCTGGGCGAAGCCGGCGTCGACCTCGTGGCAGAAGACCTCGGCACCGTGCCTCCCTTCGTCCGGGACTCGCTGCGCGCCATCGGCATCCCGGGCTATCGGGTGCTGCGTTGGGAGCAGGACGACGGCATCTTCCGCGATCCCGCCGGCTGGCCGGCGATCTCCCTCGCCACCACCGGCACCCACGACACAGAGCCCATCGCCGTGTGGTGGGACGCCCTGCCAGAGGCCGAGCGCCGCGCCATCCGCGCGCTCCCCGCCCTCTCCCACCTGGGCGACGAGGACGCCGCGCGCTTCTGCCCCGCCGTCCACGACGCCCTCCTCGAGGCGACCTACGGCAGCGGCTCCGATCTGCTGATCCTCCCCGTGCAGGATCTCCTCGGCGTCCGCGACCGCATCAACCTCCCGGGGACGGTGGGTCCGCACAACTGGTCCTACCGCCTGCCCTTCTCCGTCAGCGAGACGCAGACGGATCCCCGCGTGCGCGCCATCACCGCCGCCTCCGCCGCTCGCGCCGATCGGCACGGACGAGCGCTCGTCGAAGGCCTATCGGACGGCTGAGATCTTTAAATGGGTTTCGGGTGCTCAGCAGACCATGTGGGCGGCAGGCGCGAGCGCGTCGTCGTGCGAAAACGATGAACTCATGGAGACGGCCTCCGTTGGCCTGCGACAGCCCCACACGATTGTGGCGGGCTCAATCCCTCCGCAGCTCCTCGAAGATCGGCTCTCGTTTGAACACGCGGTAGAGCCAGTAGAGCGAGGGAAAGAGGGTGAGCGCGCCGACAGCGAGGACGATGATCAGCAGCCGCAAGGTAGCCGCCGGCGCCGCCGCGTTCTCGATGGTGACGTCCGGGGCGATGAGGAAGGGCTGGTGAGCGAATCCCCAGCCCGCCACCACGACGGCGACCTCCCCCGCCGCGAAGATGCGGGCCAGGGCATAGCGTCTGCGCACGACGAGGAGGGTGGTGATGGCGGCCACCACACAGGCCGCCGCGAAGAAGAGCCAGCTCCACCAGCTCCCCAACAGCCTGACGTGGAACTCCTCATGAGCCCCCAGCCGAGAGGTGAGCGCGGCGATCAGGGCGAAGACGACCACGCCGCCCTGAGCGATGAGGGCTCGGAGCCGA
Source organism: Vulgatibacter incomptus (assembly GCA_040391605.1). GTDB lineage: Bacteria > Myxococcota > Myxococcia > Myxococcales > Vulgatibacteraceae > Vulgatibacter > Vulgatibacter incomptus_A. Next base: position 5,416 of record JBEBXK010000084.1, read on the forward strand.
AAGTCCTCCTGCAGCTCGGGATCGTGGGTCTCCCGGATCAGATAGACCGCGGCGAGGAAGGCGAAGAGGGAGAGGGCAAAGAAGCCTACGGCGAAGGGGAAGATCCGCACCCAAGGCGCGAAGAAGCCGGTGAGCACCTCGAAGCCCCTCTCGGGATCCACGCGGATGGCGCCGGACGAGATCGCTCCCACCACGATCCCCAGGAGGATCGGCGTCGCTGCGCTGGCGTAGGCGAAGACATTGCCCCAGCGTTGCTGCACCACGTCGCCGGCCACGTCGTAGTTTCGAAATACATACGAGGAGGCACGGGCCACGATCCCCAGGAGCATCAGGGCCAGCGGCACGTGGAGCGCGATGCTCAGCACCGCGAACGCCGGTGGGAACGCGGTGAAGAGCGCCACCACGACGAGGATCAGCCAGACGTGGTTCGCCTCCCACACGGGCCCGATGGCCAGGGCCACGAGATCCCGCTGCCGCCTGGCTCTGGGCCCGCTGGCGAAGAGATCCCAGAAGCCCGCGCCGAAGTCGGCGCCGCCCAGGATCGCGTAGAGGATCAGCGCGATCAGGATGACGAGGGCCATGACCCACGCCATCAGACCTCCGGTCCCGGTGCGGGTGGGAGGCCTGGCGCGATCATCACCTGCCGGTAGAGCACCGCGATCACGGCGATGGAGAGGCCGATGTACAGCAGGCAGGACACGATCAACGGCGCGATCAGCCCCGGCATCGGCGTCACCGCCTCGGAGGTGCGCATCACCTCGTAGATCACCCAGGGCTGCCGCCCCACCTCGGTGACGATCCAGCCGAACTCGATGGCGGCCATGCCCAACGGGCCGGAGAGCAGCACACACCAGAGGAAGGCCCGGCTCTGGGGGAGCCGCCGCCTGCCGATCCAATGCGCGGCCGCCCAGATCGACAGGAAGAAGAGGAGCATGCCGAAGAGCACCATGAGCTGAAACGCGTAGTGCACCACCACCGGCGGCCAGTTCTCCTCGGGGAAGTCCTCCATCCCCTGCACCACGGCGTCCCGATCGCCGTAGGAGAGGAAGGAGAGCAGCCCCGGCAGCTCGATGGCGAGGCGGGTCTCGCGCGCCTCCCGATCGGGGATCCCCAGGATCCGCAGGGGGGCGTTTGCCTCGGTCTTGAACTGCCCCTCCATCGCCGCCAGCTTCAGCGGCTGGTACCTGGCCACCTGCTTCGACGCGAAGTCACCTATGGCCGGCTGGACGATGGCGGCGGGGATCACCATCGCCATGGCGATCCCCAGGGCCTTGCGATGGATCGGGTTGCCCGGATGCCGGAGCAGGATCCAGGCGTGGATCGCCGCCACCAGGATCCCGGTGGCGAGGTAGGCCGCCACCAGCATGTGGATGATCTGATGGACGCCGAAGGGCGTGGTCATCGCATGCCAGGGATCGATGTCCACGAAGACGCCGTCCTCGATCCGAAAGCCGCGGGGGTGGTTCATCCAGGCGTTGGCGGTGATCACGAAGACGGCCGAGAGGGCGCCCGCCAGCGCCACGGCGATCCCCGCCGCCACGTGCAGCGCGGGTCGCACCCGATTCCATCCATAGAGGTAGATGCCGACGAAGATGGCCTCGGCGAAGAAGGCGAAGCCCTCCAGGGAGAAGGGCATGCCGATCACCGCGCCGGCGTGCCGCATGAAGCCGGGAAAGAGCAGCCCGAGCTCGAAGGAGAGCACCGTCCCCGAAGCGGCGCCGATGGCGATGAGGATCGCCGTGCCCTTGGCCCAGGCCTTGGTGAGCTCGAGGTAGTCCGGATCCTTGGTGCGCAGCCAGGCGACCTCGGAGATCACCATCAGCAGCGGCATCGCGATCCCGATGGCGGCGAAGATGATGTGGAAGCCGAGGGAGACGCCCATCTGGGTCCGGGCGAAGAGAAGGTTGTCCACGAGAGCGAGATAGGGCATGGAGGCCCTCGCTTGCATGCCCGCCTCCCCCCTTGGGGCGGGATACGGGCTGGCCCGCACGGTGCCGGGGCGTCCCACTCCGGAGGGCCGCTCGTCGCTCTCCCTCTGGTGGGAGCTGGGGTCGACCGCAACGCGAAGGGCTCCATTGGGGGTCCTTCTCGCCCTCGGCCCGGAGAGGCCGCGAATTTCTTCACGAACTCGCCGGGTTGAACCTGTTCAGGAGCTCGCCTGCATCCACCAAGGGGGAGGCTCCGGATCCATTTTTCACAAGCAGTAGAGCCGTACGAACCGAGCCGACGATCCGCCCCATGAGCCGCCCACACCCCTACCTCACCGAACTCAAGAGCCTCCTTCGCCTCGCGGCGCCCCTGGCCGCGGTCCACGCGGGCAACCAGCTCATGTCCTTCGTCGACGTGGCGGTGGTGGGGAGGCTCGGCGCCGCCTCGCTCGCCGGGATCGGACTGGCCAACGGGATCTTCTTCACCCTCTCGCTGCTGGGGATGGGCGCCATGATGGGCTTCGATCCCATGGTCTCCCAGGCCCTCGGCGCTGGCGATCGGGCCAGGGCCCGCCGCTACCTCTGGCAGGGGGTCTGGCTCGCGCTGGCGGTCACCCTGATCCTCGCCATCCCCATCAGCGTGGCACCCTACTTCCTCGTACCCTTCGGCATCGAGGAGGCAGCCGCCAACGAGGCGCGGATCTACCTCCACATCCGGCTCATCGGCCTCTACCCGATGCTCGTCTTCATGGCGGTGCGCGCCTATCTCCAGGCCAAGGGCGTGGTCCGCCCCATGGTCATCTCCATGGTGGCCGCCAACGTCGTGAACGTCGTCGCCGACGTCCTCCTCGTCTATGGAGGCGGCGTGCTGCCGGCGTGGGCGGGACCCCTGCGCGCCATCCCCGGCTACGGCGTGGCGGGCGCCGCGGCGGCCACCGTCCTCTGCACTGTCTTCCAACTCGCCATCGTCGCCTGGGCCCTGCGCTCGATCCACGTCGGGACCTTCACCCACGAGATGCGGAGGCCCCATAGGCAGGACCTCCGCCAGGCGGTCAGGGTCGGCCTCCCCATCGGCCTGCAGATGGCGTCGGAGACCAGCGTCTTCGCCCTGGTGGGCCTCCTCATCGGGCGGATGGGCACCCAACATCTCGCCGCCCACCAGATCGCCCTCACCCTCGCCAGCCTCACCTTCACCGCCGCGGTCGGCATCGGCGCCGCAGCCTCCGTCCGCGTCGGCCGCTCCATCGGCGCTGGCGACACCGCCGGCACGCGGCGCGCGGGCATCACCGCCATCGCCGCGGGCGGCGCCTGGATGGGGCTCTTCGGCCTCCTCTTCCTCCTCGTGCCCGGCCACCTCGCCGCCCTCCTCACCGATCAGGCCGGCGTGATCCAGGCGGCGATCCCCCTGCTCATGATCGCCGCGGTCTTCCAGATCTTCGACGGGCTCCAGGCCGTGGGCTCCGGCGCCCTGCGAGGCGCCGGCGACACCCGCTACCCCTTCGTCGTCAACGTCCTCGGCTATTACGCCATCGCCCTCCCCGTCGGGCTCTGGCTCGCCTCCGGCCGAGGTCTGCAGGCCGTCGGCCTCTGGTGGGGCCTCTGCATCGGCCTCATCCTCATCGCCTTCGCCCTGGTCGGCCGCTTCCTCCGGATCTCCTCCAAGGTGATCAAGCCCCTCACCGCCCCGGCCACCGGCCCCCCCCAGGCCATCAAACGCAGCGCCTGAGACCTCGCGAGTGCGAGGGGCGCACCGCTGCCGGTCCATGCTCCCGGCTCGATAGATCCTATGACCAGCAATCAATGTTGGAGGCCCTGCGCCTTGTAGTGAGAAGCGAACTCGTCCTATGCTTGGCAGCTCAATCATTGGCTGGGAGTTCGCATGACCTCGAAGCTCTCCTGTTTTGCCTTCGCTCTCGTCCTGCTGGTCGGCGCCGCCTGCGGCTCTGAGGACACCACTGTCAAAGTCCCGGGCACCGGTGGCGCGGGCGGTGAGCCGTCCACAGGAGGCACGGGCGGTGAGATCGGCACCGGCGGCACGGGCGGTGAAATCGGTACTGGCGGCATGGGCGGCGAAATCGGCACCGGCGGCATGGGCGGCGAGCCCGGTGCAGGCGGCATGGGCGGCGAGCCCGGCGCAGGCGGCATGGGCGGCGAGCCCGGCGCAGGCGGCATGGGCGG
>JBEBXK010000085.1:0-9230 GCA_040391605.1 Vulgatibacter incomptus
CTCCAGCCGCAGCCGCCAGCCGCTCATGGCGCCCGCTCCTCTCCCGTGCCGCGCTCCAATCGAGGACGCACGACGGACATCGCATCTCCGCTCCGCGCAAATCGACGCCGCCAGCCGCTCATGGCGCCCGCTCCTCTCCCGTGCCGCACTTCAATCGAGGACGCACGACGGACATCGCATCCCCGCTCCGCGCAAATCGACGCCGCCAGCCGCTCATGGCGCCCGCTCCTCTCCCGTGCCGCGCTTCAATCGGACGCACGACGGACATCCCGTCTCCGCTCCGCGCAAATCGACGCCGCCAGCCGCTCGCTCCGCCGTGGCGGCGGGAAAGAGCCCGGCGTCGCCCAGGATCCGCTGGCCGGCCGCAGAGAGCACGTGTTCGATCCAGGCCAGCGCGAGCCTCGGATGTCGCGTGTCCCGAAGCATCGCGATCGGATACGAGGCGATCACGTTCAGCTCCGCAGGGATCTCCACCACCGCCACCTCGTCCCCCGCGATCGCGGCGTCGCTGCGGTACACGATCCCGGCCTCCGCCTCGCCCATACGCACCCGCGCGAGGACCTGGCGCACGCTCAGATCCCGCGAGATCACCTTCGCTTCCACCCTCGATCGAAAGGAGGCGTCGCTCGCCGAAGCCCGGTCCAGGATCTGCTCGGCGTAATGCCCGATCGGGACCTCCTTTGCCGCAAGGGCTACGCTGCCTGCCGCCGGCAGATCCTCGAGCCGGCGGATCGTCTCGGCGCTCTTCGCTGCGACGACGATCACCGGCTCGCCTCTCGCGAAGACGATGGGGGCCGTGACCCGCCCTCCCTCCTCCAGCGCCGCCATATGGGTTCGATCCGCGGAGGCGAAGACGTCGGCCCTCGCCCCATGCTCGATCTGGGTCCGAAGCTCCTGGCTCCCCGCGAAGCCGAACTCGATCCGCACCCCGGGATTTGCCCCCTCGAATCCCACTCTCAACTCCTCGAATGCGTCCCGAAGCGAAGCGGCCGCGAAGATCAGCAGACGATTTTCATCCTGCGCGTCGCTTCTGCATCCGGCGCCCAGGCCGGCAAGGGAGGCGGCGAGGAGACACCACATCCATGGCCCCGATCGTCTCCTCACGCCGCTCATCCGATCTCCTGCGGGCCCGTTCAAGGGCAGCCATCCGTCTTCGAGCTGCGCCGCTTTCCGAAGCCGTCCGATGCATGGGCCATATCGCAGCGGCTGGCATGTAGTGGCGAGGTCCGAAGCTTCGCTGTCGGAAAGACGACGTGCGCCTACAGCCTGTCGACAGTCCCATCAGCTCGTCGGTCTCGGACGCCTGGTAACCAGTCTCCGTGCCTACGAACGATACGATCGGGAAGGAGGTCCTCTTCGGATCCATCTGGCCTGGTGACCGTGCCCGCGGCCGGTTGCCGCGCCCCCGAGTCGAGAATCGTCAGCGTCCGGCGGCGGTTGCGTACCATGGAGTGCCAGCCCTGGCTCCGGCGCTCCTCGTCAGAGAGGTCGGGGAGGATCGAGCCCTCCACGGCGGCTGCGGCGCGCGGATGTCCACAAGCTCGCGGATCTTCGGGAGCTGTGGCGGGTGAGGGGGGATCGTCCTTAACATGGAGGGTCACGGAGAGGTCGCGACCGCGTTTTCAGCGAGCGATTTGGAGGGCACGGCAGACTCATGGGCGGGAAGACATCGGGCACGTTCCGCTCATTGAGGAGCTACAATTATCGAATTTGGGCCGCTGGGGCGCTGGTCTCCAACGTCGGCACGTGGATGCAGCGCACCGCGCAGGATTGGCTGGTGCTCACCCAGCTCACCGAAGGTAACGCCACGGCGGTCGGAATCGTGATGGCGCTGCAGTTCGGGCCCCAGGTGCTGCTGCTGCCGTGGACTGGCTTCGCGGCCGATCACTTCGACAGGCGCAAGCTCCTCGTCGCTACCCAGGCGGCCATGGGGGCCCTCGCCCTCGGCCTCGGGATCCTCACCCTCACGGGGTGGGTCCAGCTCTGGCACGTCTACGTCTTCGCGCTGCTCCTGGGCTGTGTCACCGCCTTTGACGCACCGGCGCGCCAGACCTTCGTCTCCGATCTGGTCTCCGACGCAGGGGTCTCGAACGCGGTGGCGTTGAACTCCACCTCGTTCAACGCCGCCCGGATGATCGGGCCGGCGAGCGCCGGTATGCTGATCGCCGGGGTCGGCACCGGCTGGGTCTTCCTGATCAACGCGATCTCCTATGGGGCGGTGCTCTGGTCGCTGAGCCTGCTGCGGGTGGGCGAGCTCCACGCCACACCCCGCGCCGAGCGCGCCAGCGGCAGCTTCGCCGAGGGGCTCCGCTACGTGGCGGGGCGCAAGGATCTGAAGGCGATCCTGCTGATGCTCTTCCTGCTCGGGACCTTCGGCCTCAACTTCCCGATCTTCATCTCCACGATGACCGTGACGGTCTTCCATGAGGGCGCGAGCCAATACGGGCTCCTCTCCTCGATCATGGCGGTGGGATCGGTGACCGGCGCCCTTCTGGCCGCGCGGCGGGAGCGGCCGAAGATCGCGTACCTTCTCTGGGGCGCCGCGATCTTCGGCTTCGGCCTCAGCCTCGCGGCGATCATGCCCAGCTACGGCCTGCTGGGCCTCTCGCTCCTGGTGGTGGGGGTCTCGGCCCAGACCTTCACCACCACCGCGAACGGCGCGGTGCAGCTCTCGACCGAGCCCCTGATGCGCGGACGGGTGATGGCGATCTACATGGCCATCGCCATGGGCGGCACGCCGCTGGGCGCGCCCATCGCCGGCTGGGTCGCCGACGCCTACGGGCCGCGGTGGAGCCTGGCGGTCGGCGCGGCCGGCGCCTTCGCCGCTGCGCTGGTCGGCGTACACCACCTCCTCAAGTCCCGCCCCCGCCTGGGCCTGGTGGGGGGGCGGCCCCGCTTCCACATGGAGGCCTTGCGGGTCGACGGGGATCCAGCGCTGGAAGGAACCCTTCGCGCCCAGCGCGAGTGAGACGATCGCCTCCGCCTCGCGCCGGTCCGGCCTCCTCCCTCCCTCGCCTCTCGCGAAGGATAATTATCTAAATTCTATAAAAATGATGATAGGGAGTGGCGGATGAAGATCCGCTACCTGATCCTCCCCTTCGTCCTTGGTCTGGCCCTCGACGCCGGCGCGGCCCCCGTGCGGCAGCCCTCCTCCCTCGGCCTGGGCTTCATGGTCGGCAGCCCCACCGGGCTCACCGGCAAATACTGGCTCGGGGGCTCCGACGCGATCGACGCCGGCCTCGGCTTCGGCCCGGGCTTTCGCGTACAGGCGAGCTATCTCTGGGGCCTGGCCCAACTCCTGCGCAGCACCGGCGACGCACAGCTCGATTTCTACGTCGGCCTCGGCGGCTTGGTAGGTTCGGGCCGCGGCTGGTGCGGCTGGTACGACGGCGGCCGACGCTACGCCGCCTGTGGCGGCGATCCCTACCTCGGCGCCCGCCTCCCCGTGGGGATCGATCTGCGCCTCCGCCAAGCGCCGCTCTCCTTCGGCTTCGAGATCGCCCCGGCCATCGCCATGGGCCCCCACGGCGCCGGCGGCTTCCTGGACGCCCTCCTCTTCGCCCGCGTGGTCCTCTGATGAGCGGGCTCCGGCTGGAGGGCACGTGATCGGCACCTCACTCCCCGCGAGCGCCTTCCTGAACAACACGGCGATGGTGGCCGATGCTGATGCTCGTGGCACGCACCCTGGGAAAGGACCATGGCATCCCACCCTCGCCGCTGCTGATGCCGCTCTGCCTCGCCAGCCAGCTCGGCGGCCTCCTCACCCAGATCGGCACCTGCACCGACCTCCTCGTCGCCGCCCTGCTGGTGAACTTCGGCCTCCCGGGCACTCCTAGCGTGATTCGTCAGGTCTTCAGCCCTTGACGTTGACGATGGGCGACAGCTCGTAGACCACCTCGACCAGGTCGGCCTGGGCCGCCATCACGGCGTCGATCGGCTTGTACGCGCCCGGCGTCTCGTCGATGACCGCGGGATCCTTGCGGCACTCCACCCCAGCCGTGGCCTCTTCGTGATCGGCGGTCGTGAAGCGGCGCCGGGCCTCGGTGCGGCTCATCACCCTGCCGGCGCCGTGGCTGCAGCTCTCGAAGCTCTCCGGATTGCCCAGCCCCCGGACGATGAAGGAGTGGGCGCCCATGCTGCCGGGGATGATGCCGAGCTCCCCCTCACCTGCGCGGACCGCGCCCTTGCGCGTGACCCAGATCTCCGCGCCGTAATGCCGCTCCCTGGCCACGTAGTTGTGGTGGCATTCGACGGCCTCCACCGCCGCCTCGAAGGGAGGCAGCTCGTTGGAGGAGCGCAGCGCCTCGACCACGGCCTCCATCATCAGCTGGCGGTTGGTGGCGGCGTAGTCCTGCGCCCAGCCCACGGCGGCGGTGTATTCGTCGAAGTGGATCGAGCCTTCGCTGAGGTAGGCGAGATCGCGATCGGGCAGGTCGATCCCCTTGCGCTCCATCTCGCGGCGGGCCAGCTCGATGAAGGCGCGGCCGATGCGGTTGCCCACGCCCCGCGATCCCGAGTGCAGCATGATCCACAGCCGCTGCTCCTCGTCGAGGCAGAGCTCGATGAAGTGGTTTCCGGTGCCGAGGGTGCCGAGCTGCTCCACCGTGGCGCCCCGTCGCAGGTTCGGATGCGCCGCTACGATCGCCTCGAAGCCGGGCTCCAGCCGGGCCCAGGCCGCGGCGGCACGGGAGGGGATCTTCCCCCAGGCGCCCCGATCGCCGCGGCGCCCGCCGGCGGTACGGCCATGGGGCACCGCCTTCTCGATCCGGGAGCGGAGCCGATGGAGATCGTCGGGGAGTTGGGAGGCTTCGAGGGAGGTGCGGGTCGCCATCATCCCGCAGCCGATGTCCACCCCGACCGCTGCGGGGATGATCGCGCCCACCGTGGGGATCACGCTGCCCACCGTGGAGCCGATCCCCACGTGGGCGTCGGGCATCGCGGCGACCCAGCGGTGGATGAAGGGGAGCTGCGCCACGTCGAGGAGCTGATCGACCGCCCGCGGGTCGACGGGGACGCCGCGCACCCAGGCCTTCACGGGTCGGCCACTCTCCCGCTGGAGGAGCTCGTACGGCTTGGACATCCGATCAGTCTAATCGCGGCACGCTTCGAATGCTCTTGGCGGTGGCCGCGATGCGTGCCCGACGGGGCTCGGTCCGGCTCCGTGGAGAATCGGACGGCTCAACGAAATCAATCGCATGTCCGCTTGCCACCTCCCGATCCTGCGTTACGATCGAGGTGATTCGCTGCGCCGGCCCACCCGATCGCTTCCGAGGATCGAAGAGAGACCGGCCCGGCCATCGCCCGATCATTGGATCGGAGCCCACCTCATTCCAGGAGACGTCATGAAGATCGATATAGGGATTAACGCGCAGGATCGCGAAGCCATCGCTGCCGGCCTGTCGAAGGTCCTCGCCGACAGCTACACCCTCTACCTCCAGACCCACAACTTCCATTGGAACGTCACCGGCCCGATGTTCCAGACCCTTCACCTGATGTTCGAGGGGCAGTACACCGAGCTCGCCACCGCCGTGGACGAGCTGGCGGAGCGCATCCGCGCCCTGGGCCTCCCGGCACCCGGCACCTACAAGCAGTTCGGAGCCCTCTCGGCCATCGAGGAGGTCGACGGCGTCCCGGAGGCCAAGGAGATGATCCGCATCCTGGTGAAGGGACACGAGGCCGTGGCCCGCACGTCGCGGGAGGCCTTCAAGGCCGCGGAGGCGGCGAGCGACGAGCCCACCTGCGATCTCCTCACCCAGCGCCTCCAGATCCACGAGAAGACCGCCTGGATGCTGCGCAGCCTCCTCGAGTAGCCGCAGTCGACGTGCCCCTGCTCCGAGGCAGGCGGCAGGAGTCGCCCTCCTTTCAGGGGGCGACTTTTTTGTTCGGATCCCCCCTGGCGGACGTTGACATCGGAAGGGTGACGACGGAGCCTCGAGGCCAACCTCCAAGCTTCGATGGGAGCGCAGGATGGCAAGGGTCTCATGCCCGAAGTGTTCGTCACTCGTACGTCAGGGCGGCTTCCCGCTGTGGGAGATCCTGGTGGCGATCTTCTTTTTTCCACTGGGGCTTCTTGCGTTCCTGGCGGGGCGCAAGCCCACGACCTGCTCCAGCTGCGGCTTCACGTTCCAGACTTGATCGCTCATTACAGCCCATGGACGATCAGCGAGACGGGGCGAGCGGGCGGCGCCTCCTCGTAGCGCCGAGGGGATCGCGTCCGCCGCCCATCGAGGGGGAGCCCCTCCGCTGGGCTCGAGGTGGGGGCCCCGCTCCGATGCGCTGCCTCGACGCGGGAGGGGGCGACTCACATCTTTGCGATCGGGCCTGGATGGAGGAGGGCCAAAGATGGCGGAGACCTTCCTCGGCGGCCGGATCGAGATCATGCAGGGAGACCTCACCCACCTCGAGGTCGATGGCATCGTCACGGCCGCCAACCGCACGCTCTTGGGTGGCGCCGGCCTGGACGCCGCCGTCCATCGCGCGGCGGGGCCGGAGCTGCTGGAGGCCACCCGTAAGCTCGGTGGTGCCTCGCCGGGCGAAGCGAAGCTCACGCCGGGCTTCCGGCTGCCGGCCCGCTTCGTCATCCACGCGGTGGGACCCATCTGGAGCGGGGGAAAGCAGGGCGAGGCGGGGCTCCTCGCCTCCTGCTACCGGCGCAGCCTCGAACTCGCCCGCGATCACGGCTTGCAGAGCCTCGCCTTCCCGGCGATCTCCACCGGCGCCTACCGCTATCCGGTGGAGGAGGCCACGCAGATCGCGGTGGACGAGACCCGCACCTTCCTCGAGGAGAACGCGCTCCCCGAGCGGGTGATCTTCTGTTGCTTCTCCCGCTACGACCTCGACGTCTATCGCAAGGTCGCCGCCAGGATCCCCGACACGCTGTAAGAGCCTGTTGCGGTCACGCTGCCTGGTGCGGCGAACGATGCGAAAGCCGCGAGACGAGGGAGGCGCGCGGAGCGGCGGCACGACGAAGCGACGAAGGGTCGCGCCGCAGCAATCGCTTCGCCCCGTGCAGGCGACCCACTCCGACAGCCGGAGCCAGGAGTCCTGTCGATCAGCGTTGGACCGCGATGCCGTCCGGGAGGTTTTCGGCGCCGGAGCCCAGATCGTAGGCGGTGCCCAACAACTCGATCTCGCCGGACTCGGAGAGATCCATCTGCGCGACGGTGGTGGTGGCGAGGACCACAGGGACCAAGACGTGGCCGGCCTGGGAGCCGCGGACGATCCCGTCCATGGCGGCGGAGAGCGGAAAGCCGGCGGCGGGGACGCCCACCTTGACCCCCGCGTCGTCGATCACGAGAGAGGTCACGCGATTCCGTGAGAAGTTGGCGACGACCGCCACGGCCCGATCCCGCGTCGACGAGGGATGGAAATAGACGCCGTTCGGCGCCCGGATGCCGTCGTCCGCCGTGACCAGCTGCACGAGCTCGATGCTGTCGCCGTCGAGGCGGAAGACGTGGGTCTCGTCACCGAAGATCCGGGTGAGCCCGATGGCATAGCCGCCGCCAGGCGCGATCTCGAGTGCGAGGAGGCCCGAGAGGTTGGCGCCGGGCATCTCGCGGCTGATCTCGTTGCCGTCGGTGTCGAGGAGGATGAGGTAGGGACGACGCTGCTCCAGGTCGTAGAGGCCCACCAGCAGACGACCGTTCGTGGGATCCACCGCCATCTTCATCCCGTTCTCGGTCTCGAAGCTCGCCAGGCTGACGGCCGCCCCCACCGCGCCGAGGCCCTCGCTCAGCTCGTAGCGCCAGAGGGTCGACGGGAGCTCGCCGTCGACGGTGCCGAGGATGTAGACGAAGCGCCCGTCCCTGGACCAGCGCACGTCTTGCGGCGTGCCGTGGGGGAGGGCGAGCTCCTGGATCGTCTCGACCCCTTCGACGTCCGCGTCCAGCGGGGTGGCGACCAGGGAGATCCCAGTGGCGTTGCGCACGGCGATGGCGCGGCCGTCCGGCGAGGCAGAGAGGGCTTCGGGGCCGAGGCCCACCGTGATCTTCCGCCCTATGCCTGCGCCGTCTGCTCCCCAGGCGAAGGCGGTGAGGTGGACGCCCTTCTGCACGGCGGCGCCGCCTTCGTTGATGCTGCCGTTGCCGACGAGGATCAGGCGATCGACCTCCGGATCGTTGCGCAGCGCCATGGTGAAGGGTGCGGTGGCAACGCCGCCCTCCGAGACACGGAGGGTGACGGGACCGTCCGCGTCGACGTCGGCGAAGGAGTCCCAGACGAGCGCGATCTCGTCGCCGCAGATCACGCGGCCCGCCTCGGCGATCGCCTGCCAGCTCTCGCCGGCCTGCAGCTCGACCCGCACCGCTTCGGGATCGACGCCGTGGGTGGGGAGCTTGAAGCGGAGGGAGACGGGCCCGCGGCGCGGCCCGGCGGCGGCGAAGATCTGGATCCCCGAGGGATCGGCGATGGGTTCGCGGTCGTCGGCCGGATGTGTCCCGTCGTTGGGTCTCTCGCAGGCCTCGAGGGCAGGGCCCTCCTCTCCGCCGCCTCCTCCGGAGCCACCGCCGCCGCCGAAACCTCCGCTGCCCCCGCTGCCTCCGGGCTGCGGATCGGACTTCTTACCGTCCCCGCAGGCGACGATCAGACCCAGGGAGAGGGCGACGAGGAGGGAAGGGAGTAGCGTCTTTTGCAAGGTGGGCATGGGAAGCTCCGGGGCGTGTGGAGGGAGCCGCCCGCATCCGCTGGCAGACTCCTCCAGCTCACGCTTCTCGCGAGAGCGCCCAAAAATGGCGTGGGCTCGCCGCGGGGGGCGAGTGGGGAGCTCGCGATCGATCCGCGAGCTCGGTCTTGCGACATCAAACCAAGCGGCGGCGGCGGAGGCTGAAAACCCGTCGCCGCCCTGAAGCATGGGAGCGGGCGTTGCTCGATCAGGCGCCTTCGCAGGCGCCGATCGCGGGGTCGTTGCACTCGACGGTGAGGAGGCATTCCCGAACCGCCTGAGAGCCCCAGAACTGGTTGCAGTTCGTGACGCAGTCGGTCCGATCGTCAAAGACGTTGCAGACGTCCTGCACGTTGTCGCAGACGGCTTCACAGCTCACGAGGGTGTCCTCGCCGCCGGTGCCGCCGCTGCCGTCCTCGCCACCCGTGCCGCCGGTGCCGTCCTCGCCACCCGTGCCGCCGGTGCCGTCCTCGCCACCCGTGCCGCCGGTGCCGTCCTCGCCACCCGTGCCGCCGGTGCCGTCCTCGCCACCCGTGCCGCCGGTGCCGTCCTCGCCACCCGTGCCGCCGGT
>JBEBXK010000086.1:0-9042 GCA_040391605.1 Vulgatibacter incomptus
CCACCATGTTCTTGGCCCAATGCTCCTGGACCTCGAAGAAGTGGTTGTCGTCCACCACAGTCCGGACGATCTCCTTGATGTCGTAGGGCTTGTTCGGATTGTCGGGGACCAGCTCCTTGAGCTTCTCATCCTCCCGGAAGGGATCGTCCTCACAGGGCTGCACCGGCGGATCGTCGGCGTTGTTCAGCGGAAGGAAGGAGAGCAGCTCGCGGGTGAGTCGGATCGCGGCGGCCTCGTCCTCGGCGGCGAAGTGTGCCACGCCGCTGGTGGCGTTGTGCGCCAGGGCGCCGCCGAGATCCTCCTTGCTCACCTCCTCGTGGGTGACCGTCTTGATCACGTCGGGGCCGGTGATGAACATGTACGAGGTGTCCTTCACCATCGCGATGAAGTCGGTGATCGCCGGACTGTAGACGGCCCCACCCGCACATGGTCCGAGGATCAGGCTGATCTGCGGCACCACCCCCGAGGCCAGCGTGTTGCGCAGGAAGATGTCGGCGTAGCCCGCGAGGCTCTCGACCCCCTCCTGGATCCGCGCGCCGCCCGAGTCGTTCAGGCCCACCACCGGGGCGCCGACCCGCATGGCGAGGTCCATGATCTTGCAGATCTTCTGCGCATAGGCGCCGGAGAGCGAGCCCCCGAAGACCGTGAAGTCCTGGGCGAAGACGAAGATCTGTCGCCCCTCCACCAGGCCGTAGCCGGTGACCACGCCGTCGCCCAGGATCTTCTTCTTCTCCATTCCGAAGTCGATGGAGCGATGGGTGACGAATTTATCCACCTCCACGAAGGAGCCGGGATCGAGGAGGAGATCGATCCGCTCGCGAGCGGTGAGCTTGCCCGCCTCATGCTGCTTGGCGATCCGATTCGCGCCGCCCCCCGCCTCCGCCTCCGCGTGGAGCGCGGCGAGCTTGTCCCGATTCTCCGACCGCTGCGTCTTCACTGGGGGCTGATCCGGCAGTTCGTTGACAGACGACGACATTATCACTCCAGGCGAAGACGGGGCATTCCGAACAAAATCGCAGACTTGGACGGGTAGAGAGCGGTGGATTTTAGCAATCGCGATCTGTCGGGTCAACGAAAGCCGACCCAGGCTCGCCGCTGCACTTCCTCGAGGAGATCGCCCTCGCACCAAGCGCAGGCGATCTCTTCACCTGCGTCGCGCCGGGGCCATCCGACGTTTGCCCGCCGCTCGTGGACTTCCCCTCATTCTCTCAGGCCTTCTCGGCTTCGGCCCCGAGGGAGAAGCCGGAGCGCTCGAGGAGGGCCTTGAACTCGGTCCTGGCCACCGCCTTCTTATAGGCCTCGCCGGGCTCGACCAGCCCGCGCTTCACCAGCTCCAGGAGTGAGTCGTTGAGCATCACCATGCCGTGCCCCTTGCCGGTCTGCATCAGCGAAGGGAGTTGGAAGGTCTTGCCCTCCCGGATCAGATTGGCCACGCCGGTGGTGGCGATCAGCACCTCGAGGGCCGGCACCCGCCCGCCGCCGATCTTCTTGCAGAGGGTCTGCGCGATGACGCCCTTCAACGACTCGGAGAGCATCATGCGGATCTGCTCCTGCCGATCCGGCGGGAACTGATCGATGATCCGATCGACGGTGGAGGGCGCCGTATTCGTATGCAAGGTCCCGAAGACCAGGTGCCCCGTCTCGGCCGTCTCGATGGCGATCGCGATCGTCTCCAGATCCCGAAGCTCACCGACCAGGACGATGTCGGGATCCTCGCGAAGCGCCGCTCGGAGCGCGTGCTTGAAGGAGCTGGTGTGCACCCCCACCTCACGCTGGTTCACCAGGCAGCGCTTGTTCGGGTGCACGAACTCGACCGGATCTTCGATGGTGATGATGTGATCGTCGCGGTTGCGATTCACGTAGTCGACCATCGCCGCCAGGGTGGTCGACTTGCCCGATCCCGTGGGGCCCGTCACCAGGACCAGCCCCTTGCTCAGGTGGCAGAGATCGAGGATCGCTTGGGAGAGCCCCATCTCCTCCGCGGTGAGGATCTTGGTGGGGATCTGCCGCATCACCGAGCCGATCCCCATGCGATCCGTGAAGACGTTGACGCGGAAGCGCGCCTCCGGGGTCTCGTGGGCGAAGTCGGTGTCCTGGACCTTCGTCCACTCCTCCTTGTTCCGCTCCGGCGCGATGCTCCAGATCGCCGCCTTCAGCTTCGCCGGGTCCATTGGCCCGTACTCGGGGAGCGGGACCATGTCGCCGTCGATGCGCAGCATCACCGGAGAGCCGCTGCTCAGGTGGATGTCGGAGGCCCTCCGATGCAGCATCAGCGAGAGGAGCGTCTCCATCGCCTCCCGCGGATCGTCTGGTAGCGAGAGGCGCGCCACCGAAGCCGCCTGGACCGCCTCATTGCGGCCCACCCCTTGCCCGGAGGCCTGTTGGCTCCCGGAGCCCGAGGCGATGGCTCCGCCCGGTGTGACGATCGCCCTCACACTCGAACCCTGGCGCTCCACCCGGATCGCCACCGAGCCGGCAGGCGCCGCGTACTGAAAGACCGCCTCACCCCGGGTCGCGAGGTCGTCGACGAAGCCCTGTGGCGCCACCTCTCCCAGCACCCCGAGGATCTGCTGGGACGACAGCGGCTCCCGATAGACAGGCTTCTCGTTCTCGAGTGTCCGAATCAGGGCCGTCGTCCCCGTCTCGAAGACGAGGTCCTGGGCGGACTCGTTGAAAACCTTCGCGATCACTGCGTCGATTCGTGCCATTGGTCGAAGAACGTAACATGAAGGCGCGTGGATCGCCGCGAAGTCGCGAGCGCCAGGAGCCGCCACGCTGCGGTATGACTCTCCGTTCACCCTCGAAGGACTTCCCGCCGTCATGTCCGCGCCGCTCTTGCAGTGCACCTCCCTCGGTCGTCGGCTTCCGTCGGAGTCGTCCCGATCCATGGTTCCAGCAGGGGAGGCCTGGATCTGGCGGGATCTCACCTTCGATCTGAAGGCGCGGGATCGGCTGGCGGTGGCGGGCCCGTCCGGTGTGGGAAAGACCCTCCTCCTCCGCGCCGTAGCCGGCCTCGATCCCCTGGACGAGGGCAGGATCGCCCTCGAGGATCGGCCGAGGGAGAGTTGGTCGATTCCCGCCTTTCGGTCGCGGGTCTGCTACCTGCACCAGCGCCCCGCCCTCCTCGACGGGAGCGTCGAAGAGAACCTTCGTCGGCCCTTCGCCCTCGAGGTTCATCGCAGCCGGAGCTTCGATGAGGCGGAGGCGGTCGCGCTCCTCGAGCGCCTCGGTCGGAGCGGCGATCTCCTGCGGCAGCGAGCCTCGAACCTCTCGGGCGGCGAGGCCCAGCTGGTGGCTTTACTTCGGGCGCTCCTCCCCGGCCCCTCCATCCTCCTCCTCGACGAGCCCACGGCATCCCTCGATGCCGAGACGACCCAGCGGGTGGAGGCCATGATCCTCGAGTGGGTGACGGCCTCAGCGGGACGCGCCCTCCTGTGGACGAGCCACGATCCCTCGCAGCTCAGTCGAATCGCCACGCGCCGGCTCGTCCTCGAGCGCGGGCACGACGGGGCCGCTAGGCATCGAGAGACATGAGCGAAGGCTACCTCTCCCTCGGCGCCGGTGAGGTCGCGCTCTCCGCGACCCTCCTCCTCGTCAATGTCGGTCTCTCATGGCTGCTGCGCCTCGGACTCGGAAGGCGCCTGCTCGTCGCCGCGCTGCGGATGACCGTGCAGCTCCTCATCGTCGGCCAGATCCTGCGCTGGATCTTCGCCGTCGAGGAGCCGCTGCTCGTCATCGGCCTGGCGATGGTGATGGCCACCTTCGCCGGGATCGCGGCGGTGGGCCGTACCTCGCGGCGCTTCGCCGGAATCTACTGGGACAGCCTGATCAGCGTGATGGGCTCCTCCTTCGTGGTCACTGGGATCGCGTTGATCGGTATCCTCCAGATCCACCCTTGGTATGAGCCGCGTTATCTGGTGCCGCTGCTGGGGATGGTCCTCGGTAACGCCCTCAGCGGAATCACCCTGGCGGGCGATCGCTTCATGGACGGCCTCGTCGATCGCCGGGACTCGGTCGAGGCGCTCCTGAGCCTGGGCGCCACCCGCTGGGAGGCGGCCCTCGACGAGATCCGCGGAGCGCTGCGGATCGGCATGATCCCCACCCTCAACTCGATGGCGGTGATGGGCGTCGTGAGCCTGCCGGGGATGATGACGGGGCAGATCCTGGCGGGCGCCGCACCGGCGGACGCGGTCCGCTACCAGATCGTGATCATGTTCATGATCGCGTCGGCCACCGCCCTGGGGATCCTGGGCATGGTCCTCCTCTCCTTTCGCAGCCTCTTCGACGCTGGGCACCGCCTGCGCCTCGACAGGCTCCGTATGCCCGGCAGCCTCAGCGACTCCCTGCCGCTCTTGCGCCGCATCCGTCCGGGCGGTAGGTAGTCGCGGCCGGACGGGCCGGCGGACCTCGCTGGTTGCCGCCGAGGCCACCCCGCCGCGATAGGCGGTATGAAAAGCAGTTGGATCCCGGTTGTGAAGGCGCGATGCGGATTGGACCCTACGAGCTGAAGAACCGCTGGATCCTGGCGCCGATGGCGGGGATCAGCGAGATGCCCTTCCGAACCCTCGCCTTTCGGCTGGGCGCGGCGCTCTGCCCCACGGAGCTGGTCTCCGCGGAGGGGCTGATGCGCGCGTCCAATCGTACGATGAGGTATCTGCGCTTCGATCCGCGGTGGGAGCGGCCCTTCTCCGTGCAGGTCTTCGGCGGCAACGCCGACGTGCTGGCGGAGGCCTCGAAGGTCGCCCGCGATCACGGCGCAGAGATCATCGACATCAACATGGGCTGCCCCGTCCCCAAGGTGACCAAGAGCGGCTCGGGCTGCGCGCTGATGAGCGATCCCGCCAGAGCGGGCGAGGTGGTGGCCAAGATCGCCGCCGCCACCGGCCTGCCGGTCACGGCGAAGATCCGGGCGGGCATCGACGCCCGCAGCATCAACTGCGTCGAGGTCGGCCTGGCGCTGCAAGATGCGGGCTGCGAGGCGGTGGCCATCCACCCCCGGACCCGCACCCAGGGGTACGCGGGCTCAGCCGACTGGTCGCTGATCAAGGCGCTGAAGGACGCGCTGCGCATCCCGGTCATCGGCAACGGCGACGTGAAGTCGGTGGCCGACGCCCACCGCATGCTCGAGGAGACGGGCTGCGACGCGGTGATGATCGGCCGCGGCGCCCTGGGCAACCCCTGGCTCTTCCGAGAGCTCGAGGGAGGTCCGGGTCCCACCGCCGCCGAGCGCCATGAGCTGGTGATGGAGCACTTCGAGGCGCACGTCGCCTTCTGCGGCGACGAGCGCCGGGCCGTGCGCCAATTCCGCAAGCACCTGGGCTGGTACGCCAAGGGCCTCGCCGGTTCGTCGTCCTTCCGCTCCGACGCGATGCAGATCGAGCCCGCCGCCGAGCTCGCCGCCGCTCTCGACACCTACTTCGCTTCGGCCACCCTCGACCGCCGCTCCCATCCGGGCGCCGACGATGACGACGGCGTCGATTACCGCACCGCCTATGGCTGAGGGTGTCCCCAAAGACGCACCGGATCGCATTCGCCGTCGAGACGCGAGGGGCGGACACCACGGAGGCCCTGGGTGACATCTCCACGCGAGTCAAAGGAAACGAAGCCGCCCCTTCGTGGCTGCGATCGTCCCAGGCTTAGGCGCCACGAGCTGCGGCGGCGACGTCGGGATCTTCGTCGCTGACGAGGAGGGCCAGGGCCGGATCGTCGGCTCCGGGACCGCATCGGCGGAGGAGCCACGCGACCTCTCGGCGGATCGCCGGCACCGACGAGGCAGCAGCCGGGCGCAGCGCCGGCAGGGCCAGAGGCCCGAGGGACTCCAGGGCCCTGGCCACTGGATGGGCGAAGAACTCGCCGGCGGTCTGGCGTCCGAGGCGACCGCCCGGGAGGAGGGCCACCAGAAGCTCGGCGGCGATCCCCGCCTTGGATCCCAGCCCCCTCAGGCGGTCCGCCGGGTCGACGGCAAGGAGGGCCTGCTCCACCGCGTCTCGCACCGCCTCCAACTCCTCGTCCCGCATGGCTACGCCTACGGGATCGGCGCGTCCTGCGAGTGGAACCACAGCATCGGCAGCGTCCGCCGCGGCCTGCGGAGGAGCGAGGGGTCGAGGGAAGGAGGTGGACACCACCACCGGGCCGAGGTGGATCTGCGCCGGAGGTGGTGGGGCCTCGTTGGATTTTCGCCGGCGGATCTGCCGCTCCAACGCCGGCCCCACGACCTGCGCCACCCGCGCCACCTGCTCCACCTCCATGGGGACCACGAGCTCCCTGCCGTTCTCCGCGAAGAGGACGGCGACGGTCCTGCCGGCGACGGTGATGGGCAGCACGAGGATCGAGCGCGGCGGCTCTCGGCCCAGGGCCTTCAATAGGCGCTTCGCGCCGTCGTCCGCTCGCATGGGCCCGAGGTACGGGCTGCCGCTCTCCACCACGAGGGAGAGGAGTGCGCTCTCCTCCCTCGGGATCGTCAAGGCGCCGATCTGCCGCCTCGCGTCCGGATCCGGACCCAGCGCATCCCAGCCGGCGATCTGATTCCCCTGGATCGCGAGCGTCACCGCCAACTCGAAGTGCTGCCTGGCGAATCCCAGCAGGATCGCCATCGCGTCGTCCCGGCTGGGGGCCGCCGCCGCGCGGGCGCAGGCCTCCTCCGGCGTCCAACCGCCTGCCTGGGACGGCGGGCCCTCGAGCTTGCCGTGAGATCCGGCCAAGGCGTCGGTGCGAGGCGCCTTGGCGAGGCGGCGGTCCAGCTCGTGAAAGCGGGTCGGGGCGGGCCTGCCGAGGGAGCTCTCCATCGCCAGGCGAATCCTGAGCTCGGGGGCGACGTGGGCGACGATCCTTCGGGAGACGAGGAAGGAGAGCTCGTCCGGCAGCGGAGCCTCGATGGGATAGGTGCACGCCAGATGCACCTCCCCCTTCGCCTGGGCGAAGGGGAGGACGCCGTGGCGCTCCGCCAGCCTGGCGGGGAGGAGGCTCCGTACCTCGGCTGCCGGCGAGTCGAGGGCGCCTGCCGGAACCGGAGGCAACCCGCTCGCCTTCGCCAGATAGGCGAGGAGGGTCGGCTCATCGACGGCTCCCAACTCGAGGAGGCTGGTGTCCAGACCGCCTCCGAGGAGGGCCTGCCGCCGCAGCCCCGCCTCAGCGCCCTCTTCGGTCAGGACGCCGGCTCGGATCAGGAGGCCCGCTAAAAAGAGAGGCATGGTGCCTGAGCTTCCCCCGTGACTGGCTGCGCGGTCAACGATTCACCAGCGCGGTCCCTGCCAGCTTGTCGTGGAGGGCCTCGCCCTTCGGATCCACCAGTGCCCACAGCGGCCCGGCGAGGAAGGCGCAGGTCCCTGCTATGGCCAGGAGCGCCCGCAGCGCAGCGCGTCCCACCCCGGGAGGCTCGCCGCTGACGCGATCGATCGCCTGAAGGCCCGCGAGGTGTCCGCCCAGGGTCCGCCCCCCCAGACTCCAGCAGAGGGTGAGGTAGACGAAGGCGAAGAGGACGGCGAGGCTCAGCGCCTCGGGGACGAGGGAGTGTGGGAGCGAGCCGAGTTGGAGGCCCGCCCGCGACGCACCCTCCACTGTCCTGAGCGGGCTGAGCCCCACCGCCAGGATCGCGATCGGGATCATCCCCAGGACCGCCCCGTCGACGGCCCAGGCCATCATACGCCTCAGCCCCGAGGAGACGGCTGCCCTCGCGGCGGGGAGGAGCAGGGGAGTCTCGTCGTCACCGGACCATTGGCCACCGATGAGCATCGCCCCCAACTCGAAGCCGATGGAGGGCTCGACCTCCGCCCGAGGCTCGTCCGCCTTCGACTCCGCCGCATCCGCCTCCAGACCAAGCTCCGGCGAGAGGACCTCGATCGAGGGGAGAGGAAGGGTCGTGGCCCCCGCCACCTCCGGCCCAGCCACGACATCGCCGAGCCTGAAACCGCTACCTAGGCCATTGGTCGAGGGGCGAGGCCTCCCGCCGACTGCGTCCCGCCGAGTGCGTTCTACGTCCGTATCCCATAGGAAACCACTCGAAGGGACGGGATCGACGAAGCCTCGAAGGGCGCCGGATGACCGAGGCGGCACATGGCCGGCCTCGTCGCCGTCTTGTGCGGAGTCGATACCTCTTTGGTCGATAGCGTCGCCTTCGAGCGCGGAGTCGATCCCCGTGGGCTCAACGTCGTCGCCCTGGAGCGCGGAGTCGATCGCGGCGTGGATTGCGTGGACGGCGTCGCCGCCGACCCGGGCGACAGGGAGCGCCTCGGCGCCTCGGGCCGCCTCGCCGCTGCCCCCCCTCCGGAGGCGGTCGATGCGGCGGGCGAGTGAGTCCCGGCTCGGGTGTCCGGGCTCCCCATCGAGGAGGCGGCCATAGAGCTCGGCAAGCTCCGCTCGCCGTCCTGTCGAAGCGGCCAGGCGCTCGAGCTCGGGTACAGGTGCAGGATCGAGGGGTCTGGCGAGGAGCGCCTGACCGAAGGCCTCGAAGGCCGCTCCGGAATCGCCGCTCTCCAAGTGGCCGCGGGCCTGCTCCAGCCACTCCTCCGCGCCCACCATCCGCCGCTGGACCCCTCGCGAGATCCGCCGAAGCGCGCCGGCGAAGCGTGGCTCCCCACTCCCCGAAGGCCCCGTGAACCACGGGAGCTGGTCCGCCAGGGACCATGCTCCACTCTCCGCGGACTCCCTCCGCACCTCTGGTGTCGGCGACCGGGGCAGCAGCCTTCGGTCGATCGAAAGCTCGGTCCGCACCAGCAGCGGAAACTGGGCGGACTCCCCTCGCGTCCCGCTGTCCCCGCGACGATCGATGCTCAACTCGCGTGATCCGAGAACGCCTCCCGTCACCTCCTCGGAGAACTCCAAGACTGGGGCTCCGCAGGGGCAACGACCTTCTCCTGTAGATGATCCGCCACAAGCTCGACAGCGCATTTCGACCTCTCGAGCGGGAGGATCGAGGCGAAGATGCGGGTGGTCAAGTATCCCACCTGTGGCTACATCAGATGCGCCTCAGGCGAGGCTTAAAAAGCGAGGCCCCCAGCTCCTCACGCATGAGGGGCTGGGGGCTCGCAAATTAGATCCGGCGGC
>JBEBXK010000087.1:0-8577 GCA_040391605.1 Vulgatibacter incomptus
CAGCAGCAGGCCCTCGCACAGCAGCAGGCCCTCGCACAGCAGCAGGTCCTCGCACAACAGCAGGCTCACGCACAGCAGCAGGCTCACGCACAGCAGCAGGCTCAGGTGCAGCATTCGAGCACCACTCGTCATGCCAACGGCCACGGCTCGGAGCAGGCGAACGTCGCGGTCGAGCTGCCTGCCGGCTTGAAGCCGAGCGGTACCAATGGCGCAGCGAAGAAGGCCGTCGCCGGCTCCATCGATGTGCAGGTCGAGCTCCTCGCTGTGGTCGCAGAGTCCACGGGCTACCCCACGGAGATGCTGGAGCTGGACATGGACCTGGAGTCCGATCTCGGCATCGACTCGATCAAGCGGGTAGAGATCCTCTCGCTGCTCTCCAAGCGGGTCCCCGACGCTCCCACCGTGGATCCCGAGCATCTCGGCGGCCTCCGCACGCTGCGCCAGGTCCTCGAGTTCGTCGCGCCGGGGCACGTCGTCGCCACCGGCCGCAGCAAGGGCGCTGCCGCCGCTCCCGCCGCCGACGGGTCCTCCGACGCGGAGGCCCAAGGAGACCAAGGAGACCAAGGAGACCAAGGGCAAGGGGGCCTCGCCGCGTCATCGCTGGAGCATCGGGAGGTCGTCGTCGTGCGCCTCCCGCCACCGTCTGCCGCTGCGCTCCCATCGCTGGCGGAGGGCGCGATCTGGATCACCGAGGACGAGGCCGGCGTCGGCGCCCTGCTCGCCGCCGCCGTCGCCGCGAAGGGTCGCAGGAGTCGCCTCGTCCCGCTCTCTCCCGAAGGCACGCTCGACGTCGACGAGGCGGTCAGCGCTCTGCTGATCGTCGGTGAGGATCGAGACGATCTCGTAGCTGCGGCCTTCGCCCGATTGCGCACCGTCGCCGCCCGCCTCCGCGAGGCAGGCGAAGGCGGCGGCGCCCTCCTCGTCACCATCTCGCGGCGGGACGGCGCCTTCGGCAGGCTGGATCCCCAGCTCGGCGATCCCCTGCAGGCAGGCCTATCAGGGCTCGCCAAGACCGCGGCGCAGGAGTGGCCCGAGGTCCGCTGCCGCGCCCTGGACGTCAGCGCCGCGTCTTCCGCCGCCGAGGCCGCCGCCGCCATCCTCGCCGAGCTGGAAGGGGACGGCCCCCGTGAGGTCGGCCTCGGACCCGTCGGACGGCTGGGCCTGGGGCTGGAACCCACGAGCGCTCGGGTCGGGATGGACGACGTCTCGCATCTGGAGCAAGGCGCGCTGGTGGTCGTCACCGGCGGCGCACGAGGAGTGACGGCAGCCTGTACCATCGAACTCGCCCGCCGCAGCCGCCCCGCCTTCCTGCTCCTGGGCCGCTCCCCCCTCCCGGCGGCGGAGCCGGCCTGGCTCTCCGGCGCCTCGGACGAGGCCGCCGTCAAGAGGGCCGTCCTCGCCAACGCCTTCCCAGGCGAGAGGCCCACCCCCCGGCAGATCGGGGACGCCAGCCGTAAGATCCTCGCCGCCCGTGAGATCCGGGAGGCCATCGCCGCCATCGAGTCCGCTGGATCCCCGGTGCTCTACCGCTCGGTCGACGCCCGCGATCCCGCCGAGCTGGCCGCGGTGGTCGCCGAGGCTCGCGCCTCCTTCGGCCCGGTGCGCGGCTTGGTCCACGGCGCCGGCGTGCTCCGCGACAAGCGGATCGAGGAGAAGAGCGACGACGACTTCGCGGAGGTCTGGAGCACCAAGGTCGACGGCCTGCATGCCCTCCTCCACGCGGCAGGCGACGACGAGCTCGCCTTCCTCGCCCTCTTCACCTCGGTCACCGGCAGATTCGGTCGTCGCGGCCAGGCAGATTACGCCGCCGCCAACGAGGCGCTGGTGGGCCTGGCGCTGCGCGAGGCCGACGCCCGCCCGGGCTGCAAGGTGATCGCCTTCGATTGGGGCCCCTGGGAGGGCGGCATGGTCAGCCCCGCCTTGCGGCGGGAGTTCGAGCGCGAAGGCATCGGCCTCATCCCCCTGGAAGCCGGCGCCGGGCTCTTCGCCCAAGAAATCCTGCGCTCGGCAGGCGCGGTCGAGCGGGTGATCGGCGCGGGCTTCCCCGACGGCGAGGCGCCGATCGCCGTCGATCGCCGCCTCCTCGGCTCGCGGCGCATCGACCCCGCGGTACACGCTTATCTGGACGATCACCGCCTCGCGGGCCAGCCGGTGCTCCCCGTGGCGATGATGAGCGAGCTCGTCGCCAGCGCCGCGCGCGCCGCCTTCGGCGGCGACCTCCTCGCCGTGGAGGAGTTCCGCCTCTTCAAGGGCGTGGTCCTCGATGATCGCGCCGTCGACCTCAGCCTCTGGTCGGGACCCTCCAGGGCGCACCTCTCGGGCCGCGTCGTCGAGATCGAGCTCCGTGGCGAGGGCGATCGAGTCCACGCCAGGGCCCAGGTGGTCCTCGGGCCCAGGACCGCCGCGCCTGCCCCGAACCTCGCCGCCGGCCCGATCTCCGGCGGCATGGCCGACGCGGCGTCGGTCTATCGCGAGCGGCTCCTCTTTCACGGCCCGCGCTTCCACGCGATCCGCTCCATCGCCGGCATCGGCGAGGACGGCCTCGAGGTCGAGCTGCTCACGGCGCCGACGATGGATCGCTGGATCCAAGGCGCCGCCGCCTCCCCCTTCGTCGTCGATCCGCTGGCCCTCGACGGGATCTTCCAGGCGCTGGTCCTCTACTGCCGCGAGCACCTCGGGGCCCCGTCGCTGCCCAGCCGCTACGACGGCTGGCGCCTCTTCCGCAGCAGGCTCCCCGCCGAAGGGATCCGCGCGGTGATCCGGGTGCGCGAGCGGGAGGCGACCCTCGTGATCGCCGACTGCGAGCTGCTGGCTGCCGACGGCTCGTTGGTGGCCCGCCTCGAAGGCTATGCCTGCACGGTCAGCCCCTCGCTGGAGGCGGCCTACGCCCACGTCGATCCCGACCGGATCACAACCGACGAGGGACCGACGTCGGAAGGGAAGAAGGCAGGCGGGCGAGGAAAGAAGCGCGGGCGCGCGAAGGCCGGGGCGGCTGGTGGCTGAGGCTGTGGACGGACGTGCCATCGCCATCGTAGGCGTCGCCGGCAGCTTCCCCGGCGCGCCGGATCTCGACTCCCTCTGGCAGCGGATCGTCCGGCGCGAGAGCGCAGCCCGCGAGGTGCCGCGCGATCGCTGGCCCGTCGCCGCCGACGCGCTCCTCGATCCCGCAGGCCCCCCCGATCGCCTCGTCTCCACCAAGGGCTGCTTCCTCGATCCCTTCGCCTTCGAGGCCGACGGACTCCCGCTCGATCCCGCGCTGATCGACGCCCTCGACCCGCTGCATCGCCTCGCCCTCTCGGTAGGGGTCGACGCCTTCCGCAGCGGCGACGGCGCCTCCCTCGACCGCCGCCGGATCCCGGTGATCCTCGCCAACATCCTCCTCCCCACCGAAGCCGCCTCCGGCCTCACACGGGAGGTCGTAGGCGGCGCCTTCGAGACCTGGGCCACCGGCGCCCCCTCTACTGAGGGTGAATCACGCCGCCACGCCGCTGCCCTCGATCGCCAACCTGCCGCGCTCCCCGCCGCCCTGATCGCCCGGGCCCTGGGCCTCGGCGGCGGCAGTTTCACCCTGGACGCCGCCTGCGCCTCCTCACTCTACGCCCTCCACCTCGCCTGCCTCGAGTTGGAGTCCGGCAGGAGCGACGCGGTCCTCGCCGGCGGCGTCTCCCGCCCTCAGGCCCTCTACACCCAGGTGGGCTTCAGCCAGCTCCAGGCCCTCTCGCCCAGCGGCGCTTGCCTCCCCTTCGACAGCCGTGCCGACGGCCTCCTGGTCGGCGAGGGCGCCTGCGTCTTCCTGCTGCAACGCCTCGAAGACGCCGTCCGCGATGGCAGGACCGTCCTCGGCGTGATCCGCGGGATCGGCCTCTCCAACGACATCGGCGGCAGCCTCCTCTCCCCCGAGACGGAAGGGCAGCTCCGGGCGATGCGCGCCGCCTACGCCGCTTCAGGCTGGCGCCCCGACGACGTCGATCTGATCGAATGCCACGGCACCGGCACGCCCCGGGGCGACGCCATCGAGCTCGAGAGCCTGCGCACCCTCTGGTCGGAAGGCTCCGAACAGGACCGCGCGACGAAGCGGACCGTCGACGACGACGGAAGCATCCCAGGCGCCTCCAACACCCTCAGGACTCGAGACCACCACGCACGCCCATCCCACGGCGACGCCGGCTGCGTGATCGGCTCGGTGAAGTCCAACGTCGGTCACCTGCTCACCGCGGCCGCAGCGGCAGGACTCGCCAAGGTCCTCCTGTCGCTTCGCGAAGAGACGCTCCCCCCCACCGCCGGCTTCGCCCACGAGACCGCCTCGCCCGCCCTGGCCCGGGGCCCGTTCCGCGTCCTCGAGCACGCGGAGGGCTGGCCGCGGCGCGCCCCCGGGAGGCCGCGCCGCGCCGCGGTCTCCGCCTTCGGATTCGGCGGGATCAACGCCCACCTCCTGGTGGAAGAGTGGATCCCGAGCGCAGCGCACGCCTCCGATGCAGCGCATGCGGTCGAAGCGACTGGAGCGATCGAGGCAGCTCGCGCGACCGAGGCGACTCAGCGGGCCGTTACACCAGATGTAATAGCCGTTGGTTCAACGCAGGCGCGGCCGGCGATCGCCATCGTCGGCATGGCCACTCACTTCGGCCCCCTGCGCGACCTCCGAGCCTTCCGCGAGACGACCTTCCGTGGCGAGGCCGTCCTCTCCAGTCGGCCCGCCGATCGTTGGGGCGGGGTCGAGGCCAGCGATCTGGGGCGTGGCGCGGCGGTCCTCGCCGAGCTCTCGGAGTTGGCCGGCGGTTGGATCGACGAGATCGAGATTCCGCTGGGCAAGTTCCGGATCCCGCCCAGGGAGCTCCCCTCGCTGCTCCCCCAGCAGCTCCTCGCTTTGCAGGTCGCCGCCGCCGCGGTCGAGGACGCCGGCCCTCTGGCCCTCGGCGCCGCCCCCCGCCTGCGAGTCGGCGCCCTGGTGGGGCTGGGCCTCGACCTCGAGACGACCAACTTCCACCTGCGCTGGACCCTGCGCGATCGAGCCAGAGGCTGGGCCGAGGCCCGGGGCCACGTCCTCGATGACGCAGCGCTCGACGCCTGGGTCGACGAGCTCCTCCCCTCCCTCGGCCCGCCGCTGGACGCCTCCCGCACCCTCGGGGCGCTGGGCGGAGTCGTCGCCGGCAGGGTGGCCCGCGAGCTCCAACTCGGCGGCCCCAGCTTCTCGGTAGCAGGTGAAGACACCTCGGGTCTCCGCGCCCTGGAGCTCGCCACGCGGCTGCTCCAGGCGGGTGACGCCGACACGATGATCGTCGGCGCCGTAGAGCTCGGCGGCGATCTCCGCCAGATCCTCGCCAGGGACGAGCTGCGACCGTGGTCCCGACAGGGGCGGGCGCGCCCCTTCGATCGGGACGCCGACGGGCCGCTCCCCGGCGAGGGCGCCGCCGCCGTGGTGGTCAAGCGCTACGAGGACGCGCTGCGGGACGGCGATCGGATCTACGCGGTCCTCCGTGGGATCGGCGCAGCGGGTGGCGGCCAGCCCGGGTCCGGTCCATCGGAGGACACCTACGGGGCCGCCCTCGCCCGCGCCTACGAAGACGCCGGAGTCGAGCCCGCGCGGGTCTCGTTGGTCGCGGCCCATGGGAGCGGCAGCCCGGAGGAGGACGCGGTGGAGGCAAGCGCGCTGCGCCGCTTCTTCGGCTCCCGCGACGAGGCCGTCTGCGCGCTCACCGCGACCCAGGCCGTCGTCGGCCATAGCGGCGCGGCCTCGGGCCTGGCTTCGGTGATCCAGGCCGCCCTCTCCCTCTTCCATGAGATCCTCCCGCCCCTCGCCGGCTTCCGCGAGCCCGCCGGCCCCGAGGCCTGGGCGTCATCCCCCTTCCACATGCAGCGCGAGGCCCAGGCCTGGCTGCGCAATCGGATCGACGGCCCCCGGATCGCCGGGGTGAGCTCGATGGCCCTGGACGGGAGCTGCCTCCACGCCGTCCTCGAGGGCGTCGAGCGGCCCGCCTCCGATCATCGCCAGGAGCGGGCCCGCCCCCTGGGCGATCGAGGCGTGGGGATCTTCCTCTGCCACGGCGACGATCCCGCCGAGCTCGATCGTTCCCTCGCCGCCCTGCGCCTCCACCTCGAAGAAGACGCGCCCATCGAGGCCAGCGCCGCCTCCTGGCATCGGAGGGTGGCCGCGGCAGGAGCACGCGCTCTCCACGAGCAGGCGGACACAGCGGATCACGAGGCGCTCGAGCCCCTCCCGCCGACCTCTCCCACCGAGGAGGCCAGGCCCTCATCGAAGCTGGTCCGCGCCTTCGTCGGCGCCGATCGCGACGAGGTGCTGCAGCAGCTCGACCGACCCGCCAGAGGCGCTTCGCTGCGGGGTGAGATCGCCTTCGTCTTCCCGGGCTCAGGCAACCACTACATCGGCATGGGCCGCAGCCTCGGCGCCGCCTTCCCCGAGGCGATCCGCGCCCTGGACGCCGAGACCCTCCACCTCCGCGATCAGATGTTGCCGGCCTGGCTGGCGCCCTGGCGCGCCTCCTGGGCCAAGGGCGCCGAGGCCGACGCCGCCAGGGCGTTGGCGGACGCGCCGGCGCGGATGATCCTCGGCCAGGTCGCCTTCGGCGTCGCCATGAACGACGTGATCCGCTCGTTGGGCGTGGAGCCCGACGCCTTCCTCGGCTACAGCCTGGGGGAGACCGCCGGCAACTTCGCCTCCCGCACCTGGCGCGATCGCGACGGGATGTTCGGCCGAACCATGGCTTCGCCCCTCTTCCGCGACCAGCTCTCGGGATCCTACGAGGTCGCCCGCGAGGCCTGGGGGGTCGAGGTCGCCGACTGGCACGTGGTGGTGGTGAACCGCAGCGCCGACGAGGTCCGCGCCGCCTTGGCCGGCACCGCCGCCCTCCTCATCGTCAACGCCCCCGGCGAATGCGTCATCGGCGGGAGACGTGCTGACGTCGAGGCGGTGGTCGAGGCCCTGGAGAGCGAGGCGCTGCCGCTCATCGGTGTCCCCAGCGTTCACTGCAAGCTGGTGGACCCGGTGGCCGAGGCCTACCGCCTCCTCCATGTGCAGCCCACCACCCCGCCCCCAGGCGTCCGCATGTACAGCTGCGCCTGGGCCCGAAGCTTCGAGCCCAATGACGAGAGCGCGGCGGACTCGATCCTCGCCAACGCCGTCGGCGGCTTCGACTTCCGCGCCGCGGTGGAGCAGGCCTGGCGCGACGGCGTCCGGATCTTCGTCGAGTTGGGCCCCCAAGGATCCTGTACCCGGATGATCGGGCGGATCCTCGCGGGCAAGGAGCACCTCGCCGTCAGCGCCTGCCAACGCGATCGAGGCCCGGCCCGCTCCATCCTCCAGACCCTCGCGCGCCTCGCCGAGGCGGGGGTCTCCATCGACTTCGATCCCCTCTACGGCCCCGAGGGCGACATCGAGTCGACGCTCCAGGAGACGCGCGGCCCCTCCGTCGTCGTGAAGACCGGCCGCCCCCGGCCGATCCTCCCGCCGCTCCCAGGCCGCCCCACCGGACGGCCACCGTCCACCGCGGCTATCGCCGTTGCAGCCACCGCGCCGCGCTCCGCTCCACCGCTGGCTCTCGCTGCGGCGCATCAGGCGCCCCTCGCCTCCACCACGATCACCGCGCCCCGGTCCAACCCGCGGATGACGTACCCGGAGACGCAGCGAGACCCAATCGCCGCCATCGCTGGCCCATCCCCGAGCCCCTGGCCGCTCCCGGCGCCTCGGACTCTGCCGCTCCATCCATCGCGCTACTCCGAGGGATCTTTCACCATGCCTCCGCCGCACCTCGCCGATCCGCTCGCCTCCCTCATAGCGGATCTCGGCGATCTCACCCGTGGTGTCCTCGATCGAGCGCGCTCCACCGTCGAGACCCACGCCCGCTTCGTGGAGGCCTCGCAGACGTCGATGCAGCTCCAGCAGCTCGCCCTCGCCAACGGTGAGCAGCTCCGCCGACAGCTCGAGCTGGCCGCGGCCAACGGCGTCTCGCACGTCGCGGCCCCCATCGCGGCCCCCATCGA
Source organism: Vulgatibacter incomptus (assembly GCA_040391605.1). Lineage (GTDB taxonomy): Bacteria > Myxococcota > Myxococcia > Myxococcales > Vulgatibacteraceae > Vulgatibacter > Vulgatibacter incomptus_A. The sequence continues at coordinate 7,996 of JBEBXK010000087.1, forward strand.
CGCGCCCATCGCCGCGCTCGCGCCCCAGACGTCTGCGCCCGCCTCGGGCCTCACGCCCCCCGCCTTCGATCGCGACGCCTGCATGGAGTTCGCGATCGGCAAGCTGGCCAACGTCCTCGGCCCCGCCTTCGCCGACGCGGACACCTACCCCAGCAGGGTACGCCTCCCCGACGAGCCGCTGATGCTCTGCGATCGCATCGTCTCGGTGGAGGGCACCCTCGGCCAGCTGGGTCGCGGCCGCTGCGTCACCGAGCACGACGTCCTCGCCGGAGCCTGGTACCTGGACGGCGGCCGCGCCCCGGTCTGCATCAGCGTCGAAGCCGGACAGGCCGACCTCTTCCTCTGCTCCTACCTGGGGATCGACCTCATCACCAAGGGTGAGAGAGTCTATCGCCTCCTCGACGCCCAGGTGATCTTCCACCGCGACCTGCCCCGGCCAGGCGAGACCATCCGCTACGACATCCGGGTGGATCGCTTCATCCGCCAGGGCGACACCCACCTCCTCTTCTTCGAATTCGATGGCACCATCGACGGCGAGAAGCTGATCACCATGCGCGGCGGCTGCGCCGGCTTCTTCAGCCC
>JBEBXK010000088.1:0-7816 GCA_040391605.1 Vulgatibacter incomptus
GTTCCGCCCGTTCCGCCCGTTCCGCCCGTTCCGCCCGTTCCGCCCGTTCCGCCCGTTCCGCCCGAGTCGAGGGCCGCGCCGCAGAGGCTCTTGGAGGCCGCATCCCGGCATCGTTCAAAGGCCCCCGTCTTCTCATCGCATCGAGCACGTTCACATCCGGTGCCCCCTTGGAGACAGCCTGCACAGGCGATGATCGAGTCGTTGTAGGCGTCTTCGCAGATCTCCAGCCTGGCGATCCGCAGGCAGGATTCGCATGCCGCCGAGTCGGCGTCTGCCACACACGGAAGTCCAACCTCGTCCGGCGTCGCGTCGCCGCCGCAGGCTGCCAGGATGACGAGCACGATCGCAGCGCAGCGCATCCAATTCCATCCAACGAACATCGAAAATGCTCCTAGCGCCACGGCGGCTCCCCCGGAGCCAAGCGAAGGCTGGGACTCTACGTCAGAGACATGGATCAGCCAGCTTTTTGGCGCCTGCCGCCTCCGCCGCCCCGGGCCAGGGAGGCCACGGCGGCGAGGAGGCCGGCGGCGGCGCCGACCAGCGCAGCCACCGAGAGGCCGCTGGCGACGGAGGCGGGATCGGTGGCGCCGCCGCTCGCCGCGAGAAAGGCCGCGCCACCGATGGCGTTGCCGACCAGGAGGCCCGTGACGCGGACGGAGGCCAGGAGGCCCCCGGCCGTGCCGAGTCGCTCCCTTGCGACGGAGCCCATCAGCGCGCTGTTGTTCGGTGATTGGAAGGTGCCGATGGCGAGGCCCAGGCCGCCCAGGATGATCGCGATCAGCACGGGGGTGGCGTGCTCTGCCACCGAGCGGAGGATGAAGAGATCGACGGCGGCGAGGATCGCTCCGACAGAGGCGATCCAGCGGGTGGAGTGGAGCCGATCCGAGATCCAGCCGGAGAGCGGCGAGACCAACGCGAGGATCACCGGCAGGGAGGTGAGGATCAGGCCCATGCCGCTGGTGGAGAGCCCCAGCGCCTGGCTCAGGTAGAAGGGCATCACCAGGTTGACCGTGCCCAAGGTGGCGAAGATCAGGAAGCCTGCCGCGGCGCTCCCGCTGAACATCCGGTTGCGAAAGAGCTGCGGATCGATCACGGGCGCGGAGGCCCGCCGCTCCACCAGGACGAATGCGATGGTGAAGATCACTGCCAACCCCAGCGCGATCGCGCTCTTCAGGCTGACGAAGCCCCAGCTGTGTCCCAACGAGAGCAGCAGCATCAGGCAGGTGAGGAGGAGCCCCAGGAAGAGCGATCCCCACACGTCAAAGCGCTCCTTGGAGAAGGCGCTCGCGGATACGGCGCGCCAGGCGACGAAGGCGGCGACGAAGGAGATCGGCACGTTCGGGATGAAGATCCAATGCCAGGAGAGCGCGCCGATCACGAAGCCGCCCACGGCAGGGCCGGCGGCGAGGCCGGCGCTCACCGCCAGCCCCACCAGCCCCAGCACCCTGCCGCGCTGGGAGGGAGGGTAGGCGGCGGTGAGGATCGCGGGGCCGGCAGCGTTCATCATCGCGCCGCCGACTCCCTGGACCACGCGGAAGAGGGTGAGGGGCAGCACCGAGTCGGACGCGGCGCAGAGGCCGCTGGAGACGCCGAAGATCAGCAGCCCCGAGACGTAGACCCGCCGCTGGCCCAGGACGTCCACGAGCCTGCCCGCGTTGAGGAGGAGGGCCGACAGCGCCAGGAGGTAGGAGAGGACGACCCACTCGACCCGGGCCAGATCCGTGCCGAAGTCCTTGGCGAGGGTGGGGAGCGCGATGTTCACCACGCTCGCGTCGAGGGTGCTCATGAAGGTGCCTATCGCGACCGCGGCGAAGGCGAGGTGGCGGTGGCGGTAGCCTTCGGGCTGCGACGTCATCGGAGGATCTCTGGGAGCCGACGGCTCTTTTTGCGTTGGAAGTCAGGTCCCATCGGTCTATTGCATGGGATGGTCCACCGGCCGCTTTGGGCGGAACTTGGGGAGTCTCTATCGCAAGCCGCCCGCCGGTGGCGACCACCGACATCCCGACGGAGCCCGACTCTCCGTCCAGGATGGACGAGGATCTCTTCATGAGCGCCGACGATCAGCTCCTGCAGAAGCACGGCAGGCAATACCCGAAGGGCAGCGTCCTCTTTCGCGAAGGCGATCAAGGGCAGGAGATGTTCGTCGTCCACACCGGCTCGGTGCGCATCACCAAGCGCGTCCGTGATCGGGAGGCCGTCCTCGCCCACCTGCAGGCAGGCGAGTTCTTCGGCGAGATGGCGATCCTCTCCAGCGCCCGCCGGAGCGCGACGGCCGTGGTGGAGGAGGACGCTTACCTGCTGGCGATCGGTTCGCGGACCCTGGAGGCGATGGTCCGGGGCGACAGCGAGATCGCCATCCGCATGTTGAAGAAGATGGCCGGACGGCTCGCGGAGACCAACGCCCAACTCGAGAGCTTCCTGCTGCGCGATGCCTCCAGCCGGGTGGTCCACTCGCTGGCGTACGAGGCCGAGGTGCGGGGCAGGCCCACCCCCGAGGGGCGGGCGATCGACCTGGGTGCGGACGATCTGGCGGCGCGCTTGGCGATCGATCCTGCGGCGGTCCGGGACGTGCTGGGGCGGCTGGAGCGCGCCAGGATCTGCCTCAAAGCCACCTCCGGCTTCATCGTCCCGGATCCGGCCAAGCTCCATGAGTTCCTGGACTTCCTGGGGATGGGGCAGCGGGCGGGGCAGGCCGGTTAGGGGTTTACGACGCAGTGCGGATTGAAGCTTGGGGCCATGAGGTGTATGGACTCACCCCCTATGGCATGGTTCCGAAAAGAGAAGGCCAAGGTCGCGACGCCTTCGGGCCCCGATCTTCGCAGCCGCGCGAGCCGCATGGAGGGCCTCTGGTCCAAATGCGATGGCTGCGCCGAGATCCTCTACCGTCCCGATCTCGAGAAGGCGTGGAACGTCTGCACGGCGTGTGGGCACCACGGTAACCTCCCCGCCAGGCGCCGGCTGGAGCTGATCCTCGACGAGGGTTCGTTCCAGGAGCTCGACGTCTCCCTGTCGTCGAAGGATCCGCTGCAGTTCACCGACTCCAAGAAGTACCGCGACCGCTCCAGGCAGGCCCAGAAGGCCATTGGTGAGCGGGACGCTTTCATCAGCGGGCTGGGCACCATCGACGGCCGCCAGGTCTCGGTGGGCACCTTCAACTTCGCCTTCATGGGCGGCTCGATGGGATCGGTGGTGGGCGAGAAGGTCACCCGCGTCTTCGAGCGGGCCACGGAGCTGGGCTGCCCCGCGATCGTCTTCTCCTCCTCCGGCGGCGCCCGCATGCAGGAGGGGATCTTCTCGTTGATGCAGATGGCGAAGACGTCGGCGGCCATCGCCCGCTTCCGCGCCACCGCCCAGCCCTACCTCAGCGTGTTGCTCCATCCCACTACGGGTGGGGTCGCCGCCTCCTTCTCCTGGTTGGGCGACGTGATCCTGGCGGAGCCCAAGGCGCTGATCGGCTTCGCCGGTCCCCGGGTGATCGAGCAGACCATCCGCCAGAAGCTGCCGGACGGCTTCCAACGCTCGGAGTTCCTGCTGGAGCACGGGATGATCGACGCGATCGTCCCCCGCCACGAGATGCGGGCCAGGATCGCCCAGCTCATCGGCCTGCTGGGGGCTGAGAGTTCGTGATGAAATCAGGAACTCTCGCGCAGCCGAAGGCGGAGCAAACGCAAAAGAGCCCTTCGCGCGCAGCGGGAGTGAGAAGATCGCCTCCGCCTCGGCGGGGGCGATTTCTTCACAGGCTCTGAGCTTGGACTGCACCCGCTGTGGCGCTTGCTGCGTGGCCCCTGACATCGCGGCCCTCGACAAGCCCCTGGGTGTCAGGTGCCCACACCTGACCGACGAGAACCTCTGCTCGATCTACGAGCGGCGCCCGCAGATCTGCCGGGACTACGCCGCCGACTCCCTCTGCGAGATCATCGCCGCCGACACCCTGGACGAGCGGGTCGCCCGCTATCTGGCGTACTTCGAACTGGAGAGGGAGGCGGAAGGCCATGCGGGGGCGACCTCGATGCGGGTAGCCCGACGCCTCGCCATCCTGGAGTAGGGCGATGGGGTCGAGGATGATCGAGGAGCTGCTCTCACGTTTGCCACAGAGCACCATTCGCATGGGAATGGAGCGGATCGAGGGAGCGTGCCTGGCCCTCGGCAGACCGCAGGCCGCCTTCCCATCGGTGCTGGTCGCGGGCACCAATGGCAAGGGATCGACCTGCGCCTTCCTGGAGTCGATCCTCTCCCGCCGTGGCGCGAAGATCGGCCTCTACACCAGCCCACACCTGGTCTCCTTCCGCGAGCGAATCCGCGTGGGCGGGGCCGCCGTCTCCGAGGAGGAGCTGGAGCGCGCGGGGCGACGCCTCTTGGAGGCGTGGCCGCCCTTCGGTGCGCCGGATCATCCGGACGCCCTCACCTACTTCGAGGCGGCCACGGCTCTGGCCTTCGAGGTCTTCGCGAGCGCGGAGGTGGATCTCGCGATCCTCGAGGTGGGCCTCGGTGGTCGCCTCGACGCGACCAACGTCGCGGGCACCAGGCGCTGCGCTTCGGTGATCACCCGGATCGCGATGGATCATATGGAGTACCTCGGCGACACCATGGAGGCGATCGCCGGGGAGAAGGCCGCGATCGCCCGGGCGGGGACCCCGCTCATAGTCGCGGCCCAGGACGACGCAGCGCTGCGCGTGATCCGACGCCGCGCGGCGGAGGTGGGAGCGGAGTTGGTGGAGGTGGGTCGGGACGTGCGCCTCACGCCGGGCGACGACGGCCTCTCGTATCGGGGGGCTGAATGGCAGATGGACGGTCTGCACCTCGGCCTCCTGGGGGAGCATCAGATCGAGAACGCAGCGGTGGCGGTGGCGGCCGCGGAGGCGATCGCCTCACATGCGCTGCGAGAGAAGGGCTCTTCTAGCGTTCGCTCGCCTCCGGCTCGCAGAGTTCGTGAATCTCTTCACGAACTCTCGTTGGGTGTCGGCCCGGAGGAGGTCCGCCAGGGCCTCGCCGCCGCGCGATGGCCCGGCCGCCTGGAGGTGATCTCCGAGGCGCCGCTGGTGATCCTGGACGGCGCACACAACCCCGACGGCGCCGCCGCCTTGGCTCGGGCCTTCCCCCGGCTCTGGCCGGGCCGACGTCCCGAGTTGGTCTTCGGCGTCCTGGGCGAAAAAGATCGGCTGCCGATGATGCAGGCGCTCTTTCCCCTGGCGGCTCGGGTGCATCTCTGCGCGCCGGCCAGCCCCCGCGCGATCCCACCCGAGATTCTGGCCCGGGAGGGCGAGGCGATCGGGCCGCCGCTGGTAGCCCATCCGAGCGTCGACGACGCCCTTCGGTCGGCCCTCACCGCGGCGGGCGCCGAGGGGAGGGTGCTGGTCTGCGGTTCGCTCTACCTCGTCGGGGCGGTCCGCGGATCGCTGCTGGCGGAGCGCTCCGAGGGCTGAGAAAGGGGATGTGCGAGCCCGATGAGCTCGCCCCTCGCAGCGAGCAGTTCTCCGGCGCTGGATCGATCGCGAGGGGCTTTCGGTGGGAGAGGCCCATGCGGGGGGCGTCATGCCGCGATGCGCCGCAGAGGATCGCTAGATTGAGGGAGAGACTGCGGGGGTACTTCATTTGCGGCACCCGAACGACGCGGTGACACCGGCGGAGCTGACGGTCGACGACGTCGACTTTCACTCGCTGTACCGGAAGACCGAATACGAGGCGCGGACCACCGACGGTTGGACGCTGGCGATCACGCGCTACCAGCCCGTGCCGCGCCCCTTCTTCCAGCCGATCTTCGGCGAGCCCCTCCTCCTGGTCCATGGAGCCTGGCAAAACCGCCACGCCTGGACCAGCGGGCAATTCGTCAAGAACCTCCTCTTCTTCGGCGCCGACATCCACATCCTCGAGCTACGGGGCCACGGCAAGAGCTCCATCGAATTCCAGCGCCAGCGCGCCCGCGGCGTAGGCGGGCCGCTGCCGGCGGACCTCGACTACGGCTGGGACATCGACAGCTACTTCCTCCGGGATCTCCCCGCGGCGGTGAACGCCGTGAAGGCGGTCACCGGCAGGGAGAAGATCTTCTTCTGCGGTCACTCCATGGGGGGCATGCTCGGCTACGGCTACGCCGGCATCCACGACGACTTCGAGGGGATCGTCACCATCGGCGCCTCCTCCGAGCTGGGCAAGGGCTTCGCCAGCCTCCGCTGCCTCGCTCTTGCCGAGCCCGGCCTCGCCGCGGCGATCGACGTGGGCTTCGGCGTCTTCAATCTCCAGCGGCGGTTGCGGAGACGCCTTGGCGCCGCCGTCTCCCGCCCGCTCCTCGCCGTCGGCGCGAAGGAGCTGGCCAATCGCCTGGCCCCCGGCGATCCTCCCCCGAGCGAGCCGCGCTTTCGCTACCTTCCGGTAGACGATTGGCTCCGGACAGTCGATGTCGCGTTCCGCAGGAAGAACGTCGAGCGCTACCAGCCCGTCTCCTCCGCCCTCTCACCCCTCGTGAATCCCTGGCGGGCCGCTTCCTCCGACGTGCGCTGGCTGATGCGCCACGGCGTCGACCGCGAGCCGAGATCCGTAGTGGCCCAATTCGCCAAGTGGATTCGGCGCCGCGAGCTCGCCTGCTACCGCTCGGGCTACGACTTCAAGACCGGCTACTCCTCCATCTGCATCCCCATGGCGATCATCTTTGGCGACCTCGACAAGCTCGCCTCCATGCGGAGCACCGCCGGGATCTATCGCGCCGCCCGCTCCGAATACCTGCTGTGGCGGCCCGTAAAGGGCAACAGCCACCTCGAGCTCACCATGGGCCACGACATCCGGCAGATCTGCTACGACATCAAGAACCTGATCGACTTCGCGGTGAAGCATCGCGGGCGTCGCCCCTCCCTCCCGCGGATCGACGGCGAGGCCGAGGCGAGGAGGTAGGGCCGACCGATCCTCCGTGGTAGCTTTCCCCACGTGAAGTCTCTGCTCATGCTGGCGGTCGTCCTCGCCTCGTCTCATGCTATCGCTGCGTCGTCCAATCGACTCCAGCGGGTCGGGATCCGGGCCGTCGCCGCCGAGACCGTGGTGGAGATCGCTGGGAGTCAGCCGCCGAGCTTCACCACCTCCTCGCAGCCCGATCGTCTGATCATCGACCTCTTCGCCGGTCAGTTGGGCGAGGTGAAGATGCCAACGGCCACGGGGACGGTGCGGAGGGTGGAGGGATCGAGTCACGGTGGCGGGCTGCGGATCACCCTGGAGCTCGTTTCAGGGATGGAGACGCACTTCTCCACCAGCGGTGAGACCCTCCGGATCTCGATCGTCCCGGGGCTCGAGGCGCCGATCGCCGTAGCTGAACGGCCCGCCAGCGATCGAGCGGTCGGCGGGGTGGAGGTGCCCGAGACGGATAGATTGGCCGTGGAGGAGGCGGCTCGACTCGCGCAGGCCGAGGCGGAGCCGGTAGCTGCTGACGTGACGCGGCGGCCTGTGGAGATCGAGACGGATCGGGTTTCGGCGACGGCGCTGCTCGCTACCGTGGGGGCGGATCGAGAGGCTGAGGAGGAGGCGGCGCCCGCGAAGGCCGAGGCGGATCGAGTGGCTGCGGAGGAGGCGGCTCAGCTCGCGCAGGCCGAGGCGGATCGAGTGGCTGCGGAGGAGGAGGCGCAGCTCGCGCAGGCCGAGGCGGATCGAGTGGCGGCGGAAGAAGCCGCGCGGCTCGCCAAGGCCGAGGCGGATCGAGTGGCGGCGGAGGAGGCGGTGCGGCTGGCGAAGGTCGAGGCGGATCGAGTGGCGGCGGAAGAAGCCGCGCGGCTCGCCAAGGCTGAGGCGGATCGAGTGGCGGCGGAGGAGGCGGTGCGGCTGGCGAAGGTCGAGGCGG
>JBEBXK010000089.1:0-7668 GCA_040391605.1 Vulgatibacter incomptus
CCACGTCGAGGCCGAGCATGCAGGCCTGGAGCGCGCAGATCGGATCGATCTCGGTCACCGAGACCTTCGCGGCCTGGCCCTGCAGCGACTGCACCGAGCCCTTGCCCACGTCGCCGAAGCCGCAGACCAGGGTCCGCTTGCCGGCGATCATCACGTCAGTGGCCCGCATGATCGCGTCCACCAACGAGTGGCGGCAGCCATAGAGGTTGTCGAACTTGCTCTTGGTCACCGAGTCGTTGACGTTGATCGCCGGGAAGAGGAGCTTGCCGTCCCGCTGCATCTCGTAGAGGCGATGAACACCCGTGGTGGTCTCCTCCGAGACGCCGCGGATGCCGGTGGCGATCGGCTCCCAGAAGCCCTTGTCCACGGCGAGGAGATCGCCGAGGAGCGAGAAGATCACCTGCTCCTCCACCACCTTGGTGGAGGCGGGATCGGGGGCCTTGCCCGTGCGGCTCACGTCCAGGCCGCGGTGGACCAGCAGGGTGGCGTCGCCGCCGTCGTCGACGATCAGGGTCGGCCCCTTGCCGTCGGGCCAGCGCAGCGCCTGCAGGGTGCACCACCAATACTCCTCGAGGGTCTCGCCCTTCCAGGCGAAGACCGGCACTCCGGCGGGCTTCTCCGGCGTGCCCTTCGGCCCCACCGCCACCGCCGCCGCCGCGTGATCCTGGGTCGAGAAGATGTTGCAGGAGACCCAGCGCACGTCGGCGCCGAGCTCCACCAGCGTCTCGATCAGCACGGCCGTCTGCACCGTCATATGGAGCGAGCCCATGATCCGCGCGCCCTGCAGCGGCCGGGCGTCGGAGAACTCCTTGCGGAGGGCCATCAGCCCGGGCATCTCATGCTCGGCGAGCTCGATCTCCTTGCGGCCGAAGCGCACCGTCTCCAACGAGAGATCACGCACCTTGTAAGGCAGGTCGGAGATCAGCGGGAGCCCGGTGGAGAGGAAGGTGGGCACCTCGGACTTCTGGGCAGATACGGTCATGGCGTCGCATCCCTTTCAAAGGACGAATCGAGGGCCAGGGGATAGCGAAAGACGGCCGCTCTCGCAACCGCGAAGCCGTCCCATGCAGATGGGCGGAACCGGCGCCGTGCCCGGCTGCTGACGAATCCAGGGGGAAGCGAACCGTTCGGGCGCCGTCCCAGAGCTCCCCAGAACGCTTGGACCTTCGCTATCGACCGAGTCGAAGGGCCCGTGTCCGGCACCGATGAGTTTTCGCGGCCCGCCGCGTCCAACGTGCATCCCTCTCCTCAAGGAGCACGTCCATGTCCCGTAAGGTCTTCATCAACCTCCCCGTCCGCGATCTGAAGCGCTCGAAGGAGTTCTTCACCAGGCTCGGCTTCGAGTTCAACCCGCAGTTCACCGACGAGACCGCCGCCTGCATGGTGATCAGCGAGGAGGCCTACACCATGCTCCTCACCGAGAAGCGCTTCGCCGACTTCACCCGGAAGAAGATCGCCGACACCTCGACCCATACGGAGGCGCTCATCGCCGTCTCCGCCGACAGCCGGGCCGAGGTGGAGTCCCTCTTCGAGAAGGCGATCGCCGCCGGCGGCTCGGAGGCCATGGAGCCAGTCGACTACGGCTTCATGTACTGCCGTACGTTCTACGATCTGGACGGCCACCATTGGGAGGTGATGTGGATGGATCCGGCGGCGGTAGAAAAGTAGGCTGCTTGCCGGCCCCCCACCTTGGAGCGCGACCATGCCAGCTTCCCCTCCGATGCCGAAGGAAGGCGATTCGATCGATCTGGAGGCGCATCGTGCGGCGCTGACCGGACATTGCTACCGGATGCTCGGCTCCGTGTCCGAGGCGGACGACGCGGTGCAGGAGACCATGGTGCGGGCGTGGCGGAACCTCGATCGATTCGAGGGCCGCTCCAGCGTGCGCACCTGGCTCTTCCGCATCGCCACCCGGGTCTGCCTCGATCTCCTCGGTGAGCGGGAGCGGCGGGCCCAGCCCATGGATCTGGGCCCCGTCGGCACCACCGAAGCGCCGCTGATCGAGCTGCCCAGCTCGCGGTGGATCGAGCCGATCCCGGATGGGCGCGCGCTCCCCGCCGACGCCTCGCCGGAGGAGCTCACAGAGCTCAAGGAGAACATCCGCCTCGCCTTCATCGCCGCCCTCCAGCACCTGACCCCCAGGCAGCGGGCGGTGCTGCTCTGGACCGAGGTGATCGGCGGGACCGCCGCCGAGATCGCCGAGATCCTCGCCACCTCCGTCGCCTCGGTGAACAGCGCCCTCCAGCGGGCCCGGGCCACCCTCTCCACCAAGGACGTCAGCCGTGCGAAGGGCCCCCTCACCGAGGCCCAAGTCGAGTTGGTGAACCGCTACGTCCGGGCCTTCGAGAGCTACGACATGAAGGCGCTCACCTCGCTCCTCCGCGACGACGCCACCATGTGCATGCCCCCCTACACCCTCTGGCTCCGGGGCCATCAGCCCATCCGCGAATGGATGCTCGGCCGCGGCGCGGCCTGCGAAGGCTCCCGCCTCGTCCCCACCGCCGCCAGCGGCGCCCCGGCCTTCGGCCAATACAAGCCCGATCCCGCAGGTGGCCCCCACAAGCCATGGGCGCTGGTGGTCCTGGATCTCGACCACGACTCCATCGCCGGGATGACCTACTTCCTCGACACCGCCACCCTCTTCCCCCTCTTCGGCCTCCCGTCCGAGCTGGCGTAGCGCTCGAGGGACGAAGAGCGAACGACGAAGGCGCCGGCCGGAGGGTCGTCCGATCCCTCGCCGACCGGGCCAGCCAAGCCCAGCGAGTATGCCCGCGGATGCCGCGGGCGATGGTGTGGCGACGCACCGCGGCCATCAGCTCGGGGAGCGGCCCGCGCTTCTCCACCGGCATTCATCTCCATCCGCTTTTCGGGGATGGCGCCGAGAAGATCTGGGGCGCCGCGATCACGGCACGGTGGTTGAAGAAGGGCTCGTTTCCGCCGCAAAGACCACGATCCTTCGTATGCTCGCCGGGCTGGCCTCGACCACACGAAGGATCGGAGCGCCCCACGATCTACCCACGCCCTGACGAAACGGGTTCCCGCGACCGGCCCAGCCAGGTCCTTGCGGAGTCGGACAAGGGACGTTCACCTTCCGAGCCGGGTTCCGATAGAACTGAAATCTTGAAGATCATACCGATAGATCTCGAATATCTTGGACCAATCGCGCCCATCTTCCGGGGTGAAGGCGATGTAGCCCAGTAGAAAGGTCTACGATTCGCGAGAAAAGAACGTTTCGGTTCCAGTCCTGGACGACTGCGTCATGCGTGAGATTCAAGTACGCCCGCGCCTCACCATCGACGATAGCCGTGGACAACATCGCATCTCCGCAGACCGGAATCCCATCATACTCTCCGATATCCTGAACGACGTTCGCCCGCGCACACCCGCCGCCGCATGCAGGATGCCCCATGGAACTTCCGATCCGGCAATCCGGACGGTTCGATACTCCCCCAAAGCGTCCCGCGTCAGCAACACCGGGTCATGATAACCCGAGACGACCGTCATCTGCCGTCCACGCCTCGCCTCTGAGCAAAGCACCACCTCCAGACCCCTCTGCCGGACCCCCGATTGGCACCCACAAACATGTCACGAGCGCCCACAACCCTTAGCCGGACTACACCGCGCCATGAGCAGAGAGTCTCCGAGATGATGCCGATCAACACTAGTGGAAGCAGCGGACTATACTTCCAATTCCCTTACCTCCGCCGGAAGGCGGAACTCGGGGCGGCGTAGGCGCCAGGGCTCCCAGCCCTCTTCCTGTTCGCAGATCAGCCGACGCCGGCCAGCATGCCGCAGGCGCCTTCGATGGACTTGCCGCCGGAGTAGCGGCGCACGACGGGGGCGCCGAGGATCTGGAGGTGATCGCGGAAGCGCTCGAGCTCGTCGGGGAGCGGTGGGAGATAGCGGCCGGTGGCGTCGTTCACGTCGATGAGGTCGATCTTGATCGGGGTGTCGCCTACCAGCTCCCGGAGGGCGACGGCGTCTTCGTAGCCGGTGTTGAAGCCGCGGATCACGACGTAGGCGAGCATGGCGCGGGTGCGGCGGGCGAGGGTGTGGCGTCGGACCGCGGCCATCAGCTCGGGGAGGGGCCAGCGCTTCTCGACGGGCATCACCTCGACGCGCTTCGCGGGGATGGCGGAGGTGAGGCTGAACGCCAGGCGGTAGGGATGGCCCTCGTTGGTGTAGCGCTCGATCATGGGGAGCCAGCCCGCGGTGGAGATCGTGATGGAGCTGCCCGCGATGGCGCCCCCCGCCGGCGCCGAGAGGATCTGAGCCGCGGCGATCACGGAGCGATAGTTGAGGAAGGGCTCGCCCATCCCCATGAAGACCACGCCGCGCACCGGCCGGTCGGCCTCTTCACGGATGGTGAAGACCTGCTCTACGATCTCCCAAGGCAGGAGGTTGCGCTGGAAGCCCATCCTCCCGGTGGCGCAGAAGTCGCAGGCCAGGGCGCAGCCCACCTGGGAGCTGACGCAGACGACGTAGTGGGTGTCGAAGATCGGGATCCGGACGGCCTCCACCCGCTGCCCGTCGCCCAGGGCGAAGAGGTATTTCTGGAAGCCGTCGGCGGGATCCTCCCTGCGGACGAGGACCTTGAGGCGGGGCGCGACGCAGCGGGCCTGCACGGCGTCGACCACGGCGCGACGCACCTGGGGAAGACCGCGGAGCTCGTCGATGGAGGCGCGGCGCTTCAGCACCGCGGACCAGAGCCTGCGCGCCTCGGAGGGATTGGCTCCCAGCTTCCCCAACGACTCCAGCGCCCCGGCCTCGGTGAGGTTCTGGAGGATCAGGGGCGAGTCGGAGGCCAGGGCGAGCCGTCGCTGGTCGTGCAAGGCGGCGCTACTTGCAGCTCTTGTTGAGGAACTCGCCCAGCTTCGTGGCCAGGGCGTCGGGCATCTCGGTCTGGAGCGCCTTGCGGCAGAGCTCCGACGAGGCCCGGTACTGATCGAGGAAATCGAGGCAGGGCGGGCAGGCCATGAAGTGCTCGTCCAGGGCCTTCTCGCGCGAGTCGGGCAGGGCTCCCTCGAGGTAGTCGACCAGCAGGTCGACGCATTCTTTACAGTTGGTGCTCTCCATGGATTTCACGCTTCCCTCCCCTCGAAATACTGGGCGAGGTCCTGGCGCAGCGCGAGTCTGGCCCGGTGCAGCCGGCTCTTGATCGCGGGGACCGTGGTCTCCAGCGCCGACGCCATCTCATCATAGGACAGACCGTCGAAGTCGCGCAGCATGAAGACGGCGCGATGGACCTCAGGGAGGTTCTCCACTGCGGCGATCAGCTTCTCGCGCAGCTCGCCGTCCAACGCGAGATCATCGGCGCGGCGCCCCCACATGCCGGTGGGGAAGATCTCCCAATGGCCGTTGGCGTTGAAGCTCTCTCCCGTCTCGTCCATCGGCTCCTCGAAGCGATCCGCCACCTTGCGACGGCGAATGTGCATCAAGGCGAAGTTCGCGGCGATCCGATGGATCCACGAGCCGAATTGGGCGTCGCGACGAAACTCGGGCAGCTTGCGGAAGGCGGCGAGGAAGGTCTCCTGGACGATGTCCAAGGCCTCCTCCTCGCTCTTGAGCATCCGGAGCGCCAAGGAGTAGATCCGGTTGCGGTGTCGCTTGACGAGCTCGTCAAAAGCGCCACGGTCCTTCTGATCCTGGAAACGGGCGACGAGGACATCGTCCGTGATCTCGGAGTTCTGGGCAGTGAGCGTGCTCATGGGCCGTCGGGCCGGTCCTTTCCCGGACGAGAGTGCTCCGAGGCTTCTACCATGGGTCCGCTCAGGCGGCGAGGTTCCACGGACGCCCGCCGATCGACCGGGCGGGCGCTGCGCGGGGGCGACGAGATCCACGGGCTCCCTTTCAGCCAGAATCTCCAGGGTTTCTTCGCCCACTCGCCGGCGTACTCCACTCCGATCCTTGGCCCGGAGTCGATGGGACCTGGCGGACGATCGGGCGCCTCGATCCAGAGCGCCTCGCCTCGGGTGAGGTCCCAGCGGTTCCAGCTCCGATCGATCGCGAGGGCCTTGGTGAGCCGTCCGGGGCCGTCCATCCGCGGAGAAGCTCGCTCCTCCGAGTTCGAGAGCGGCTCCACCGCCCGGACCAGCACCGCCGAGCCCGATCCCGGCGCCTCCGTCACCACGTTGAAGCAATGATGGAGTCCGTAGATCAGGTAGACGTAGGCGTGGCCCGCTGGTCCGAACATCGGCTCGGTACGCGGGGTCAATCCCTTCGAAGCGTGGCACGCGAGATCCTCCCGACCGACATAGGCCTCCGTCTCCACGACCCGGCTGACGAGGATCCGCCCGTCGATCCGGCGGAAGAGGCGGCAGCCGAGGAGCTCGCGGGCGACGTCGAGCGTGTCTCGATCGTAAAAGAAGCGAGGGAGGGGATCGGGCATAATGGCCCGAACCTCCCGGGGCTTCCGTGTGTTCCTGGGTCGGTTGGATGAGGCCGGGGCGGGCGGGTTTCCCCGACGGTCTGAAATAGTGTGGGTCCCCCCCCTCGACGAGGCAGGGGCGATTGCCTTGGCCGCGCTGCGCGAAGGGCTCTCTCTGCCGCGTTCGTGAGCTCCCTCACGAACTCAGCTTTGCCCCAGCAGCCTGGCGAAGTCGGCCCCTACCGCCCGGCTCCAGCGGTCCGGCCGCGGGATCGGATGGAGGAGCCTGGGGACCAGGGTGCCAAACGCCGCCCCCACCACGCCACCCGCCAGGGCGTCGGTGAGGTAATGCCGATCGGAGGCGATCCGCAGGTAGCCGGTGAGGCCCGCGGCCACGCCCAGGAGGAAGACCAACGGCGTGCGCACCCTGCGCCTGGTGGCGATCTGGGCCACCGCGAAGGCGAAGGCCATGGTGGTGCTGGTGTGGCTGGAGAAGAAGGAGAGATCGTCGTCGTCCTTCAGGTTCGCCCGAGCCAGGCGGGCCCTCGTCCGGTTCGCGGGGATCGCCACCGAGCCGTCGGCCCTCGGCGCCCCTGCCGCGCCCTCCTCCTCGAAGCGGGCGAAGGGCCGCTGCCTGCGGACGATCAGCTTCACCGCCTGGCTCACGGTCCCTGCGTAGACCATGGCCTCGTTCGCCACCAGTACATCGGCGAATGGGCCGCCCCCGCCCTTGATCCCTGCCGCCACGGTGAGGGCCACGGTGCCAGCCGGGATCAGGAAGTTCGCCAGCAGGTTCGAGTAGAGCCGCGCGCGCAGGGGATCCTTCCAGAGCAGGGCCTGCCTGGCGGCGAGGTCCAGGGCATTCACCTCTTCGGGGCCGCGTAAGGCACGCTCGACCCGACCCGCCCGCACCGGCGGCAGGTATTTGCGCCAGATATGGCTGCCGCTCCAGACCACGGCGCAGCCCAACAGGGGCAGCCCGTGCCGGATCAGGTCGAAGTCGAGATGCCCTGGCGCCCCGGCCCGGAAGAACCACCACCGGCGGGGCGGCTTTCGCGCAAGCCGCACCCGGGGAAGGTGCCCACGGCGCGGCCTTGCGGATAGCCCCCCAGGGCCTTGCCCGGTCGATGGCAGCGGCGCCTGCCGCGCGATCGGGTGATCCCCGCGCGTCTCGTCTCCCCGAGCCCAAGGAAACTTCGGCATCTCCAGGCACGGACCCACCAACTCCGAGTGGATCGCCCATCGAGCGCGACTCAGGCGGCGCGACTCAGGCGGCGCGACTCAGGCGGCGCGACTCAGGC
>JBEBXK010000090.1:0-6970 GCA_040391605.1 Vulgatibacter incomptus
TCGCTCGATCCGCTCGGCTCCGTACTTGTCCTGCAAGCGGAGGATCCCGAAGCAGACCTTGAAAAGGCGGCGGTCGACGGGCCGACCTGCTGGGCCCAGCGCATGAGTCGTTCGGGGGTCCACTCAACGTAGTCTCGGTGTGCACGGGGCATGTGCGCCGGGTCGGTTATGTACTTGTTCCTCTCGTAACCGTCCGGTAGACCGCACCTTTCCCGCCTGACCGTCACCATGCAGCCTGCCCCGCGGAGGTGCTGCGTGACGAAGGCGGTGATCGAGGAGGCGGTGGCGAGCCGCTATTGGCGCGAGGACCTGGCGAAGGAACTGTTCGCGGCCTGGGCCGCGAGCGGGATGCCGCTCAAGACGTTCGCGAAGAAGCATGGACTATTGCCAGAGCGGCTTCGGCGGTGGAAGCGGACGCTGGATGGTTCCGTGAACGCCGATGGCGTCCGCTTCCTGCCGGGTCGCTGGTCGAGGCTGGTGCGCCAGAGGGGGCGGCAGAGGTCCGGGGCGGAGCCCTCGAACTCGTCGCCGGTGGTCGCGTTATCCGTGTGGCCCCGGACTTCTGTGAGAAGACGTTGCTCCGCCTCGTCCGGCTGCTCGAGTCCGCGCCTTGCTGACGCTCCCGGCCACCGTCCGCATCCACCTTGCCGCCGAGCCCGTCGATCTGCGAAAGAACTTCGACGGCCTCGCGGCGGCGACGCGGCTCCTGATGAACGAAGACCCGCTGAGCGGCCACCTCTTCGTCTTCCTCAACCGCCGGGGAGATCGCGTGAAGATCCTCTCGTGGGATCGTAACGGCTGGCTGCTGATCTACAAGCGCCTCGAGCGCGGAGTGTTCCGGATGCCGCACGGACCATTCGCCGGCGCGCGCCACGTCGAGATCGAAGCGGCCGAACTCGCGCTGATGCTCGAAGGGATCGACCTGCGCGGCGCGCGGCGGAGGCCTCGGTGGACCCCGCCCTCCGCGGCGTACGCCCTGCTCGCGCGCCGAATTGACCGCATGGCGGCCAGGCTCGGTCCGGGGGGGTTAGGATGCGCTCTCAGGGCTCGTAGGCCCGGCGGCACGGGAAGGTCCCCTGGCATCGTACGCCAGCTGTTCGCAGCGCAGCGGTCGGTCGAAATGGGGATCAGATCACCGGCTGCCAGGCTCCTTGGGTGCCGCTAGGTCCGACGCTCCATTCGGAAAGACGAGTTCCATGGGACTGTCGAGCCACGACTGGTAGGCCGACTCATCGGCGACCGGCGAATGGCCGTACTTCTTCTCGAAGTAGGCGCCCCAGTCAGGACGAGTTCCGTCCACATCGGTGAGATTGTATTCGCGAGCGAGGACCCATGAGCTGAGCACGCGCCCCGCCTTCTCTCGAACACGCGGGTCAGCAGCCAGCGCCGCGATGGCCCGCCCGACGAAGAACGGCGTCTCGGACGCCACGTAGTCGGGAGTATGAGCGATCGCGTCTCGCCAGTTGGACTCGGTCACTCCAAAGAGGTCGAGCATCGCTTCGGATCGCAGGAACCCTGGCGTCACAACGAGCGACGTGACCTGCGTGTCGCGCAGCTCACGGGAGAGCGCGAACGCCAGGCGAATGAGCGCCATCTTCACCAGGTCGTAGAGGACGTTTCCCCGATAGCCGAAGAAATCCCCGTCGGTGATCTCCACCAGGAGCCCGCGCCCCGACCGGAGGAGGAGCGGCAACGCGTGGCGGCTGGTGACGAGATGCGAAAAGATCGAGCGCTCGAGCAATGTGCGTGCGTGCTCGGCGGTCGTCTCCCAGAACGGCTTTCCCCACTCGATCAGCGCGTCGCCGCCCCATACGTCGTTGACCAGGATGTCGAGCCGGCCGGACTCTCGTTCGATCCGCTCGCAGAGCGCGCTGACATCCGCTTCTACCGTGTGATCCGAACGCACGGCGATGGCGCGCCCTCCCCTCGCGCGAATCAGCTCTGCGGTCTCGTCGATCGTCTCCGGCCGGTTCGCTCCGCTCATGAGCTGCCCGCGGACGCTGCGCCCGCTGCACCACACCGTGGCCCCGGCCGCCCCGAGCATGACGGCGATCCCCCGTCCTGCCCCACGGGTCGCCCCCGCTACCAGCGCGACCCTGCCCTCCAATGGCTTTCCCATCTCGTTCCTCCTGGTGAAGGTAGCGATGGTACGGGGTCATTCCTGACATCCTTTGTCAGGTATCGGTGGTAGCTTCCCATCATGCGCGCCGACCGGCTCGTTCGCCTGCTCATGCTGCTTCAAAGCCGAAGCCGTTGGACCGCCGCCGCCCTCGCGGAACGCGTCGAAGTGTCGGAGCGCACCGTCTACCGGGATCTCGACGCGCTCTCCGCGGCTGGCATCCCCGTCACCACCGTACGCGGACCTGGAGGGGGCGTCGCCCTGCTCGACGGCTTCCGCACCGAGCTCACGGGGCTCACCCGTGCAGAGGTTCACGCCATCGCCGCAGTGGGCGAATCACCGGCCCTCGCCGACCTGCGGCTCCGTCTTCCCCTTCGTAGCGCCCTGACGAAGCTCGGCTTCAGCCTCCCGCCGGCGCAGCAGCAGGTGATCGCCTATGCCCGGCAGCGCCTGCACGTGGATCCTGCTCCGTTCTTCTCAGAGCCGGAGCCGGTTCCCCACCTCGAGACCTTGCGGGAGGCGGTCTGGCAGAACCGCCGCATCCGCCTCGCCTACATCGACTACGAAGGAAAGCGCAGCAGCCGCCTCGTCCATCCGCTGGGGCTCGTGGTGAAGGCCGATCGCTGGTACCTGGTGGCCCTCACCTCCCGCGGTCCTTCTGTCTTCCGCGGCGGGCGAGTCGAACAGGCGGCGCTCCTCGAGGAGAGCTTCGAGAGGCCGGACGACTTCGACTTGCCGATCTTCTGGCGAAAATGGAGCGCTCGCTTCGCCGAGGAGCGGGCCACATACGAAGTGCGGCTCCGCCTCACGGACAAGGGAGCCGATGCGCTGCGCCAGCAAAGGCCTCGGGCGGAGCACGATCGAATCGTGGAGGGCGAGACCACCATCGACTTCGAGCGCGAGAGCATCGCCGTTGCGCAGCTCTGCCTCGCACCGGAGGGCACCGAGGTGATCGCGCCCAAGACCCTGCGCGTGCGGCTCGGCGCCCTTGGAGCGACGCTCGCTGGCCGATACGCAGTGAAGCCCGGATGAACTCGGCCGGGCGAATGCTTCTCGGAGTCTCCACCGGTCGCTTCGTACCGGAGGATCAGTCGCTTGTCGTCCCTCATCCTTCCACTTCAGCCGATCGGTATCTTGCCTGCCGCGGCGCGGGGGCGATCCACCGCGATCGTTCCAAGGTCGAAGGCCCTATGTCTCCGACCTGCGTGCGGTGGTGCCTGCTCAGTCAGGCGTGCAGACGCGGATCCGATGCCCATCGGGATCGGTCGCGACGAAGGTCAGACCGAAGACCGCGTCGTGGAGGGGCTGCTCGATCGTCACACCGGCATCGACCCAGCGATCGTGGAGCCGGCGAACCGCTCCGTCGTCTGGCACCATGAACGCCAGCTCCGATCGGTGGCCGGAGCCTCCAGAGGCGAAGTCCTTGGCCTGCGTCGACCACAGACCCACGCTCAGCCCATTCGGGAAAGAGAACGACGCATAGGTCGGAAAGCTGGCCTCCGGGCCTGTCTCGAAGAGCTTCTCGTAGAAGGCAGCGCTCGTGGTCGGGTCCTCGACATACAGCAGGATCAGGTTCGGTGTCGCCATGCGTCTCTCCGCGTAGGTGGTTGCAGAACGACTACCAATGGCGACTGCCAGAAAGTGGCAGTAGTCTCCCTCTATGCGAACCGCTCGCCTCCTCGCGCTCCTCCAGGCCCTTCGACGCCGACGCAGGCCTGTTACTGCCCGGGTCCTGGCGGAGGAGCTCGGGATCAGCTTGCGGACCCTGTACCGCGATGTCGCCACCCTTCGGGAGCAGGGCGCAGGCATCGAGGGCGAGCCAGGTGTCGGCTATGTCCTTCGACCGGGCTTCTTCCTGCCCCCCTTGATGCTCTCGCAGACCGAGACCGAGGCGCTGCTCCTCGGCATGCGCTGGGTCTCGACCTTCGCGGACGCCCCCCTTGCCCAGGCAGCCCTGGACGCAACGTCAAAGATCGAGGCGGTGCTGCCCAAGACAGTGAGCGATGGCGCAGGCGACGTCCCTCTCCGGGTCGGTCCACCGCCGCGGACGGGGGAGGATCTCACCGCGCTCCGCGAGGCGATCCGCGACGAGCGCAAGCTCGCGGTCGTCTATCGAGACGCCCAAGGCGTCGAGACCCGGCGAACTCTCTGGCCCTTCGCCATCGGGTACTTCACCGATGGTCGCATTCTCGTGGCCTGGTGCGAGTCGAAGAACGACTACCGCCACTTCCGGACCGACCGCCTGCTCGAGGTCACCCCCCTGGGCGAGCGATACCCGCGCCGCCGACGCGCCATGTTCCAGGAGTGGCACGAGCGGCAGCTTCAAGACGAACGAGATGGGAGCGCCCGGCGACACACCAAGCGCGCCGGGTAGCGGATTGACCGAAGCGCGCGCTCTGGGCGATGCTCATCAGCTCGGCTGGAACGGGGCGGAACCAGACGTACTATGACCGCTGCTCGAAGAAGCAGCACACCGCAGGTACCAAGTGCAGAACATGGGCTTGATCCGCCTTCGTGGACACCAACCGAAAGTCAGGTACGGTGTCCAGCTTCTCGCTCAGCACCATCGGTCCCGACCGCAGCGGCGGCGGTCAGGCCGCTAACAGCCGCTCTCAGACGACCGCGAGCGCCTTCGAGGTCCGTACGGGCGCAGCGAGGCGTTCAGCGCGTGATCTTCGTGAAGGCAAGCCCATCGGCGCGCAAGGAGGCCTGACGGCGCCCTGCCCGAGGAGGGGCGCCACCGAGTGCCGAATAGAGCACCGGCAGAACGGCGACGCGCTGATTGGGAAGAGCTGCGGGCATGAGGCCCTCGCCGATCTCTGATTGGGGAAACGCTTCGTCCAGCGTTCCTTCGGCGGGAGCAGGCTTCTCGAGCGCATCGCCCCGGCGTACGGACTTGGTCTGTCGTCGCCACAGCGAGCGAGAAATGGCTTCCCTCCAACGCTTGTCGCGCTCAGCCCGTCGGGCTCCACCAGCTCGGCGGCTGGATCGCCCGCAACTCGAACGTAGGTCGAAGATCGATCCGGCCTGGCGCCTTCGTCAGGACGGTGAGGGGATCCACTCGCTGGAGGTCGAGGGACTCGATCGTCCCCCGATCGAGCTCGATCTCGAACACCCACTCGTCCCGAAGGCGACCGGTCTTCGACTCACGCCGCTGGGTGTCGGCCGCGACGACCGCCTCCTTGAAGACAGGCGACGCGGTGAACGCAGTCGACGCGAGTTGGAGCGCCATGCCCGTCACCAGAGTGGCATAGTCGGCCTGCCGATCCTTGCGCGTGCGAGCGACGGTCTTGATCCTGCCGTCTTTGAGCGCCCGCTCAGCGGTCTCGGTTTCCTTTCGCCTGCCTCCCGCCACGAAGGGCGATCGGAGGCGATCCTCGAGAGGCGAAGGAGAGTCTACGCAGCGGCGAAGAACCGCCACCCGGAGCGCTGGTCACGCGACGTGAGGAAATGGGACTCGCCCGCGGTGGTCACACTCAACCCATCCGCAAGCACGAAGTTGCAGGCGCAGCACCCTGCGGCAGCGGCGTAATCAACCGATCGGCGGCAACTACCTTGACACTCACCGATGACGACTAAGGTAAAAACTTTTACCTTAAATGCCCACAAGATTCGCGGACGCGGCCGCCCAGCGAACGGATCGAGCGGGCGACCTTGCTCGATCAAGCTGCCCGTAAGCCTTCCCAATTCGACCTACCGTCGTTCTGGCAGCAGTGGGGCGCGCGGTTCTCCGAGCAGCGCGCGAGCTTCGAGGTGCGTTCTGGTTGGAGTTGCCGATGGGGCCGCAGGACCGTATCTTTCATACGGTAAATTAACGACGGAGCCGCGGCCATGACCGCCGCCGCGCAACCCGAGCTGATAGCGGGCCAGACGTACCGCACGCGCGACCTTGCCCGCTGGGGGAGGAACCCGGCGCGGTTGGCTCGCCGGCTCGTGCGTGAGGGGCGTCTGCGGGAGGTCACCCACGGCCTCTACTACACGCCCGTGCCGTCCAGGTTCGGTCCCGCGCCGGTCGCCGACGACGTGCTCCTGCGCGCCTTCCTCGGCGGCGAGACGTTTCTCATCTCGGCCCACCCCCGCTGGAACGCACTTGGCCTCGGCTCGACGGCGATGTTCGCATCAACGCTCGTGTACAACACGCTGCGCACCGGCGACTTCAAGCTCGCAGGGCGGACCTTCGTGCTGCGCAGGGTCTACTTCCCGAAGGAGCCCACGCCCGAGTGGTTCATCGTGGATTCGGCGCCACGATCGTCGCGGCGGTACGTGCGCAGGCGCTGCCTACGGCCTTCTGCATCGCTACCGATGCCACTGGCGTCGCCGTGCAGCCGGAACGTCGAGAAGACCGTGTGCGCCAGGCCTGCCGGCGTGCGAACTACTTCGTGCTGCTGGCGGACAGGGTTCACGTCTTCTTCGAGTTCACGCCGCAGGAGACGAGCCGGTACGTCGCCTCGATGCTGCATGGGTTCGGGGGCTACGTCCAAGCCGATGCCAAGAGCGTCTACGACGTCCTCTTCGTCGAGCCGAAAGAGCGGCGCCGACGCCTCGCAAAGGGAATGATCGATCCGCCGGCAGTCGACGACTGCGTCCGGAAGGAGGTCGCGTGCTGGAGCCACGGTCGACGAGGACTGTGGGAGGCGACGGTCGCCAAAGATCCGATCGCGCGGGAAGGCCTCGCGCGGATCGGGCGCATCTTTGCGCTCGAAGAGAAGTGGCGTGGCCGCCCGCAGCCGAGATTCATCGCATGCGCGAGGCCTTCGCGCCGAACGAAGACGTCGGGCGGGGATTCGATCGGCGCGCGCACGAAGGGCATCCCACGAGGCCGTTAGGCTGGCGCAAGAAGCCGCGCCAGCC
>JBEBXK010000091.1:0-6432 GCA_040391605.1 Vulgatibacter incomptus
TCCTTGATGTTGATGATCCCCAGGCCGCGGATCTCCATGTGGTGCTTGATGATCGCCGAGCCCGATCCGTAGACCGAGTCGAACTTCTTCCGCTTGATCTCGACGATGTCGTCCGCCACCAGGCGGTGGCCGCGCATCACCAAATCCAACGCGCATTCGCTCTTGCCGATCCCGCTCTTGCCCAGCAGCAGGATCCCTACCCCGAAGACGTCCAGCAACACGCCGTGGACCGAGGTATGCGCCGTCAGCGCCTCCGCCAGCACGTCCTGCACCTGCACGATGAAGGTCGAGGAGAGCAGGCTCGTCGAAAAGAGCGGGCAGCCGTAGCGCTCCGCCGCCTCCACCATGCACGGCGGGATCGGCAGCCCCTTCGTCACCACCAGGCAGGCGATCGGCTGCGAGAAGAAGCCCTCGGCGATCTCTTCCTGCCGCTCCGGCGTCAGGGTCGCGAAGTACTCCAGCTCCGTATTCCCGAAGACCTCGATCCGCTCCGGATGGATGTGCCGAAAGAAACCCGCCAGCACCAGGCCGTGCTTCTGCACCCGATTGTGCGTGATCGTCCGGTCCAGGCCAGCCCGGCCTGCCACCAACTCCAGCCTCAGCTCGGCGCCGCTCTCCTCCAGGAGGCGCGCCACCTTGATCGAGCTCACCCTCGGGTTGCTGTCACGTTTGGGACCTCGCGGTCAAGCGGCTCCCGGGCGTCTCGCGGCCTGGGGCGGCCGACACTCCTCGACCGGGGACTTCCCGAAGCGTCCGGCCGATTCATTGATCGACCTCATGGTCGATGCTACTCAGGGAAGCATCGAGCCCGTACCGGGCGGCGTCGTAGTGGGAGGATGCTCGCGTGAATCGCTCATTTCCGTTCGTGCTGGCCCTGGGTCTCTTCGTCTCGATTGGAGCGGTCGGCTGCCTCGACGACATCGCCGACGATTGCAGCTCCGACGCCGATTGCCCCGATGGCCACCGCTGCGTTAAACAGGGCGTGAAGATCTGTCTGGCTCCCGGCGGGGCCGGTGGAGACGGGAGCGGAGGCGATGGGGGGAGCGGAGGGTCGGGGGGCGACGGCGGAGCGGGCGGCGCCACCGGTGGCAGCGGCGGGGAGGAGGAGCCCTCGACGATCGTCGTCGAGGTCTTCGTCGGCGGGGGATTGGACGACTTCCTCGCCGCCCATCCCCGCACGATCGAGACGCTCGTCCTCTCGGTCCGGGGCAGCGACGACGTGCCGGCGGAGACGCGCTTCGACGTCCCCATCGGTGCCTCCATTCCTTCTCAGAGCCTCGACGTTCCGGGCTATCGCCTCGAGATCCCCTTCGAGGCCGCTCCTGGCACCGAGCAATCGTTGGAGTTCGAGGTCCAGGCCCTCGCGGCCCTGGCCGAGGCAGGCGGGAGCGCGCGCCTCGCGAGCGAGGGCCTCACGGCCCAGGTGATCAGCTCGTCCAAGCCGATCCCCCTGCGCCTGATCCTCGTCTCCCTCGACCTCGCCTTCGACTACGACGGCGATCTCTCGCCCGACCACCTCGACTGCGCCCCGGACGATCCTGCGGTGCACCCAGGCGCCGAGGACATCTGCGACGGCCTCGACTCGAGCTGCAATCCTGGCATATGCCACATCCCCCTCCCCGCGGGCAGCCAGGGTGTCCGCGATGTCGCTTGCGATTCCGCAAGCTGCTTCGTCGCCGCCGGAGGCGTGGATGGTGGCGACGGCGCCGTCCACCGGTTCACCGCAGACCTCAAGAGCGAAGCGAGCGCTACGCTCGCGATCGCGAACCCGAATGGGATTGCTACGTCAGATGCAGCAGCTCGGATTTTCGTCTCCGATCGGGATACAAATCGCATCATCGTTGCCGACAGCTCCCGGCTGACTAAGAACTACGATTTCGACACGGCGTCAGTTCAGGGTGGGGCGATCGTCGTTTCCCCCACTGGGGCCTTCGGGTTTTCTGGATACGCGACACGGACGACCTTGTTGTTCTTCGCGAACCAAATCGAGGCTAGCACGCCAACGGTCACCTGCGCCGACTCCTCGCTAGACTGCCATCGGATAGGTATCGCAGATCTGGATGGTCCCGGCTCGTTCCCCAGCGGCCCCTCCCCTCACGCCCTCGCGATTCGACACATCAACGAAGACAGCAACTCGCAAGTGTATTCTCTTCTGACGGGCAGCGATCGAATTGCGTTTGCCGACATTCGAGAAAGTGACAAGATGTTGAATGAGGCTGCTTCAGGCACCATCCTTCCGCTCCTTGACGTCGAACCACGAGCCCTCTCGCTTAATCTTCTTGGAACCCGTCTCTACGTTGCTGGTGGTACGAGTTCACCATCCGAGGCGGCGGTCATCACCACTGGTAGCATCGTCGAAAACCACTTGGTCACGTCGTTCCCCCTTCCCGAAGGTGTTTGTCCCAGCGCGCTACAGGTCGTTGGGGATCGCCTCTGGGTTGCAGACGATTGCCAAGGAAGCGTCTGGGAACTGCCGATCGGCGAGGACGGCGTCCCCGACGCGGAGACAGCGCGGCAGCATCCGTTGCCGGGCTGCGCGAAGCCGGCCGTCCTGGCCTCGCTGCCGAAGTCGGAGGGGGTGAACGAGGCTCTCGTCGTAGGGTGCAGCGACGCGGCCGATCGCATCCTCGTCTTGGGCCGGGATTAGCCGCGATCGGGCCCGTCCCGTCCAGTCTCGTTCCAGCACCACCGGGGAGCCGCGAGTCGCTCTCGGAAACGCATGCGAGACTAGCGAGCTTCTTCGTCCGAGCCCCCGCCCAACGCCAGTTTGGAGCGGCGGGAGAGCTTCTTGATCGCGGCCTCACGGCGGAGTGCGGCGCTTCGGTCCGCCGCGTCTTCTGCGAAGAAGAGGCATACAGGGCCCCGGCCTCGCGTGTAGGCCGCCCCCTTTCCGGCGTTGTGGCGAGCGAGTCGCGCCGGGAGATCGTTGGTGGCGCCGGTGTAGAGCGTGCCGTCCGCGCAGCGCAGGACGTAGACGCACCAGGCGCGCTGCGGATCGGCTTCCGGCATAGGAGAGGGCTCGATCGCTGCCGGAGCCCCCGGCCGTGCGCGAGAGGCGCGCTTGCGCTTCTTCGCCTCCGGCTCGACCGCGCTCACTTCTCGAGGGCGGCGTTGAGCTTGGAGTCCACCGTCTCGAGGATGGAGTCGGGCTCCACCGCGGCCTCGGGGAAGACGACCAACTCGGCCCGGGGGGCTGGGACGAAGTCGGGGAAGCCGAGGTCGAGCTTGGCCAGCGCCGCCAGCTCTCGGCTGATCAGCCGCTCGACGTCGAAGCGGCGGGCGGAGTGGAGCAGGATCGCGAAGCGATGCGGGCCGATGCGCGCCACCACGTCGCTGTCGCGGAAGGCGGCATGCAGATGGGTGGCGATGGCGGCCAGGAGCTCGTCGACGGCGAGGGAGCCATGGGCCAGCCGCAGCGCCTCGGCGTTGGCGTCGAAGGCGACGAGGGCGAGGGTGCGGCCCTCGCGGCGCGCCAGGGCGACGGCCCGCTCGCTGGCCCGCCTCAGGTAGGAGCGGTCATAGAGGCCGGTGCGGGGATCCCGGCCCCGTGAGACGTCTCCGCTCTGGCGTTGGGCCAGCAGCGAGACGACGGTGGCAGCGAGCTCCGCCGGCTCGAAGGGCTTGGGCAGGATCGCCGCCGCCCCCGCCTCCAGGAGCGCCGTGCGATCCGCCGCCTCGGTGATGGCGAGGATCGGCACCTGCCGCAGGCGCAGATCGGCGCGATGCACCCGGAGGAGCTGGGGCCCCACCTTCCACGAGTCCACGTCGAGGATCACCAGCGACGGCGCGCGCTCGTGGATCATCGGCAGCAGCTCCCCGGGCTCAGGCGCAGGATCCACCGCGACCCCGGCAGGGGCCAGGGCCTCCGCGATCTGCGCAAGGATCGCCCGATCCCCGCCGGCCGCCACGACCCTGGTGCCGATCCGGGGGTTCGCGAAGGTCGAGGCGATCCGGAAGAGCCCGTCCAGATCGGAGGGCCGCGCCACGTAACCGACCACCCCGGCCTCGGAGGCCATCAGCCTCTCGGCCAGCGTGTCGCCCCGTGACATGATCACCACCGGGCCGATCCCCGCCGCGCGCATGCGGCTGCAGGCCTCGGCCCCGCCGGCGTCCAGGCCCAGCACCACCACGTCCGGACGTTCGTCGATGGCGGCCTCGATGGCCTCGTCGACGCTGCCGAGGATCCGCAGCCTCTCATCCTCCGGCGCACCCGCCGCCTCCACCACCAGCGGCCCTTCAGCCTCCACCAGGAGCACCTTCGGCCGCCAGCCACGGCTGCGGGCCACGGCCACCGGGGCGGCCCCGACCGTCGCGCGCACCTTGGCGCCGAGGGCCTCCACCAGGCCGTCCAGGCGGGCCCTGGTGGGACCCGTCATCATCAGCTCGTCCCCCGACCGGTTCACCAGATCCTCGATCGCGCCGGCGAGGCGGCTGATCTCGGGGAAGCCGAACGACGCCCCGGATCCACGGAGGCGATGCGCGTCCATCCGCAGCGATCGGAGGGCGGCCGTCCCGTCCGCGCCGCCCAGGGAGTGGAAGGCGGCCCGCATCCCGACGACCTTCTCCTTGGTCGAGGCCAAATAGTCGGCGAGGATCTCCGCCCGGGCCTCCGCGTCGGGGCCCAGGGGATCGAAGTCGACCTCCAGATCGAAGGCCTCCTCGCGCTGGAGGAGTTGTCCGAGCGCGGCGCGGAGCTGGTCGGCGACCAGGGGCTTGTGCAGGAGCACGTTCACGCCGCAGTCGCCGGTGAGGAAGCGGGAGCTGCGCAGGTCGCGATAGAAGGCGGTGACGAAGACGATTGGGAGCTGGGCCGGCGTAAACTTCTTGCGCAGCTTCTTCGCCACGTCCTCGCCGCGCATCCCCGGCAGCAGCCCGTCCAGGATCAGGACTGCAGGCGGCCCCTCCTCGATCCGCTGCAGCCCCTCCTCCCCCGAGCGGACACAGACGCATTCGAAGCCGATGGATTCGACCACGGCAGATACGAGCTGATGAAAGTTCGCGTCGTCATCGATCAGGAGGACCCGACCGCTCAAGCTCAACTTCTGCACGTACGCCCCTGGTCTAGTAGGTCTCGTCTTCTTCCGTCATCAGCCGATAGATCTCGGCGCCGTCCTTGGCCTGGAGGATCGAGTGGCGCAGCGGCGCGCTCTTGAGCAGCCGGCTGATCCGCGCCAGCGCCTTGAGGTGGATCCCCGCCGAGTGCTCCGGAGCAAAGACCGCGAAGAAGAGATAGGTGGGCTTTCCGTCCAACGCCTCGAAGTCCACGCCCTGCGGCGAGCGCCCGAAGGTGGCGCAGAGCTCCGGCAGCCCGGC
Source organism: Vulgatibacter incomptus (assembly GCA_040391605.1). Classification (GTDB taxonomy): domain Bacteria; phylum Myxococcota; class Myxococcia; order Myxococcales; family Vulgatibacteraceae; genus Vulgatibacter; species Vulgatibacter incomptus_A. Next base: position 5,314 of record JBEBXK010000091.1, read on the forward strand.
CAGCTTCCCGTGGGGGATCGCCACCCCGTCGCCGATTCCGGTGGAGCCCAGGTGCTCCCGCTCCTCGAGGACCTCCCGCAGGTGCTCGACCGAGAGCGCGGGGAAGCGGGCGGCCATCGGCTCGCAGAGCTCGTCCAGGATGTCACGCTTCCTGGTCGCCTGGAGGTCGGCGATGATGCCTTCGGGGTGGAGGAATTCGGAGATCTTCATAGGCCGTCTTTGGATCGATCGAGCGCGAGCGGTCGTACACCCCGGGGCGTCGAGCGATCAAGCCCCTTCGCGGCTTTTACCACGGCAGACCGCCGGTAGCTCGCGGCAGCGGGGCCGATCGTTCGCCGTGGTACGGGAAGGGCCCCGCAAAGACTGGATCGCCTTAGGAGCCATGGCGACAGAGGACGCGCCGCGAACCGAGGAAGGTGGGGATCACGCCGCAATCGCGGGTCCGCGACGACGGCGCCAGTCCAGAGGACCCGCGGTGAACGGACGAGCGTAGCGATCACGCTGCACCTCGCGACGACGTCGTCAGTAGAGCTTCCGCCGCTTGCTCGACGGGAGGATCCCCAGCTCTTCGCGGTACTTCGCCACAGTCCGCCGGGCGATCTCGATCTTCTCCTCCCGCAGGAGCTCCACCAGGCGCTGGTCGGAGAAGGGGGGCTGCGAGCCGTCCTCCTGGCTGACGATCCGCTTGATGGCCGCCTTCACCGCCTCGCTGGCGACCTCGTCCCCGCCTGTCTTCGCGATGGACGAGTTGAAGAAATACTTGAGCTCGAAGATCCCCTGGGGTGTGTGGACATATTTATTCGTCGTCACCCGCGAGACCGTCGACTCGTGCATCTCGATGTCTTCGGCGACGTCCTTCAGGATCAGCGGCTTGAGGTGGGCGACCCCATGGTCCAGGAAGTCCCGCTGAAATTTGACGATGGACTCCGTCACCTTGTGGATGGTGCGCTGCCGCTGGTGGATCGAGCGGATCAACCAGAGGGCCGAGCGCAGCTTGTCCTGGATGAAGTCCTTGGAGCCGTTCGCCTTGGCGTCGCCGCTGCGGAGAGCGTCGCGGTAGTGCTGGCTGATCCGCAGCTTGGAGAGGCCGTCGTCGTTCACCACCACCATGTACTCGTC
>JBEBXK010000092.1:0-5904 GCA_040391605.1 Vulgatibacter incomptus
CCAGCACCCACGCCTACATGCTGGTCTTCACCACCAAGGGGAAGCTCTACTGGCTGAAGGTCCACGAGATCCCGCAGGCCGGGCGCACCGCCCTCGGCAGGCCGATCGTCAACCTCGTCCAATTCCAGGAGGGCGAGACCCTCGCCAAGGTGCTGCCCGTCCGCCACTTCGAGGAGGGCAAGTTCGTCGTGCTGGTGACCCGCAAGGGCGTCATCAAGAAGACGGACCTGATGGCCTACTCCAATGTGCGCTCCAACGGCATCATCGCCCTCGGCATCGAGGAGGGCGATGAGCTGGTGGCAGCCATGCTCACCGACGGTGAGGCTCACATCCTGGTCTCCACCGCCAACGGCATGGCCATCCGCTTCGCCGAGTCCGACGTGCGCCCCATGGGCCGCAGCGCCCACGGCGTCAGGGCCATCACCCTGGACCCCGACGACGTCGTGGTCGGCGCCGACGTGGTCGAGGAGGGCACCGCCATCCTCACCATCACCGAGAACGGCTACGGCAAGCGCACCGTCGAAGGGGAGCATCGGATCCAGCGCCGGGGTGGCAAGGGGCTGATCACCATCAAGACCACCAAGCGCAACGGCAAGGTCGCCGGCGCCTGCCAGGTGCGGGACGACGACGAGGTGATGCTGATCACCAACGCCGGGATCCTCATCCGCATGGCGGTCAACGAGATCAGCCTGATCGGCCGCAACACCCAGGGTGTTCGACTCATCACCGTCTCCAAGGAGGAGAAGGTCGTCGCCGTCGCCCGCCTCGCCGAGGTGGAGAAGGACGAGGAGGAGGGCATCCTCGACGACGCGGAGACCGACGCCGGCCCTGAGGGCGATGACCCCGGTACGCCGGAGAGCTGACGATCTCCTGGGCCCGTGACCTCGTGACGGGCTCACGCCAATGCGTAACCGGCGGGTGAGAGGATCGTCCCCGCCTCGCGGGGGGGCGATCCAATGGGTTCCGCGAGCCGGGGGAACGCCCGGGCACGTGGCTGCCGGCGATCTCTCAGGGTCGGCGCTGCGATCCGGCACGGTCGATGCCGGGTGTGGGCCGATGTATGTCGCAATCAATGATTGCGTTGGAGGCTTGACGATCGCCCCGATCTCGTGAGTATTGGAGTGCGTCGCGCGCCGCCGGCCGCCAGCACGCGCCTCGTTCGAGGGCTCTTCGCAGCGGCCCACGAAGATTGGAATCGAGAATGAATCCCAAGCTCGCTCTCTTCGCCGCGTCTCTCCTCGTCCTCGTGCTCACGGGTTGCCGCTCGTCCATCGAGACCCGACTGGAGCGGGCGCGGCAGCTGACCTTCGCCGGCAAATCCGTGGAGGCCACCGCCGAGTACCGCGCGCTGCTGGCCATCCTCGACGACGCCGATCGCAACGACGAACAGGCCCAGGCCGCCCGGGTGGAGTCCCTCTCCCGCTCCGGCGACCTGAGCTATCTCGAGCTTCGCGACTACCGCAGCGCCGTCGAGGCCTACCGCGGCCTGATCCGCGTGGCCCCCAACCACGAGGAGGCCTGGGCCGCGCGGGAGAAGCTCGCCGACATCTCGCGCCGCTTCTTCGGCGATCTCCACGAGGCCATCGCCCAATGGCAGGCCCTCGCAGCCTCCGGGCGGCCCGACGCCGAGCGCTTCGCCTACCTCACCGCCAAGGGCTACTTCGAGCTTCACGAGTACGAACAGAGCCGGAAGGAGTGCCGGGACCTCGCCGACCGCGCCCCCGACACCAAGTGGGCCGCTGACGCCCTCTTTCTCCTGGGCACCTCGTGGCAGTTCGAGGGCAAGCATGAGGAGGCCATCGCCGTCTTCGAGGAGGTCGAGGCTCGCTGGGCCGACACCGAGCTCGGCCCCCGCTCCCGCTTCCAGATCGGACAGGCCAAGCTCGCCCTCGACGATCCCGAAGGCGCCCTCGCCTCCTACCTGGAGGCCCTCAAGCGCCACCCCGACCCCCAGCGCGTCCAGGCCGAGATCACTCGCGCACGCCGCAGCGTCGCCGAAGCCCAGCGGATCCAGCAGAGCACCCGCCAAGGCTTCCGCGGCTGATCGCGCCGGGGCCGTCCTCCCATCGAGTCCCCCGCCCCCACCGCCGTCGAGCGCGCCCGACGAGGCATCATCGATCGCTTCGCTGGCTCTGCCTGGTTCTCGAAACTCTGGGTGAGCCGCGGCGGGTATGCCTTGTGTCCGGCGCATCCGAGGGTTATCTGCGCTGGCGGACCCGCACCCGGCGACGACCCGTCGCAGACGGTCCTTGCATCCAGAGCTAATAGATCACGCCTCGCGTGGCGAGCGCCAGCGCCGCCGGCCGATGGATAGGAGCGACGAAGATGAACCGAAGCCAGAGCCACGAACTCTTCCTCCGGGCCCAGGCGGTGATGCCCGGCGGCGTCCACTCGCCGGTCCGCGCGTTTCGCGGGGTCGGCGGCGAGCCGGTCTTCTTCGAGAAGGGCGAGGGCGCCTGGCTCGTCGACGTCGATGGAAATCGATACATCGACTACGTGGGCTCGTGGGGGCCGCTGATCTTCGGGCATGCTTGGGCGCCGGCGGTGGAGGCGATCTCCGATGCGGCGAGCCGCGGCACGAGCTTCGGCGCGCCCCACGCCGGGGAGCCTGCGTTCGCGGAGGCGATCTGTCGGGCGCTCCCGTCGGTGGAGAAGGTGCGCCTGGTGTCGTCCGGCACCGAGGCGACCGCCGCCGCCATCCGCCTGGCCCGCGCCGCCACCGGCCGCGATCGCATCCTCAAGTTCGAGGGCTGCTACCACGGCGCCTCCGACTCCCTCCTGGTCAAGGCCGGCTCCGGCGTCGAGACCCTCGGTCTGCCGGATTCACCGGGTGTGCCTGCCGATCTCGCGCAGCACACCCTCACCCTCCCCTTCAACGACATCGAGCGACTGCGCGAGTTCTTCGAGCGGCACGGCGACACCATCGCCGGCGCGATCCTCGAGCCGGTGGTGGGCAATATGGGCGTGCTCCCGCCGAAGCCCGGCTTCCACGAGGCGCTGCGCGAGCTCTGCACCCAGCACGGCACGGTGCTGATCTGGGATGAGGTGATGACCGGCTTTCGCCTCGCCCGTGGCGGAGCCCAGGCCCTCTTCGGCATCCGCCCTGACCTCACCACCTTCGGCAAGGTGATCGGCGGCGGCCTCCCGGTGGGAGCCTACGGCGGCAAGGACGAGCTGATGAAGCTCATCGCCCCGGAGGGCCCCGTCTACCAGGCGGGCACACTCTCCGGAAACCCCCTCGCCGTCGCCGCCGGCCAGGCCGTCCTGGACGCGCTGGTGGAGCCCACCATCTACGAAAGGCTGGAGCACGCCAGCAGCCGCCTCTGCGGCGGCCTCTCCTCCCTCGCCACCGAGGCCGGCATCCCCCACCGCCTCAACCGCGTGGGCAGCATGTGGACCCTCTTCTTCACCGAGGAGGAGGTCTACGACTACGCTACCGCCAAGACCTCCGACACCGCGCGCTTCGGGCGCTTCTTCCACGGCCTCCTCGACCTCGGCGTCTACCTCCCACCCTCCCAATTCGAGGCGGCCTTCATCTCCAGCGCCCACGGAGACGCCGAGATCGACCGCACCCTCGAGGCCGCCCGCGAGGTCTTCGCCACCCTCTGATCGGATGCAGCGGGCCGGAGTCACGGCCCGGCTCGGCCGACGAGATGAACGGCAGACGTTCGCCGTTGGCGGCCTGGCGCCTTCGCGAAGCGCGAGACTGCCCCTCGGCAACCGCGAGGCAGCGTCGAAGGCGGCAGCCAACCCTACGACGAGGTGGGGCGGCGGGATCTGGCGCGGAAGCGCGGCTGGCGGCGGGGTCTCGGTCTCGTCTCGGGGCGCTTCTGGAAGCTGGAGGGGAGGATGCTGAAGGGGAGGACCTTCAGCAGGACCGCGAAGATCAGGGTGCCGCCGGGGGCGGCGATGATCGCGAGCGACGGGACCACCTTGGCCAGATCGAGGAGCTGCTCCCGCGCCTTCTCGCGCTCCCGCGGCGTGAGCCGCTGACCCATCGCCACCTTGGCGAGGAGCTGGGTGAGCTCGCCCGTCTCCTTCACCTCGAGGGCGATCTTGTCCATGTTCTCCGCGATCTCGCGCTCGATGCGATCGAGGAGCTTCTCCGACGCGCCCTGCCCCTTGGCCCGGATCTCGAACGCGTCGTAGATGTCCTCGGGATCGAAGAAGTACTCGGCGATCTCCGCCTCGATGGCCTCCAACTCGTCGTCGCTGAAGTCGAAGGCGGCGGCGAGCTCCGAGAGGTAGCGCGCTTCGCTTTCGTCGATCCCGCCGATCATCGAGGAGAGCCAGGCCTGCTCCAGGGCGAAGCGCCGCGTGGCGCGGGGCCTGATGGTCCGGGCCAACTCGCCGGGGAGGGGGACCGTCTCCGTCGCGCTCCGCACCTGCCGCAGAAGATCGCGAGGTATCCGCAGCGTCCGGAGCTCGAGGGCGATCGCCCGGCGCTCCTGATCGGAGGGCGCTCGCACCAACCGCGCTGGTGCCACCAACGCTGGCAGCAGCTGCGCCCGCTCGCGACGAGCCGCAGCCAGCAGGCGCCTGGCAAAGGTGGGACGGAAGCGGCCCGTGCGATGCAGATCGATGGCGAGGCGCCCGATGGTCCGCGCACCGCTGTAGACCAGACCATTGTGCACGGGGAGGTCGAAGAGGGTATCGCCGGTAGCCAGGATCATCCGGGAGACCACCGCCGCTTCAACCCGCGCCTGGACCCGGCCGAACGCCACCCGATCGGAGGGACGGAGCTGGGAAAGGAAGAAGGACGATCGGGCGGTTGGACGCGCCGGCGCGTCCCGAGGGCGTAGGTGGCGAGCCGCCATCGTGGCGAGATCCACCCGCCCTGCGCCGACGGCGAGCAGGGTGGTGAGAACGACCTCGGAGCGCTCGGCATCGAAGGGGATCCCGTAGATCCGTCCAATATCCAGCGCGACGAAGCACTCCGCCGCCACCACCGAGAGGAAGAAGGCGTCCGCCCGATCGAAGCGTCGGCCCTGCGTCACCCGCGAGGGGAGCTTGGGTGAGCCATAGATCAGCCCCGAGCGCCGCAGCTCCTCATCCAGATGGCGGAGCCCCCGGATCCTCGGCGAGAGCCCTGCTCCCGCCCCCTCCCCCCGTGCCAAGGCAGACATCCGCCCGAGCGCTCGCTCCGGCCGATAGTCGGCCAGGATGGCGCTGATCAGTTCGCTGAGCCAGCCGTTGCGATGGAGATCCATGAGCGAGCCGCGGAACCCCGATCTTCCGCACGCACCTTATAGCCGCGGAAGGGGCCCCGCGCTTCGTCCAATCACCAGCTACGACATTCTGGCGAGCGCCGGCTCCAGACTCCAACCCACGCTGACTCCAGCATAACAATTCGCCCCGAAAGCGACGAGATGGTCTGGAGCCGTGCGAGGTTCACAACGGCCACCCGGGAGGATCCGCTGGGGAGCTACTTGGTGGCGGACTTGCGGGGAGGCTTCTCGTCCTCGGTGGGGACGGCGGCGAGCTTGGGAGCCCCGCGCTTGATCCCGTACTTCTCGAGGACCTGGGCCTCGATCTTGTCGTAGAGCTCCGGGCGGTCGATGAGGAGCTGCTTGGAGTTCTCGCGGCCCTGCCCCATCCGCTCGCCTTCGTAGGAAAACCAGGAGCCGCTCTTCTCCACGATGTTCTCGGCGACGGCGAGGTCGAGGACGTCGCCCTCCCGGCTGATGCCCTGGCCGTAGAGGATGTCGAACTCCACCTCCCGGAAGGGGGGCGCAACCTTGTTCTTCACCACCTTCACCCGCGTCCGGTTGCCCACCACCTGATCGCCGTTCTTGATGGCGCCGATGCGGCGGATGTCGATGCGCTGGGTGGCGTAGAACTTGAGGGCGTTGCCGCCGGTGGTGGTCTCGGGGTTGCCGAACATCACGCCGATCTTCATCCGGA
>JBEBXK010000093.1:0-5735 GCA_040391605.1 Vulgatibacter incomptus
GCACCGGTGGCGTCGGTGGGGAGGACGGCACCGGTGGCGTCGGTGGGGAGGACGGCACCGGTGGCGTCGGTGGGGAGGACGGTACGGGGGGCGTCGGTGGTGATGGCGGATCCGCCGATGAGCCGGTGGCCGTTCGGGTCGGGATCGCTCCCGACCCGCTGACCCTCGTCGAATTGGATGTCGTGACGCTGACCGCGACGGCCTTCGACGGCGACGATCGGCCCATCGCCTCGGTCTCGATCACTTGGACCTCGTCTGATCCGGCGATCGTGAGCGTCAATGACTTCGGCCTCACCGTCGCCCATCGCGCCGGCACCGCCACGATCACGGCGAACGTAGATGGGATCGAAGGAGGGGTGGCTGCGACCGTGACGGCAGGTGCCGTCGAAGCAGTCGCCGTCGTGGGCATGCCGTCTCGGCTCTCGTTGGGGGAGACCGCCAGCCTCACGGCGATCGCCTTGGACACGATGGAGCGGCCGCTGCCTGGGCGGATGGCGACCTGGACGTCGTCGGAGCCCACGGTCGCGACCGTCGATGCGACGGGGCTGCTCACGGCGTTGGCCGTCGGCACGACCACCATCACCGCTGAGATCGACGGTGTCCTGGGCGAGGCGACCGTCGACGTCGAGGCCGACACCAGGGTTGGCTTTGCGATGGGAGACGAACACACATGCTACCTGGACCCGTCGGGAACCGCATGGTGTTGGGGGAGGAACAACTATGGCCAGCTCGGAGACGGAACGAGCATCAACCGAGACCAGCCGGCTGTCGCGGCCCCTGGGCTCTCATTCCGTTCGCTGGCCGCCGGCGGACAGCATAGCTGCGGTGTCACGACGGAGCATGCGATCTATTGTTGGGGTCGGGATGTCGCGCACTCCATAGGCGGCGGCGGAAACTCGACGACGCCGGTGCTGTTGGCGCCCGGGCCCTACGACTTCCTCGGCGCGATGCTCAACGGCTACTGTGCAATGGATCTGCAGGGCCAGCCCTACTGCTGGGGGGACAACTCCAGCCACCGAGAGCTCGGGCATCCCTCGACCTCCGAGAGCGGGACTCCTCTCCAGGTTTCTCCCCCTGCTGGAGAGGGTCCGCTCGAGTTGGTCGAGATCGGGCACGGAGAGTACCATAGCTGCGGACTGACCTCGGCCTCGAGGCTCTTCTGTTGGGGGCATAACGTTTACGGACAGCTGGGCGACGGAAGCACCGACAAGACGGCCTTCCCGATCGAGGTCTTTCCCGGCCAGACCGTCGAGGCCTTCGGCCTGGGGGCCCGCTTCACATGCGCGACGGCGGATGGCGTCTCCTATTGTTGGGGCTTCGCTTCGGATGGCCGCCTGGGCATCGGAAACACGTCCCGGTGGGAGGTGGAGACGCCCATGCCCGTTCTATCCGGCGGCGTAGCGTTCACCGCCTTCGCCGGAGGCACGGCCCATATGTGCGCGCTCGATGCCGATGGGCAGGCGTGGTGCTGGGGGAGCAACATCCGGGGGCAGCTCGGTATCCTGGGCCCGGACAAGGACGTGCCAACCCAGATGCCAGGAAACATCGTCTTTACGTCCCTCGCGGCGAAGCGGAGCCAGACCTGCGGCACCTCGGACACGGGAGCGATGTATTGCTGGGGCGACAACTCGTTCGGACAGCTCGGCAACGGCTCCTCTTCCGTGACCATCGATACGCCCACCGAAGTTCAGTGGTGATCCAGACGCATTGAACCGAGATAGGAAGGAGCCGTACCGCGCCATACGCGTGGAGGAACCGCCCCCACCTTTGGGGAGGGCGGTTCTTTCATGCGCTCTGAAACGGGCTGGCAGAAATGAAAACGCCGGCTCAGGAAGATGACCTGAGCCGGCGTTTTTGTTGGTTGCGGGGCCAGGATTTGAACCTGGGACCTTCGGGTTATGAGCCCGACGAGCTACCTGGCTGCTCCACCCCGCGACAAGGTGGAGGCGTTCTAAGGCCTGGGCGCCAGGGAGTCAACGAGTTTCGTCAGGGCGATCGAAAGTTCCCGCTCGGAGAGGGGAGGGGCGGGGCGTCTCGGCGATTGATGCGCTGGCGGGTCGAAGGACGGGGCGTCGGGGCCGGCGGCGACCGCCGGATCGTGGGCGGCGTGAGAGGCACCGCGTGGTACGATCGGAGCGCACGACCGGAGCCGCGAGGGATGCGCCCTCGAGGCATTCTTGGCAAACGAGGCCTCTCTCACTTCAAGGAATTTGGACGGCGCATGCAGAAGAACTTCGTTCTCGACACCAACGTCCTGCTGCACGACCCCCGCTCGCTGACCGGCTTCGGGGTCAATCAGGTCATCGTCCCCATCTACGTGATCGAGGAGATCGATCAGTTCAAGCGGGAGCTGTCGGAGCTGGGCCGGAACGCGAGGCAGATCGCCCGGAAGCTGGATACCTACCGGACCCAGGGGAGCCTCGCCGAAGGCGTCCCCCTCGAGGGGGGCGGCACCTTGCGGGTGCTCTTCTCCCAGAGGCTGCGGGGCAGCGAGGTGGTGAACGGCGCCTTGATGGACAACAAGATCATGGCGGTGGCCCTGGACGTACGGGACGCCGAGCCGGAGCGGCCCACGATCTTCGTGACCAAGGACGCGAACCTGCGGATCCGCGCGGACGCCCTCGGGCTGCGGTCGGAGGATTATGACGCGGAGAAGGTGGATCTGGACGAGGTCTACTCGGGGGTGCTGGAGGCGCAGGTCGGCCCCCAGACCATCGACGCCTTCTTCGCCGACGGGGAGGCCGCGCTGCCGCCGAGGGAGCCCGGGGCGGCTCCGGTGCCTCCCAACGAGTTCGTCGTACTCCACGACGAGGCGAACGCCAGCCGCTCGGCGGTGGGCAAGTGGTCGGCGGAGAAGAGCCGGGTGGTCCCGGTGATCAAGGTGCCCAAGGAGGGGATCTGGGGCATCCGTCCGCGGAACAAGGAGCAGGGCTTCGCGCTCGATCTCCTGATGAACGACGAGATCAAGCTGGTGACCCTGGTAGGGAAGGCGGGGACGGGCAAGACCCTGCTGGCCATCGCTGCGGGCCTCTCGAAGACGATGGAGGACGGCGTCTACCAGAAGATGTTGGTGAGCCGGCCGGTCTTCCCGCTGGGGCGGGACATCGGCTACCTCCCGGGTACGGTGGAGGAGAAGCTCAACCCCTGGATGCAGCCGATCTTCGACAACGTCGAGTTCCTGATGAACCTCAGCCGCTCCGAGAAGAAGGCCGGGCGCGGCTACCACGAGCTGATCGACCTGGGGATCCTCTCCATCGAGCCCCTGACCTACATCCGCGGGCGTTCGATCCCCAACCAGTTCATCATCGTCGACGAGGCGCAGAACCTCACCCCACACGAAGTGAAGACCATCGTCACTCGCTCAGGCGAGGGCACGAAGATCATCCTCACCGGCGATCCCTACCAGATCGACAATCCCTACGTGGACGCCACCAACAACGGGCTGATCCACGTCGTCAACCGCTTCCGGGACGAACGCGTCTCAGGTCACGTCACCTTGAGCAAGGGCGAGCGCAGCCAGCTCGCCGAGCTTGCCGCCAACCTCCTCTGACGCAGGGATCCAAAAGTCGTAGCGAGTGGGGCGGATGCCAGGCGGGGCGAAAGATCATCGACGCGGATCGCGTAGTCGATCTCCGGAGGCCCTGCTCAGTTGAGCATGGAGTAGTCGACCAACTCGACCCGCCGTGGGGTGAGGCCGAAGCGGATCTCGTCGCCGTAGCCCTCGGCGTCGCCGCCGACCTGCAGCGGGAGCTTCTCGTCCGAGCGGACGGTGAACTCCTCCACCTGGAAGTCGAAGACCTTGGGATGGCGGAAGCGGCCCTTCCAGATCGAGTCCAGGTGGGTGAGGATCGTCATCGGGGCCACGTTGGTGACCCGGAGCTGCATCTTGCCGGGGACCAGACCGGCGAAGGGGAACATCTTGAAGTTGAAGCCGTAGAAGGGGACCGTGGAGGCGGCGCACATCTGGGCGGGGCCGCGGTAGAGGATCTCTCCAGGCATGAACTCCCGGATCGGCTCGCCGTCGGGGCCGAGGAGGGTGGCGAGGCCCCGGCCGTTCACCACCTCGATCTCGGGGTTCTTCCGGTTGACCAGGTAGCGGGGCAGGGTGCGGGTGGTGGCTGCGATGGCGTAGCCGGGGGCGCCCGAGGTGAGCCTCTTGAAGGGGCCGTCGCCGAGGCGGCGCTTCACCACGCCGTAGTCGTTGAGGACGGCGGCGTCCAGGCCCACCCCGGCGAAGGGCGTGGCGCGCCCACCCGCCTCGATGAGGTCGATCCGCTTCACGCAGGGGACCTCGCCGGCACGGGCCCGGAGGACGTCGTCGAGGATGCCCTGGCCCGAGGTGGCGCCGACCATCCCCGCCAGCGCGTTGCCGGTGCCGAGCTTGAGGACGCCGATCCGGGGCATGTGGTCGGCGCCGCCGAGGTACGAGAGGATCTCGGTGACGAAGGAGACGAAGGTGCCATCCCCCCCTCCGGTGAAGACCGTCCGATACCGACGATCGACCACCGTGCGGGCGATGGTCCGGGCCTCAAGGGTGCTGCGGGAGAGAAAGAGGTCGTCCTCGGGGACCACGTGGGAGAGCGCCCGGTGGACTCGAGAGCAAACCCGCTTGGCGTTGGCGTTCAGGAGGACGGCGACCTTCGAGGGGTCAGCGGCGAGGAGGGCGGCGGATGCGTTCATCCAGGGAGCTCCGAGGTAGAGGCCGGTCGCCAGGGCGCGGGGGTGAGAAGCAAATGATGCAGTGCGCCAGCGAACGACCCGTTTGGCCCTCATCTCTGCACTCGACATGCCATGACCATGGGATCAATCGGACCGCTGACAAAATTCCGTGAGATTTCAGTCAGATGGCGCCGCGGGCCCTGTTTGCGTGTCGGATGGATGCCTACATTCCTTGGGAATCCGTGGTGGCAGCACTGCGCAACTCTTTACGCAGTGCGCTAACCCGGATGAGGGAGTCCAAGAATGGGCAAGATCATCGGGATCGACCTTGGGACCACGAACTCCGTGGTCGCCGTGATGGAGGGCCGCGAGCCTACCGTGATCACCAACGAGGAGGGGGCGCGCACGACCCCCTCGGTGGTGGCCTACGTGAAAGGAGGCGAGCGTCTGGCAGGCCAGGTGGCCAAGCGCCAGGCGATCACCAACCCGGAGCACACGATCTTTTCGATCAAGCGCTTCATGGGCCGCCGCTTTGACGAGGTGCAGGAGGAGATCCACCTGGTCCCCTTCCACGTGGAGGCAGGGCCTCATGGCGACGCCCGCGTGCGGATCGACGACAAGCTGATCGCGCCACCGGAGATCTCCGCGGAGATCCTGAGGAAGCTGAAGCGCGCCGCCGAGACCTACCTGGGGGAGCCGGTTACGGAGGCGGTGATCACCGTCCCCGCCTACTTCAACGACGCCCAACGCCAGGCGACCAAGGACGCCGGGAAGATCGCGGGGCTGGAGGTGAAGCGGATCGTCAACGAGCCCACCGCCGCCGCGCTGGCCTATGGCCTGGACAAGAAGGCCAACGAGAAGATCGCGGTCTACGACTTCGGCGGCGGCACCTTCGACATCTCGATCCTGGAGGTGGGCGAGAGCGTCGTCGAGGTGCTCTCGACCAACGGCGACACCCACCTGGGCGGCGACAACATCGATCAGCGGATCATCGCCTGGCTGATCGATGAGTTCCGCAAGGAGAGCGGCCTCGACGTCTCCAAGGACAAGATGGTGCTGCAGCGGCTGAAGGAGGC
>JBEBXK010000094.1:0-5157 GCA_040391605.1 Vulgatibacter incomptus
CGGCGGCGGTGGAGCCCAGGAAGGGGATGTGGCGCTCGAGGTGGGTGAGCTCCGCGTTGGCGGCGCGGCGCAGGGCCCGCTCGATGTTCTCGAGGCCGTCGCCGTCCACCTTGCCGCTGGTCCCCTCACCGGTGAGCTTGGCCAGCTCGACATAGCCGGCCCGGAAGACCTGGGAGACCGGCGAGTCCTTCAGCGAGGCGGCCTTGGAGTAGATGTCGTCCAGGCGGCGGCTCTGCCAGAAGGCCTCGAGGAAGATCACCGACTGCGCCTTGGCCGTGCGGATCTGCAGGGTCTTGCGGAGGATGATCGCCCAGCTCCCGCCGGAGGCGAGGAGGAGCACGAGGAGGACGGTCCAGCCCACGGGGCCGCCTGCCCGGATTGCCTCGAGATAATCGATGCCTGCTGCGAAGAAGATCGGCATGGTTGGCCCTTGGATAAATTGGCTCTTGCCTAGGTGGCTGGTGCCAAACGGTCCCGTAGCGAGACGAGCGAGACGGTGAGCGAGGGCGGCGCGCGCAGCGATGAGCGACGAGGCGTGCCCGAAGGCACGTCGCAGGAGCGAAGAGTGAGCACGTCGTCCGCAGCCTCCGGATCGTTCGTCGCAGTAGGGACGAGTTTGGCACCTGCCACCTAGCACGCCATCGTCAGCAGGGCAACGAACGGACGGGTGGATCGGCGCTCGCCTGCCCGGCTCTCTGGGTGGAGGCGCTCGCGCGGCGGTTGAATCTTCCGGGCAAAGCGGCGTCTCCTGTGGAACGATCGCCGGCGCAGCGTCGCGCCCCTCTCTCCAAAGGCCCCCCATGTCCGACCACCATCGAGATCGATCGACCCGCTCCCGGCCGCTGCTCGCGGTGGGGGCTGCGCTCCTTGCCTTGAGCCTCGGCGCCCAGGGCTGCGTGGTCTACGACCGCTCTTCGGACGTGCAGCTCCATTGGAGCTTCGCCGGCTTCGACTGTTACGAGGCGGAGGTGGAGCTGGTGCAGGTGATCCTGGACGCCAGCGACGGCGGCACCTACGCGGACTCCGGCGTGGTCGACTGCCGCGACGGATCGGTGGAGTTCCGCGACATCGACCGGGGCTGGTACCGGGTGATCGCTCGAGGCTTCCCCCGAGGCGGGGGCCGCGCCACCTGGGCGCTCGACAGCGACCTGAAGGTCCACGGCGGCTTCAACGAGTTCACCCTGGACATGGTCCCCTCCGGGAGCCGGTAGGGGCGGCGCGACCTCGAACCATAAGAAGACCGCCCCGCCTCGTGCCGGGAGCGATCTTTTTCGAAGGCTCCGGCAGCGATCGTCTTGTATGGATGCCGGCTCGAGGCGGATGGAGCCTCTCGGCGCAGGAGCGTGGATGCGACGGGCGATCGGTGTCTTTGACTCGGGGGTAGGCGGCCTCACGGTGCTGCGGGCGCTGCGCGAGGCGCTCCCTTCGGAGTCCACCATCTACCTCGGCGACACGGCGCGGGTGCCCTACGGGACCAAGAGCCCCGACGTGGTGATCCGCTACTCCCGCACCATCGCGCGCTTCCTCCTCGAGCGCGACGTGAAGCTCCTGGTGATAGCGTGCAATACAGCAACGGCCCACGCCCTGCCGACGCTCCAGGCGGAGTTCCCGGTGCCGGTGATCGGGGTGGTGGAGCCCGGTGTCCAGGCCGCCCTGGCTGCGTCGCGGGGCGGGAGGATCGGCGTGATCGGGACCGCTGGCACCATCGCCTCGGGGGCCTACCAGCGCGCGATCCGGGAGGCGCTGCCGGAGGCGGAGGTGGTCGCGCTCGCGTGTCCGCTCTTTGTCCCCCTGGCCGACGAGGGTTGGACCCACGGCAGGATCCCGGAGGACGTCGCGGCCCGCTACCTGGACGATCTTCGGGGCAGGATCGACACCCTGGTCCTGGGCTGCACCCACTACCCGTTGCTGCGGGGCGCGATCGCCAAGGTGCTCGGCGACGACGTCGTCCTGGTCGACTCGGGGCAGGCCACCGCCCGCGCGGTGGCGTCGCGGCTGGAGTCGGTGGGCGTAGCCACGGGGATCCCCGACCATCGCCTCTACGTCACGGACGTGCCGGCCAACTTCGCCGCCGTCGCCGAGCGATTCCTGGGCCAGCGACCGGAAGAGGTAGAGCAGGTCGACATCTGAGAGGTTGCGGATCAATTCGCAACCTCGGCGAGCCGAAGGCGAGCGAACGCTGGGAAGAGCCGCAGCGCGCGTGAAAAAACCGCCCCGCCTTGCATGAGGGGGTTTTTCACAGGCTCTCATGCGCGGCGTCGCCACGGGAAGGTCGTCGTCCGACTCGTTGCTTGACGGGGGACCTCGTTCGACCGACGATTCGTCGCACATCGAGCCAATGATCCATGGGGATGACCGGCCGGGCCGGCGGCCTCGACCTCGTGGGTGCCAGCCAGCAGGGGTGATCTTCGTGATTCGCAGCCTTCTCTCCTCCGTCCTCATTCCCATCTCGCTGATCGTCGTCGGCGCCGCGTGTGGCAGCGATCCGGAGCCCGTCGAGACGATCGAGGAGGAGCCGGCTCCCACCGCCCCGGAGTTCAAGGGATTGGTCGAGGCGCGCAGCGGCAAGCCGACCGATCCCGTCATTCGGCTCTTCTGGTGGCCCGCCAAGAGCGATGTGCCGGTGGAGGAGGTCTCGTACACCGTGCGGGTCTGGACACAGGATCCATCCAAGCCCGGCGCTCAGGAGCCGCGGATCCAGGACGCCACCCCCCACAAGCTGCCCTGCTCGAACCAATGCTCCCTCCCCTGGAACGAGACGGCGAACGAGAGCGTCCTCTGGTTCTCCGTGGAGGCGTCGATCGTAGTCCCCGGCGACGACGAAGATGAGAGGCCGCGGGAGCTCGAGTCCGAGAGCGGCGTGGTGCTGCCGGCGGTGGTCTGGCTCACCACGCCCGAGATCTCGAATGTGGAGCCGCAGGTGGCCTCCCCTGGCGATATCGTCACCGTCGCCGGAGGTCATTTCCTCACGGCGCCCGTCTCGGCTGGCGCCCTCCGCCTCGGGGAGCTCACGATCCCCGACGAGGCGATCGAAGGCTGGAACAACGATCAGATCCGCTTCCGGATCCCCGAGGGCGCGACCAGCGGCCCGATCGTGGTGACGACACCGGCAGGCCCGAACGAGGGCGATTGGAATATCGAGGTACGCTGAGAGTTTACGGCACATTCACAAACCCGACGGGCCAGGAGGCGAGCGAACGCCAAAAGAGCCCATCGCAGACAGCACGAGTCAGGAGATCGACTCCGCTTCGCGCGGGGGATCTCCTCGTAGGCGCTGAGCCGACTCATTCCCTCCCATCGAACGACAAGGCGGCGGGTGACGCCCGCCTCGAACCCAAGGATCGCCTCTCTCTTCATGGCTGCTGCCCCCAAAGACTTCCTCACCGGCTTCAACCACAACGTCCGGCATAAGGGCCAGGGGTACCACGTCCAGACCGAGGACTCGGGCGAGGGCATCGGCCACGTCCTCACCCACCTCTTCCAGGGGGGGAACATCCTCGCGTCGAAGAAGACCTCGTATCAGGATCTGCGCGGAACCCCCGACCTCAAGATCCTGGTCCGGGCGCTGATGGAAGAGCAGCATCGGCAGATGCTCCGCGAGCTGGTGAACGGCGCCTTCGATCCACCGGGGGAGGCGGTCGGCGATGCCGAGGCCGAGGCAGCGAAGGAAGCGAAGGGCAGGGCGCAGCCCTCGTCGCTGGCCGAGGTGATCCGCTACGCACCCAAGGGGTCGAAGGACGCCAAGGGGACCTCCGCTGATGAGGGCGCCGTCGTCGAAGGCCCCACCGGCTTCCTCCCACCCGTGCGCCGGGCCCAGACGAGGCCCGGAGCCGCCGCGTCGCCTTGGCATACGCCGGGGCCTCCCAGGCCGCAGCCCCACCGCGGTGCGCTGTCCAGCGTCCCGTCGGGGCCAGCTTCCCATCGGCATACGCCGGGACCTCCCAGGACCCAGCCCCATCGGGGACCGTCGTCCGCCCCGTCGGCGCCAGCGTCGCATCGGCATACGCCGGGGCCACCCAGGCCCCAGCCTGATCGCGGCCCGTCGTCCACCCCGTCGCCGCCAGGATCGCATCGGCACTCGCCGGGGCCACCCAGGCCCCAGCCCAATCTCACGCCGTCCGCCCCGTCCACCCCCGGCCCCGCCCGGCCCGTCGTCCCACCACCCGGGCTCGCCGGGCTGACGGCGCCCCCGGCCTGGCCCACTGCGATCGAGGCCGCCTTCTTCCAGGGGCAGGGCAGCGACGCAACCCAGGACGCCGCGGCACGGTCGGCCCCGACCCCTGCCCCGTCGCCTCGCTGGACCCCGGGCCCTTTCCCACGCTCCGAGCGGACCCCCGGGCCTCCCGAGTGGCGGCAGGACGCCCCCGCCGAGACGATCTTCGGCGAGAACCTCATCTCCGAGAAGAGCCTGGACGAGGTCATCCTCCACTACCTCGCCGGCGAGCCCGAAGATTGAAGGGTACTGGGCACGGGCCCCCAGTGGGAGTGAGAGGTGTTCTCTCTCGCTGTATTGGGTGAATCTCTGAGGTTCTGGGCGCCAGCGGTGGTGGTTGAAACCGGACGAAGCCGCTGGTAGGTTGCGCCGCGTTTTGGCCCGCGTAGCCTTTGGAGGCAAGACCGTGTACCCCGCGAACCCCGAGCGCCCTCTCGCGCAGACCTCGAGCGACCCAGCCGTCCTCTCCCGATTGGAGGAGATCGCGCGGCGGATGCGCATCGACATCGTCGAGATGCTCGGCAAGGCCGGCTCCGGCCACCCCGGCGGATCTCTCTCGGCCATCGATATGGTGACGGCCCTCTACTTCGAGGTCCTGCGCCACGACGTGAAGAAGCCGGATTGGGAGAAGCGCGATCGCTTCGTCCTCTCCAAGGGGCATGCGGTGCCGGCGGTCTACGCCTGTATGGCGGAGGCGGGCTACATCCCCCACGACGAGCTCTCCACCCTGCGCCAGCTCGGGAGCCGGCTGCAGGGGCATCCCGTCACCTCCTTCATCCTCGCTCCCGGGGTCGAGGCGTGTACCGGCTCGCTGGGCCAGGGCCTCTCGGTGGCCCAGGGGATGGCGCTGGCGTCCAAGCTCGCCGGCGATCCATTCCGCGTCTACGCCATGATGGGCGACGGCGAGATGCAGGAGGGCCAGGTCTGGGAGGCGCTGATGAGCG
>JBEBXK010000095.1:0-4784 GCA_040391605.1 Vulgatibacter incomptus
TCGACGGCGAGAAGCTGATCACCATGCGCGGCGGCTGCGCCGGCTTCTTCAGCCCCAAGCAGCTCTCCAGCGGACGCGGCATCGTCGGCGAGCTGGGCTCCGTCCCGCCCCCCAGGCGCCTCGACGCGAACGGAGTCGAGACCGCCCCCTTCCAACCCCTGATCCCGATCGAGCCGGCCGCCTACGACGACGACGCCCTCGCGGCCCTCCGTGCAGGCGACCTCGCCGGCTGCTTCGGCCCCCTCTTCGAGGGGATCACCCTCCCGCCCGCCCTGCGCCTCCCCGGCGGGAGGATGAAGCTGGTGGACAGGATCATCGAGCTCGATCCCGCAGGCGGCCGCTACGGCCTCGGCACCGTCACCGGCGAGGCCGACATCGAGCCCGACGCCTGGTTCCTCACCTGCCATTTCTCAGACGATCCCGTGATGCCCGGCACCCTGATGTATGAGTGCTGTCTCCATACGCTGCGAGTGCTGCTCCTGCGCCTGGGCTGGGTCTGCGACGAGGCGTCGACGCCTCCCGATCTCTTCTATTCCCCGGTGGTGGGCCAGCCCAGCAAGCTGCGCTGCCGCGGCCAGGTCACCCCCACCACCCGCCAGGCGCGCTACCGCATCGACATCAAGGAGATCGGCTACGATCCCGAGCCCTACGTCCTCGCCGACGCCTCGATGTTCGTCGACGAGCTCCACGGCGTGGAGATGGAGAGCATGTCCGTGCGCTTGGCCGGCCTGCGGAGAGAGGACTTCGAGAGGCTCTGGTCGCAGCGCGCCTCCCCGGTTCCCGGAGGCGTAGCCGCGCCCCAGGCGATCGCTGCCATGCCTCGGGGGAGCGTCGCCTCGTCCCAGACAAGCACCGGCGCATCCCATCCAAGCGCTGCCGGCGCCCATCCAAGCGCCGCCGGCGCCCATCCAAGCGCTGCCGGCACCCATCCAAGCGCCGCCGGCGCCCATCCAAGCGCCGCCGGCGCCCATCCAAGCGCCGCCGATCCCCTCCTCGCCCTCTTCGCCGATCCCCACCTCCTCCCGGTGGAGCGCACTGGCGCAGGCCGACCGATCTACGATCGCCGCCACATCGAGGCCTTCGCCACCGGCAGGCCCTCCCAGGCCTTCGGCGGGCGCTACCGCCGCTTCGACAAGGGCCGGATGGCCCGGCTCCCCGCAGACCCCTTCAGCTTCATCGATAGGATCGTCCCCGACGCCGGCAGCCCATGGCGCCTGGAGCGCGGCGCCGCCGCCACCGCCCACTACGCCGTGCCGCCCGACGCATGGTACTTCGACGCCAACCGCTCGGACGAGATCCCCTACTCCGTCCTCCTCGAGATCGCGCTCCAACCCTGTGGCTGGCTCGCCGCCTGGCTCGGCGCCGCCCTCACCCACACCGAGCCGCTCTTCTTCCGCAACCTCGAGGGCGACGCCACCTTCCACGCCGCCGTCGACAGGGCCAGCGGCACCCTCCGCACCTCGGTCTCCCTCGGCTCCGTCTCCGAGGCAGGCGGCATGATCCTCCTCGAATTCGACTTCGAGACCGCGAGCGACGAGGGCGCGATCTTCTCCGGCACCACCCGCTTCGGCTTCTTCCCCGCCAAGGCGCTGGCCCAGCAGGCCGGGCTCCGCCTCCCGGAGGGCGGGATCTGGCGCCCCGAACCCGCCGCCCAAGGCGCCCACGCCATTCCCGCCACCCCGCCCCTCCTCCCCGGCGACGCCGCCCCGGCCTCCCGAGGACGCTCCGGCCCGACGAAAGAGGAGCCACACGACGTCGGCGGTGAGCCGACTCCAGGGAACCCATCCCGAGAAAGGCCCCTCGCCGAGTCGATCGCCGACGGCAAGTCTCCCTACGCCCTGGGCCACCCCGCCGGCGCCTACCGCCTCCTCGATCGCATCGACTCGCTCCTCCTGGAGCGTGGTCCCCACGGCCAAGGCTTCGTCTCAGGGAGCAAGCGGATCGATCCCGGCGACTGGTTCTTCGCGGCGCACTTCCACGGCGATCCGGTGATGCCCGGCTCGCTGGGCCTCGAGGCCTTCCTGCAGCTCCTCCGCCACTGGGCCCTGGCGCGCTGGCCCAGCCTGGCGGCGAGCCATCGCTTCGTAGCCATGCCGGCGCCACAGCCACACCGTTGGATCTACCGGGGGCAGATCCTCCCCGACACCGCCGTGATGGAGGTCGTCGCCGCCATCACTTCAGTAGACGACGGCCCCAGCCCCAAGGTGACGGCCAGCGGCTTCCTCCTTGCGGACGGCAAGCCGATCTACGAGATCGTCGACTTCGCCCTCCAGCTCATCCCCCTGGAGGCTTGAGAGAGAAGATGCGCTGGTCTCGCGTCCACATCGAAGCGATCGCCTACGAGCTCCCCGAGGAGCGGATCGACTCCGCCTCCCTCGAGCGCCGCCTCGCCCCGCTCTACGAGAGCCTCCACCTCTCCGCAGGCCAGCTCGAGGCCCTCACCGGGATCCGCGAGCGCCGCTACTGGCCCCCCGGCACCGCCATGAGCACGGCTGCGGCCCGCGCCGGACGCAAGGCGCTGGAGGCCTCCGGCGTCCGACCCGAGGATCTCGGCGCCCTGATCTACGGCGGCGTCTGCCGAGACAACCTCGAGCCCGCCACCGCCTGCGCCGTCGCCGCCGAGCTGGGCCTTCCTCCCCAGGCCATGATCCTGGACGTCTCCAACGCCTGCCTCGGCATGCTCAACGGCGTCGTCGAGATCGCCAACCGCATCGAGCTCGGGCAGATCCGCGCCGGCATGGTCGTCGCTGCCGAGAGCGCCAGGGACATCGTCGATCAGACCATCGAGCGGATGTTGGGCGAGCCCACCCTCGAGAGGCTCCGCCTCTGCATCGCCACCCTCACCGGCGGCTCGGGGGCCGCCGCCATCCTCCTCACCGACGCCTCGATCAGCGACACCTCCCACCGGCTCCTGGGCGCCTCCTCCCTCTCGGCGCCCCAGCACCATGAGCTCTGTCGCTGGGGCCCCTCGCACGGCCTCCTCGGCGACGGCCCCCAGCTCACCGACACCGACGCCGGCGCCGTCCTCACCCACGGGATCGAGCTGGCCCGGCAGACCTGGGCCGACTTCCTCCGGGAGCTGCGCTGGCGGCAGCAGGACGTGGACAAGGTGATCTGCCATCAGGTCGGCGCCAGCAACCGCCGCACCCTCCTCGCCTCCCTGGAGATCCCCGAGGCCCGCGACTTCTTCACCTTCCCCACCCTGGGCAACACCGGCTCCACCGCCCTGCCGATCACGGCGGCCCTCGCCGCCGAGGAGGGCTTCCTCGCCCCGGGCGATCGGGTCGGCTTCCTCGGCATCGGCAGCGGCCTCAATTGCCTGATGCTCGGCCTCCAATGGTAGCGAGAGAGAGCGCGCCTTGACCTTCGATCCCAGCCCGTTCCGCTCCCTCTACCCCTGGCAGGGCCAGCGCCTCGACGTGGGCGGCGGCGTGGCCCTCCACTACCTGGACGAGGGCGCCGGCGAGCCGCTGCTGATGCTCCACGGCAACCCCACCTGGTCCTTCTACTACCGCCACCTCATCCGTGGCCTCGCCGATCGCTACCGCACCATCGTCCCGGACCACGTGGGATGCGGCCTCTCCGACAAGCCGGGCGACGATCGCTACGAGTACCGCCTCGAGCGGCGGGTCCGCGACGTCGACGCCCTCCTCGATCATCTGGATGTGAGAGAGAACATCACCCTCATCCTCCACGATTGGGGCGGGATGATCGGCCTGGTCTGGGCGCTGCGGCACCTGGAGCGCGTCAAGCGGATCGTCCTCTTCAACACCGCCGGCTTCGGCCTGCCCCAGGGACGGATCCTCCCCTGGCAGATCGCCGCCATCCGCCACATGCCCAAGTTCTCCCTGCCTGTCCGCGGGCTCAACGCCTTCGTGCGCGGCGCCCTCCTCGGCTGCTCCAAGCGCCCCGGCGCCCTCATACCCCTGGTGAAGAAGGCCTACCTCGCCCCCCACGACTCCTGGGCCCATCGCATCTCCGTCCAGCGCTTCGTCGAGGACATCCCCCTCGCCCCGGACGATCCCAGCTTCGAGCTGGTGGACGAGGTCTCCCGCACGCTGGGCCGCCTCGCCGCGCTGCCCGTCTTCATCGGCTGGGGCGGCCAGGACTTCGTCTTCGACGATCACTTCCTCGCCGAGTGGGAGCGCCGCCTCCCCCACGCCGAGGTCCACCGCTTCCCCGACGCCGGACACTTCGTCCTCGAGGACGACCACGAGGCGATCCTCCCTCTGCTGCAAGACTTCCTCCACCGCCATCCCCTCTCCGAAGGTTCGAGGCCGTGAGCCGAGGCGGCGCCGCATCCATCACGGGCCGCGCCCCCGGCGGCGTCGATCTCCATCCCCTCTCCGAAGGAGCGAGATCGTGAGCCGCAGCGCCGCCCCGGCCGTCGTGGGCCTCGTCTACGCTGGCGTCGTTCGCCCTCCTCTGTCCAAAGGTTCGAGGCCGTGAGCCGAGGCAGCGCCGCATCCATCACGGACCGCGCCCCCAGCGGCGATGAATCTGTCGATGCCGGAAGCACACAGCGGGTCCAGACCACGAGCAACATCGCCTCTCACCTCCCTGCGATGGCCGGCCTACAGCCCGATCGCCCGGCGGTGGTGGCCCCCGCCGGCCGCGACGCCCAAGGCCGCGCGCTCTGGAAGCACCTCAGCTTCGCCCAGCTCGACCTCGCCAGCGATCGCCTCGCCCGAGGACTCGAGGGGATCGGCGTCGTCCGCGGCACCCGCGTCGTGCTGATGGTGAAGCCCTCCCTCGACTTCTTCTCCCTCACCTTCGCCCTCTTC
>JBEBXK010000096.1:0-4609 GCA_040391605.1 Vulgatibacter incomptus
TCCGAAGAAGGCAGCCACTCCGAAGAAGGCAGCCACTCCGAAGAAGGCAGCCACTCCGAAGAAGGCAGCCACTTCGAAGAAGGCAGCCACGGCGAAGAAGGCAGCCACAGCGAAGAAGGCAGCCACTCCGAAGAAGGCAGCCACAGCGATGAAGGCAGTCGACGCGAAGAAGTCGGTCGCCGCGAAGAAGAGCGGATCAAAGGACGCAGGGATCCGGCGGCGGGTGGCGGCGGCGCCGTCCGCTGCGAGGAGGGTCTCTTCCGTCAGGGCGTGAACGGTCGCCGGGGCGTCCGATGGCATGGAAGCGTCGGGAGACTTCGCTTCAGCCGTCGCCCTCCCGCACCGCCGCCGTCATCCCGAGGAGCGCGCGGCGGGCGTATCCTTCGATCAGCATCCGCTCGTCCCGGGTGAGGGCCTCCTCGTCTTCGTCCTCCGCCTCGTCCAACGTCTCCGCCACATAGTCCGCGGCGTAGGGCTGCAGCCGATCCGCGTCCTCCCCGGAGATCGACTCCAGGGTCCGGAAGCGCACCGCGCCAAAGCGTCGGTCGAAGGCGTGGTCGAACATCTCGGCGAGCTCGAAGCAGAGGAACTCGAGGGTCTCCTGCCCCACCCCGGAGAGACCCTCCGCCAACCGCGCCCACTCGGAGAGCTCCGACTGGATGTTCTGATAGCGATCCTGCCGCCGGGTGCGCTCACGCGCCGGAAGTCCCGCCAGGAGCTGCCACGTCCCCTCCACCACTTCGTGGGGAACCTCCGCCCCTGCCACCGAGCCACGGGGAGGCAGCTCGACCGCAGGGGGGATCGCCTCGAAGAGCGCTTCCTCCTCGTCCACCGTCTCCCGGGGAGCCGACACCACCCGCTCGAGGCCCTCCGGATCCGCCCCGGCGGCCAGGCGATCCCAGAGGCCGAAGAGGTTTCCGTAGAGGCGCATCGCGTCCTCCGGTCCCCGGAAGCGGGGCTCCTTCGGAAAGAGCGAGGGGATCACGTCGGATGGCACCTTCCCCTCCGCGATGGCCGCGGCGAAGCGGCTGGCAGCGCCCCGCCCGTCCACCTCGGCGTCGGCCTGGATCAGCAGGCGGTCGACCACGTCGAGCCCCTCGAAGATCCGCGAGAGGATCGGGCCGGCGTCCGCCTTGCCAGCGCCTCGAGCGCTCCGAGGCTTCTTCGTCGTCTTTGTCTTCGCCATATACGGCCTCTCGTCCCAAGCGCCCTGCCTTCGTGGGGGCAAAAAGATGCTACCGAGTCCCGCGCGGCGCCCATCTTTGCCATGGTAGAAGGGCCCCTGGAAGGAAGGAGTGCAGCAGATGCCACGTGGTGGAGACGGCGACGGCGATCGCCCCAAGAAGAGCTGGCGCGAGATCGATCGCATGCGCGGGCAGTCCCGCCACACCTCGGGTGGCGGCGCACGCTCCGATCGCGAGCAGGAGAAGCTCGAGCGATCCCCTGCCTATCGCGCCTACAAGTCGAACCTCGATAAATTCTTCGAAGGCGGCGTCGACGCGGCGCCCGAGGGATTGAAGGGCCTCCTCGATCCGTCGGGGAAGAAGAGCGCGCGCACCAAGGCCGTCGAGGCCATTCAGAAGGCGTCCGCCGAGGATCGCCGCCAGTGGGCTGAGCTGGTGGCGGCGTTCGTGGAGGAGCATGAGCTCCCGCCGGATCCCTACCTCCTCACCGAGTTCCTCGCGCATCCCCGGGAGTCGGTGGCGACCAAGGCCATCGCCGAGCTCGGCCGCCTCTTCGACGACGACAAGCTCAAGAAGATCCCGGCCTCCCTCGATCAGCAGCTCCGCTCGCTAGAGCTCACCGCCGACGACGACGATCTCCGCGAAGAAGCCAGGCAGCTCCGGGAGAAGCTGCGTGGCTGATCGTCCCGGCTTCGTCTACTTCCACGGCTTCGCCAGCGGTCCTTCCTCGGAGAAGGCGACCTTCTTTCGCGATCGCCTCGCCGAGCGCGGGATCACCCTCGATGTCCCCGACCTCAACCTGGGCGACGGCGGCTTCCTCAAGATGACCCTCTCCCGGTCGATCCAGCATGCCGCTGCCGCCCTCGATCGAGTCGAAGCCGACCGCCGCGGCGCCGTGCTGATCGGCTCATCCCTGGGCGGCTACCTGGCGGCCCTCCTCGCCTCCCGCGATCCCCGGGTCCGGGCCGTGGTCCTCATGGCCCCTGCCTTCGATCTCCCGGCGCGATGGACCGCCCTATTGGGAGAAGACGGCCTGAGCCGCTGGCGGAAAGACCGCGAGGTCGAGGTCGACCACCACGCCTATGCCCGCAAGGAGCCGCTCTCGTTCAGCTTCTACCTGGACGCCATGGGCTACCCGCCCTACCCGCGCCCCGGCTGCCCCACCTTGATCCTCCACGGGATTCACGATCTCGAGGTGAGCATCGGCACCTCCCAGAAGATCAGCGAGGGCGCCTCCGAGATCCGGCTGGTAGAGCTCGACTCCGATCACGCCCTCACCGACGTGATGCCTCGCCTCTGGCAGGAGACCGAGGCCTTCCTCACGCCCTTCCTCTCGTAGCGGCAGGACGCGACGTGATGCCTCGCCTCTGGCAGGAGATCGAGCCCTAGCTCGCGCCCCTCCTCTCGCGGAGGCAGGACGATCTTCGGCGGGCGCAGGCGCTAGCGGTTCTTGTCACAGCCGTTGGCGCCGTGCGCCACGCTCTGGGGGATCGCCTGGCGTTGCTCGGGGATCACGTGACGCATCCGATCGCGCTTCACGTCGAGGTAATGCCTGGCGTGCTCGCCCACCGGCACGAGCGATGGGATCCGAGTCTCCACCCGGATGCCCAACTTCTCCAGCGCCTCCACCTTCGCGGGATTGTTGGTGATCAGCTCCACCGAGCGGATCCCGAGAAACTCGATCATCGCCGCCGCCGCCTCGTAGGTCCGGGCGTCGTCGGGGAGGCCGAGCAGCCGATTCGCGTCTACGGTGTCAGCTCCATCTTCCTGGAGTGCATAGGCGCGGATCTTGTTCGCCAGCCCGATCCCCCGGCCCTCCTGACGCAGGTAGACCACCACCCCGCTGCCGCGCCTGGCGATCTCCCGCATCGCGCTGTCGAGTTGGGCGCCACAGTCGCACTTCAGCGACGCGAAGGCCTCGCCGGTGAGGCACTCGCTGTGGACCCGGACCGCGACCTTCTCCTTGCCGTCCACCTGACCAAAGGCGAGGGCGACGTGCTCCAGGCCGTCGTCGTCTCCCGCGGTGAATACGATGGCCTCGAAGGTTCCATGCTCGGTCGGGAGCGCGGCGCGGGCCTTGGCGAGCAGTCGAGGCATAACGTTGGGTGACATGCGGTAGGGACTCCTCCGTCGGATGCGCGACTATCCCAGCGGGCCGATCCTTCGTTGGAAACAGCCCAGCTGGCCGCGGAAAGTCCGCTCTTTACCTCTCTCGCCGCCATTCTGCCACCCTACCGTGGGGCCGAAGTGGCCCGGCGGGGGCTCGGGCGCTCGCCAGACGATCGGGCGCGAGGAGCCGGCGAAGCGCCCACCCCCCCGCAGCCGGCGTGGCCCGGCGAATCCGCCGTTCGGCCCCAGCGGGCGACAGCGATCGCCCGCGCGACGAGTGGGAGCGATTCGTCCGGATCGGTCGCCTCGTCTTCAGTCGCCAGCGGAGGCGATCAGCCGCTGGATCTCGCTCAGGGCCTCCCGGGTCCCGGCGAGCTTCTGAAGCTCGAGATCCATCCCCACCGCCCGGGACGCAGCCTCGTCCCGCTCCTGCCGATGCTCCTCCAGGCGCGCGTTCAACTCCTCGATCTCGATGGCCTGGGCGTCGATGAGGCCGATCAGCTCCCGATTCTCCTCCGCCCGCTGGCCGAGCTGCTCGTCCCGGTCGGCCAGCGCCGCCTGGACGTCCTCGAGGAGGCGCGTCTGCTGTTCGTCCAGGGACTTCAGCTCCAGGATCCGGGCGAGGGCCTGGTCCCGCTCCTCCGCCAGGGCCTCCCCTTCCGCCACCAGCTCCTCCGCCACCTGCGCGCGCTCGGCGGCGAGGGCCTCCGCCGCATCCAGCGCCTCGCTCCGCGCAACGAGGTCGCGGCTCACCCGCCGCAGATCGTCTCGGGTGGACTCCAGGGTACGCACCAGGTGATCGCGCTCGCTCAGGGCCGAGGCGAGGCGGGCGCGAAGATCCTCCATCGCCGAGCGCACCGCAGCCGCGGCGCCGGCTGGCGCCAGGGGCTCCGCTGCTTTCCCGGCGCTCGACGCGGCCTTCAGCCTCCAACGTAGCTCCTCGATCCGGGCCCGCCCCTCTCTCACCGTCTCGGCTGCAGGCGGCGCCACCCTCCCGCGACCGGCGTGAGCCCGCGAGACCGTACGCGCCAGATCGGCGGAGAGCGAGGAGGCCACGGCCACCGCCTCGCCCCCGGCCTCCCCCCGACGCATGGGACGTGCTGCCACCCTCAGGTCCTCGCGCATCGTCGCGGCGAGGTCCGCCGAGGGATGACGAGGCTGCGCCTGCATCGCCGAGCTCCGGGCAGCGGCCCGCTCCGCAGCGAGCCTCTCCGCAGCGAGCCTCTCCGCAGCGAGCCTCTCCGCAGCGAGCTCCTCCGCCGCGAGCCTCTCCGCAGCGAGCCTCTCCGCAGCGAGCCTCTCCGCAGCGAGCCTCT
>JBEBXK010000097.1:0-4346 GCA_040391605.1 Vulgatibacter incomptus
GCGGGGGAAGGGAGGATGCGCTGGCGCGGAGGGCGCCGGGGCAGGGAGGTCGGCGGGGGAAGGGAGGATGCGCTGGCGCGGAGGGCGCCGGGGCAGGGAGGTCGGCGAGGGGATGGCAGAGGATGCGTCGGCGTGGAGGGCGCCGCTGCAGGGAGGTCGGAGCAGGCAGGGATCGCGGAGATTAAAGAGAGCGGGCCCAGTACTGGGGGGAGTACCGGGCCCGCTCAGGGTTGAAGCCGACACCGAACGGAAGTGGCGGGGGGGGACCGACCGACTGCCTGGCATCAGACTTCGCGCGGACAAGTTGCAGATGGCATGCCAACGCCCACTTCGTGGTCGGTTTCCTGCGAAACACTCCCGTTCATCTATGCAAGTAGCTGACTTTGCTGGAGTTCGAGGTGAGGCGCGCCAGGACTTGGCCAGCGGGGTGCTTGGGGGACCCATGGTGGCGTTCCTTTGAGGGCCAACTTCCATTTCACTTTTGAAATGGGATTTCAGATCTGAAAGGTCCAGTGTCCACATCGTGACCATTCGGGCCCGGCCCAGCGGTGGCGAGTTCGTGAGGAACGATCCGGGATCGCCTCATTGACTTCAGTCGTCGACCAAGATGTTCAGCCGCCTGGTCTTCCGCCAGAGCGTCGTATGAGAGACGCCCAACTCCTTGGCGACGGCGGCGAGGTCGCCGGCATGCCGCCGGAGGGAGGCCTGGATCGCGACGCGCTCTGCGTCGTCCACGATGTTCACCAGACGGCGGCTCTGGCCGGCTTCGGGGATTGGGAGCGGCGACTCGAAGCCGAAGTCGTCCGGACCGATCCGATCGGAGTCGGAGAGGGACGCCGCCTGGGTGATCACGTTCTCGAGCTCCCGGACGTTCCCGGGGAAGTCGTGTTCGAGCAGGCGCTCGATCGCGTTATCCGTCAGCTCCTTCCTCGTCCGGTTGCGCACGTTGAAGCGGGCGAGGAAGTGCGCCGCGAGCAGCGGCACGTCCGCCTTGCGTTCGCGCAGGGGCGGCACCCGGATCGGCACCACGTTCAGTCGATAGAAGAGATCCTCGCGGAAGCGCTTCTGGGCGATGGCCAGCCGGAGGTCCTGGTTCGTGGCCGCGACGATCCGAACGTCCACCAGCACCGTCTGTGACTCGCCCACCCGACGGATCTCCCCCTCCTGCAGGGCGCGGAGGAGCTTGGCCTGGAAGTTGGTGTCCGTCTCGCCGATCTCGTCGAGGAAGAGGGTGCCGCCGTCGGCCTCTTCGTAGAGGCCCCTTCGGGCGCGGAGTGCGCCGGTGAAGGCTCCCTTGGCGTGGCCGAAGAGCTCGCTCTCGAGCAGGCTGGCGGTGACGGCCGCGCAGTTGACCGTTACGAAGGGGCGGCTCGCCCGAGCGCTCGCCGTGTGGACCGCCCGGGCCACCAGCTCCTTGCCGGTGCCGGACTCCCCGGTGATCAGCACGGTGGAGTCGGTCGGCGCCACCCGGACGATCCTGGCGATCATCTCGCGGAGGGGCGGGCTCTGTCCGATCAGGCTCTCCAGGCCGTAGCGATCGCGAAACTCGCCCGTGAGGGCCGCGACCTGCTCCAGGAGCCGCCGCTTCTCGAGTGCCTTCTCCACGCGGACGAGGAGCTCGCTCTCCTTGAAGGGCTTGGAGATGTAGTCGGCGGCGCCCAACCGCATCGCATCCACGGCGCTCTCGATGGTGCCGTAGGCGGTCATCACGATCACCTGGGTCCCGGGGCTGATCTCGAGGGCGCGGCGCAGCAGCTCCATGCCGTCCTGGGGCTCCATGCGCAGGTCGGTGAGGACCAGTTCGAAGGACTCCGCCTCGAGGAGCCGCAGGGCCTCCTCTACCCCAGCGGCCTCTCCCACGAGGTAGCCCTCCTGGCGCAGGACCATCGCGGTGGTGGCCCGCATATTCTTCTGATCGTCCACGACCAGGACCCGGGGCATGGCGCCGGGGTTCGGCTCACGACGCTGCGCTCCGCTCATTCCTTCCACTCTCCCATGGGCAGGAGGATCGAGAAGGTCGTCCCTTCGGCTGCCCCGCTCTCGAAGGTGATCCTCCCCCGATGCGCCTCGACCACTCGCTTGACCACCGCGAGGCCCAGGCCCGTCCCGGTGGCCTTGGTGGTGAAGAAAGGCTGAAAGATCCGCTGCGCAAACTCCGCAGGGATCCCGCTGCCATCGTCGCCGATCTCCAGGAGCATCCAGCGCCGGCCCTCCCGGAGCTCGTCGCTGGCGCGCACCCGCAGCGAGCCCCCCTTGGGCATCGCCTGCAAGGCGTTGAGGATCAGATTCAGGAGGGCGCGCCGCATCATCCGCTCATCCAGCATCACCGGGGGCAGCGAGGGATCCAGATCGAGATCAACATGGATCGACGTGACACCCGAGGTGTTAGTCGCGGTGGAGATGGCGTCGTGCACGAGCGGAACGATCGACTCGGGCTGCAGCGAGGGATCGTTGGGGCGTGCGAACTCGAGGAGGTCGCGGACGATCCGATCGAGGCGCTCGGCCTCCTCGCCGACGATCTCCAGGAGCATCTTGGCGTCGCCCTCTGGATGGAGGAGGCGATTGAGCGAGCCCAACGAGTTGAAGATTACGCCCAAGGGGTTGCGGACCTCGTGGGCTACCACCGCGGCCATCTCGCCCAAGGCCGCGAGGCGCTCGCGCTTGACCAGCTCCTCCTGGGTGCGGTTGAGCTGGGCGTAGCTCTTTCGCAGATCCTCGTAGAGCCGCGCGTTGGCGATGGCCACGGCGATCTTGTGGGAGATGAGGTGGATCCGCTCGAGCTCCGCCGCGCCCCAGGCCCTCGGCTTTCGCACGTCGTCGACGACGATGCAGCCGATGGGTTCGTCGCGGACGACGAGCGGCATGGCGAGGAGGCTCTTCTCCTGGAAGAGCTTGGTGCGGACGCCGTTGGCGTGCTCGGAGGTCGAGACGTCTTCGATCCCGATGGGGCGGCGGGATCGCATCGCCTTCGCTGCCAGGGTGTTGCCGGCGAGGGGGATCCGCACGCTTCGAAACCCGTCGCGCCAGACGGGGTTCGAGCAGCCGGCGCCCCGCAGCTCCTGGGTCTCGTCGTCCAGGAGGAGGATGAAGGAGTTGGAGGCGTCCACCAGCTCGGAGAGAACCCCCGCCGAGACGTCCAGGATCTGCTCCAGGTCCAGCGAGCCCGTGATCGCCCGGCCGACGTCGAGGAGCATCTTCAGTTCGTCGGCGCGGCGGGTGGCCTCGCGGACCCGCTCGTCCTTCTCGATCGTGCCCTCGACCTCGGTGGTCCCGCTGTCGAGGACGGGATCGTTCGGATTTCGCCTCGTTCGGTTCACGCTCGCTCCTCCCCGGCGGCGATTCGATCTTTCAGCCTGGCTCCGCGCCTGGCTTCAACTGCTCTGCCCGCCCCCAACACTCGTCGCGTGTAAGAAGATCTCCCCCGCGCAAGGCGGAGGCGATTCTCTCACACGCGCTGCGCGCGAAGGGCTCTTTCCACGTCCATGAACTTCTTCGGGGACTCTCAGACCCCCACATCGCCCGGGTCTTCGTCTTCGTAACCGCCCCCCACCGCGCCGGTGGTCGGCTCGTAGTCCCATGGGAAAACGATCAGGTCGTTGGTCTCCAGGTCCCAGTAGTCCGG
The DNA here is from genome assembly GCA_040391605.1 of Vulgatibacter incomptus. Classification (GTDB taxonomy): domain Bacteria; phylum Myxococcota; class Myxococcia; order Myxococcales; family Vulgatibacteraceae; genus Vulgatibacter; species Vulgatibacter incomptus_A. Next base: position 3,623 of record JBEBXK010000097.1, read on the forward strand.
GCGGTAGCCAGCCTCGCGCATGGCGACGGTGGCGGTGCGGACCGAGGAGGCGCCCGCCTCCATGGCAGCATCGCGCGCCGCCTCCAGGGTAGCGCCGGTCCCGGCGATGTCGTCAACGATGAGGATCCGTCGCTCCGCGACCTCCGAGGGCATCCCGGCTCCAGCCTCCAGGGAGCGGAGTCCAGAGTCGCGGCTGCGATCGTGGATGCGCACGGGGAAGAAGGGCAGCCGAAGGATCGACGCGACCTCTTCGCCGGCGAAGACGCCTCCCTTGGCCACGCCGATCACGAGTTCGGCCTCGAAGCCTCGCTGCACTTTCGTAGCGATCGATCGGCCCGCTGCCGCGATCTCCGGCCAGCCGAGCTCCCGCAGCCCGGGGCTGCGGACCTTCGAGCGATCCCGGGACGCGCGGGGCCGCGCGGTCTTGGCGGCGCCGGTCTTCGTCTTCGTGGAGGGCTTCGCGGCGATGGCCCTCGTCTTGGCGGGCACCTTCGCGATCGCGGTCTTCGCCTTGGCGGTGGCCTTGGTCGTGGTGGGCTTCGTCCTGGTGGTGGACTTGGTGGCGATGGCCTTCGCCTTCGCGGGCACCTTCGCGATCGCGGTCTTCGCCTTGGCGGTGGCCTTGGTCGTGGCGGGCTTCGTCCTGGTGGTGGACTTGGTGGCGATGGCCTCCTTCGCCTTGGCGGGCACCTTCGCGATCGCGGTCTTCGCCTTGGCGGTGGCC
>JBEBXK010000098.1:0-4121 GCA_040391605.1 Vulgatibacter incomptus
TTCATGGCCCGCTGCGGCCAGGTGGTCGGGACCCCCCAGAATTGCATCCGCCTCCTGGAGAGCGACGAGGCGATCCTGGTCTTCCCGGAAGGCACCCGCGGGATCAACAAGCTCTTCGCCCAGCGGTATCAGCTCGCCTCCTTCGGCCAGGGCTTCATGCGCCTGGCGTTGGAGACCGGCAGCCCCATCGTCCCCGTGGCGGTGGTGGGCGCCGAGGAGCAGGCGCCGGCGCTCTTCGACGTGAAACCTCTGGCGAAGCTCCTCAAGATGCCCTCCTTTCCGATCACCCCCACCCTCCTGCCCTTGCCGCTGCCCGCCCGCTACCACATCTACTTCGGCGAGCCGATGCGGTTCACAGGTCGTCACGACGACGATGACACCGAACTCATGCGGAAGGTCAGCGAGGTGCGGAGCGCGATCCAGTCGATGCTCAACGAGGGCCTGCGCCAGCGCAAGAGCGTCTATCTGTAGCCTACTGATTTATATCCAGACCCTCAGGAGTCCTCCCCGTGGCCCAGCCTCCCGCCGTAGCGATCACTGGCATCTCCGGGAACCTGGGGCGCGCCCTGGCCAAGCACCTCCACGGCAGAGAGCGGATCGTCGGCATCGATCGGCGGCCCTTCCCGGGGAGGCCCAAGGATCTGGACGTCCACCAGGTCGACATCCGCAAGCGCGCGGCAGAGGACCTCTTCCGCAAGGGGAGGATCAAGGCGTTGATCCACATGGGGATCATGCACGACCCCCGTCTCAGCGCCGAAGAGCACCATCACTTCAACGTCCTCGGCACCGCGAAGGCGTTGGAGTATTGCGCCCGACACGGCGTGAAGAAGCTCGTCGTCCTCTCCTCCGCCAACGTCTACGGCCCGCACCCCGCCAACACCAACTTCCTCACCGAGGACGCGCCGCTGATGGCGGCCGCCCGCTTCGGCGAGATCCGCGATCTGGTCGAGGTGGACATCCTCGCCCAATCCTTCATCTGGAAGCATCCCGAGGTGGAGACGGTGATCGTCCGCCCCGTCCACGTAGTCGGCCCCACCATCCGCAACGCCGCCTCGCACTATCTGCGCCTGCCCCGGCCCTGGACGCTGATGGGCTTCGATCCGATGGTGCAGCTCATCCATATGGAGGACGTCTGCCGCGCCATGATCCTGGCTCTCACTCCTGGCACCAGGGGCGTATACAACGTCGTAGGCCCCGGCGAGGTCCCCCTCTCCGCGGCCCTCGCGGAGCTCGGTCGACGCCCCCTCCCCATCCCGCACTTCGCGGCGCGCGCCCTCCTCCACCGGCTCTTCCAGCTCCGCCTCTCCGACTTCCCCCCCGGCGAGCTCGACTACATCCAATTTCTCTGCACCATCGACGGGAGGCGCTTCGAGGACGAGCTCGGTTGGAAGCCCACCCACGGCCTGCGAGATACCATCCGCAGCGTCGATCCTCTGCGCGCGAGCTGACGCATGGGCCGGGCCCCACCCCCTCTGCATCGGGCGCTTGGCCCGGGCGACGCCGATGAGTAGGCTGCGCGAATGTCTCGTGACCACATCGTCCGCGCCCTGCTCAGCGATCACGACCTCCGGGTGCTGGTCGCCCACGTCACCGGCGTGGCTCAATACGCCGCCAGGATCCACGACTGCGAGCCCACCGCGGCGATGGTGCTGGCGCAGACCCTGGTGGGCGCGGCGCTGCTGGGGGGCCTGGGCAAGGAGGACCAGCGGGTGACCTTGCAGCTCCAGGGCGAGGGGCCGCTGCTCGGCCAATTCGCAGAAGGCGCCGCCGACGGCAGCCTCCGAGCCTATGTCCGGGCCAAGGGGGTCAACTTCGCCGGCCGCGATCCCGCCGATCTGAGCTACTCCCTCGGGCCCGAGGCGCACCTGTCGGTCCTGCGCGATCTCCCCTCCGGCGAGTTCTATCGGGGCGCCGTCGCGCTCGATCTTCCCAGGCTCGATCAGAACCTCGAGCACTTCTTCGACGTCTCCGATCAGGTGCCGACGGCGGTGGCCATCGAGGTCGCCGCCGGCGACGACGGGATGCCCGTACAGGCGGTGGGGATCCTGGTGCAGCGCATGCCGGGAGGCGACGATCGGGCGCTCTGGCAGATCCGCGAGAGGCTCGCGGGCGGCGCGCTGCGCCATCGCCTCGACTCAGCGGAGGACATCGGCGGGCTCCAACTCGCGCTCCCGGTCGCGGAGGGCTTGGGACGACTCGACATCCTCGAAGATACCCCCCTCGACTACCGCTGCACCTGCTCGCGGGAGCGGGCCGAGCGGGGCGTGATGGCCGCCGGCGAAGACGAGATCCTGGAGATGGTCGCCAAGGACAAGGGGGCGGAGCTGGCCTGCGAGTTCTGCAAGACCGTCTACCGATTCAGCGCCGCCGAGCTCCTGGCGATCCTCGACTCCATCCGCAGCCCCGACGACGCGGGCTGAAGGGATCGCTCCGGCTGCATCTTGCGGGGCAGCCTCCGTACTCGGCGAGACGCAGGCGGGGCAGCCTCCACACAGAGCGAGAAGCCTAGACACTCCTCTCGAGAAGATACGAGCGGGAGGAGTCGCTCCTGCGGTTGGCCACGGGGGCGACTCCCTGGGCGCGGGCTCAGGCGCTGGCCTTGGCCTTCTTGGCGGCGGCGAGGCGCTCGTCCACGATCTGATCGGCGATGAGCTCGGGGCGCGAGCCCTCGGCCTTGGCCCGCTCGAGGATCATGTAGATGGTGTCGTAGATCGCCGAGCACATATCGCGGCTCTTCTTCTCGTCGTAGCCGTCCACCTCGAGGGCGACGTTGATCAGCCCTCCGGCGTTGATGGCATAGTCCGGCGCGTAGACGATGCCGCGGCTCTGGAGCTCGACGCCATGGCGCGGCTCGAGGAGCTGGTTGTTGGCGGATCCCGCGACCGCCTTGCAGCGCAGCTTGGGGAGGGTCGAGTCGTTGATGGTGCCGCCCAGGGCGCAGGGCGCGAGGACGTCGACATCGAGAGAGAGGAGCTCATCGCCGGAGACGGCTGTGGCGCCGAACTCCTCCCGGGCGCGGCGCACCGCGTCGGCGTTGATGTCGGACACCCAGAGCTTCGCGCCCTTCTCGTGGAGCATCCGGGCCAGCGGGTAGCCCACGTGACCGACGCCGAGGATCGCGACCTTCATGCCCTCGAGATCCGATCGGCCGAGCGAGAACTTCGCCACCGCCTCGATGCCGCGCAGGACGCCGAAGGCCGTGAACGGCGAAGGATCGCCGGAGCCGCCGCGATCACGGCTGAGCCCCACGACGTGGGACGTGCCCCTGCGGATGCTGTCCATGTCGTCGGTGGAGGTGCCGCTGTCCTCCGCGGTGATGTACCTGCCGCCGAGGGCCTCGACCGAGCGACCGTAGGCGCCAAAGAGCGCGTCCCGATCGAAGGGGGTCTTCGGCAGCATGATCACCGCCTTGCCGCCGCCGAGCGGCAAGCCGGCGAGGGAGGCCTTGTAGGTCATGCCGTAGGAGAGGCGGAGGACGTCTACGAGGGCGTCCTCTTCGGTGGCGTAGGTGGTCAGCGCCCGCGTTCCACCGAGGGCAGGCCCGAAGGTCGTGTCGTGGATCGCGACGATCGCCCGAAGGCCCGTCTCCGCGTCATGGAAGAAGTGCACCGCCTCATACGACTTGTCGGCCAGCGTCCGGAAGAGCTCCATCTCGATCGTTCCTTCCACGCCGAGCCCATGGTCGACGCGAATGTTTTGCGGCGGATATAGGGCTCCATCGCTTGCCTGTCAAACCGCAACGCGTCAGCGCTCGCAGGCCGGAGGATCGATGCGGAGGCCCGAGCCAGCGAGGCAGCCGCTCCTCCATGGGAGACATGCTCCTTGCGGCCGTTCGCGGTCTCGACTACTTACGATGCCCAACGAAAATCACGGCCATAGGCTCATAGCGCCCGAGGTGGATGTTGCGTCGAGATGCAACCCCAAGCCCGAAGTCGCCTTCCATGAATCCTTCGAAGGGCAAGAAGCCCGTCCCACGCCGATCCGGCTCCTCCGCGAGCAAGGTGGCAGGCAAGCGCATTCCCACGTCCTCTGTCGAGAAGGCGCCGCTCGAGCGCAAGGCCGCCGCGACCAGGGCGAAGACTGCGATCGCGAAGGTGCCCGCGAAGGCGAAGGCCATCGCC
>JBEBXK010000099.1:0-3544 GCA_040391605.1 Vulgatibacter incomptus
CCGCGGATGCGCATCAGCGCCTTCGGCGGCAGGAACATCACCGGGTTCTGCTCCTGCATCGCGGAGATCAGCAGGCCGTAGGCGTCCAGGGGGTTCGACGGCAGGAGGATCTTCCAACCCGGGATGTGGGTCATCATCGCGTCGAAGGAATGCGAGTGGTAGATCGACCCCCGGATCCCCGCGCCCACCGGCGTCATCACCACCATCGGCAGATTCCACTCGCCGTTGGACGACCAGCAGGTGTTCCCCGCCAGCTTGAGCTGATCGATGGTGTTGTAGACGTAGTCCGCGAACTGGATCTCGGCGACGGGGCGCTCCCCCGCCATGGCCAGACCCATCGCCATGCCGATGATGCCGCGCTCGTCCAGCGGCGTGTTCCAGGACTTCTCGAGGCCCTGGGTCTGGGTGAAGACGCCGCCCAGCGGCATCCCCACGTCCTGTCCGAAGATGTCGGTGACGCCCAGCTTGGTCTCGCCGTAGCGGAGGGCCATGCGGATGGCCTGTGCCATGTTCGCCATGGATTACTTCCCTTCCCAGTAGATGTGGTTCCAGATGCTCTCGGGATCCGGCGCGGGCTCTTCCCGCGCCTGCCGTGCCATCGCCGCGATCTCCGTGGACCAGCGCTCCCGCACCTCGTCCATCTGCTGCCGGCTGAGGATGCCGCCACTCTCGAGCTTCGCCTCGAAGTCGGCGATGCAATCCTTCTCCCCTTCGACGAAGTTCGCGCCGGAGGCGGAGGAGTGGCCGTAGAGCCGGGAGACGTTGGCCTCCAACAGGAAGGGCTTGCGCTCCTTGCGGACGTAGGCCATCGCCTCCTGCAGCTCGCGGTAGGCGATCTCCGGATCGTTGCCGTCGATGACCTTGTTGCGGATGCCGAAGGCCGCGCCGCGATCGGCGATGGTCTTGGCGCCCTGCACCTGGCTGGAGGGCGTGGAGATCCCCCACTTGTTGTGGGTGACGATCATCAGCACTGGCAGCTCCTGCCCCGGCCGCGAGCTCCAGATCAGGCAGGAGGCGAAGTCGCCCTCCGCCGTGCCCGCGTCGCCGCCGGTGACGATGGTGATCGCGTCGCCTCCGTGCCGCTTCTGGGCGAGGGCCGTACCCGGCGCCATCGCGTACTGGACCTCGATGGGCGAGGTCACCGGCGCGACGTTCCACTCCCGCTTGGTGAGGTGCCCCGCGAAGTTCCGGCCGCCGCTATAGGGATCCGTGGCGGTGTTCTTCATCTGCCGCAGGGAGCCGATCGGCTCCTCGCCCATGGCGAGGAGGGTCGCCGACTGCCGGTAGTGGAAGTGGAGGAAGTCGAACTTCGGTCCCTGGCCCTTCTTGATCAGCAGGCCGAGCGGGACGTTGAAGGCCTCCTCGCCGGGACCGCCGATCCAGAAGTAGCCGTCACCCTGCTTGTACATCTGGATGAGCCGCTCTTCGAGGACTCGCGCCTTCACCATCAGATCGTGCATCCGCACGAGGAGCTCCGGCGCCAGCGAGGGGGGCGTGGCAGCTCCGACGAGACGTGGACGGGACATGAGCTTTCCAATCTCCTTGCGAGGGCCTCGTAGGACGGACGGCCCTCGAGGGTTCGGACCCTATAACCGAAATGGCGCCGCCCTCAAACCCCAACCTACGGTACGCTGCCGCATGGTCCCGGCATCCGACACCGATCCCTCCCTCGCGCCGGCGGGCTTTCGCGACGCCTACCGCGCCTTCCTCCGGCCCGGCCGGATCCTCCTCACCGGCCACTCCCATCAGGCCTGGCCCGACGTCGCCGAAGAGGCCCAGCGCCAGGTCTTCGACGACGCCGCCGCCTTCGTCGACGACAAATGGGGCGAGGCCGTCGATCCCATCATCGCCCGGGTGGCCCGCGGCGTGGCCGAGCGCCTCGGCTTCGGCGCCGCCTCGGCGGACGATCTCGTCTTCGGGCAGAACACCCACGAGCTGGCCTTCCGCCTCCTCTCCTGCTGGCCCTTCGACCCCCGCACCCGAATCGTCACCACCTCCGGCGAGTTCCACTCCCTCGATCGCCAGCTCCGCAGGCTCCAGGAGGCGGGCGTCGGCGTGAGCTGGGTCGACGCGAGGCGTCGCGCCGGCCTCGAAGAGCGGATCGTCGAAGCCATCGAGCCAGGGACCTCCCTCGTCGCCCTGAGCACTGTCTTCTTCGAGGACGGCTGGATCCTGCGGGATCTCGAGCCCATCGCCGCCCGCGCCGCCGAGGTCGGCGCCGCGCTCCTCTTGGACAGCTACCACGCCTTCAACGTGGTCCCGCTGCCGCTGGCCTCCCTCCCTGGCGAGGTCTACGTCGTGGCCGGCGGCTACAAATACGCCGAGTTCGGCGAGGCCTGCTGCTTCATGCGGATCCCTCCGACCAGCCGCCGAAGCCCCATCTTCACCGGATGGTTCGCCGACTTCGCCGACCTGGCCCAGCCCCGCGGCGGGGGCGAGCGTCCCGTGGGCTTCGGCGCCGGTGCCAGCCGCTTCAAGGGCTCCACCTTCGACGCCAGCCCCTTCTACCGAGCCGCCGCCGTCCTCGATCACTTTGACGCCCACGGCCTCGACGTCCAGCGGCTCCGCGCCATTTCCCTCCGCCAGACCCGCCTCCTCCTCGATCGCCTCCACGACCTCGGCGCCGCCGACGCCCACCTCGCGATCGCCTCCCCAGACGACGACGCCCACCGCGGCGGCTTCGTCGCCCTCCGCACCCCCCTCGCCTCGGCCCTGATCCCCGCGCTCCGCCAGCAGGGTGTCTTCGCCGACGCCCGCGGTGACATCGTCCGCCTCGGCCCCGCCCCCTACCTCCTCGACGAAGAGCTCGACCTCGCCGCCCACCACGTGATCACCACCGCCCGCGCGCTCTCCGCCGGCCGCTGACTCCCCGACGACCCGCGATAGCCCGTGCCCCCTTCCCTCCACCCGGACCGCCGATGCCGCCCGTCCCATCCGCTGCCGATCGCTCTTCTTACGAGCCTCCCCTACCCAACGCCCGCGCTCAATGAGCTAGCGGATGAGGGCAGTTGGTCCGCTCGATTTCCTCGATCTCGGTTCGCCTGCGCTCGCGTAAGGCCGCCATTGGTTGAAGTTGACAACGGAGTTGCCGCGGGATTGTTTGGCCCCGAACAATCCAACTTGAGAGAGAGCGCGGCATGAGAGAGCTGAACGTCGTTTCCAGAGACCGATTCTTTCCCTGGAACCGTATTCCAGGGATGGAGGTGCTTGTCGCGCTAGTTCTCCTGGCTGCCGCATCGGCATGTGGATCGGAGAAGGCCGCAGGACCGGGGGGGAGCGGGGGATCCGCTGCGAGCGGGGGCACCGGGGGCGAAGGAGGAAGCGGTGGCTTCGGAGGAGAAGGGGGCTCCGGTGGCGTTGGAGGGGAGGGCGGCATCGGCGGCGTTGGTGGGGAGGGCGGCATCGGCGGCGTTGGTGGGGAGGGCGGCATCGGCGGTGCGGGTGGCGTCGGCGGAGAGGGCGGCACGGGTGGCGTCGGGGGAGAGGACGGCACCGGTGGCGTCGGTGGGGAGGACGGCACCGGTGGCGTCGGTGGGGAGGACGG
>JBEBXK010000100.1:0-3251 GCA_040391605.1 Vulgatibacter incomptus
ACGACGCCAACCGCGCGCTGATGGGCTCGAACATGCAGCGCCAGGCGGTGCCGCTCCTGCGCACCCACGCGCCGCTGGTCGGCACGGGGATCGAGGGCACGGTCGCCCGCGACTCCGGCGTCTGCGCCGTGGCCAAGCGCGACGGCACGGTGGAGTCGGTGGACGCCGGCCGCATCGTGGTGAAGGCGGACGTCCCCGCCTCGGTGACCGACGTGGGCTCCGAGGTCGACATCTACAACCTCATCAAGTACACGCGCTCCAACCAGAACACCTGCATCAACCAGAAGCCGATCGTCCGCAAGGGCGACAGGGTCCGCAGGGGCGACGTCCTCGCCGACGGCCCCGCCACCGAGACCGGCGAGCTGGCCCTGGGCCAGAACGTCGTCGTCGCCTTCATGCCGTGGCAGGGCTACAACTTCGAGGACTCGATCCTGCTCTCCGAGCGGATCTCCAAGGATGACCTCTTCACCTCGATCCACATCGAGGAGTTCGAGTGCATCTCGCGAGACACCAAGCTCGGCAAGGAGGAGATCACCCGCGACATCCCCAACGTCGGCGAGGAGGCCCTCAAGGATCTGGACGACGCGGGTATCATCCGCATCGGCGCCGAGGTGCAGCCGGGTGATGTGCTGGTGGGCAAGATCACGCCGAAGGGCGAGACCCAGCTCTCCCCAGAAGAGAAGCTCCTCCGGGCGATCTTCGGCGAGAAGGCCGGCGACGTCCGGGACAGCTCGCTCCGCGTACCCCCTGGCGTGGTGGGCACGGTGATCAACGCCAAGGTCTTCTCCCGCAAGGGCGTGGACAAGGACGAGCGCGCCAAGGAGATCGAAGCCACCGAGGAAGCGAAGCTCCTCAAGGATCAGAACGACGAGATCAAGATCATCCGCGACTCCGCCTACCAGAAGATCGCGCGGATGTACTCGGGCAAGGTCACCAAGGCCAAGCTGGTGGACGATAAGGGCGTGACCCTCCTGGAGAAGGGGACCACCCTCTCCAAGGAGAGCCTCGCCCAGGTCCCGCAGAAGTACTGGCCGGAGATCGTCACCGACGGCACCGAGGAGCAGGTCCGCAAGGTCGTGGCCTCCTTCGAGGAGCAGCGCGAGGTGATCAAGCTCGTCTTCGGCGAGAAGATCGCGCGGCTGAAGAAGGGTGATGAGCTGCCGCCCGGCGTCATCAAGATGGTCAAGATCTACGTGGCCATCAAGAGGAAGCTCAGCGTCGGCGACAAGATGGCCGGGCGCCACGGCAACAAGGGCGTGGTCTCGCGGATCCTGCCCGAAGAGGATTTGCCGTACCTCGCCGACGGTACCCCGGTCGACATCGTCCTCAACCCGCTGGGCGTCCCCTCCCGGATGAACATCGGGCAGATCATGGAGACGCATCTGGGCTGGGCCGCTCGCGGCATGGGCCAGAAGCTCGCCGAGATGGCGGAGAAGGCCGGGGGCGCCGCAGTCCGCAAGGAGCTGAAGGCGACCTACCCCGGCAAGGAGCTCGCAGCGTTCCTGGACGAGCTAGCTGACGAGGAGCTGATCAAGCTGGGCAAGCGCCTGGCTCCCGGCATCCACGTGGGCAGCCCGGTCTTCGACGGCGGGGTGGAGGGCGAGATCCTCGACCTCCTCGAGCAGGCCAACCTGGACCGCTCCGGGCAGAGCATCCTCTTCGACGGCCGCACCGGCGAGCCCTTCGACCAGGATGTGACGGTGGGCATCATGTACATGCTCAAGCTTCACCACCTGGTGGACGAGAAGATCCACGCCCGGAGCATCGGGCCATACTCCCTCGTCACCCAGCAGCCTCTCGGCGGCAAGGCCCAGTTCGGCGGCCAGCGTCTCGGCGAGATGGAGGTGTGGGCGATGGAGGCCTACGGAGCAGCGTATTCGCTCCAGGAGTTCCTCACGGTCAAGTCCGACGACGTGGTCGGCCGCACCCGGATGTACGAGGCCATCGTCAAGGGAGACAACGTCCTCGAGTCCGGTCTGCCGGAGTCGTTCAACGTGTTGATCAAGGAGCTCCAGAGCCTCGGGCTCGACGTGGAGCTCCTCGAGGCCACGCCGAAGGTGGAGGGCGAAAAAGAGACCGAGGCGCCACGCAAGGCCCTCGGATGATGAGATGACGGCGGCGCCTCCAACGCGCCGCCGCTTTCGCCTCGCAACTAGATCGCCATCGATTTCCCCGGGGGCGCGCAGGCCCGGAAGGCAGAGCGCGCCGCCCATTGGGAGGTAGGAACATGAAGGACATCTTCAATTTCTTCGAGAAGCCGAAGGATCCGCTCTCTTTTTCGGCGATCCGCATCTCGCTCGCTTCCCCGGATCGCATCCGGCAGTGGAGCCACGGCGAGGTTAAGAAGCCGGAGACGATCAACTACCGGACCTTCAAGCCGGAGCGCGACGGGCTCTTCTGCGCCAAGATCTTCGGACCCGTGAAGGACTACGAATGCAACTGCGGCAAGTACAAGCGCATGAAGCATCGTGGCGTGGTCTGTGAGAAGTGCGGCGTCGAGGTGATCCAGTCCAAGGTGCGTCGAGAGCGCCTGGGCCACATCACCCTGGCGACGCCGGTGGCTCACATCTGGTTCCTGAAGTCGCTGCCGAGCCGGATCGGAAACATCCTCGACATCACCCTGAAGGACCTCGAGAGGGTGCTGTACTGCGAGGCCTACATCGTCACGGATCCGAAGAACACGGATCTGGAGGTGAACGAACTCCTCTCCGAGGATCGCTACCGCAAGCTCCAGGAGGAGCTCGGCGACGAGGCCTTCGACGCGGGGATGGGCGGCGAGGCCGTCCGCAAGCTGCTCGAGAAGATCGACGTCCTGCCGCTCTGTGAGGAGCTGCGCAAGGAGATGCGGGAGGCGACCTCCGAGACCAAGCGGAAGAAGCTCGCCAAGCGCCTCAAGGTGATGGAGGCCTTCAAGGACTCCGGCAACAAGCCCGAGTGGATGATGCTGGACGTAATCCCGGTGATCCCGCCGGATCTGCGCCCCCTCGTCCCCCTGGACGGCGGCCGCTTCGCCACCTCGGATCTCAACGACCTCTATCGCCGGGTCATCAACCGGAACAACCGCCTCAAGCGGCTCCAGGAGCTCAACGCCCCCGACATCATCATCCGCAACGAGAAGCGGATGCTGCAGGAGGCGGTGGACGCGCTCTTCGACAACGGCCGCCGGGGCAAGACCATCACCGGCCCGAACAAGCGTCCGCTGAAGTCGCTCTCCGACATGCTCAAGGGCAAGCAGGGCCGCTTCCGCCAGA